>NZ_JBAGKF010000022.1:0-137602 GCF_037034185.1 Amycolatopsis sp. VC5-11 | reverse complement strand
CCCGCCTTGACAAGCACCCCCGAACCGTCAGCACAATCAAGCTTCGGGGTGCCCCACGCAACCAACAAGGCGCAATGTCGCCGCCAGGCGACGAGCCGCCCCTCTCAACCAAGAAACCGCCTCAACACCTCAGCAACCCCCCGAATCTCCCCAACCCGAACCCACTCCTGCTGCGTATGCGCCAACGTAGGATCCCCAGGCCCGAAATTCACCGCAGGCATCCCCAACGCAGCGAACCGAGCCACATCCGTCCACCCCAACTTGGCCGCAGCCGACCCCCCAGCCGCAGCCACCAGTTCAGCCGCCGCCGGCGCGGACAACCCAGGCAACGCCCCCGGCGACATATCCACCAACGTCACATCAAACCCATCAAAAACCCCCCGCACATGCGCCTCGGCCTCCTCCGCTCCCCGATCAGGCGCGAACCGATGATTAACCGTCAAAACGGCAGCATCCGGCACCACATTCCCAGCCACCCCGCCGGAAATAGCAGTAGCCTGCAGCCCTTCCCGATAAGTCAGCCCGTCAATCTCCACCACCCGAGGCGAATAAGAAGCCAACCGCTGCAACGGCTCCGCCAACGCGTGAATCGCATTCGACCCCATCCAAGCCCGAGCAGTGTGCGCCCGAGCCCCGGAAGTCCGCACCTCAACCCGCAACGTCCCCTGGCAGCCAGCCTCAATCACCCCATTGGACGGCTCCCCGACAATCGCGAGGTCCCCGGCAAGCCACTCAGGCAACTCCCGCTCGATCCGCCCGAGCCCGTTCCGAACAGCCTCGACCTCTTCATTGTCGTAAAACACAAACGTCACATCATGCCGAGGCTCCGGCAAAGTAGCGGCGAGGTGCAAGAAGACCGCATCCCCGCCCTTCATGTCCACCGACCCCAGCCCATGCAACACGGAATCGTCCCCGACCCCAGTGCGACGAGAAGGCAAGTTGGAATTCTCCGGAACAGTGTCCAAATGCCCCGCGAGAATCACCCGCGAAGGACGCCCCAACCGAGTCCGCGCCAGCACCGCGTCCCCATTGCGCACGACCTCCAAATGCGGAGCCTGCTCGGCCAGCGCCGCCTGCACGAGGTCCGCGAGCTTGCCCTCCTCCCCGGAGACGCTGAACACATCCACAAGGGCAGCGGTGAGGTCGGCCGGGTCGGCGCGCAGGTCAAGGGAGGTCATACCGGCACCGTACCCAGCAGGCGCGGGGGCTACCGTGAGGACGTGCGCACGCGAAGCTCCCTGGTCGCTCTCGGCGTCCTCGCCCTCGTCCTCACCGGCTGCAGCAACGAGGCCGGGCCCAAGGCCCGCCCCGGAGCCGGCGATCCGGGTCCGGACGCACTGCCGACCAAGCTCGAGGCGCTGTCGGCCGACGCTTGCTTCACCGGTCCGCAGACCCAGCTGCCCAAGGGCTGTGAGAAATACGTCACCGAGGTCGGCAACACCGCCGGTTCGGTGCACAAGCTGGCGAAAGCGGGCAAGACGGTCAACCAGCCGCTCGACCGCGACGCGACCGCGCTCGACCAGGCGGTCGGCGCGTTCCGCCAGGCGGGCTGCACCACCGTGCCGACCCCCGGCGGGGCGTGCACGCAGGCGCTCGTGTCCATCTCGACCGCGCTGACCGAGGTCAAGCAAAAGGTGAACCAGCTGGCCACCACAGGTTGATCTGGCCCGCTTCGGCTACCGTGACCGGCGTGAGCGAGCAGACCCCTGACCCCGAAACGACCGGCGCCGTCGGCGTCGGGCTGGCCACCGTCACGTCCGACGGGACCGTGCTGGACACCTGGTACCCGCACCCCAAGCTGGTCGACGCAGGCACGAGCGGCACCGAGCGGCTGACCGCGGAGCAGACCACCGAGCTGCTCGGCGAGTCCGCGGCCGCGCTGCTCGGCCCGGACACCGACCGCGGTGTCGAGGTCGTCGCGGTGCGCGTCACGATCGGCAGCCTTGCCACCGCGCCCGTCGACGCCCACGACGTCTACCTGCGCCTGCACCTGCTGTCGCACCGGCTGGTCCAGCCGCGCGTGCAGAGCCTCGACGGCATCTTCGGCCTGCTGGCCAACGTCGTGTGGACTAGCCACGGCCCGTGCCCGGTCGAGGGCTTCGAGCAGACCCGGCTGCGGCTGCGGTCGCGCGGCGCGGTCTCCGTGTACGGCGTGGACAAGTTCCCGCGGATGGTCGACTACGTGCTCCCGACCGGCGTCCGCATCGCCGACGCGGACCGCGTGCGGCTCGGCGCGCACCTGGCGTCCGGCACCACCGTGATGCACGAGGGCTTCGTGAACTACAACGCGGGCACGCTCGGCGCGTCGATGGTCGAAGGCCGCATCTCGGCGGGCGTGGTGGTCGGCGACGGCAGCGACGTCGGCGGCGGCGCGTCGATCATGGGCACGCTGTCCGGCGGCGGCACCGAGGTGATCTCGATCGGCGAACGCTGCCTGATCGGCGCGAACGGCGGCGCGGGCATCTCCCTCGGCGACGACTCGGTGATCGAGGCCGGGCTGTACATCACCGCGGGCACCAAGGTCGAGGTCGACGGCAAGACGGTCAAGGCACGCGAGCTGTCCGGCATCTCGGGCGCGGTGTTCCGCCGCAACTCCGCGACCGGCGCGGTCGAGGTCGTGCCGCGCGGCGGCGTCGGCATCCAGCTGAACGAAGCACTGCACGCCAACTGATCCAGCTCTTCGACGAGGGTGCGCTTCCCGCAGCGGAAGCGCACCCTTTCGACGTTTTCGGCGGATTCGATCTGATCGTCGCTCACCTACCATTAACCAGGTGACTTCCGAAGCGACCAGCCGCCGCCGTACTCCGGAACCGACGACGCCGGCCGCTCTCGGGCTCCCCGCCGAACCGGCGAAGGCGGGCCCCGAGGCACCGGCCGCCGCGCACGTCCGCGCCAAACTCGACCACGAACTGCGCGAACTGCTGTCCCGCGAACCGGGCACCCGGACTGGGGCCGATCCGGAAGAACTGCACCAGATGCGCGTCGCGCAACGGCGGATGCGAAGCGTGCTGAAGTCCTCGAGCGCACTGGTCGGCCCCACCGCGGAACCGGTACGCGCCGGCCTCGGCTGGCTGGGCCAGGTCCTCGGCGAGGTCCGCGACTACGACGTCCTGATCGGCCACCTGCGCGAGGTGATCGCCGACTTCGACGTCCGAGACCAACCCGCCGGACGACGGCTGGTGTCCCGCTTCGTCTCCGAACGCACCACCGCCCGCCGCCGCTTGAACCGGGCGCTGTCGAGCCCCCGGTACGCGACCCTGCTGCAGGGCATCGCCCAGCTGTCCCGCACCGCCGAGCACGAGATCGACGAAACCCCCGCCGAGAAGCCCAGTTTGGCCGCGGACGTACGAAAGCCGTACCGGAAACTCGCCCGCGCAGTCGCCGCCCTGCCCCCGAATCCCCCGGACGACGACCTGCACGCACTGCGCATCCACGGCAAGAAACTCCGCTATACCGCCGAATTGGCCCGATCGGCGGCGAAGAAGAAGCAGGCCGCGAAACTGTCCGAGCTGATCAAGGCGACGCGCAAATTCCAGACCGTGCTGGGCGATCACCAGGACGCGGTGTTCGCCGCGGAGAAGGTGCGCGGAGTACTGCCCAACGCAGACGCAGAAATCGGCTTCGTCGCCGGACGAATCGTCGAACACGAACTCGCCAAACGCGCCCACGCCCGCGCCACCTGGCTCGACATCTGGCACCGCATCGAAGCAGCCGAACACGCAGTCAGCTAACCGACCACACGTACCCATCCGGCCGCACCAGCACCCGTTTCCCCGGTGCCCCCTCGTACGCCGCGTACGCATGCCCGCCCGCGTCCACGAGTTCCCCCGTCGCCCCCTGCGGCAGGATCCGGTGCGCGGGATGCTCCGTCCCGAGCGGTCCGTCGCCGAAGACCAGTTCTGTCGCATGTGGACCCTGGAACAACTCGAACAGCCGCACGCTCTTGCCGTTCGCGTCCACGAGCGGCGCGTCCGGTGCCCGGTCTCCCGGCCGCAACGCTCCCACACCAACCGGCGACAGCGGGCCGCCCCGGTAAGTCAGGTCGAGTTGCTGCGTCTCCGGCCCGCGTTCGTGCGCGTCCTCGGCACCCTCCTTGTACTTCTCCAGCAACGCAGTGCTCACCCCCAGAACCCGCGCCGCGACCGCGCGTCGTTCCGCCTCGTAGCTGTCCAGCAGCGCGGGCGATCCGTCGGCGAGCTTCCAGGCCAGGTTGTACGCGTCCTGCACCCCGGTGTTCAAGCCCTGCCCGCCGGTCGGCGGGTGTACGTGCGCGGCGTCCCCGGCGAGGAACACCCGGCCCTGCCGGAATGCCGCCGCCAGCCGGATGTTCGGCCGCCACACGGTTGACCACGCCAGCTCCAGCAGCCGGATCCCGCCGCCGGACACCGCGTCCAGGTGCTCCTGCAACTCGCTCAGCGAGGTGCCCGCGTCGCCGTCGCCGAGCGGGGAGGCGAACTGGAAATACGGCGTCCCCGGGAGCGGCGTGAACGCGACGCCGGACATCGGCTCGTCCGCCTTCGCGAACCAGTACGCCGAGCCGTGGTCGAGCCCCTCCGCGGAGACGTCGCCCAGCAGCATCCGGATCGACTCGTCAGTGGTCCCCTCGAACGCGATCCCCAGCGTCTTGCGCACGAAGCTCTTCCCGCCGTCCGCGCCGACCAGGTAGTCCACGCGCACCGTCTCCCCCGTCGACAGCTCCGCGGTGACGCCCTCCTCGTCCTGCGTGAAGCCGGTCAACGCGGTGTTCAGCTCCACCCGCACGCCGAACTCGGCCAGCCGGTCCCGGAGGATCCCCTCGGTCTGCGACTGGCCGAGGAACCAGGCGGTCGGATACGGCACCGCGGGCGTCGGCTCGACCGGCTCGGCCATCCGCCGCACCATCGTGAACTCCCCGTCGAGGTACACGCGCATCTCGTGCGGCGGCGCACCCGCGGCGAGCACCGCGTCCAGCACGCCCAGATCCTCGAAGACCTCCATCGTGCGCGGCTGCAGCCCGTCGCCGCGCGAGCCGACGAAGTACTGCTCCGCCTTGTCCACCACCCGCACGCCGACCCCACGCCGCGCCAGCTCGATCGCCAGCGTGAGCCCGGTCGGGCCCGCCCCCGCCACCAGCACCGTCATGTCCTTCTCCCGTCTCACTGAATTATGATTCACTGAATTTAGATTCAGCATGCCCGCTGATAGCGTTCGCGTCAAGGGAGGTGCCGGATGACAGCGACGAGCCGCCGGGACAAAGCCGCCGAAACGGAAACGGCACTCAAGGACGCGGCCAAGCGCGTGTTCGCGGCCAAGGGCTACCTGAACACGAAGATCACCGACATCACCCGGGAAGCCGGCCGCGCCGCGGGGTCGTTCTACAACCACTTCGCGGGCAAGGAAGAACTGCTGATCGCGCTGCTGGCCGACCTGGCCGAGGACAGCGACCAGCAGGCCATGGCCGAGGACCATCTGTCCGATTTCAGCGATCCCGCCGCGGTCCGCTGGCACGTGCGGCAGTACTGGGACTTCTACCGCGCCAACGCGCCCACGATGCTCGCGCTGCGCCAGGCGGCGATGGTGAACGAGGCCTTCGCCGCCGCGTACGCGAACTTCGGCGCCACCCAGGCCTCGGACGTCGAGAGCCACCTCAAGCACGTCACCGCGGCTGGCTTGCGGCTCCCGGCGAACACCCAGCTCACCATCGCGATGATGTACCAGCTGATCGACAACTTCGCGCAGATGTGGCTGGTCACGCCGCCGCCAGCAGGGTGGAACCAGCCCTCCGACGAGGAAGCGATCGAGGCGCTCACCCGGTTCGTCTACCGCGGTTTCACCGGCCGCGACTACTGACGGCCGGTCACCTTTCCGGCCCCCGCCCCGTCAGGGAAGTGGGACCGGAAAGGAGCAGCCATGGAAACCGGACTTCTCGTCGCCACCTTCGTCTGCGTCGCGATCAACGCCTTCGAGGTCGTGGCCAAAGCCGTCCGAGCGCGGTTCGTGGTGCAGAACTCGACCGAGGTCGGCGTCGGCCCGCGATGGATCCCCTACCTGGCGATCCTGGAAGGCGCGGGCGTCGCCGGGCTGGTGGCCGGCCTGCTCGGCTGGCCTCGCCTGGGATTGGCCGCGGCGATCGGGCTGACGCTGTTCTTCGTCGGCGCGGTCGGAGCGCACATCCGCGCGAAGGTGTTCCACAACATCGCGTTCCCGGCGGTCTTCCTCGCGCTGGCGGTCGCGGCGACCGGGTATTTCACGGGGTCAGTCGCCTGACCCCGTGCTCTCAACCCTGCGCCAGCCGTTCCGCGGCCGCCTCGATGCGCTCGTCCGTTGACGTCAGCGCGACCCGCACGTGTTCCTTGCCCGCGGGCCCGTAGAAGGTGCCCGGCGCGACCAGGATGCCGCGCTCGGCGAGCCATTCCACCGTGGCCTGCGCGGATTCCCCGCGCGTGGCCCAGAGATACAGCCCGGCCTCGGAATAAGTGATCTCGAAGCCGTTGTCCTGCAACGCCTTCCGCAGCACGACCCGCCGGGCGCGATAGCGTTCGCGTTGCCCGGCAAGGGCTTCGTCGTCGGAAAGCGCGGCCACCATCGCCTGCTGCACCGGGCGCGGCACGATCATGCCGGCGTGCTTGCGCACCTCCAGCAGGGTCTTCACCAGCTTCGGGTCACCCGTCACGAATCCGGCGCGATAGCTCGCGAGGTTCGCCGACTTCGACAGCGAGTGCACCGCGAGCAGGCCGTCCGTCTGTCCACCGTGGACGGACGGATGCAGCACCGACAGCGGTTCCGCCTCCCAGCCGAGCGAGAGGTAACACTCGTCGGACACCACGACGGTGCCGCGTTCGCGCGCCCATTCGACCACCTTGCGCAGGTGGTCGACGCCGAGCACGCGGCCGGTCGGGTTCGACGGCGAGTTCAGCCAGATCATCGCCGGGCGGCGCGGGCCGAGCTGGGTCAGCCCGTCCGCGCGCACCACCTCGGCACCCGCGAGCAGCGCACCGACCTCGTACGTCGGATACGCCAGCTCCGGGATGACCACCAGGTCGCCCGGCCCGAAGCCGAGCAGCCGCGGCAGCCAGGCCACGGCCTCTTTCGAACCGATCGTCGGCAGCACCGCGTCCGGTTCGACGCCGGTGATCCCGTACCGCCGCTCCAGCGCCGCGACGGCCGTTTCCCGCAGCTCAGGCGTGCCGTGCGTCGCCGGATAGCCGGGGATCTCCGACACCGACGCGAGCGCGGCGCGGATCGAGTCCGGCACCGGGTCGACGGGCGTGCCGACGGACAGGTCGACGATGCCCCCGGGATGCGCCTGCGCGCGGGCCTTGACCTCGGCGAGCGAATCCCAGGGGAAGTCGGGCAGCCGGGTCATTCGCCCTGCGGGGGCAGAGCCTTGATGAACCCCGGGTCGTGCGCGGTCTTGCCGACCTTGGAGGCGCCGCCGGGCGAGCCCAGCTCGTTGAAGAAGTCGACGTTCGCCTTGGTGTAGTCGGACCAGTTGTCCGGGACGTCGTCCTCGTAGTAAATGGCCTCGACCGGGCAGACCGGCTCGCAGGCGCCGCAGTCGACGCACTCGTCCGGGTGGATGTACAACATCCGCTCGCCCTCGTAGATGCAGTCCACGGGGCACTCGTCGATACACGCCTTGTCGAGCACGTCGACGCAGGGCTCGGCGATCACGTAGGTCACTGCGTACTCCTGGCTTCTCCTGCTGGGCCGGTCGGTGCGGACATTACGCGCTTCCCTGGCCCCCGGTGGTGGTTAGGCGACCCTTATCCCACCCCTGGAAACGGGGCGGATCCGAGCCGCTCAGCGGTCCCGGCGGCGCGGTTTCGGCGCGTTCCGGGCATCGCCGGTAATGGTGAAGGCGGGTCCGGCGGGCTTGCCGTCCTCGCGTTTCTCCTCGAGAGTCCGCTTGAACCCGTCGGCGATCTCGTCGACAAGCTCATCGTTGTGCCGGTCGTCCTTGCGCGCGTAACTCATGGGGTTCTCCTGCGGAACGGGACAGCTCTCTCCGTCACAATCTAACCGTGAACTCCCGGGAAAAGCTCGAAATCGTGTGTGCGAAAGCGTGGCAGGCGGTGGTCGAGGAGCCGCTCGGAGAATGGACTCTGCGCTGGGCGGACGGCTTCACCGGGCGCGCGAACAGCACACTCGCGGTCGGCGACCCCGGCTGCCCGGTCCCGGACGCGCTCGCGGCCGTATGTGACTTCGCCCACGCTCGCGGCATTCCGCCCGCGGTTCAGGTGCTGGAAGACAGCGAACTGGAGCGCGCGGTGGCCGCCGCGGGCTGGCGCGAGCAGGTCGAGCACGCCGCCGGGTACCGGGTGTCGGTGCTCACCGGTCCGCTGCCGTCCGGTCCTTCGCCCGACGCTGAGGTCCTCGACCAGGCGACGCCGGAATGGTGGGAATTGGCCGAGAACACCACCGAGCCGGGTTCCGCCCAGCGGCACGTCGTGACCACCGGAAAGGTCGGTTACGGCGTCGTGCTGGCCGACGGGGTCACCGCCGGGGCGGTGCGCGGGGCCGTCGTCGACGACTGGCTCCACGTCGCCCGTCTCGCGGTCGCTCCGGAGTTTCGCCGCCGCGGTCTGGCCACCACGGTGCTGCACGCGCTCGCCGACTGGGGCCGCGCGCACGGCGCCGACAAGTGGGTCCTGCAAGTGGCGGTGGGCAACGCCGGCGCGCTCGCGTTGTATTCCGCGCTGGGCTGTTCGGAGCACCACAGGTACCGGTACTGGGGCCCGGCGCCGCGGACGTGCGAGGATCGCCAGTCGTGAAGATCGTCGTACTGGTAGGCGGGGTGGGCGGCGCCCGCTTCCTGCTCGGGGTCAAAACCGCACTCGGACTTCCCGCGATCGGCGCGGGCGAGTCCCCGCACGAGATCACCGCGCTGGTGAACACCGGCGACGACGTGTGGATGCACGGCCTGCGCATCTGCCCGGATCTCGACACCTGCATGTACACCCTCGGCGGCGGCATCGACACCGAACGCGGCTGGGGCCACGCGGGCGAGACCTGGACGGTGAAGGAGGAACTCGCCGCCTACGGCGCGGAGCCGACCTGGTTCGGGCTCGGCGACAAGGACATCGCGACCCACCTCATCCGGTCGCGGATGCTGCGCGCGGGCTATCCGCTGTCCCAGGTCACCGAGGCGCTGTGCGATCGCTGGCAGCCCGGCGTGCGCCTGCTGCCGATGTCGGACGACCGGGTCGAAACGCACGTCGTGATCGACGATCCGGACCAGCCGGAGCAGCAGAAGGCCGTGCACTTCCAGGAGTGGTGGGTGCGTTACCGGGCCGGCGTGCCCGCACATTCGATCGTGGCGGTCGGCAATGACGAGGCGAAGCCCGGTCCGGGGGTGCTCGAAGCGCTGGCCGAGGCGGACGTCGTGCTGTTCGCGCCGTCGAACCCGGTCGTGTCGGTCGGCACGACGCTCGGGGTGCCCGGCGTGCGCGACGCACTGCGGAAAACTCGCGCCAAGGTCGTCGGGGTGTCGCCGATCATCGGCGGGAAAGCGTTGCGCGGCATGGCCGACGCGTGCCTCACCGCGATCGGCGTGGAGACCTCCGCGGAGGCGGTCGGCCGCCACTACGGAGCGCGTTCGGAAGGCGGCGTGCTCGACGGCTGGCTCGTCGCGCCGGAGGATCACGAGGTCACGGTGCCCGGCGTGGACGTGCGCGCGGTGCCGCTGCTGATGTCCGATGTGGACGCGACGGCGGACATGGTCCGCGCGGCGCTCGACGTGGCTGGAGTCTCCAGTGTCTGATGCAACACAGCTTGACCACGCTTCCCAGAAGATCGAGATCCTGCCGGTTCCCGGGCTGCCGGAGTTCCGTCCCGGCGACGACCTGACCGGCGCGATCGTGTCCGCCGCGCCGTGGCTGCGGTCCGGCGACGTGGTCGTGGTGACCAGCAAGGCGTTCTCGAAGATCGAGGGCCGCTTGGTGCGCGTGCCGAGCGACCCCGAGGCGCGCGACGCGGCCCGGCGGAAGCTGATCGAGGAAGAATCGGTGCGGGTGGTCGCCCGGATCGCGCGCACGCTGATCACCGAGAACAACCTGGGCATCGTGCAGGCGGCGTCCGGGATCGACGCGTCGAACGTGCGCGGCGACGAGGTGGCGTTGCTGCCCGCGGACCCGGACGCGTCCGCTTTGGCTCTGCGCAACGGTTTGCGCGAGCGGCTGGGCGTCGAGGTGGCCGTGGTCGTCACCGACACGATGGGCCGGGCCTGGCGAGTCGGCCAGACCGACGCCGCGATCGGCGCGTCCGGTCTGCGCGTGCTGCACGGGTACGCCGGACAGGTCGATTCGCAGGGAAACGAGCTGGCCGTTACGGAAATCGCGATCGCGGACGAGATCGCCGCCGCGGCGGACCTGGTGAAGGGCAAGCTCGGCGGGTTGCCGGTCGCGGTCGTGCGCGGCCTGCAGATCCACGACGACGGATCCACCGCGCGGGACCTGATCCGCCCGGGCGAAACCGACCTCTTTCGCTTGGGCACCAACGAATCCATCGCGCAGGGCCGCCGGGAAGCGGTACCGCACCGGCGTTCCGTCCGGCACTTCAGCGACGAGCCGGTCGACCCCGAAGCCATGCGTCGCGCGGTCGCGTCCGCGCTCACCGCGCCCGCGCCGCACCACACTCACCCCGTGCGGTTCATCTGGCTGCGCGACGAAGGCCTGCGCCGCAAACTCCTCGACGCGATGCGTGCGTCCTGGGAAGCCGACCTGACCAGCGACGGCTTCACGCCCGAGCAGATCGCGAAACGCCTTTCCCGCGGCGACATTCTTTATCGTGCACCGGAACTGGTCATCCCGTTCCTGCTGCCCGAAGGCGCGCACACTTACCGCGACGACCGGCGAAACCGCCACGAGCGCACCATGTTCACCGTCGCCGCCGGCGCCGCCGTGCAGGGCCTGCTGGTCGCGCTGGCCGCCGAAGACCTCGGCTCGTGCTGGATCGGCTCGACCATTTTCGCCGCCGACCTGGTCCGGTCCACTTTGGACCTGACCGACCAGTGGCACCCGCTCGGCGCGGTCGCCATCGGGCACCCGGCCGAACCCGCTCCCCCGCGCGGACCGCTTTCCACCGGCGATTGGCTGATCGAACGATGACCCTGCACGAATCCGCGGTCGCCGCGCTGACCGAATGGAAGCCCTCCGAACCGGCACAAGAGTCGCTGCGGCAAGCGTTTCTCGGTTTCCTGGCGTCGCGTTCGGACACTTGCCAGCGCTCCTGCGAAGCTGGGCACCTGACCGCGTCCGCGGTGGTCCTCGACTCGACCAGCACGCAGGTCCTGCTGACCCTGCACCCGCGCGTCGGCCGCTGGCTGCAACTCGGCGGGCATTGCGAACCGTCCGACGCGTCGCTGGCCGAAGCCGCCCTGCGCGAGGCGACCGAGGAATCCGGCATGAGCGGCCTGGTGATCGGGGAAACGCCGGTGCACCTGGACGTCCACCCGATCACCTGCTCCCTCGGCGTCCCGACTCGGCATTTCGACGTCCGGTACGTCGTGCACGCCCCGCCCGGCGCGGAACCCGTGCGCAGCGAGGAATCCGACGACCTGCGCTGGTGGCCGGTCGACGCGCTGCCCGCGGGTTCGGAAGATCTGGCCGAATTGATCGCCGCGGCCCGTTAACCTGGACGCATGGACCTGGCGCGACCGCACCTGCACCCGGGCGACACCGGCGTGGCCATCAGCGGATGGGCGGTGTTGATCGGCTTCGCGGTAGCGTTCGCGCTGCTGGCGCTGGGCATTGTGGTCAGTATCCGACGGAAACGGCGGCAACGATGAGCATCAGCTACGACCCGGCCTCGGCTGTCCCGCCGTTCGAACAGGTCCGGACCTCGCTGGCCAACCAGATCAACGACGGCACCCTGGCGGTCGGCACCAAACTCCCGACAGTGCGCGGGTTGGCCGCGGAACTGGGCATCGCGCCGAACACCGTCGCGCGTGCGTACCGGGAACTCGAGGAAGCCGGTCTGCTGGAAACCCGAGGCAGAGCAGGCACTTTCGTCGGCGCGACCGGCGACGAGACGCTGTCCCGAGCCCAGGCCGCCGCGGCCACGTACGCCGAGGTGATCCGGGGGTTGGGCTTGTCGGCCGAACAAGGCGTGGCAATCGCGGCGGCGGCCCTGCGCTGATCACGGCGAGGAATTAGCATCTGGTTTTGTCCTTGCCCGACCCGATGGGAACCTCATGCTGAAATTCGTCCTGCCGGTCGTGCTGATCCTGCTGCTGATCCTCATCCTGGTCTTGAAATTCGCGGTGGGACGGCCTAAGCAGCCGCCGCAGGCCGGTCCGGGGCAGTACCCGGGACAGCAGGGGCCCGGTGCTCCGTATGGTCAGCAGCCGCAGGGCCAGTACCCGCCGCAACCTGGTCCTCCGCAGCAGTACCCGCCGCAGCAATATCCGCCGCAGAATCCGCAGGGCTGACCCGCTTCGTCCTGTGGCAAAGCCTTGACCAGGGGAGGGTCTTCATGGCTGTACAACCGTGGCATCTCATCATCCTGCTGCTGATAGCAGGCGCGGTATTCGCGATCGTGCGCGCTTCGGCCAAGAAGAAGCAAGGCCCGCCGCCGGGCTACTTCCCGCCGCAGCAGGGCTATCCGCCACCCGGCCAGAGCTATCCCCCGCCGGGACCGCAGCAGGGCTACCCCGTCCAGAACTACCCCGGCTATCCGCAGCCCGGCCCGCAGTATCCGCCGCAGCCCGGTGTCCCGCCGCAGAACCCGCAGTATCCGTACCCGCCGCAAGGCCCCGGTCAGTAGACCGCGGCACGCCGGTCAGGCACTCACATCGCCCGGTAATCCCGCAGCTCAATCCGAGGCCCGAACCGCGGCCGCCGAGCCCCGGCCGCTCCCAGATACCGGATCGCCCGCTGCCGCTGCGGCGCGTACGGGGCGAGCACCTGCGCCATCTCCTCGTCGTCGATCTCCCGCCCGAGCAGCGTGTGCCCGACCACCGCCGGGATGTTGTAGTCGCCGAAGCTGACCGCGTCCGGGTCGCCCCACGCGCGCTGGGCGATCTCCGCCGCCGTCCACACGCCGATGCCCCGCACCTTCCGCAGCCACGCGCGTCCCTCAACCCCGCGCAGCTGCACCGCTTCTTCGAGCCGCGGAGCGACCCGGGCCGCCTCGATCAGGGCCGTGCGGCGCTTCACATCCACCCCGATCTTGTGCCAGTTCCAGTCCACAATGGACCGAATGGCGACCGGATCCGGCGGCACCCGCAGGAAGTCCGGGCCGGGGCCGGGGGCGCGCGTGCCGAACCACCGGCACAGCTCCGCCCACGACCGGATCGCTTCCTTGCCGCTCACCTTCTGCTCGAGGATCGCCAGCACCAGCGCGTCCCACACCCGCCCGGTCGAGCCGAGTCGCAGCCCGGGCGTGTCGCGGCGGGCGGCGGCGATCACGTCGTGGTGCGCGACGAATCCGGTGTCGTCATCGTCCGCGCCGAGCAGCGCGGGCACGCCGGCGAGCAGGAAATCCGCGCCCTCGCCCCAAGCCTCGGCCTCGACGACGCCGTCCGGCCGGTGCAGCAGCGCGAGCGTTCCCTTGCCGCCGGGCGTGTTCGCGGCCAGCCACCAGACGCCGCGGTCGCGCCGGAAGTTCAGCGACCCGCGCCCACGGCTCAGCGGACCCAGCACCTGCGCCAGATCCACCGGAAACCCCGGACGCCACTCCATCACGCGTCGCTCGAAAACCGGATGCCGCCGTCCGGCACCGAAACGCCGGGCCAGATCCGCACGCCGTCGAGCAGTTCGCAGCGAGCCCCCACCGACGCGCCGTCGCCGAGCACGACACCGCGCAGCACCGCGCCCTCGCCGACCTGCGCTCCGCGGCCCAGCACCGAGTTCTCGACAATCGCGTCCGGGCCGATCACCGCGTCGTCGAACACGACCGAACCGGACACCGTCGCGCCCTTCCCGACGACGGCCCGCGCACCGATCGTCGTGCCGTCGGTGAGCTTCGCTCCGGTAAAGACAGAAGCCCCGTCCAGCGCCAGAAAATCGCCGGTCGGCCCGGCCAGCGCGGAAGTCGGCGCGACGCCGCGGACCAGATCGGCGCTGCCGCGGACGAACGCCTCGGGAGTGCCGACGTCGAGCCAGTACGAAGAATCAACAAATCCGTGCAGATGCGCACCATTTTCGAGGAGCCCGGGGAACGTCTCGCGTTCGACCGACACCCGCCGCCCGGCCGGGATGGTCTCGATCACCGGACGGCGGAAGACGTAGCAGCCGGCGTTGATCTGGTCGGTCGGCGGGTTCGGCGTCTTCTCCAGGAAGGCGGTGACCCGGCCGTCGGAGTCGGTCGGCACCGAACCGAAGCGGCTCGGGTCCGGGACGCGCTGGAGGTGCAGGGTCACGTCCGCGCCGGAGTCGAGGTGGGTGCGCAGCTGGGCGTGCAGGTCGGCACCGGAGAGGATGTCGCCGTTGAAGACGATCGCGTGGTCGGCGCGCAGCCGGTCGTAGACGTTGCGGATGGCGCCGCCGGTGTCGAGCGGCTCCTCCTCCACCACGTACTCGATCTCCAGCCCGTGCGCGGACCCGTCGCCGAAGTACTCCTCGAACACCTCGGCCCGGTACGACGTGCCGAGCACCACATGCCGGATCCCGGCCGCGCGGATGCGGGAGAACAGGTGGCTCAGATAGGGCGTGCCCGCCGTCGGCAGCATCGGCTTCGGCGCGGACAGCGTGAGCGGGCGCAGCCGCGTGCCCTGGCCGCCGACCAGTACGACGGCGTCGACCTCGACCTCGGACGTCACAGAAATCTCCTTTGTATCACGCACCGCTGAGCGACAAGCCGCGGGAAACGTGGGCGGCGCGGGCCCCGAGGGCCTACCCTAGACAGGAAACAGGCGGGCCTTTCCCTAGAGGCCCCGGGTCAGTCGGGAGGCCGAGGGGAATGGACCCCCGCGATCGCGCGGACGCATTGCTCGCACGCGCACGATCCCGCGGCGCCTTCGTGGTGACGCCGGACAACATGACGTCTCCGATGGATTCCTCCAGCACTCAGCAGATCTCCGCCGCGGTGGTCTCCGGGCTGGATCCCGACACGACGACGCAGCTGCCCGCGTCGCTGATCGAAGAGAACGACCATCCGCTGGCAGCGGGCACGCGCACCCAGCCGTCGCCGCATCCGCTGGCCCAGCCGACGCCGACGCGGCCGCTCGAAATCCCCGGCGCGCAGAACACCGCTCCGCAGCCGACGGTGCCGAGCCCGGCCGCTCCGCAGACGACGCCGCTGGTCCCGCGCCCGCAGGCGAAGCCGGTGGCGAGCCCGCTGAAGGATCCGGCCGAGGAGGAAATGACCGGCCTGGTCCCCACGATCAAGCAGAACAGCGGACGGTCCAACCTGTCCCGGCGGCTCGACGGGCTGTGATCCTCGCGGGGTCTCCCCGGGCCCGGGCTGCCCGGATTGCCCGGGGAGACTTCCCGTTCGGGAGGTCGCGTCTCCCGCGAGCGATCTTTACGACCGCAAAGTGTTGCGGCGGCTGAGCATCTGGACGATCCCGGGGGCACGCCGGTTGCCCGGGCGTCCTTTGCGGACCGTCAGCCCTTCCGGGTCTCCAGCTTCACCCGCAGCGCCAGCCCGAGCTTCACCGCGGCCAGCACCGGCTTCCACAGCAGCCCCTGGTGCCGGTCGGCGAGGTAGCGGTAGGCGCTCGCGTGGTGGGCGCGCAGCATCTTCGCCGACGCGCGCGCGGTCGAGTGGCCGCCGATGTGCATCACGCTCGACGACGGCGCGTAGACGTTCTGCCAGCCCGCCTTCGCGAGCCGGTCGCCGAGGTCGACGTCCTCGAAGTACATGAAGTAGCGGGTGTCGAAGCCGCCGACGGAGTCGAACGCCTCGCGCCGGAAGAGCTGGCAGGAGCCGGACAGCCAGCCGGACGTGCGCTCGACCGGCGCGGCGTTTTCCTGGCGGTATTCGCGAGTCCACGGGTTGCCCGGCCAGACCTTGCCGAACACCGCGTGCCCGATCCCGCGTCCGAACGACGGCAGCAGCCGCGCGGACGGGTAGACGGTCCCGTCGAGGTCGTGGATCAACGGCCCGAACGCGGCCCCGCGCGGCCAGCGCCCGGCGACCTCGATCAGCGCGTCGAGCGAGCCCGGCTCCCATTCGAGGTCCGGGTT
Source organism: Amycolatopsis sp. VC5-11 (assembly GCF_037034185.1). Classification (NCBI taxonomy): domain Bacteria; kingdom Bacillati; phylum Actinomycetota; class Actinomycetes; order Pseudonocardiales; family Pseudonocardiaceae; genus Amycolatopsis; species Amycolatopsis sp. VC5-11. The sequence goes on along the minus strand of NZ_JBAGKF010000022.1, from coordinate 121,493 downwards.
GACCACGACGACCCAGCCGTAGCTGTCGTCGAGCGCCGCGACGCCGCGGTTGGCAGCCGTTCCGTAGCCGACGTTCTCGCCGATGCTGACGAGCGTCACGTTCTCGCGCTCGGCGGCCTTCTCCGGAGCGCCGTCGGTGGACGCGTTGTCGGCGACGACGACGTGCACCTCGCGGTCCGTCGCCTTGTCGAGCGTGTCGAGGAACTTCTCGAGCGTTTCGCCGGGGAAGTAGGTCACGGTCACGACGCCGACGCGGTCACCATACGTGCGCTGCTCAGTCACGGCGCCATTGTCCACTGCTCACGGACGGCTACATCAGCCCACCGACCCGGTCACCCGCAGTGATTCCCCGGACCGCCTTTCAGCTCCGCCAGTTCGTCGTCGATCAGCAGGCCCGGGTCGAATTTCATCCCGGTGAAGTGGCCGGCCAGTTCGAGCGACAGGACCCCGTGCAGCCGGGTCCAGAAGGACAGCGCGCGCCGCACCGCGCCGGTGCCGGCGGTGTCGCTGTCCACCCACTCGCGATGGGTTTCGAGGTGCACGTGGAACGTCGTCGCCGACTCCGGTTCGCCCAGTGCCGCGTTCGCCTCGATCAGGACTTCCATGACCTCGTTGGAGATCGCCGTCGTGTCCGGCGGCGCGTGGTAGCCGGGCACCGGCGTGCCGTAGATGAGGAAGTAGCGCTGCGGATCGGCCTTGGCCCAGTCCCGGATGACGTGTGCCAGTGCCAGCAGGTCCGCCCCGGAATCCGCCGCCGCGCGGACGGTGTCGGCGAGGCTCCGGAACGCGTCCCGGATCAGCGCGGTGATCAGCTCCTCCCGGCCGCGGTAGTACCGGTACAGCGCGGGCACGGTCATGCCCATCTGCTTGGCGATCGCGGTCAGCGACAGCGCGGGCAGCCCCGCCTCGGCGATCTGCTGCCGCGCGTGCTGCTTGATCTCCTCGCGCACCTGTTCGCGGTAACGCTCCCGCGGTGCCTGCTCGGCCATCGGCTGTATCCCTTCGCTCCTCTCCGCACAGTGTAGTTAAGCCCCTTCACTCCCGCTATTGACGTTCACGGTCGCGAACTTGTACGGTCTTAACTGAAGTTAAGCCAATTAACTATCACTAATGGAGTTCACCGTGTCGAACCTCAAGCCGCGTCTGCGCGCCGCACTGCTGGCCCTTCCGGTCGCCGCCGGACTGCTCGGCGCCGCGCCCGCCCAAGCCGCCACCCCGCACCCGAGTTCCCTGACCTGCCAAGGAAAAGGCATCGACCCGACCGCCCAGCTCCACCACCGCGCGGAGACCTTCATCAAGGCCCCGCTGAGCACCGTGTGGCGACTGCACACCAGCGTCGAAAGCTGGCCGCGCTGGCAAAAGCCGGTCACGAGCATGAAGCGCCTCGACCCAGGTCGCCTGCACCCCGGTTCGCGGTTCCGCTGGACCACGCCCGCTCCACCCATGCCGTCGACCCCGGCCACCACACTGGTCATCACGTCGACCGTCCACCAGGTCAAACCCGGCCAGTGCATCCGCTGGTCCGGCCCGGCGATCGGCCAGGGCCTGCGGATCGACAAGGGCACGCACGTCTGGAACTTCGTCCCGGTGCGCGGCGGAGTCCTCGTCCGCACCGAAGAAAGCTGGACCGGCCAGCAGATCGAGGCCGACCCGGCCACCGCGATCAAGTACCTGGCCCCGGGGCTGGACCTCTGGCTGGCCGATCTGAAGACCGCCGCCGAAGCTCACTGTCACCGCTGAACCCGTACCCGCGAAGGAGAATCGTCATGCCCGCGTCCCGTGCCTCGCTGCCTGTCCTGATCACCGCCTGGTCCGTCCCTGCTCTCGTCCTCGGGCAGTTCGCGTTGCTCTCCGGCATTCCGTTGATCGCGCTTCTCGTCTCCAGCCTGCGCAATTCCCAGCCGCGCGCGCTGCGCTGGTGGTCCGCCGGATTGGCCGCGGTCTATCTCGGAGTGCTCGCACTTTGGGCGTTAAGTCCGGAAAGCGCGCCGAGTTTGTCTAAATCGATGAATCCGGCGGTCACGGCATTCTTCGTCGCGAGCGGAGTCGCGGTCGCCATCGCCCACCACGTCCGCAAACGCCCCGGTGCCGTTAACTGAAACTGGTAACCTCGAAACCACCAGCCGTAAAGAGGGGGCCGATGAAAACCGTCGCCATCGAGGAGCACTGGACCACCCCCGGCATCGACCGGATGCTGCGCACCGAATCCGGCGACCCGAGCATCGCGCACAACGACCGCGGCGATCTCGCCGAGCGCCTGCTCGACATCGGCGACCAGCGCGTCGCGTGGATGGACGAGGCGGGCATCGACGTCCAGCTCCTCTCGATCGCGCCGCCGGGAACGCACGGATGCCCGGCCCCGCAAGGCATCGAGCTGAGCCGCGAGGCGAACGACCTGGTCAGCGAGGCCGTCTCGAAGCATCCCGACCGCTTCCGCGCCATGACGACGCTGCCGATGTCCGATCCGGACGCAGCGCTCGCCGAATTGCAACGGACCGCGAAGGATCCGGCGCACGTCGGGATCATGTCGTACGGCCGCAGCGGCGACCGCCCGCTCGACGATCCCGCGTACGACGAACTGCTCGGCGCGGCCGCCTCGCTCGGCAGGCCGGTTTTCGTCCACCCGCAGATCCCGGTGGAGTCCGTCCGCAAGGCTTCCTACAGCGGTTTCGGCCCGGAACTCGACCTCGGACTGGCCACGTACGGCCTCGGCTGGCACTACGAGGCCGGGCTCGCCGTCATCCGGCTGATCCTGCGCGGAACCTTCGACCGCCACCCGGATCTGCAGGTCGTCCTCGGCCACTGGGGCGAGGTGGTCCTGTTCGCACTGGACCGCATCGACAGCCTGTCGCACACGGCCACGCATCTCGAACGTCGCGTCTCCGAGTATTTCCGCACCAACATTCACCTGGCGACCAGCGGAATGCTCGTCCCGCGAATGCTGCGCAATGCTCTCGAATACACCAGCGCCGATCGGATCTTGCTTTCCGGCGATTACCCGTTCCACCGGGTCCAAGCCACGGCTGTCGCGGAATTCCTGCAGAATTTGCCTGACGAGGAAGACCGGGAAAAGATCGCGCACGCCAACGCGGAAGCCCTTTACGGTCTCCGTTAACGATTGCGCAAATGCTGATGCCAGGCCTTTCCGTAAGCCTCGCGGTGCCGATCCGCCGTTGTCGTCCACGAGAATTCCTTGGCGCGCCGCTGCGCCGCGGAAGCGAGTACTGAGCGACGCGACGGATCGGCCAGCAATTCCGTCAACGCCGCGGCGACATCGCCCGCACCGACACCGCAGTACGCGACCGCGTCGCCGCCGACTTCCGGCAGGGAGAGGCGGCGCGTGGTCAGCACCGCGGCACCGCAGGCCATCGCTTCGAGCACCGGAAGCCCGAATCCTTCGCCGAGGCTCGGGTACGCCACGAGCTCCGCACCGCCGAGGAATCCGGCGAGCGTCCCGAACGGCAGATACCCCGCGCGAATCACCCGAAGCCGGTGCGGCACCGCGTCCAGCGCGCGCTCCACCTGGGTGTCCCAGCCAGGCTGCCCGGCGAGCACGAGCGCCGGCGCGTCCCGCTGCCCGGCGACCGCGCGGGCGTAACCGCGGATCAGCGCGGGCACGTTTTTCCGCGGTTCGAGCGCCCCGAGGAACGCGATGTACGGCGTCGCACCGAGCCCGACCGCCTTCCGCGCCGCCGCGATCTCCTCCGGGGACGGCGGGTGGAAGCGTTCGCTGTCGACGCCGTGATGGATGATCTCCAACTCCGCGTGCCGCACCGGGCTCACTCGCGCCAGCTCTACCGCTGTCGCGTGACTGGGAACTACGCAGAGTGTCGCCCGCCGCAGCGCGGTGGCGGTCCACGCACGGAAGAACCGGGCCTTGACCGACGAGTGCAGGACCGCGTCGGTGAAGAACGTCGCGTCATGCAGCGTGACTACCGAAGCGGCCCCGCTGGCGAGCGGCATCGTGTAGTGCGGAGAGTGCACGACGTCGGCAGCGAGCCGCCGCACGAGCCGGGGCAAGGTGGCTTGCTCCCAGGTCAGCCGGGCAGTGCGCGTGGAGGTCGCGGGCGACGCGGCGACGATCCGGGAACCAGGCGCGAGCTGACTGTAAAGCGGCAGGTCACGAGGCTGGCAGACCACCGTCAGCCGGGCCCCGTCCTGATCGAGCGCACCAACGAGCGAGTCCACGTATCGGCCGACCCCACCCCGATCCGCGGGCACCGCGGTCGCGTCGATCAGCACACGGGGATCACCGGTCACGAGTGCAGCGTACGGCGATCACCCACTGCACAGGTCAGGAACCGGCAAACTGCCGCCGACTCCAGGCGCCACCACCCTCGCCCACCTGCACTCACCCGTCCGGGTTCACTCGACCGTGTTCGGCCGGTGGCAGCCTGACGACTGCCGACACCGCAGCGCCCCGCGAACACCTGCGCCTGCTCCCTGCCGAGCTTCGACAGCCCCGCCGCTTCGCCGCCCCTCGGCAGCCGCGGCACTGCCAGCCCGGCCGCCCCGGTTCGACCAGCACCGGAACCTTCGCGAGCGCCGACCGCCTCCCGAACCCCTGAGCCCGGCCGCCAGAGGCCAGCCCCGACCGCCGGTGCAGACGCCAAAGCCCGACAGCCGACTCCGCTAACGAGCGCGCCGTCAGTCCGGCCGCCGATGCCCAGCCGCTACCCGAACCCGACCGCAGCCTGCCCGATCTGCCCGATCTGCCCGGCCCGCCAAACCGCCATAGCCGCCAATGCCCGGCCGCAACCCTGAGCCCAACCGCAGCCCGCCCCGTCTGCCCGGCCGCCGATGCCCAGCCCACCCAGCCGCCGCTATAGCCGCCATTGCCCAGCCGCAACCCGAACCGGCCGCCGGTGCAGCCGCCAAAGCCCCAACCGCAACCCGCCCACCAAAGCCCCCACAGCAGCCCGACAGCAGCCCGCCCGCCGACGCAACCGCAGTCGCCACCCCCGCTACAAACCAGCCGCCCGCCGCCGCAGTCGCCAAAGCCCAATTGCCGACCCGCCGCAAGCCCGCCAGCCGTCAGCCAGCCCGACCGCCGACGCAGCCGCCAGAACCCACTCACCGCCGACCGCAGCCAGCTCGCCGCAGCCGCACTCGCCACCCCGCTACAAAGCAGCCGTCAGCTAGCCCGCCGATGAGCCGCCCACACCGCCTCAGCAGCCGCTCGCCAAGTGAACGTCCGGGCCCGCTCGCGCCCCAGTTTTGAAAGCTCCGCCGCCTTGTCCGGCGACAGCAGCACCTCTTTAAGCGCCCACGCCAGCGCGTCCGCATCCCCGCGCGGCACCACCAGCCCGGCCCCGCCGGAGACCTCTACCAGGGCCGGGACGTCTGTGTGCACCACCGGCACCCCGATCGCCATCGCTTCCAGCAGCGGCAGCCCGAAGCCCTCGGCGAGGCTCGGCATCGCCAGCACGCTCGCGCCGCGCATCGCGGTCGCCAGCTGCGCGTCAGTCACCTTCCCCAAGACCCGCACCGATTTCAGGCCGCGGTCGGCCGCCAGTCGCACCGGGTCGATGCCGCCCCAGCCGGGCTGGCCGGCGAGCACCAGGCCGACGTCGCCGACCTCGTCCGTGCCGTCGAGTTGCGCCACCGCGTCGACCAGCACGTCCATGCCCTTGCGCGGTTCGATCGTCCCGACCGCCAGCACGTACCGCGACGGCAGGTCAAGCTGAGCAGCCCCCTCCGGCACGGTCACCCCGTGCGGCACGACCCGCACCGGGACGTCCACGTCCAGCAGCACCGCCAGCTCGTCGGCGACCGCTCGGGTCGGCACGATCAGCCCGGACGACCGCCGCGCGGCCCGCGCGATCATCGACCGGTGCCAGCTGACGCCGCGTGCGGTCAGGGTCTCCGGATGCGTCCACGGCACCGTGTCATGCACGGTGACGGTCAGCGTTCGCCCAGCCGGGGCACGGGGCGGCGCGAACGGGGTCGGCGCGTGCACCGCGTCACCGCCCGGCCACCAGCGCAGGCCCAGTTGCCACAGCGCGACCAGCGCCCTCGGCGGCAGCGGCAGCACGCGCGGTCCCTCGACCCCCTCGACCTGCGCCGCGGAGACGTCCGCGTGCCGCGCGACCACGCTGGACACGGTCCAGCCGGGCGGCGCGGTGCGGGCGAGCGCGGGCAGCAGTTCGGCGGTGTACCGGCCGGTGCCACCCGGAACGGGGGCGAGCAGTTGCTCGGCGATCACGACCAGTTCGGGCACGCCGCTATTCTCTCCCAGGTGACCAGCGCGGAATCCGGCACCACCGTCGTCGTGGTGACCTGGCGTGGGGAAGCCCACCTCGCCGCATGCCTCGACGCGCTCGCCGCCCAGGACCGTCCACATCGGACACTCGTGGTGGACAACGCCTCAACCGACGGCACCGCAACGATTCTGGCCGAGCACCCGAGCCGTCCGGAGGTCCTCCGGCTGCGTCGCAACACCGGTTACGCCGGTGCGATGGCCCACGCGCTCGACCGCATCGGCACCCCGCGCGTCGCCTGGCTCAACGACGACGCCGCCCCCGAACCGGACTGGCTCGCCAACCTCGAAGACACCCTCGACAGCCAGCCGCTCGCCGCCGCCGTCACGTCCCGGCTCGAACTGACCGACGGCAGCACCCAGTCGAGCGGCGTCCGGCTCACCGCCGACGGCCACGGCGCCGACCTCACCGAGCCCAGCGACGAGGTCTTCGGCTTCTGCGGCGGCGCCGCGCTGCTGCGCACCGACGCCGTGCGCGCGGTCGGCGGCGTCCCGGCGAGCTTCTTCTGTTACTACGAGGACACCGACACCGCGTGGCGGCTGCGGCTGGCCGGATGGCACGTCGTCGCCGCGCCGAAAGCGCGGGTCCAGCACCTGCACGGAGCCAGCACGAAGCCCGGTTCACCGCAATTTCACCGCTGGAACGAACGCAACCGCCTGCTCATGCTGCTGCGCTGCGCCCCTACGAAAGTCGCGATCCGGGAATTGGCCCGCTTCGCCGCGATCACCGCGCTGCTTCCGCTGCGCCGGCGCCGTCCGGACGCGGCGAACTTCGACCCCGCGCTGCGGCTTCGGGTGCTGGCGGAGATCGTCTTCCGGCTCCCCCGCACGCTGCGGGAACGCGGTCGCGTCAGCCGGATCTCGGCGCTGGGCCGAGGCGCGATCTGGGATGCCTGGGCTGGCCTTTAAGCTGGGCGGAAATTCGACGGAGGAGCTCGTCTTGGCAGTGGGGGACCCGCAACCGCTCGTCTCGGTGATCGTGGTGAATTACCGCGGCGCCGACGACACCATCACCTGCCTGCGGGCGCTGCGAACCGACCTGGATTACGCGAATGTCGAGCTGATCTGCGTCGACAACGCTTCCGGCGGCGACGACGCGGCCCGCATCCGCGCCGAGGTGCCCGACGTGCAGCTCATCGAATCGCCGGTCAACACCGGGTTCGCCGGCGGCTGCAATCTGGGCGCGAAGCACGCGAACGGCACCGTCCTCGGCTTCCTCAACAACGACGCCCGCCCCGCTCCGGCGTGGGTCTCCGCGGCCGTCGCCGAACTGCGCGCGCAGCCGACCGTCGCCGCGGTGGCGAGCAAGGTCCTCGACTGGGACGGCACCGGCACCGACTTCGTGGACGCGGGTCTGACTTGGTTCGGCATGGGCTACAAGCGCCACGCCGGCAGCCCGATCGCGGACGTGCCCGAGGCCGAGCACGACGTCGCCAAGGACGTCCTCTTCGGCACCGGCTCGGCGCTGTTCGTGCGCGCGTCGGTGTTCGCCGAACTCGGCGGTTTCGACGAGCGTTTCTTCATGTTCTACGAGGATGTCGACCTCGGCTGGCGGCTCAACCTGCGCGGCTGGCGCGTCCGCTACGTGCCGGAATCGCTCACCTACCACCGCCACCACGGCACCATGGCAGCCGTCGACGCGCCCGACACCGGCCGCGAGACGTTCCTGCTGGAACGCAACGCACTGGCCGCGCTGTACAAGAACCTCTCCGACGAATCCCTGGCTCGCGCTCTTCCCGCGGCCCTCGCGCTGGCCGTCCGCCGGGCGACCGCACGCGGCGGCATCAACCCGGACCAGCTTGATCTGGAAAAGGGCGTCGGCCCCGTCGACACCTCGGAGGTCGCGGTCCCACGCACCACGCTCGCCGGAGTACTGGCAGTGGACCGATTCGTGGAGATGATGCCGTCGCTGGCGGAGTCCCGCGCAGTCGAGCAGGCCGCGCGCGTGCGTACCGACGCGGACCTGCTTCCGTTGCTGCGCAAGGCACTTGAGCCCGCGTACCCGCTGCCGGATTACCTTCGCGCACACGAAATCCTCGTCGAAGCGTTCGGCATCAAGGACGTGTTCGGCCAGCGCCGCAAGATCCTCGTGCTGACCGGCGATTCGATCACCGAGCGCATGGCCGGCCCGGCGATCCGGGCGTGGAACATCGCCTCGACGCTGTCCGCCGAGCACGACGTGCACCTCATGACCACCAACCCGCTGGTCTCGCCCCCGCCGGCGGCCTTCCAGGTCAGCTCGGGCAAGCACCGCGACCTCGACGGCCCGATCGAATGGGCGGACGTCGTGATCCTTCAGGGGCACGTGCTGGAGCTGGCGCCGTCGCTGAAGAAGCAGCACGAGCACAAGATCGTGGTCGCCGACGTGTACGACCCGATGCACCTGGAGCTGCTGGAACAGGGCAAGGACGCTCCCGACGACCAGCGCGCGCTCGACCTGGCCGGCGTCACCCGCGTCCTCGACGCCCAGCTCGAACGCGCCGATTTCTTCCTCTGCGCCTCCGAACGCCAGCGCCACTTCTGGCTGGGCCACCTCGCCGCGCTCGGCCGCCTGTCCCCGCGCCTCTACGACGCCGACCCGACCACCCAGTCCCTGCTCGCCGTCGTCCCGTTCGGGCTCTCCCCGCAAGCCCCGACGCGCACCGGCCCGGGTCTGCGTTCCGCTCTCGGCATCGGCGAATCCGACCGGGTCGTTTTGTGGGCAGGCGGCGTCTACAGCTGGTTCGACCCGCTGACCCTGATCCGCGCCTTCGGCCTCCTCCGCCACCGCCGCGACGACGCCCGTCTGGTGTTCCTCGGCATGAAGCACCCGAACCCCGAGGTCGCCGAAATGGACATCGGCGCGCGGACCGTGCGGTTGGCGGATTCGCTGGGCCTCACGGACAAGAACGTTTTCTTCAACGAACAATGGGTCCCGTATTCGGACCGCCAGAACTGGCTTCTCGACGCCGATTGCGGTGTCACCACGCATTACGAACACGTCGAGACGACTTTCGCTTTCCGCACCCGGGTTCTCGACTACCTGTGGGCCGGTTTGCCGATCGTGACGACCGACGGTGACGCATTCGCCGACCTCGTCCGCGCGGAGGGTCTCGGCGTCGTCGTCCCCGCCGAAGACGCGGGCGCGTTGGCAGACGCTCTGGAAAAGTCGTTGTACGACCGGGAATTCGCCGACGCGTGCGTCGAACGGATCCGAGTAGTCGCGCAGCGCTACGCCTGGCCGGAAGCGCTGAAACCCCTGGTGGAGTTCTGCCGCAACCCGCGCCCCGCCGCGGACCGGTTGCCCGGCGGCGCCGACCTCACCGTCAGCGACCCGGTACGCGGCACCGCGATGGTGCGGCGCGATTTGGCTCTGATGCGGGAATATCTCGCCGCTGGCGGCCCAGGCGAACTGGCGAAGCGAGCAGCAGGACGGGTCACGAAGGTAGCACGGGAGCGGTTGCGCCGTGGCTGACCGTCCGCTGCGCGTCCTGCTAGACGGCACCCCTCTGCTCGGTTCCCGGACGGGCATTGGCCGGTACACCGCCGCGTTGAGCGAAGAGCTCGCTTCCATGTCCGAAGTGGACCTTCGCGCAGTCGCGTTCACTCTGCGGGGCTGGCGGAAACTGCGGCATGTCTTGCCCCACGGCGTTCAGGCACGCGGAATGCCAGTCTCCGCGAGGCTGCTGCGAGCCACCTGGCTGCGCACCCAGCTACCCCCCGTCGAACTTTTCGCCGGACCAACCGATGTAGTCCACGGCACGAACTTCGTCCTCCCCGGCCGCCTCCGTGCCGCCGCGGTACTGACCATCCACGACCTGGCTTTCATCGACGCCCCCCAGGAACTCGCCCACTCCGACCGAACCCTCCCAGAGTTGGTCCGACGCGGCGCCCACCGAGCGAATGTCATCTGCACCCCCACCGAGGCAGTCGCGGATTCCGTCGCGGAGAAACTGGATGTCGATCGATCGAAGATCATCGCCACCCCGCTAGGCGTGAACCCAGCCTGGTTCACCGCCCGCCCACCGGATGACGGAGTGCGAGCGAAGCTACGGTTGCCAGAGAAGTATTTGCTGTTCGCCGGCGCCGCCGGACCACGCAAGGGTCTCGACTGGCTAGCCGCCGCCCACGCCGCCGCCCCAGACCTGCCACCGCTGGTCTTCGCTGGCCCCGGTCCATTCCCTAGGTTGCCACGGTCAGGACAGACCGGCTATCTGTCCGATGTGGACCTACGCACGGTCGTGGCTGGTGCCGCAGCATTGGTTCTCCCGTCGAGGGATGAAGGCTTCGGCTTGCCGGTCCTGGAAGCAATGGCCTCGGATGTCCCCGTCGTCTGCACCGACATCCCGGCTCTACGCGAGGTAGCAGGAGACTGCGCCACCTTAGTCCCGTATGACGACGTAGACGGCCTCGCAGAAGCCTTGCGCCAAGCCGTAACAGACCCGCACGGCCTAGCCACCTCCACCGCCCGCAGAACTCACGCGGCAAGCTTCACCTGGCATAACACAGCGCTACGCACCTTAAACGCATACCGCCAGGCAACCGAAGCGTAAAAGCTTTAAAACCGCAGCATCAACGCACAACAGGGGCACCACCCAGACCCCCGCATCCCCGATCCCCGCCAAGCACGCGGTCTGAGGTGCTTGTCAAGGTACTCTTTCCAGCCTTGACAAGCACCTCAGACCGTAGTGACAATTAATGGATCGGGGTGGGGGCCAAAAGCCGAAAGGACCGGCGAAGCCGGGGAAGGACCGGCGAAGCCGGGGAAAAGAACCGGCGAAGCCGGAAAAGAAATCGCCCGGAGAAAGGCCCCGAAGCCCAATTGTGCTGACGGTTCGGGGGTGCTTGTCAAGGCGGAAAAGATGCCTTGACAAGCACCCCCGAACCGCAGGGCGGCTTCGTATCGGGGCGCAGGGTGGGGGCTGGGCCTTTCTCCTCTTTAGCCGTGGATGTAGCTGTTTAAAGCCTCACGCCAATCCCTCAGTGGGGTAAGTCCTGCGTCTCGCCAAGACGCGTTGGAGAGCAAAGAGTAGGCGGGGCGGGGTGCTGGGCGGGGAAATTCTTCGGTGGTGCATGGCTTTACTCGTTCGGGGTTTGCTCCGATTTCTTCGAAGATCGCCCTGGCGAATCCGTACCATGAGGTCTCTCCGCTGCCGGTGCAGTGCAGGACCTTTCCTTCGGGGCCTCTGCCCTCGGCGACCGCTCCTGCCAGTTCCCAGAGGCCCTGGGCGAGATCAGCTGACCAGGTCGGTGCGCCTACCTGGTCATCTACCACCGACAGCTGGTCTCGTTCCGATTCCAGCCGACGGATTGTCTCTACGAAGTTGGCTCCGGTCTTCCCATAAACCCAGCTCGTCCGCACTACCCAGGCCGACGCTCCTGACCCGAGTACCGCGTCCTCCCCTGCGGCCTTAGTCCGCCCATAGGCATTCTTAGGCCCCAAAGCATCATCGACCTCGTACGGCCGATCTCCATCCCCAGGAAATACATAATCCGTAGAGATGTGAATCAACGGCACTCGCCGTGAAGTGCAAGCCGCTGCCAGTACCCGTGGTCCGTCGACGTTCACCGCGAACGCTCTAGCCTCATCCGACTCCGCTGCGTCAACTGCCGTGTAAGCCGCGGCGTTGATCACGACCGGCACCGCACCTGCCGCCGAAGCGCGCTCTGCCAGTTCTCCCACGGCGGCGATCACCTTGCCGGTTGCCGTGATGTCCAGCTCCGCCGACGAAGGCGCCAGCACCTCCGTTTCCGGGCCCGCGGAATTCACCAGGTCCCGGCCTAGCTGGCCAGAACCGCCGGGCACGAGCACTGCCAGCCGCACCGGCGTACCTCCTACTGCGAAAAGGGTTTCAGGACGTGCCGAGCGCGGCGCGGGCCTTCAGCGGCTCCCACCACGCGCGGTTGTCGGCATACCAGCGCACCGTCTCCGCCAAACCGTCCTCGAACGACACCCGCGGAGCGTAACCGAGTTCGCCGCTGATCTTCGCGATGTCGACCGAGTACCGCCGGTCGTGGCCCTTGCGGTCGGCCACCGGTTCGACCATTTCCCAGCCGACGCCGACCGCGGCGAGCAGGCGTTCGGTCAGGTCCCGGTTGGTCAGTTCGGTGCCGCCGCCGATGTTGTAGATCTCGCCGGGACGGCCGCCGTCGGCGACCAGCTGGATTCCGTGGCAGTGGTCGTCCACGTGCAGCCAGTCCCGGACGTTCAGGCCGTCGCCGTACAGCGGGACCTTCTTGCCGTCCAGCAGGTTCGTCGCGAACAGCGGGATGACCTTTTCCGGGAACTGGTACGGGCCGTAGTTGTTCGAGCACCGCGTGACGCACACCGGCAAACCGTGCGTCCGGAAGTACGAGCGGGCGATCAGATCCGACGAGGCCTTCGAGGCGGAGTACGGCGAATTCGGCTCCAGCACGTGGTCTTCCGACCACGAACCGTCCTGGATGGACCCGTACACCTCGTCCGTCGAGACGTGCACGAACTTCCCGACCTGCGCCTCCAGCGCCGCCTGCAACAAGGTCTGCGTGCCGAGCACGTTGGTGAGCACGAAGTCCGCCGAGCCGAGGATCGAGCGGTCCACATGGGACTCCGCGGCGAAGTGCACGACTAGGTCGACGCCGCTCATCAGCTCGGCGACCTGCGCGGTGTCGCAGATGTCGCCGCGCACGAAGCGCAGCCGCGGGCTGTCGGCGACCGGGGCGAGGTTCGCCTCGCTGCCCGCGTAGGTGAGCTTGTCGAGCACCACGACCTCGGCGTCGGACAGTGTCGGATACGCCCCCGACAGCACCTGCCGCACGTAATGCGAACCGATGAACCCAGCACCGCCCGTGACCAGGACCCGCATCCTCATCCACCCCTTCCGCCCGACCGGGCACTCTCGCCACCAGCCTACGGGTGGCTCACCTGAGACTCGGTAGAGTTCGGCAAAGCGCGAAAAGCGCTGGGCATCCTGGGGAGGAACAGTGGCCGAATGGCCGGGGACGCCGCTGCCGGCGCACCGCGGTCGCGGCGTGCTCGTCGTGCTGCGGCGAAGCGGGAAGATCCTGCTGTCCGTCGTGTCCGTGGTCGTGCTGGCGGTGACCTGGTACGGCTGGCAGTTCATCGGCGACCCGCGGTCCGGCTTCTCCACCACGGCGATCTTCGGCGAACAGCAGCCGCACGCGAAACCGCTCGACGGCGCGATCGACATCCTCCTGGTCGGCCAGGACAGCCGCACCGACGCGCAGGGCAATCCGCTGCCCCGCGAGGTGCTCGACATGCTGCACGCGGGCGAGTCCGACGGCGAAAAGCAGACCGACACGATGATCCTCGTGCACATCCCGCAGAACGGGGAGCACGCGATCGCCATCTCCTTCCCGCGCGACTCCTACGTCGAGATCACCGGCGGCTTCGGCAAGCACAAGCTGAACAGCGCCTACGTCTACGCCTACAACGACACCGCCAAGACGCTGCAGGCCAAGGGCAACGCCGACCTCAAGGACGTCGACGAGAAAGCCAAGCTCGCCGGACGCAAGAACCTCGTCGCGACGCTCGAGAAGTTCATCGGCAAACCGGGCATGATCGACCGCTACGCCGAGGTGAACCTGGCCAGCTTCTACGAGGTCACGAAGGCCATCGGCGGCGTGCAGGTGTGCCTCAAGAACCCGGTGAAGGAAAAGAAGTCGGGCGTCGACCTGCCCGCGGGCAAGCAGACCATCGAGGGCGTCCAGGCGCTCGCGTTCGTCCGCCAGCGCTACGGCCTGCAGAACGGCGACCTCGACCGGATCGCGCGCCAGCAGGCGTTCCTGTCCGGGCTCGCGAGCAAGGTGCTCTCGTCCGAGGTGCTCGCGAACCCGGTGCGGATCGCGCAGCTCATCGAGGCGGTGAAGAAGTCCGTGGTGCTGTCCGCCGGCTGGGACCTGTCCGAGTTCGCCGCCCAGATGCGCGGGCTGACCGGCGGAAACGTCGAATTCCACACCATCCCCACCGAGGGCAACGCGGTCATGGGCGGCGCTGACGTGCTGCGCGTCGACCCGGTGAAGGTCCGCGCCGAGATCGACCGGCTGACCTCCGACGGCAGCACCCCGATCCCCAGCAACGCGCCGTTGCCCGGGGCCGCGCAGACCACCGTCGAGCTGTTCGACGGCTCCGGCTCGGGCGCCGCCGATCAGGTGCAGACTCTGTTGCAGGGCAAGGGTTTCCAGCTCGGCACCAGCACGAAGCTGTCCACCCGTGCGACGACGGTGCTGCGCTACCACCCGTCGGACGAGGCCGCCGCCGACCTGGTCCGCCAAGCTCTCGGCAGCAACGCTCAGGCCGAGCCGGACGCCGACGTCGCCGCCGGGCACGTCCGGGTGATCCTCGGCAAGGACGCGCGCGACACCGCCGGCGCGCCGGCCACGACGTCCTCGGCTCCTCCTGCGGCACCGCCCGCGTCCTCGCCGTCCGGAGCCCCTCCGTCCAGCCCGTCGACCTCACCCGCGCCGCTCATCACGGCGGGCGATGTTCCCTGCGTCAACTAGAGTCGAGCACCCAGCGTGCCGGTGCGCCGCAGGCCGTACGCTGGTGAACGGGGAGGTAGCCGGGGTGAGCGAAAACCAGGACAAACCGGACCGGACGGCGGATTCCGCCGACAGTCCGGCGGTTTCCGACGCCTCGGACCGCGGATCCGCCGGAACGCCGGAGCCGAAGCACGCGGCCGTCGAGCCTGCTGCCGAGGAATCCGCGTCCGCTGAGCCCGCTGCCGAAGAGTCTGAGCCCCCCGCCGAAGAGGCAGCCGAGGACACCGCCGCGGACGAAACCGAGCCGGTCGCCGAGGGCGCCGCTGCCGCTTCCGAGTGGAAACCCTCGCCGCATCCGCGCGTCGAACTCCCCCAGCCGTCGAACCCGGCCCCGCCGCCGGAACCGCAGCGCCGCTCGGGCCGGGCCACCCGGATCACCCGCCGCGTCGCGATCGGCCTGGTCTCCCTGCTCGCGCTGAGCGGCACGGGCTACGCGTACGTCACCAAGGACAAACTGCAGGACAACGTCGCGACCGCCGACGTCCTCACCCCGCGCGCGGGCGAGCCCCCGGCCCCGCCCGCCGACGACGGCAGCACGGACATCCTGCTCGTCGGCAGCGACGCGCGCACCGACCAGCAGGGCAACCCGCTGCCGCCGAGCATGCTGAAGTCGTTGCGCACCGAGGACAAGGCCGGCATCAATACCGACACAGTCATCCTGCTGCGGATCCCGAAGAACGGCGGCAAGGCGTCCGCGGTGTCGATCCCGCGCGACAGCTGGGTCGACGTGCCCGGCCGCGGCAAGGCGAAGATCAACTCCGCGTACGGCGTCGCCAAGGCGCACGCCGAACAGGAGGAACGCGCGCAGGGCGAGCGCGACCAGGCGAAGATCGCCCGCGATTCGGACGCTGCCGGGCGGCGCGCGCTGGTCCAGACCGTGCAGGACCTCACCCAAGCGCGCATCGACCACTACGCCGAGATCAACCTGCTCGGGTTTTACCTGATCACCGAGGCCGTCGGCGGCGTGCCGGTGTGCCTCAACCACGCGACCTCGGACAAGGACTCCGGCGCGAACTTCCGCCGCGGCGTGCAGACGGTGAGCGGCGGCGAGGCGCTGTCCTTCGTGCGCCAGCGCAAGAACCTGCCGAACGGCGACCTCGACCGGATCAAGCGGCAGCAGGCGTTCCTGTCCTCGGCGCTGCGCAAGGTGCTGTCCGCGGGCACGCTCGCCAATCCGGGCACGCTGAACAGCCTGATGGACGCGGTGCACCGGTCGTTCGTCCTCGACGACAGCCTCGACGTGCTCGAGTTCGCCCAGCAGGTCAAGGGCATCGCGTCCGGCGACCTGACCTTCGCGACGATCCCGGTCATCACCACGAACGGCCGCAGCGAGGACGGGCAGAGCATCGTCGAGGTCGATCCGGCGGCGGTGCGGAAGTTCGTCGCGGGACTGGCCGGACGCACCAGCACCGGCGGCACCGGGGGCGGTGGTGCGGCGGCCGGTGCGGTTTCGCAGAGCCTCGACTCCGGAATCCCGGGCGTGCCCTGCGTCGACTGACGCCGCGACTAGCCTGAAGACATGAGCGAGCTTGCGAGCGAATCATCCAACACTGCGCCTTCGGCTCATGCCGCGCCGAGCGCTAGCGAGGCGGGCGCATGAGCCTCACCGAGCAGCTGCTGCGGCCGCTTCTGTCCTCGCCGGCGAAACCGCTGATCACGCACTACGACGACCGGGTCGGCAGCCGGGTCGAGCTGTCCGTGGCGACGATGCAGAACTGGGCCGCGAAAACGGCGAACTGGCTGGTCGACGAGTTCGACGTGGAGCAGGGCGACGCCGTCGCGGTGCGGCTGCCCGCGCACTGGCAGACCGCGGGCGTGCTGCTCGGCGCGTGGTGGTGCGGAGCCCGCGTGGTCGCGGAACCCGACGGCGCGCGGGTCGTGTTCACCACCCCGGACGAGGAGATCGACGCCCCGGCCGTCGCGATCGTGTCGCTCGACCCGATGGGCCGCGGCCTGTCGACCCCGCCGTCCGGCGGAGCGCTCGACTACCTCAGCGAGGCCCGGATGTCCGGCGACCAGTTCTTCCCGGCGCAGCCGACGCCCGGCGACACCCCCGCGCTCGGTTCCTCCACAGTGGACGAAGTGTGGGCGGAAGCCACTGCGCGCGCGGCAAAACTCGGCCTGACCGCGGCAGACCGAGTGTTGTCCACGATGGACTGGACGGTGCCGGACGGCGTACTCGACGGCCTGCTCGTTCCGCTCGCCGCCAGCGCGCACCTGGTCCAGGTGACGAACGCCGACCCGGCGAAACTGTCCGCCCGCCGCGAGGCCGAACGCACCACCGCCGACCTGCCCTCGTGAGCGCTGGCGCCGGTTCTAACCGGCACCAGCACTCACGACGCGCTCAGGCGCTCTGCAGCTCGTGCGCCCCTTCGCGGCGACGCCGGAACAGCACGTGGTCCAGGGACAGCCGTCCGCCGTTGAAGCCCAGCGCCAGCGCGGTGAGGCCGAGCACCAGCACCAGTTCGTAGCCGCCTTCGCCGGTGAGACCGTGCGCCGCGTGCACCGAGATCAGCGCGCCGGCCATGTTGATCGCGTAGCCGATGGCGACCACCGGCAGCAGGAAGCCGACGACGAACGCGATCGAGCCGAGCAGTTCGAGCACGATCACGAGGAACGCGGAGACGCTCGGCAGCGGGATGCCGATCTGGCTGAACATGTCGGCGGTCGCCCCGACGCCGCTGTCCCATTTCTGCAGGCCGTGGGCGAAGAACACCACCGCAATGCCGATCCGGCCGAGCAGCAGCGCGACGTCCTTGACTCGAGTCAACATGGAGACAGCTCCCGATAGGTGAAAATTCAACTGACCAGGCCCACGGTAGGGCACTGAACACCGCCGCGGGGGTGTCAGCCAGTGATCGACAGGAAACCGACAGGCACCGAAAACTCGCTGTACACCGCGCCCGGCCCGGCGCTACCGTGCCGATAACCGCGGGTGTGTGCTGCTCGCGGCCGTGTTGTTCGCTGTTGTTCGCCACCTGCGAGGAGTCCCGATGCGCCGACAGTCCGATCGACCCCAGTTCGGCCTGTCTCCCGCAGCTGAGGACTTCCGCACGCATGAAAACACTGACCATCGGCATCCTGGCGCACATCGACGCAGGTAAAACCAGCCTCACCGAACGTCTGCTCTTCGAGACCGGCGTGATCGACCACGCCGGTCGCGTCGACGACGGCGACACCCAGACCGATTCGCTCGACCTCGAACGCAGGCGCGGCATCACCATCAAGTCCGCCGTCGTGGCGGTCAGCACGCCTGGCCACCGGCTCAGCCTCGTGGACACCCCCGGCCACCCCGATTTCATCGCGGAGGTCGAACGCGCCGTCGGCGTGCTCGACGGCGCGGTGCTCGTGGTGTCCGCGGTGGAAGGAGTGCAAGCCCAGACCCGCGTGCTGATGCGCACGCTCGTCCGGCTCGGCATTCCGGTGCTGGTATTCGTGAACAAGATCGACCGCACCGGCGCACAGGAAGCGTCGCTGCTGGAATCCTTGCGTACCAAGCTTTCTCCGCATTGTGTCGCAATGAGCACGGTAAAAGAGCTCGGCACCGCTAACGCACACCCAGTGCCGCTGCCCCTCGACGAACGGCTCGCCGACGCTCTCGCCGGAGACGACGTCTTCCTTGAGTCCTATGTAGCCGGTACAGCGTCTCCTGTGGATTACCGAAAAGCATTGGTGCGCCAGGTATCCACCGCCTCGGTGTATCCAGTCTTCTTCGGCTCCGCAGCCACCGGCGCTGGCGTCGCCGACTTCATCGCCGGGGTTTACGAATTGCTGCCATCTCGCGAACGCCGCGGCGACGGACCGCTCGACGCCACCGTCTTCAAAATCGAACGCGGCCGCTCGGGCGAGAAAATCGCTTACGTGCGAATGTTTTCCGGCACGCTGGCAGCACGTCGACCGGTACCCTTCCGCCGCGTAGGCGCGGAAGGCGTCGGCCGCCCGTCCGCAGTACGAGTATTCGAGCACGGCGCGACCCCCGTGTCCGGCGAGGCGCTGGCCGGAGATGTCGCACGCGTCTGGGGCTTGCCGGAGATCCGGATCGGCGACCGATTAGGCGACAGCGCCGACCTGTCTCAGGACCGGTTCTTCGCCCCGCCGAGCCTGGAAACGCTGGTGTACCCGGTCGATCCAGAGCAGACCAGTGCGCTGTACACCGCGCTGACCCGACTGTCCGAACAGGACCCGCTGATCAGCATCCGCCGACAGGAACACGAAATCACCGTCCGCCTGTACGGCGAGGTGCAGAAGGAAGTCATCCGGACGACCCTTGCCGAAGAGTTCGGCATCGGCGCCGAATTCGAGGAATCGCGACCGCTGCTGGTCGAACGTCTACATGGGACTGGGCATCGCGTGCGCCGTCCGGCCCCGGACGAGCGAGTGTTCTTCTGGGCCACCGTCGGACTCCGCGTCGAACCCGGCCCGCCTGGCTCCGGCACCGACTACCGGCTGGAAGTCGAACTAGGCTCGCTGCCGCTTTCCTTCCACACGGCCATTGAGGACACTGTCCACGAGGTCCTGCACGAGGGTTTGCACGGCCGGGAAGTGATCGACTGCGTAGTCACCCTCACCGATACAGCGTTCTACCCACCAGCCAGCACCGCCAGCGATTTCCGTGGCATGACACGGTTAGTACTGCAGGAGGCCCTTCGCCAAGCCGGAACCCGCGTGTACGAACCAGTCCACGCGTTCGAACTGGAGGCTCCGGCTTCCGCGATCAGCGCCGTACTGCGCAAGCTAATCGAGCTACGCGCAGTCCCCGGCGAACCAGTGATCACCGACGATCGGTGCACTGTGGACGGTCATCTCCCCGCCGTCTCAGCGCACGAACTGGAACAAGCACTGCCCGCGCTCACCCAAGGCGAGGGCACGTTGGTCACCAGTTTCGCCGAGTACCGGCTCAAGCCGGGTGGCGGCGGGCCAGGTCGAGTTCCGTCCAGCCGCCGTGGGCGGACAACAGCGTGAGAACGCGCTCCGCGAGGGCCGAAAACCGGCGCAGGTCCTCGTGGAGCGCCTTCGCGCGGGTGGAGTCGAGCGGGGCGTGGTCGTCCCACCAGAGACAGATGACCGCGCTCGCGCACAGCACCAGCGGCTGAACGATGTCCGCGAACTCCGCTGACGGCTCGGCCGTTTCCCGGCACGTGCTCTCGATTTCGTCGCACGCGTCGAGCAGTTCGCGCAACGGACCCACCGCGCCGGACGGGGTGCCGTCCCACGACGCGGTGGGCCACGCGCGGTCGCTCAGCTCGAGCCAGAGCCGCCATCCGGCGACCAGCTCGGCCTCGTCGTGCGGCGTCCAGGTGTCGGGGAGCAGCCAGAACATGTCACCGACTGTGACACCGGGGCCGGAGTCCGCACAACCAAGTCGGCGAAAGTGTTCGCGTTTATACCCCGGGGCGGGGGTATCTCAGCTGATCACCGGGGGCACGAACACGCAGTTGGGCTTTTTCGCGTGCTGCGGGTCGAGCGCGTTGAGCACCTCGCGCTGCGCGATCGGGTCGTAGGTGATGCCGAGGTGGTCGGTGTAGTCGAGCCCGCAGACGTCCTGGAGGACGAGGTTCTTCACGTTGGGCGCGGGCTTGAGGAACGCGTTGGTGTACGGGGTGACAACGTCGTCATACCTGGTCTGGATGACGGTGTAGTCGACGCCCGGAACCGTGTCGCCGCCCGCGTTGAGGTCCTTGAGGAACGCCGACCCGGTCGACTGCTCATTGCAAGCCGCACAAGCCACGCCGACGAGATCGCGCGCGGGCGGGATCGCCTGGATCGCGGTGAGCAGGCCGAACAGGCTGGTGCCGTAGTTGGACGGAGACAGCCCGATCAGCTTGCCGATCTTGCTCGCGCCGCCGAGGTACTTGATCCAGTAGCGCGGGTTCATCCCGCCCTGCGAATGCCCGACGACGTCGAGCTTCGAGGCCCCCGTGGCCTGCAGGATCTTGTCCCCGAAGGTCGCGAGCTGGCCCGCCGTCCCCGCCACCGGACCGACCGTCTGCAGGAACGCCCCCGGCGACCCGCCGAAGTTCCCCGCGAACACGCAGTACCCCTCGTCGGCGAGCCGCTGGGAGAGGTTCGCCCAGTTCTCGTACGCGTTGGCCGTGGTGCCGTTGGACAGCAGCACCGGGTTCGGATGCTCCGCGGAAGGTTTGCAGTTCCAGTCGTTGGCCCCCGGCGGCGCGATCGTCGGCTGCCCGGCCGAGTAGATCGCCGCGGCGATGATGTTCGGCTGCACCGGACCGGTCGGTTCTTTCCCGGTCGCTGCCACCGCGGTGCCCCCGCCGAGCGCGACCACCGCCGCTGCCAGGAGGACCATGCCCCGTCCGAACGCGCGTACGCCCATTCCTTTTCACCTCTCTGTGAACCCGACGCCTTGGTTAACGCGGAACACGAGAAAGGGAAACGCGGTTACTAGTTTTTATCGCAAACTGACGAGTGCCCGGTTCACCGCATCGATCAAGGAAGCCCGATTTCCCGGGTAGACGCTAATCTGCGCCTCGCCAGCGTTGGTGGTCTGGAAGCTCAACACCCGCCCGCGCCCACTGAGATCAAGCACCGAGAGCGGCGAGCTGTACCTCCGCTCGCCCCGCCCATCACGGACCGCGGCATGCAACTGATGCACCGCGTCGCGCGGCGCCCGCATCAGATACCGCAACTCGTCCGCCTCGCCACCCTCCTCAGCCAACGGGTCCGCCCCGCCGTTGTCGTAGTACTCCCGGCTGACCCGCATCGCCCGCACGGAGGCCGGCGGACATTCCGGCATCGCCATGACCAAACAAGCCGCCAGCTCGTCCGGCGACACCGGATCCAGCTGAACGAACTCCGCGTCGGTAATCAACCGAACGGCGTCGGGTTTGGTCGCCGCGACGAGAATCGCCCCGTTGTCCTCTTGATGGGTGCCGAAGTCAGTCCACCCGTACACCTCATGCCGCGCCGTCGCGAGCAGCTTGAGCGTGCCTCGCAACGCATCCGCCGTCCCGCCAAGGTCTTCGAGAAGCCCGCGCGTCCGCTTCGCCCGCTCGGCCGCGCCTTCCTCGGTGAGATACATCGGGGTGTCCTCAACCACCACCGGCGCTTTCCCGAGGTTTTCCTCGTGCCACAGCGCCAAAAACACCGACCGCGGCATCCGCAGCGGTCTGTCGATGATCGTCATCGAGCCCCTCAACCACCAATCGTCGGAGGCGTAGGAGGCAGCCCGGTCCGGGGGTCGAGGGTCCGCTCGCCGTTCTCGTCAACGAGCGAGAAGGCCGAGTCGTCGTCGATTCCGTACTTGCGTTGGTGTTCCTTGTCTTCCTCGCCTTTGCCTTTTCCTGCGCCGGCCATGCCACCCATTCCGGGTGCGCCCTTGGCTCCAGCCGCGCCCTTGCCCGCCGCTCCGGCCCCTCCGCGGACCGCACCTTCTTCACCCGCGCCGACCCCGGCTCCGGCTCCTACGCCTGTGCCTGTGCCCGCACCCGCACCGCCGCCAAGCCGAGCCGCGATCCCGCCACTGCGCCCCGCGGTTTCGCCTGCTCCACCGAACGGCCCAAACCCGCCCGGCGTCCAGGTACTACCGCCGCTGTTGCCTGTGCCGGTGCTGTTGCCGGTGCCGTTGCCCCAGGAAGTCGGCGTCGACGGAGTCCAGTTCGACCCACCACCCCGATCAACCGACGGCGGAGTCCACCCAGCCGTCGAAGTCCCATCACCATCCCCCGGCCGATACCCCGGCGGCACCGTGACACCTCCCGGCGGGTACGACACCCCACCGGGTCCGCCAGTAACCCCAGACCCACTACCCCCAGGCCCGCTGGTTCCCGGCCCACCGGTTCCCGGCCCACCGGTTCCCGGCCCGCTGGTCCCTGGCCCGCTGGTTCCCGGCCCACCAACGGTCCACGGCCCGCCACTGACCCCCGGCCCACTCCCAGGCCCACCAGAATCCTGCCCACCTTTTCGATAGACCTTCTCGTGCGACCCGGTCTTGCCCTTGCCGCGATCTTCCCCGGAGTCGATCTTGAGGTTCTGCCCGTCGAACCCGGAAACCTGACCGTAATTGCTATTCAGCCCCTGACCATTGGTCTTAGCCTGGTCAGCGTACTTCTGATATCGCTCGACATTGTGATTGGCAGCAGCGTTGTACTCGTTGATCTGCTTCTCGGTATCAGTGTCCCAAGGAGTCCCCTGGTCCCAAAGATTCTTGTGCGGAGGCGTGGGAGGCATCGCCTGCAACGCGATCTTCATGTCGTTATAGCCGTGCGTGGTGTCGACCAACTTCTGCCCATTGACCACGTACGCCTGCGCAGAAGTAGAAGAAGCATCCGACAACGGCCTCAACCGAGCCCGAGCCGCATCCGCACCGTCGCCGGTCCAGACAGATTCCAGCATGGTAGTGATCTGCTGCGCGTCATCGCTGTTCTGGTTGTGCTCCTGGATCATCTTCTGAACCATGGAACTACCGCTGTCCCACGACGAAGTTCCGGGCCCCTGCTGAACCTGCTGCACAATCGCAGGTGCCGGAAGGGCTTGATCGCCGAGGTTCCCGTGGTAGAAGTCGGAAAACCAGTTTCCCGCATCCTTGAGCCGATCGTTGACCCAGTCATCCGCGTCACTGATCCGGTCGCCAATCCAGTGGGCTCCCTCGCCGATGAAGTCGAAAAACCCCATCGGTCACTCACCCGCCTTCTTCTTCAGATTGGTGACCACCATGCCCGCAACGACCGCCGCCGCATCACAGGGGTCCTGCTTGCCAAGCCTCGATTGCCCCAGGCCAACCGATACGTCGACCGTGTACTTATCCGTAATGCCGACACTCACCTGACAACTATCCGTTGGCCCCTGGGCACTGGAAGTGCTGTGCGCAACAGCGGGAAGACCTTGAACAGCGGGAAGTGGACGCCAGACTTTTGCCAAGCCTTTAGTATTGGCGTAGACGGCGCTCAGGCCGTCAGCTTTCATCGTGTACAGGACTAGGACTAAAGCACCGGTGTCCTCGTTGATCCACTTACACTCGGGGCCAAGCGCCGGAATGTCGGCATGCACTCCCTGCGGTTGCATCTTGAAAATCTCATTGATTTGCGCATTGGTGAGCGCACCATCGCACGGATGTCCGGAAAGCACGGATTCCGGAAGCGGCTTTTCGACCTTGGGCGCACCTGCGTACGGCAGCGTCTTCCCTGTCGCCGGTGCCGAAGTCGAAGAACCAGACGATTCCGAGGGTGGGCTCGGCGTCGAACCACCGGAACATCCCGCCGCGAGCACGGTCGCCGCCATCGCACCAACGACGAGCGAGTAGAACCGCAGCTTCATCCGATAAGCCCCTTACCTTGGTCGCTGTTACCTACAGCCTTCACATCCGACGCAGCTTGGCCGTCCGACTCGCGCACGATGCCCAGCGCTTTTTCCAGGCGACCGATCAATTCCACCATGTACTGATGCATGCGCTCATTCGCGCCTTTGCCAGCCATAAAGGTGTTGACCGCTTGCTGATTGAACCCGACGCTCCCCGGATCCTGCGCCGGAGGCTCAAGCCGCGTCAGTGCCTCTGCGTCAAGGTTCATCGCCTGAAGGTTGTTCCGAAGTCGCTTTGCCCTCTCGAGCAACGAGCGCGCCTCATCAGGACTCAGCGTGAATCCCGCCCCCGCCTTTGTGGCAGACGCGACCGCGACAGCATCCGTCACCCCGTTCGCCACGTTCATCGCTGCGCCCACCACAGTGATCGGCAGTCCGGTCAGCCAACCTGTCGCCTCGATCGCGTTCCCGGGTTCGGACTCGGCCACACACGCCCCCTCACTCTCGACCTGGGCAAACCCGCTCAGGCCCCTCCTCCCGCCCACTGTAGACAACCGCACACAGCGGGTTGGCCAAAACCGCCCAACTCACCCCATCGCGCCAACGCTTACCGGCATCGACCTCGGACCAACTTCGCCGGTCGATCAGGCCACCCAGCCAGGCGATTCGACCCAATAACGAGCGTCTCGGGCTGTCGGCACTGCGGGAAATCCAGCGGGCACTCGCCCACCTAGTGTTTCAGGCTGGCGACGACCGTGCCCGCCACTTGCGCCGCTGCATCACCCGGATCCCCTGCGCGCCAACCTTACCAGCCTAAGATTAAATGAAAGGCTGACTGTATAGGAGTCACTAATAAGGAAGCCTGTTCAGAGGCGACAGAGAACGCCGCCCCGCAAATCTCTGCTTCATTTTTGCATAGACCGCACTAACCTCCTGATGCCTCGGTGGCGCAAATTACACTTGCGCGAGAACTCGCACAACCGTCCGTCCAATGACAGTGCGCGCCAGCTTCCAGTCGACGGCGTGGGGCTTGTCGCGCCAGCACCCCAGCTTGGCGTGGAACAGCCCGAACCCCCCGCCACGAACGCTGCGGTCAAGCTCGCGAACCGCACCTTCATACGACAGTCTCTCCCCCTGCGGACACGGCCTCCCCGACGCAACAGTAGCTAAGTCACGGCAGGTTCGGACACGAAAAGAGCCCCACCACCCGATCCGGGCAGTGGGGCTCTTCAACGGAGTGCCGAGAACTCAGCCCTTCAGCAGGGCCCGCGCCATCACGACCTTTTGGATTTGGTTCGTGCCTTCATAAATCTGCGTGATCTTCGCGTCCCGCATCATCCGCTCCACCGGGAAGTCACGCGTGTAACCTGCGCCGCCGAACAGCTGCACTGCGTCCGTCGTCACTGACATTGCCACGTCGGATGCGTACGCCTTGGCTGCCGATGCCGTGAAGCCAGCGCGTTTGTCGCCTCGTTCGGAGGAGGCTGCGGAGGCGTACACGAGGTGGCGGGCGGCTTCGATTTTCGTTCCCATGTCGGCCAGCATGAACTGGATTCCTTGGAAATCTGCGATTGCCTTGCCGAACTGCTTGCGTTCCTTGACGTACGCGACGGCGGCGTCCAGGGCTCCTTGGGCGATTCCCAGGGCTTGTGCGCCGATCGTCGGGCGGGTGTGGTCTAGGGTGCGCAGGGCGGTTTTCAGGCCGGTGCCCGGTTCTCCGATGATGCGGTCCGCGGGGATGGTGCAGTTTTCGAAGTAGATTTCGCGGGTCGGCGAGCCCTTGATGCCCAGCTTCTTTTCCTTCGGGCCTACCGAGAATCCCGGGTCGTCCTTGTGCACGACGAATGCGGAAATGCCGTTGGCCTTCTTTTCCGCGTTCGGGTCGGTTACGGCCATCACCGTGTACCAGGACGATTCGCCGGCGTTGGTGATCCAGCACTTGGTTCCGTTGAGGACCCAGTGATCGCCGTCCAGGCGGGCGCGGGTGCGCATGGACGCGGTGTCCGAACCGGCCTCTCGTTCGGACAGGGCGTACGACGCTGAGGCTTCACCCGAGGCGATCGACGGCAGGACCAGCTTCTTCAGATCCTCCGAAGCGGACAGGATGATCGGCTGCGTGCCCAGTTTGTTGACCGCCGGGATCAGGGACGCGGACGCATCGACGCGCGCGACTTCCTCGATCACGATGCACGCGCCGATGGCGTCGGCGCCCTGGCCGTCGTATTCCTCGCCGATGTGGACGGCGTTGAAACCCGCCTTGATCAGCGCTTCGTTGGCCTCGACCGGGTAGCGCTCCTGCTCGTCGACCTCCGCCGCGTAGGGCGCGATCTCCTTTTCGGCTAGAGCCCGGACCGCGGCCCGCAGTTCCTCGTGCTCTTCGGCCAGCTGATACAGGCCCTCGGCCACCTTCAGTCACCTCTTCTGCAGCGAAACGGGAGAAAGTCCCTCGATGTTAGCCCGCGTTCACTCCGAACGCGGCAGCTCGCTTCTTGTGTCCTCGGCCTCACCGTTCGTATGGTCAAGCGATGGCTGCCACTGCGTCGACCCCGCCGCCCGGATTGCCCGCTTCCCTTGACTACCCCGAGGTGCCGATCGGTTCGGTACTCGCCGGCGCCGCGACGCGCTACGGCGATCGGGTCGCGTTCGCCATGGACGGCGACCAGCTCACGTTCGCCCAGACCTGGCAGGCCGCCTGCCAGTTCGCGCAAGCACTGCTCGCCCGCGGCATCGGGCGGGGCGACGTGGTCGCCGTGCACCTGCCGAACTGTCTCGCGTATCCGATCGCCTACCACGGCATCCTGCTGGCGGGGGCGACGTTCAGTCCGACGAACCCGCTGCTCCCGCCCGACGACCTCGCCTTCCAGCTCACTGACTGCGGGGCCGCCGCGGTCGTGACGTTCGGGCCGGTCTCGGGCACGCTCGCGGCGGTCGCCGACCGGATTCCGGCACGGCTCACGATCGTCGTCGCGCCGACCGGCGAGCTCGGCGAGGGGAGCGTGGAGTTCCGCGAGTTCTTCGCTGACCAGCCCGCAACCAGGCCTGACGTGCCGATCGACGTGGACCACGACCTCGCTCATCTCGCCTACACGGGTGGCACGACCGGGCGGTCCAAGGGCGTTGAGCTCACGCATCGCAACGTCGTCACGAATACGCTGCAGCACACTTGCTGGTCGACCGGGTCGGTACCGGCGCTCGACGCGAACGGCGACGTGACGATCGACCAGATCGGCAGCCCGGACGAATGGCCGACCCGGCTTGGCACCGGCACCGGCATCAACCTGACGCCGTGGTTCCACGCGATGGGCGTGATCGCGGGGCTCAACGGGCCGTTGATGGGCGGCGGTACGACGGTGCTGCACGCCCGGTTCGACCCGGCCGCGTACGTCGCGGACGCGGAAAGGCTGCAGGTCACGACGATCGGTGGCGCGCCCGCGCTGTTCGCGGCCCTGCTGGCCACGCCTGCGTTCCACACTGCTGACCTGTCGTCGGTGCGCAACATCGGCTCCGGTGCGGCGCCGATGAGCCACGAGATGATCCGCGCGCTGCATCAGCGGTTCCCTGACGTCGTGATCGCGGAGGGCTACGGGCTGACCGAGGTGACGATGGGTGCGGTGATCTCGCCGAGTTACCGGTCCGGCGTGCGCAAGGTGGGGTCGGTCGGCAGGCCGATCTTCGACACCGAGGTCAAGCTCGTCGCGGACGGCAGCGAGGAGCCGTTGCCACCTGGGCAGGAGGGCGAGGTGTGCTTGCGCGGGCCGCAGGTGATGCGCGGGTACCGGAACCGTCCGGAAGAGACCGCTGCCGCGCTGGTCGACGGATGGCTGCACACCGGCGACATCGGGGTCCTCGACGAGGACGGCTACCTGTCCATTGTGGACCGCAAGAAGGACATGCTGCTGTACAAGGGATACAACGTCTTTCCGCGCGAGCTAGAGGAACTGCTGAGCGCGTCGCCGGGCGTGCTGTCCGCGGCGGTGGTCGGACGGCCGAGTCCGGAGGTCGGCGAACTGCCGGTGGCGTTCGTGGTGCGGAAGCCGGACTCCTCAGTGGACGCCGAGCAGCTGATGGCGGCGGTGAACGAGAAGGTGCTGCCGTACAAACGCCTGCGGGAACTGCACTTCGTGGCGGAGATCCCGGTGTCGGCGGCGGGCAAGGTGCTGAAGCGCGAACTGCGCAAGCAGCTGCCAGACCCGGCCTGAGTCTGCGGGAGTGCGCGGATGCCGGTTCTGGACCGGCATCCGCGTGCCCGGACTTACTTGCCCGCTTTTTCGCGGAGCTTGGCGTCCTTGTCCAAGACGAGCTGCTCCAGGTCCTCCTGGAACTGCGTCAGCTTCGCCTGCAACTGCAGGTCAGCGGCGGCGAGGATCCGGACCGCGAGGAGACCGGCGTTGCGCGCCCCGCCGACGGACACCGTCGCGACAGGGATGCCGGCGGGCATCTGCACGATCGACAGCAGCGAGTCCATGCCGTCCAGGTACTTCAGCGGAACCGGTACGCCGATCACCGGCAGCACGGTCGCCGACGCGACCATGCCCGGCAGGTGCGCGGCACCGCCCGCACCCGCGATGATCACGCGGATGCCCCGGTCGGCCGCGGACTTCGCGTAGTCCAGCATCCGCTGCGGGGTGCGGTGCGCCGAGTAGACGCCGACCTCGTACTCGACGCCGAACTCGTCCAGCGCTTGTCCCGCGGCCTCCATCACCGGCCAGTCGGAGTCGCTGCCCATGATCACGCCCACCTGCGGCGCCATTGTGTTCCCCTTCAGTGGATCTCGTAGCCGTCGAGCCAGACGGCGTGGGACAGCCAGTGCGCGGACAGCAGCGCGCGATCGCGCAGGTCGTCCATGCGGTCGCCGATGAAGTTGACGTGCCCGAGCTTGCGGCCGGGCCGGTCCTGCTTGCCGTAGAGGTGGATTTTCACCTCGGGGAAGCGCGCGAACAGGTGGTGCACGCGCTCGTCCGGGCTCATCTGCGGCGAGACGTCCGCGCCGAGCACGTTCGCCATCACGCACGCCGGCGCGATCAGGTCGGTGCGGCCGAGCGGGTAGTCCAGGACGCCGCGCAGATGCTGCTCGAACTGCGACGTGCGAGAACCGTCCATGGTCCAGTGGCCGGAGTTGTGCGGACGCATCGCCAGCTCGTTGACCAGCAGGCCGGTCTCAGTCTCGAACAGCTCGACCGCGAGCAGCCCGGTGACGTCGAGCGTCGACGCGATGCGCAGGGCCAGCTCCTGCGCCTCGTGCACGCGCGACTCGGACAGCCCCGGCGCCGGGGCGAGGACCTCGGTGTTGATGCCGTTCGTCTGCACGGTCTCGACGACCGGGTACGCCGCGCCCTGGCCGAACGGGGAACGCGCGACCAGCGCGGACAGCTCGCGCTTCATCGCGACCTTTTCCTCGACCAGGAGCTCGGTGCCGGCCTCGAGGAGTTCGGGAACGGTCTCGCGGGCCTGCTGTGCGGTGTCGAGCATCCAGACGCCCCGGCCGTCGTACCCGCCGCGCGACGCCTTCAGCACCACCGGCCAGCTGTGCTCGCCGCCGAACGCGATCACATCGTCCACAGTGGACACTTCGGCGAAGGCGGGGCCCGGCACGCCCAGGCCGGCCATCATTTCGCGCATCACGAGCTTGTTCTGCGCGAACCCGAGCGCGGTGGGCGCGGGGCGGACGACGAAGCCCTCAGTGGCGAGGGTGAGCAGGTGCTCGCCGGGCACGTGCTCGTGGTCGAAGGTGACCACGTCGACCTGGCGGGCGAAGTCGACGAGCGCGTCGAGGTCGGTGTGGTGGCCGATGACGACGTCGCTCGCCACGAGGGCCGCCGCGTCGCCCTCGTCGGCCGCCAGCACCTTCAGCGACTGGCCGAGGGAAATCGCCGCCTGCTGCGTCATGCGGGCGAGCTGCCCGCCGCCCACCATGCCGACGATGGGAAGACCGGTTCGTTTGTCCATAACGCAGCCCAGGTTACTGGGCGAGAAGTGGCGGACCACGGGCGACCTGCGGCGGAGGGGGCTGCGGGTGGGGTGCGGGTGGGGTGCGGTTGGGGCTCGGGCGGCGGGGGTGCGGGTTCGCGGCGGAAACTGGCTGCGGCGGGCGGGCCGAGGCGGCGGCCAGTTGGGCCGGGACGGCGGGAGGGTTGCGGGAACCGGCTGCGGCGGGCAGGCCAAGGCGGCGGCGGGCGGCTAGGCCGGGGCGGCGGAGGTTATGGGCTGGCGGCGGGAACTGGCTGCGGCTGGCTGGCCAAGACGGCAGCAGGTGGAGTGCGGTTCGGCCGGGACGGCGAGGGGTGCGGGTGCGCGACGGGAAGGTGAAGGCGGCGGCAGGCGGTGCAGTTAGGCCGGGACCGCGGGGCGCGGGCCGGTGGCGGGAACCGGCTGCGGCAAGAAGGCCAAGGCGGCAGAGGGCGGGGTGCGGTTGGCCGGGAGGGGTTGCGGTTTGACTCCGGAAAGCGGCTGCGGCGGAAGGATGAAGGCGACCACACGCGGCTTCGGTTGGGCCGAGACGGTGAGGGTTCGCGGACAGGCGGCGGGAACTGGCTGTGGCAGGCAGGCCAGGGCGGCTGCAGGCGGGGTGCGGTTAGGCCGAGACGGCATGCGGTGCGGGCTGGTGCAGAAACCGGCTGGCGGAGGGAAGGCAGAGACGGCAGCAAGCGGGGTGCGGGCGGGCCGAGACGGCGAGCGGCGCGGTTTGACGCCGGAAACCGGCTGGGGCGGGAAAGGCAAGGCGACCGCAGGCGGGGTGCGGTCGGGCCGGGACAGCGAGGGTTGGCTGACTGGAACCAGTAACCGACTGCGTCGGAAACCGGTGTTGGCAAGGTACCGGCTGCGGCGAAAACCGGCCTTGGCGAGGCACCGGCCGCGGCGGGAACCGGCGTATCGGCTGCGGCGAAGTACCGCCCGTGGCGAGAACCGGCTCCAGCGCGCACCGGCTATGGCGGCGACCCGGCAGCGGGCAGCAGTTCTGGCGCGCACCGGTCATGGCGGCAACCCGGCAGCGGGCACCAGCTCCGGCGCACCCCGGAGAACCCGTCTGACCAAGCACCAGCCGAAGCGAACTGACGGAAGCAACCACCAAGCATCCAGACCGCAAGCAGGCAACACCCGCGCGTCAAAGCCCACCCCGGAGCGGCTCGCTGCAGCAGGATGGCTGGATGGACTCTGTCACCCTCCCGCGGCCGGTTCTTTACGCTCTTCGCCAAGCGAGTCTCCCCGGAGTGGCCACCGGGATGCTCACCAGTGCGTCCCGGCCGTTGGCCTTTCCCGCCGGGTTCGGCGACGTCCTCGTCTGGCTCTGGACTACCGACTCCAATTCGGCAGTGATCTACCTCGCCGAGTTGATGAAGCAGCTCCGCGAACGGCACCCGCTCGCTAAGACCGTCTCCCCGCCGTTCCGGTTTGACGAGTTGCTCACCGCCGCGCGCGAATGTCTTCCGGACGACTTCGCGCACGCCGAGTTGCTCATTCAGTACACCCGCACCGCGCTGGGCGACTTCTACGGTGGCTCGGAGAACTGACTAGGGCTCACTATTCGGTTGATCTGTCCGCTTAACGCGGGAGCAGAACGAGGGCCGTGCCCGTCCGCGAGCCAGGGCTCCGGACGGCCACGTAACGACCGCGATTCAGACAGTAACCGTCGCCACCGACAAAAACGGTCGGCAAGACCCTGAACAGGGCAAAAGGGCTAAGAAGAACCAATACGGTTGCGAGCTCGCCGCTGCAGGCCCCACCGCACGGCCAGGGCGATGGCCAGCACGACCGGCGTGAGGATGTAAGCGTCGCCGAGGATGTTCTGCCACACCTTCCAATGCAGCTCGACATTTCGGCCGTTTGGCAAGATCAGCAGCACGCAGCTGACGAAGACGAACGCCACTAGGAACGTGCCCAGCCACCGTTTCCAGGCGGTCGCCGGGGTGGTTTTCGGCAGTCTGGACACCAGGAGCACGACGAGCGGTGCGACCCAGACCCAGTGGTGCGACCAGGAAATCGGCGAGATCAGCAGGATCCAGAACGCGGTAACGAGCAGCGCAGCAAGCGCTTGGCCGCGCCGGTGGAAGCGGAACATCAGCCACAGGGCCGGAATGGCGAGCACCAGGCCGATCGCGGTCGCTGCGGTCGAGGCCCACGGGGCCAGGTCCGTGGCGCGGTTCATCAGGGCGTTCAGCGACTGGTTGCCCGCCCAGTGCACCGGGCCGATCCGGCCGGTGTCGGGGAGCGTTTTGGTCCAGTATTTCCACGAATCGTGCGGGTTGATCAGGAACAGCAGCGCCTGCATGCCGACGAAGGTCGCCAACCCGCGCAGGGCGTCTTTCCAGCGGCCGGTGACCAGCAGGTGGCCGAGGAACACGATGGGGGTCAGCTTGATCGCCGCCGCGAGGCCGACCAGCACTCCGCCCCAGCGGCTGCCTCGGGCACCGATGACGAGCATGTCCAGCAGGACCATCGCCATCAGGATCAGGTTGATCTGACCGAGGAAGATCGTCCGCCACACCGGTTCGAAACCGAGGAAGACCAAGAAGAACACAATGGTCGACCGGGCGGGCGAGGCCCACCAGCGGGGACCGTCGGCGGCCGGGCGGGGCAGTGCGCCGATCGCGATCCGGATCGACAGGGCTAGCGCGGCCAGCGACGCCACTGTGAGGAAACCCCAGGCCACCTGCACTGGCACGACCGCGAGCGGCGCGAACAGCAGCGCCGCGGTCGGCGGGTAGGTGAACGGGAGCAGCGCCCAGCCCGGTTCGGTGGGCAGCGTGTTCGCGTCGTAGAGGTTGTCGCCGCGCAGCAGCTGCAGCGCGCCTGCCCGGTAGACCGCGCTGTCCACGCCGAGGTTCCAGTCGTGCGTCCATCCCCAGAACCCGACCGCGATCGCCAGCAGCGGGAACACCGCGAGGATGAGCATCGACCGGGGGCGCACGGACAGCCGTGCCAGAGATCGGCGCAGAGCCAGCCGGGGTTGTCCGGATCGATTCACCGGAGCTTCGCCGTCAGCAGCGGAGGGTACGGTCCTGGTCACCACACCAGGAAAGCACGAGTGCGGGAATGCTGGTCGGGAAGGGGGACCGGGGCTCAGCTGTGCGCCAATTCCGTCAGCAGCTCGCACGCCCGGTCGTGCGTCCCCGGCAACCGGACAGCGGACACGAGCGGACGGGCGACGTCGCGCAGTTGCGGGTCCACCGAAAGGCGTTCGTTGAGCGCCCTTCGCAGCGCGACCCCGCGCGTGGCCAGGCGTTCGTTGCGTTCGGCCAGCACCGCGACCGCGGACGGGCCGATCGTCGCGTAGCACTCGCCAGTGTCGAAAACGGCTTTGACCGCGTCCGCAGCAAGGATCATGGCGGTCAACCGCGGCCAGCCGGACACTGACGTCAAGTCCAGCGACACGGTGAGCAGCACATTCGCCTCGTTGACCCCGCCTCGGTAGATCTCGCCGAGCCGGGTCCGCAGGTACGCCGCGGACGGCAGGCCGGTGAGCGGGTCGGTGACCTCGGTGTGCACGAGCTGGTCGGTCGCGACGTCTGCCCAGGCCAGCGCCGTGACACGGAGCAGCCGGGCGGGGGTGGCGTCGACATCCGGCGCGACGAATCCGTCGACGGCGTCCGGATCGGCGAGCACCGCGTGCAAAGCGGCCAGGTCGGACAGCGTTTCCGACAGCCCCGCTCCCGCCGCTGCCCGCGCCCTGCCGAGTCCGGCCAGCGCGTTCTCCGCGCCCGTCGAACCGTGCCGGACGACGGCCGCGCACACCGCGTCCACTTCGGGCAGTGCCCAATCGCTCGGGAAACGCCAGCCGGCGGCGAGGCTGGCTGTTCGCCAGCGAGCTCGCAATGCCCGCAAATGGCGGTCCCGCTCGAACCGCGCACGCGTCTCGTCCCCCGACGAGTCGCCTGCGGAGCCGAACCGCGCCCCGGTCGCCGGTACGTCCACCGAACCCCCAGCTCCTTCCGGTACCTGTCGATCTTGTTCCCCAATCACGGAGGGGACGCGGCGGTACTCCCCTCGTGACGCGTTTTCCCCGATCTTTTTCGCGTAATCACCAGACGAGGAGGTGAACTTGCTGCGCCTACTGAGGCATCTGCCGGACCACGGCGTGACGAGTGTCGCCGCATCCGTCACACTTGGTGTGCGTTGTAAGGAGCAAGGCGCGTGGAGTCCGCCGCGCGTGGAGCATCGAAGGAGCCCCGTGTCCACCGTTCCCGCCGATCTCTCCGGTAAGAGTGACGCCGAGCTGATCGCAGAGGTGCGCGCGGGAAAGATCGCGTCCTACGGTCCGCTCTACGAGCGGCACAGCGGTGCCGCGCACAACCTCGCCCGCCAGCTCGCACGGTCCAGCTCGGAGGCCGACGACCTCGTGTCGGAGGCGTTCTCGAAGGTATTGGACACGCTGCGTGGCGGGAAGGGCCCGGACAGCGCCTTCCGTGCGTACTTGCTTACTGCGCTGCGTCACACCGCGTACGACAAGACGCGCCGTGACCGGCGGATCGACCTCAACGAGGACATGAGCGACGTCGGCGGTGCCGCCGGCGAGGCGCTCACCGTGCAGTTCTCCGACACCGCCGTCGCGGGCCTCGAGCGCACGATGGCCGCGAAGGCCTTCGCGCGGCTCCCGGAACGCTGGCAGGCAGTCCTGTGGCACACCGAAATCGAGCAGCAGAGCCCGGCTGAAGTCGCGCCGCTGCTCGGGCTGACCGCGAACGGCGTGTCCGCGCTCGCGTACCGCGCCCGGGAAGGGCTTCGCCAGGCGTATCTGCAGGTCCACCTACAGGAAACCGGTGCGGACCGCTGCCGCGCGACCGCCGAGCGGCTCGGTGCTTGGACGCGCGACGGACTTTCGAAGCGCGAGCGCTCGCAGGTCGAGAACCACCTGGACGAATGCGAGCAGTGCCGGGTGCTGGCGGCCGAACTGGCCGACGTCAACGGCAGCCTGCGCGCGATCATCGCCCCGATTGTCCTGGGCGGCGCCGCTCTCGGCTACCTGGCGACGATCGGCGCGGCCAAGGCGAGCGCGGCTACCGCCGGTGCCGCCGCTGTCGGCGCCGGAGCCGCCGCGGCGGGCGGGGCCAAGGCGGGTGCGGCGGCAGCCGCGTCCGCGCCGCGGCAGTTCGCCGGGGTCGCCATGTCCGGAGCCGCGATGGTGGCCGCCGTCGCGGTCGCGCTGGCCGCGGGCGGCGGGACGCAGACCATTCCGACTGCTCAGCAGGCCCCCGCGCCGCCGGCCGCCGCGCCGGCACCCGCGCCGAAGCCCGCTCCCGCACCTCCGCCGGCCGCGCCGCCCGCTCCCCCGGCCCCGCCGCCTGCCCAGCCCGCGCCTCCGGCGGTACCGCCGCCCGCGGCGCCGCCGGCCGCCCCGCCGGCGCAGCCGCCTGCCCAGAACCCGCCTTCCGCGCCGCCGCAGCTGTCCGCGTCCATGCCGCCGAGCGGAGTCGAACTCCAGCCGGGCGGCGGACCGGTCGCGCTGCCGATCACCGTGCGCAACAACGGCGGTTCCGTGTCCGAACCGGTCCAGGCGACGCTCAACCTGCCGCCTGGTGTCCGGGCCGTTCAGGCGAACGGCGGCGGCGCGGCCGGTGCGTATTCCAGCGAAGCGGCCGCTCAGTCGGGGCCGATGCAGGTCGCGTGCCCGGGTGGAGAGGGCACGGTCACCTGCAAGACCGGCAGCGGATTGCAGCCTGGGCAATCGGCGGTGCTGATGTTCCGGTTGCAGGCGGACGACAGCGCGAAGGGCGGCGAGGTGACCGGTTCGGTCACTGCGGGTGCTTCGGTCAACGTCAACGTCACCGTGCAGGTGAAGGTCAAGGCCCCGAAGGACGCTCTGTCGCTGTCGGCCAAGGCAATCGGAGGGATG
Organism: Amycolatopsis sp. VC5-11; assembly: GCF_037034185.1. NCBI lineage: Bacteria > Bacillati > Actinomycetota > Actinomycetes > Pseudonocardiales > Pseudonocardiaceae > Amycolatopsis > Amycolatopsis sp. VC5-11. The sequence goes on along the minus strand of NZ_JBAGKF010000022.1, from coordinate 85,632 downwards.
TGGCGGCTGCAGCCACTCATCGACGCTGAGGTGCAGAACACCGGGGAGAGCACGAAACCCGTGACCATCACCTTTGACCACCGCGTCGAGGGGCAGGTCAGCTTCAAGCAGTTCAAGTGCACGTCCGGCGCTTCGAGCACGAGCTGCACCAGTGCCAAACCGCTGGCTCCCGGCGAGCAGGCGTCGCTGTGGGTGCTCGTGAACCGCAAGCCGTTCGACGGCCCGCTCACCGTCACGGTCAACGCCTCGCTCGGCAGCGCCTCGGCGAAACCGGTCGCGGTGGAGCTCGGCTGCTGGTGGAACATGTGCCACGACCCGACGCTCGGGCCGATGTCGTCCACGTCGGTGCCGACGCTGCCGACGCCGTCGATCCCGACCTCGAAGAGCCACCCGCCGAATTCGTCCAAGCACCCGAGGCCGAGCACCACCCTGCCGACTTCGACATCGCCTGACGACGAGACCCCGGATCCGACGTCGAGCAGCCCGGCCGCCACCACGAGCGCGCCGCCGAACCCCGGTTCGGACAGCAAGCCGGGCAAACCCGATAACCACGGCAAACGTCCGCCGTCGGTCGAGCCCCGGGGGTTCTTCGGCTGGGTCACGGAGTAGCGTCCACGAGGTGCGCGAACTCCTGGCGAAGCACCGCGAACTGGTCCGCTTCGCCCTGGTCGGCGGGACGAGCTTCGTCATCACGATGACGATCACGTACGCCTTGAAGTTCACCGTGCTGCGGACCCATCCGGTCACGGCGCTGATCGTCGGTGTGCTGATTGCCACGATCTTCTCCTACGTCGCGAATCGCGAATGGTCGTTCCGCACCCGCGGCGGCCGCGAACGTTCCCACGAGGCGGCGCTGTTCTTCCTGTTCAGCGGGGTCGCGCTGGCGCTGAACGCGTTGCCGCAGTGGGTTTCGCGCTACGTGCTGCAGTTGCAGGTGCCGCACGTGAGCCTGGTCGGGCAGGAGACGGCCGACTTCGTCAGCGGGATGATCATCGGCACTCTGCTCGGGACGCTGTTCCGCTGGTGGGCCTTCAAGAAGTGGGTGTTCCCTACGGAGGGCGCCCGGACGGAACCAGCGCGGAATGACAATCCGGATATTCCGGACCGTAAGGCCGCCTGAGACCTGCCGTGACCTCGAATTCTCTAGACTGCGTTACGTGACCGTCGTCGAAACCGTGCTCGCCCGCACGCCCGAGCCGTTGCGCTCCGTGCTCGTGAGGCACCGGGAGCTGCTGAAGTTCGCGATCGTGGGCGGCACGACCTTCCTGGTCGACAACGGCGTCTGGTACCTGCTGAAGCTCAGCGTGCTGGAGTCGAAACCGACCACGGCGAAGGCGATCGCGATCATCGTCGCGACGATCGTGTCGTACGTGCTCAACCGCGAATGGTCGTTCCGCACCCGCGGCGGCCGCGAACGCGCCCACGAGGCCACGCTGTTCTTCGTGATCAGCGGGGTCGCGGTGGTGGTGAACCTGATTCCGCTGCTGATCTCGCGCTACTGGCTGCACCTGGAAGTGCCGCACGTGTCGCGGTTCGTACAGGAGGTCGCGGACTTCGCGAGCGGGTCGATCATCGGCATGCTGCTGGCGATGGTGTTCCGGTTCTGGGGCTTCAAGAAGTGGGTGTTCCCGGACGAGCTCGGGGAACGGCGGAAGGACGGGGTCACCCGGCTTCCCCGGTGACCCGGCTGGCGCTGGTCGATCTGGACGACACGCTGACCGATCTCAGCGGCGCGTTTTCCCGCTGGGCGGCGGAATTCGCCTCCCAGCACCGGCTTCCCGCGGACGCGGCAGCCTGGCTGATCTCGGCGCGGCGCGGCGGGCCGATGGACCGGTTCTTCGCGGAGGTCCGGCAGCGGTTCGATCTGGCCGAGCCCGCTGAACAGCTGTGGGCGAGTTACCGCGCGAGGATTCCGCAGTTGGTGCAGCTCTACCCCGGCGTGCTGGACGATCTCGGCACCCTGCGCGCCGCAGGATGGCGAATCGGCATTGTCACCAACGGCATGCAGGACAACCAGCTGGCGAAACTCCAGCGCACCGGCCTCGCCAACGCAGTCGACGGTTATTGCATTTCCGCCGCTGTCGGCCTGCGCAAGCCCGATCCGCGCATCTTCCAGCTCGCCGCGCAAAACTGCGGAACCACGCTGACCCCCGACGATTGGGTCATCGGCGACAGCCCTGATCTGGACATCGCGGGCGGGCATAACGCCGGACTGCGCACACTCTGGATCAGCCACCACCGCACGTGGCCGCAAGGTCAACCACCGCACCGGATCGCGGCTGACCTGCGGGAAGCTGTCCAGATCCTCAGCGAGGAACCGGCTCCGCGGGCCACCGCAATTCGCCCACCTCGTCCGGGCGCGGCACCTTCAGGAACAGACTGAAAATCGCCGGACGCTTATTCGACAGTTCCAGCCGTCCGCCGTCCGCCTCGACCAGTGCGCGGGCCAGAGCCAAACCCACGCCGGTCGAACCGCCGCCCGAAAAACCGCGTTCGAAAATGTGCGGCGCGATTTCGTCCGGCACTCCGGATCCGGTGTCCGCGACCTCGATCACCACAGTCCCCTCCGCGTCACCGCGGCGGGCGGACAGCGTGACCGTCCCCGCTCCGTGGCGGAGGGCGTTGTCCAGCAGCACGCCGATCACCTCGCGCAGCCGCGCCGGAGTCACGCGCACCATCAAGCCGTCCGCGACCTTCAGACGCAAATTCCGTCCCTCGACGCGCAGCAGCTGACGCCATTCCTCCGCGACAGCGGGCAACGCCACCGGCAGATCGACCGGTTCGGCGTCTACCTCGCGGGCAGCGCGCGCGGCGGCCAGCAGTTCGTCCAGGGCCTGCGCCAGGCGGTCGGCTTGTTCCTGCGCGGCTCGGGACTCCTCGACGACATCCGGGTCCTCGTGGCCGGTCAAGGGCTCCAGCCGCAGCTGCAGCGCGGTCAACCGGCTGCGCAGCTGGTGCGAGACATCCCCGACCAGCTGTCGTTCCCGCTGCACGAGCTGCGCCAAGGCGGACCCCGACGTGTCCAGGGCTTCCGCGACCATGTCCAGTTCGGCCACGCGGTAGCGGCTCGGATCCGGCCGGAAATCGCCGCCGCCCAGGCGGGACGCGCGGTCTGCGACGTGCCGGAGCGGTTTCGCCAGGCGGCGCGCGGTCACTGTCGCCACCACGGTGCCGGTGCCGACCGACAGGACCACCAGCAGCACGACCAGCAGCGTCACCTGCGTCTGCTTCGTGCGGACCGGACCGCTGGGGATCGCCAGCATCACCGTGCCGCTTCGCGCGGTCGGCACCGATTCGACCACCGGGTCCGGGCCGGGGTTCGCGCCGAGGTGTTTTTCGCTGAAGCCCTCGGCGCGCACGATCAGCATGCCGCCCTCGGGAACGCCGACCCGGAACTGCTCCAGGTCGATCTCCTGGCCGTTCGCGACCTGCGTGTCGACCGTCGCGGCGATGTTGCGCGCCCGTTCGGCCAGGCTTTCCCGGTTGAGGTTCTCCACCAGCCGCCACGCGGTGACGCCGAGCGGGATGCCCAGCACGGCCGCGGTGACCAGCACGGCGAGGAGGATCGCCAGCAGGATCCGGCGGCGCATGCTCATCGGCGGCTACTCGACATTGAACCGGAACCCGACGCCGCGCACGGTCGCGATGCGCCGTTCGGCGTCGGAATGCGCGGGCTTCGCCTGCCTGCCCGCCGCCTCGTCGGCGGCGACCGCGAGTTTGCGGCGCAGCCAGGACATGTGCATGTCGAGCGTCTTCGACGTCTTGGACTCGAGGTCGTTCCACACCTCGGCGAGGATCTCGTCGCGGCTGACGACCTGGCCGGCCCGGCTCATCAGCACGCGCAGCAGCTCGAACTCCTTGTTCGCCAGCTGCACCTCGTGCGAGTCCACAGTGACCAGTCGCGCGCCGAGGTCCATCCGGACGCCGCCGGCCTCCAGCACCTCCGGCACCCGGCGGCGCAGCAGCGCGCGGATCCGCGCGAGCAGTTCGGCCAGCCGGAACGGCTTGGCCACGTAATCGTCCGCGCCCGCGTCGAGGCCGACGACGAAATCGACCTCGTCGGTGCGCGCGGTGAGCATCAGCACCGGCAGTTCGGTGCCGCTCGCGCGCAGTCTGCGGCACACCTCCAGCCCGTCCATCCCGGGCAGCCCGAGATCGAGCACGAGCAGGTCGACCCGGTGCGCGGCGGTCGCGGCCAGCACCGCCGGGCCGTCGGTCACGACCTCGATCTCGTACCCCTCCCGGTGCAGCGCGCGGGACAGCGGCTCGGCGATGGCCGGATCGTCTTCGGCAAGTAGGACCATGCTCACCTGGCCAACCTTACGGCGAACGGGCGTGAAACCATCGTGACCGTGCCTGCCTACTCGGATGACCTCGTTCTCGCCACCCGGCTGGCGGACGCCGCCGACGCGCTGACCACTGCCCGTTTCCGTGCGCTCGACCTCGCGGTGTCCGCGAAACCGGACCGCACGCCGGTGACCGACGCCGACACCGCGGTCGAGGACGCGATCCGCGAAATCCTCGCCGCGCAGCGGCCCGGCGACACGGTCGCGGGCGAGGAACGCGGCGGCTCGGCGGGCAGCGAGGGCCGGGCGTGGGTGATCGACCCGATCGACGGGACCAAGAACTTCCTGCGCGGACTCCCGGTGTGGGCGACGCTGATCGCGCTGGTCGAGGACGGCACGCCGGTGGTCGGCATGATCAGCGCGCCGTTGCTGGGCCGGCGCTGGTGGGCGGCTCGCGGCGAGGGCGCGCACCTGCGCGACGCGGCGGGCGAACGGCGCATGTCGGTGTCGAAGGTAGCGACGCTCGGCGACGCCTATCTGTCCACGACGGACTTGAACAGCTGGACCGAGTACCACTCCCGCGAGAAGTACCTGGCGCTCACCGAGGCGTGCTGGGAGTCCCGCGCGTTCGGTGATTTCTGGAGCCACTGCCTCGTCGCCGAAGGCGCGATGGACGTCGCGGCCGAGTGCATCGTGAACCCGTGGGACGTCGCCGCCGCGCAGGTGATCGTCACCGAGGCGGGCGGGCGGTTCACCGATCTTTCCGGTGCGGAGACCTACGAGGGCGGCTCAGCGCTGTCCACGAACGGCCTCCTGCACGACGAAGCGCTGGCCGTGCTCCGCCGTCAGTGAGCGCCGGGCAGCACGCCGACCGCGCCGCGCGCCACCTGTGACCAGGTCAGCCTGCCGAAGAGGTAGTGGCAGGCGACCTGCTCGGAGGTGAACGCGGCCCAGTCGTAGCGGTTGCCCTGCTCGCGCCAGAACACTTCCCAGCCGCCGTCCGCGGTCGGCAGCAGGCACCACGTGTTGTCCGCTTCCCGGCCGATCGACACGACTTCCCCGGGCACTCCGATGACGTCCAGCCATTTGCGAATCGACTGGGTGTTCATCGTGCCTCCCGCGTGACGTCGACCAGGAATCCCAGCGTGACCAGTTCGTCCGCGGAGAGCACCGCACGGTAGCGGATTCCGCCGCCTGGCCCGTCGAACCACTCCGCCGACGTGGTTTGCCACACCGGCATCGGCTTCAGCACGCGATACCGGCGGTAGCCCGACCGCAGCGCGGCGGGCGGCAGCGCGCGTTCCGCGAACGGCGTGCCGTCCGGCGCGAACACGCGGCCGTGGTCGCTGCCGAAACGGTCCAGCAGCGTGTTTTCCGGCAGTACCACCGGATTCGGCTCTTCGACGCCGCCCTCCGCGGGCGGCCACACGTACTCGGCGCCGACCACGAACCGGCTCTCCCACTCGGGACCCTCCGGCGCGACATAGCCTTCGACGACCGCCTCGGGCGGCTCCGGGTCCACCGGCGGCGCGGGCGAACGCCGGAAGCCCTGCTTGACGTATCCGAGCACCGCGGAGTCGTCCAGCAACGCCGATTCCGGATGGTCGAACAACGGACGCCGCGCGCCCTCGGCGCCCGCGTCCGCGGGCAGCGGCAACTGCCGGTCCGGACGGTCCGCCGCCACCGGCAAATGCCCGAGCGGGAACATGTGGACGGCGAACAGCGCCAGCACGCTTTCCCGGTCGGTGCGCGGAGAACCGACCGGCGGACGGCTGTGCGCGGGCAGCACGCCGGTGCCCGAAGGCGGGGTGGGCACCTCGTCGAAGCCGCGGTGCAGCAGCCCGCCGTATTGGGCGGGCACGCGCACCGGGCCGGTGGCGACGTCGGTGTCTGCCGGTTCGGGCTGGTCGGACACTGGCACCCTCTTCTCGGTCGTGCCGGCACCGGGTCGGACGCTCGCTCGCACCAGGAGGTTCCGGGCGAACGGGAAGCCCACCTTATCGGGCGATCGCGATGCGCCGCCGCACCAACGCGCGGGCCGCGCCGCGCTTCTCGACCACCTCGAACCCCGCGTCGGCGAACATGCCGGCAGTGCCGTGATAGAGGTCCGAGGAGGTCGACCGAGGGCCGACCTCCACCGGATACCCCTCGACAGTTTCCGCGCCCTGTTCGGCGGCGTAGTCCACGGCAGCCCGCAGCAACGCCGACGCCAGCCCGCGACGGCGGCCACGACGGTGGATGTAGAAGCAGGTCACCGACCAGACCGCGCCGGGTTCGTCCGACGCCATCACGCGCGACCGCGCCAGCCGCGGATTGTCCTTCCGCGGCGACACGGCCACCCAGCCCAGCGGCTCGCCGTCGACGATGCCCAAGAGCCCCAACGGTTTCCCGTCCTGGGCCTCGCCTCGGACATGCTCCTTGCGACCGTCGCGACCGGCGGCCTTGTAGTCCGGACCGCTGAGCCGGAAGAACGTGCACCAGCAGCCGCCCTGTACCCCGCCGGGGCCGAAGAGCCGCTCGAACAACGGCCATGTCTCCGCGCTGAGCGGAACGAATTCGGGAGCGCTATCCGGCAAGCGCGTTCACGACCCGCGACGGCGACGGACGGCCGAGCTGCCCTGCCATCCACACGCTGGTCTCCACCAGCTTGCCGAGATCGACGCCGTGCTCCACACCCAGCCCTTCCAGCAGCCAGACCAGATCCTCGGTCGCCAGGTTGCCGGTCGCCGACTCGGCGTACGGGCAGCCGCCGAGGCCGCCGGCCGACGAGTCCACAGTGGACACACCGGCGCGGAGCGCGGCCTCGGTGTTGGCCAGCGCCTGGCCGTAGGTGTCGTGGAAGTGCACGGCGAGTGCCGAGGTGTCCCCGAACGCCTCGATCAGCCGGGTGACCTGGTTCGTGGTCGCGACGCCGATGGTGTCGCCGAGCGAAAGCTGCGAGCAGCCGAAGTCGAGCAGCCGCTTGCCCGCGCGCACGACCTGCTCCACGTCGACCACGCCCTCCCACGGGTCGCCGAAGCACATCGACAGGTAACCGCGGACTTCGAGGCCCTCCTTGCGGGCCCGCGTGACGACCGGTTCGAACATGCCGAACTGGTCGTCGAAGGTCGAATTCAGGTTGCGCTGGGCGAAGGTCTCGGTCGCGCTGGCGAAGATCGCGATGTGGTCGACGCCCGCGTCGAGCGCGCGGTTGAGGCCGCGGTCGTTCGGGACCAGCACCGGGTAGCGGACGCCGTCGTGGCGGTCGAGCCCGGCGAGCAGCTGTTCGGCGTCGGCGAGCTGCGGCACCCACTTCGGGTGCACGAAGCTGGTCGCCTCGAGGGTGGTCAGCCCGGCGCCGGCGAGCCGGTCCAGGAATTCGAGCTTGACCTCGACCGGCACGACCGAGCTCTCGTTCTGCAGCCCGTCGCGCGCCCCGACCTCCCAGATCTCGACCCGCGGCGGCAACCCGCCCGCGGGGACCCGTTCCGGCAGGCCGACCTCTCGAGCACCCACGTCAGCGTCTCCTTCCGCGCGGTTCCCGGCCGCGCGGGGGCAGAGGTTCGGTGTCCTGCGGACCGGGCGCGCCGTGGTAGTCGTCGTAGGGATTGTCGTTGACTTCGCGGTAAATGACCGTGTGCACGTGCTCGACGTGGGGAATGTCATCGAAGCGCAGCGGCTCGTCCGAGGCCGATTCGATGATGAGCGTGCCGCAGCCGAAGATCCGGTCGAGCAGGCCGTGCTCGAACTGCACGCTGTTGATCCGCGACAGCGGGATGTCGATGCCGGTGCGCTTGAGCACGCCCTCGCGCGCGATCAGCCGGTCGGTCGTCACGATGAAGTGCGTCGTGCGCCAGCGGACGAGCGGCGCGAGGAACAGCCACACCACCAGGACGAGCGCCACCACCGCGATCGCGATCATCGACACGTTGTTCCACGGACCGGCGAGGTCCCGCGTGACCACGAGCAGCCACACCGCGGCACCGACGGTGATCACGAACGCCAGGAACGGGAAGATCAGCATCTTGAAATGCGGGTGGCTGTGCACCACCACGCGTTCGTTCTGGCTGAGCAAATCGTCCGGATAGGCCACGGCGGGCGCTCCCCTGCGAATGTGTGCCGATGTGGTGGATCCACCGTACCGGCGCGGGCCTCGCGCGGGCGCGCCCGTTCCGGTCAAGCAGGGCGGACGTGCACCACATCACCGGCGAAGACGGTGAGCCGCCGTCCGTCGGGGACGTCGACCTGCAACTGGCCGGACGCGTCCAGGTCCGCGGCGCGGCCGGTGAGCGTCGACCCGTCCGGAAGCTGCACCTGGACGTCCTGGCCGAGCGTCGCGCAGCGGGCGCGGTAGTCGCCGAGCAGACCGGCCTCGGTGAGGTCGCCGCCCGCCGTCCGCCAGCGGCGTTCGAGGTCGTCGAACCTGGTCAGCAGGCCGAGCGCGATCTCGGTGCGGTCGGTGGTGGTCGCGCCCTGCTCGGCGAGCGAGGTCGCGGGAAGACCGCCCGGACCGGCCGGGACGTCGTCGCCGAGCGGCAGGACGTTCAGCCCGATGCCGAGCACCACGGCCGCGTCGTCGGCGCCGACGGCCTCGGCGAGGATGCCCGCGCACTTGGCCCGGTCCGGCCCGGCGAGCACGTCGTTAGGCCATTTGAGGGCGACGTCGACGCCCAGATCGGTGGCGAGCGCGTGCACCGCGAGCCCAGCGACCACGGACAGTGAACCGAGCGCGGAGAACGGCACGCCCGCCGGGCGCAGCGCGATGCTCAGGTACAGCCCGGCGCCCTTCGGCGAACTCCACGAACGAGCCCGCCGTCCGACCCCTGCCGTCTGGTGTTCGGCCAGCAAAACGGTCCGGTCCGCCGCTCCCGCGACGAGCGCTTCCCGCAGGTCAGCGTTGGTGGAACCGGTCGTCTCCACGACGTCGAGGCGGGCGTAGCGGCCGCCGAGTCCGTCCCGCAGCCGCGCCGCGTCGAGTTCAGCCATGTGCCCACAATATGAGAGTCCCCCTAACGTGCAAGCCGTTCGCTCGTTACCCAGAGGTGCGCTCTTCTAGATTGGACGCCGTGACGCCGGAGACCCCCACCGCCGACGCGCCGCCGAAGCCCGCTTGGGCTCGCGGCGCGCTGTATCGCGGGCTCGTGGCGTTGCCGCTGGTCGCCGGCCTCGCCACCGCGGGCTGGCTGGTCGCCGGACGCGACCAGCCCGCTCCCGTTCCGGCGCAGGCCGCGCTCACCGCGCCGGTGCCCACCCAGACCGTCAGCGGTCCGTCGGTGCTGCAGGCGAGCGCTCCGGTGCAAGCGCAGGAACCGGCGCAGGGCGCGGCGGGCGGAGGCGGTGGTCCGGCCCCGCTGCAGAAGTGGGCGGATTCGCTCGCCGGGCCGCTGGACATCCCGGCCCCCGTTTTGCTCGGGTACGCCAACGGCGAGCTGACCATGCGCAAGGAACGCCCGGACTGCCACCTGTCGTGGGTCACGCTGGCGGGCCTCGGCGTCGCCGGCAATAACCACGGCCGCGGCGACGGCGAGCCGATGGGGCTTTCGACGCAGCAGTGGAAGAAGTACGGCGCGCAGATCCCCGGCATCGCGAATCCGGCGCTGTCCGACCCGTCGGCCGCGTCCGTCGCGGCGGGACGCGCGCTGTGCGCGAGCGGCGTCGATCTGTCCGCGGGCAACGGCTGGTGGAAGGCCGTGGCCGGTTACGAGAACGGCAGCGGCATGGAGCTGTTCCGGCAGCGCGTGCTCGGCTACGCCCAGCTGTACGCGACGCTCTCCCTGGACCCGGCGAAGGCGAACGCGCCGTCGGTGCGCGCCACACGATTCGCGCTCGGACAGCTCGGCCTGCCGTACGTGTGGGGCGGCAACGGCCCCGACGCGGGCGCGGCCGGATTCGACTGCTCGGGTCTCACCAAGGCTTCCTACGACAGCGCCGGGGTTTCCTTGCCGCGCACGGCGGACAGCCAGTTCCGCTCGATGCCGCCGGTTCCGGCCGGGCAGGAACCGCAGCTGGGCGACCTCGTCTTCTACGGCAGCCAGGCGCACATCCACCACGTGGGGCTGTACCTGGGGAACGGCCTGATGATCAACGCGCCGACCGAGGGCCAGGCGATCCAGATCCACACGTTCCACCGGCCCGGCGACGACTACGCCGGGGCGGGGCATCCGGCGAACTGACGTCGAACCTCAGGATCAGCGGCAACTTTCCCGTTTCCGCACGCAGCGCCCGTCTGTCGCTTATGCTCCGGAGCATTCTTCCTGACGGGAAAGGCACGCCATGTCCGCTCGTATGCTCCCCTTTCTCGCCGTGGGCGCTGCCCTCCTGATCAGCAGTTGCTCCGGCGAAAGCGGCGGCACCGCGGCTCCCGCTCCCTCCGCGCCCTCGAGCGCACCCGCGTCTTCCTCAGCCGCGCAGCCGTCGCCGTCGACCTCGGCGGCACCGCCGTCGTCCTCCTCCGCGGCGGAGTCGACCGGCGGCGACGCGGTCGAGCGGTACGAAGCCTTCATGCACGCGGCGGGCAGGCAGGACCTCGCGACGGTGTGCGAGATCGCCGGTCCGGCCGCCAAGCAGGCGGAAGACCAGGGCATGGGACCGTGCGAGAAGACCATGCCGATGGCGTTCCAGCTGATCTCCCCGGCGCAGAAGAAGGCCCTGCAGACGGCCACGGTCGACCGGTCCAAGATCAAGGAAGGGGCCAAGCGGGTCGAGATCCCGGCGCGCGCGGTGAAGGCTTCCGTCAAGTTCACCGACAGCGACCTCGGCGACGCGGTTATGGAGAATCGCGGCGGGAAATGGTACGTAGTCGACTGACCCAGTGCGCGGCACCCGCGCGACGGGCCACTTCGGCGGCCTTGCGGTAGTGCTCGTCGGGCGGCAATCCCAGCCGGACAGCCAGTTCGCCCAGGTAGTAGGCGACCGGGCCGAGCGTCACCACACCGGAACCGGCACCGGCCAGTTCGTTCTCCGCGGGAGCCAGTCGCGCATACAGTTCGCGTGCGTCGCCAGTCGAGACGGTGAGGCACGCGCGGAGTTCCAGGAACAGGTCCGGGCGGTCCGGCGGCAGCGTGAAGTCCACTGTGGACTCCAGGCCGTGCTGGATGTAAAGGCAATGCCGGGCCAGCGGCAGCAGGCCGCGGTCCACTCCGGACATCCCGCTGCCGGACAACCGGGCCGCGGCGCTGCGGTAAGCGGCTTCCGCGGCGGCGACCGGACCGGTGACGGCCAGGCGGAGCGCGCGGTACCAGTCGGTGAACACGCTGACGAGCGGGAGGTCGTACTGCTCCCCCAGCCGGTCCGCCGCGGTCGCGTGGATGTCGGCGGCGGCGAAGTCGGCCAGCGCTGAGCGGGCCTGCATCAGCACCAGGTGACCGAGCACCTCGAACGTCACCAACCGGTGCCGGGCGGCCAGTTCGACCAGTTCCTCGCCGATCCGGGCGCGCTCCGGGGCCAGACCGGCGCGGGTGAAGGTCTGTGTCCAGCGTGCGTTCAACGCCAACCCCAGCAGCGCCGGATCCTCGGCGGACCGCGCCAGTTTCTCCGCCTCGACAGCCGCGTCGTGGGCGCGTTGACCGCCTTCGTTGCGCAGTTCCAACGCGATGGTCGCCAGCAGCCGGGCACGTACGAGCGGATCGGTGGCGTGCACGCGTTCGGCGGCGTCGGCGATGCGGCGCGCGAGCACGGGATCGTCGTTCTCGGTCCAGATTCCCGGGACGTCGAAGGCGGTCAAAACGCGGATGGTCAAAGCGGAATCGTCGCCGGCGAGGTCCAGTGCCTCGGCGCGGTAGCGGCGCGCGGCGGCCAAGGAACCGGTGAACGCGGACGTCCGGGCGAGGCCCATCAGCAATTCCACCGTACGCGGGCCTTGCGCCAAAGCGGCTTGCCAGAGCCGAAGTGCTTCGTGCGGCGCGAAATCTCTTTCGGCACGTTCCGCGGCTGCTTGCGCGTAGGCGGTGCCGCGATCGTCTCCGGCGAGCAAGAAATGGTGCGCCAGCAAGGAAATCGCGGACGGCCGACGGCTCGCCAACGCCTCGCCGACTTCGCGATGCAGCTGTGCGCGTCGAGCGAGCGAAAGGTCATCGTAGACGGCGTCGCGAACGAGCGCGTGCGCGAACCGGAACGCCCTCGGTCCACTCTCGACCAGAAACCCTGCCTGCACGGCGGTTTCCAGCTCGTCGAGCACGTCACCGAGCAGGCCGAGGTCGACGTCCGCGCCGATCACCGCGGCCTTCCCGAGCACTGCGCGTACGTGGTCGGGCAACGCGGCGATCCGGTTCCGGACGACGTCGCGGACCCCGTCCGGTAGGTCGCCTTCGGCATCCAGCGCACGGGCAAGTTCCTTGACGAAGAACGGATTTCCGCCAGAACGCCGGTGAATCACCGCGGCCGACTCGGGACCGACCAATTCGGCAACCGCCTCGACCGAAAGGCCGCCCAGATACAGCCGAACCGGGTCGGCGCGCGCGAGTCTGCCCAAGGCCGCGGTCAGTTCTGCGGAGACCTCCGTGGTCCGATACGTCGCGACCAGCAGCACCGGAGCCGCGGTCATCGACGTCAGCAGTGCCAGGGTTTCCTCGCCAGCCCACTGCAAATCGTCCAGAACGAGCAGCAACGGACCCCGGCGAGCCACCTCGGAAATCCGTGCCGCCATCGCCTGATGCCACTCGAACCGCGCGACCGCCGGATCGCCGCCGGTCGCCCGCGGCGGGACCGGTTCGCCCAATGCAGCAAGAATCCGTGTCCACGGCCAAGCGGGCGGCACTCCGGCACCATCCGGATTGAGGCCCCACGCCGTGGTCCAGCCCAGCCGCGCAGCGAATTCCTCGACGAGGGCCGTCTTGCCCGCACCCGCCTCGCCGGACACCAGCACGAGGCGGAATCGCTTGCGGTCAGCCACTTCCGCCGCGACCTCGGCGAGCCGCGCCAGCTCCGGATCCCGCCCGGCCAGCCGGCCGGAAACAGCCGGGGCCAACTGCGGAGCCTGCGCCAGGATGTCCTGCTCCACCTGCCGCAACGCCGGTCCAGGATCGACCCCCAGCTCCGCCGCCAGCCCAGCCCGCGCCCGACGCAAGGCAGCAAGCGCGTCACCCTGACGACCAGCGCGGTACAACGCGAGCGACAGCAGCCGCCACGCTTCCTCGCGCAGCGGATGAGCGTCCACAAGGGACTCCAGGTCCGGCACGGCTTCGGCAGCACGGCCGAGATCCAGCAGACCCGCCGCCCGCCGCTCCAGCGCGAGCAGCCGCAGTTCGTCCAGGCGAGCCCGTTCGGCCCGCGCCCAGGGCTCGTCCGCGAACTCCGCGTACGGCTCACCTCGCCACCAGCCGAGCGCCTCGTCCAACTGCGCGACCGACGGCGTCCCGCGCAGCAACGCCTCGAACCGCCACGCGTCGACCTGCTCCGGTTCCGCACGCAGCGCATATCCCGGCCCGGCGGTGACCAGCAGTTTCGCGGGCGTCCGCGGCGGACGGTCCGGTTCGAGCGAACGCCGCAGCGCGCCGACGAACGTCTGCACCGCACCGACCGCACCCGCGCGCGGCTCGGTCCACAACGCGTCGACCAGCGCGTCCGTCGACACCACCTGCCCGCGGGCAACCAGCAGGCGCGCGAGCACCGCGCGATGCCGCGGCCCGGGCAACGCGACCGGCCCGCGTGCGTCGCAGGCCGCCAAGGGGCCGAGCACCGAGAACGAGATGGTCATCAGTTCCGTACTGTAATCAGCTCGGTCGTTGCTGATCGGTTGCTGATCGGCCCTGCGCACGCTGGGTCGCATGAACTTCGACTACCAGCGGGTGCCCGTCGCCGACGGCGTGTCCCTCAACGTGGCGGTCGCGGGCTCCGGCTCGCCCGTCGTCCTCCTGCACGGCTTCCCGCAGACCCACCTGATGTGGCGGCACGTCGCCGCCGACCTCGCCGCCGACCACACCGTGCTGTGCCCTGACCTGCGCGGATACGGCGACAGCGACAAGCCCGCCGACGACGGCGAGACCTACTCGAAGCGCACCATGGCCGCCGACGTCGTCGCCCTCGCGCGCGCCTTCGGCCACGAAAAGTTCGCGCTCGCCGGGCACGACCGCGGCGCGCTCGTCGCCATCCGCGCCGGCCTCGACCACCCGGACCACGTGTCCCACCTGGCCATCCTCGACGTGCTGCCGACGCTGGACATGTGGGAGGTGCTGCACGGCGTCAGCGCGTCCGTCGCCTTCCACCTCTACCTGATGGCGCAGCCGCCCGGCCTGCCCGAGCAGTTGATCAGCGGCGCACCGGACGCGTTCTTCAGCTACTTCCTCGACCAGTGGGGCGCCGACCCGGAGTCCATCCCGGCCGACATCCGCGCCCGCTATCTCGAAGCGAGCCGGAACGCGGTCCCGTCAATCGTCGCCGACTACCGCGCCTCCGCGGGCATCGACATCGAACACGACCGCGTCGACCGAGACGCGGGCAACCAGCTGAAGATGCCGACTACGGTGCTGCAGCAGGGCTGGGGCGACGCGCTGGGCTTCGACGCGACCGCGCTCTGGCGCGCGTGGGCACCGGACCTTGTGCACGAAACCGTGCACAGTGGACATTTCATGGCCGAGACTTCCCCTGCCAGCGTTACGAAATCGCTGCGGGACCTGCTCGCGCGCTGACCCGCCGAAAGTCGTGCCCCGGACGAGTGGTCGCCAGTTATTCACCCACCGGCCGCTCTCCGGGACGCCTTCTCCGTGGCACGGTCTATGCCGCTCCCACCTGAGCGCATTTCCCGGCCGATCTTGGAGGACCTGTGTTCCGCAAGCGGATCGTGGCCGCCGTCGCGACGGCGATTCTCGGTGCGGCGACCGCCGCCCAACCCGCCTCAGCAGCGGCGTCCGTGCCCACCTTCGACCACATCGTGCTCGTCATGTTCGAGAACGAATCGTCGACGTCGATCGACTCGACCACCGCGCCCTACTTCGCCTCGCTCGCCGAGCAGGGTGCGAACTTCACCGACTCCCATGCGATCACGCACCCGAGCCAGCCGAACTACGTCGCACTGTTCTCGGGCGATACCCAGGGCGTCACCGACGACACCTGCCCGCAAAACCTCGGCGCGAAGGACAACCTCGGTTCGCAGCTGGCCGGCGCGGGGAAGACCTTCACCGGCTACTCGGAGTCCATGCCGTCCGACGGCTACACCGGCTGCTCGTCCGGCGAGTACCGGCGCAAGCACAACAGCTGGGTCGACTTCTCGAACGTGCCCGCGTCGAGCAACCTGCGCTACTCCCGGTTCCCGACGGACTACTCGCAGCTGCCCAGCGTCGCGTTCGTGACCCCGAACATGTGCAACGACATGCACGACTGCTCGGTCGGCACCGGCGACACCTGGCTGAAGAACAACCTCGACGGCTACGCACAGTGGGCCAAGACGCACAACAGCCTGCTGATCGTGACGTTCGACGAGGACGAAGGCACCTCGACCAACCAGATCTACACGTCGTTCACCGGCGCGCACGTGAAGCAGGGCGACTACGCGGAGACCATCAACCACTACACCGTCCTGCGCACCATGGAGGCCGCCAACGGTCTCCCCGGCCTCGGCAACGCAGCTGGCGAGACGCCGATCACCGACGCCTGGCAGTGACGCGCACCGGTCGCGGCCGCCTCGCCGGGGCCGCGGCCGGGGTGCGCCCAGCTGTGCCGAACTGGAATGTCAGACTAGTCCGACCAGCGGATCTGACAACCAGGGAGAGCAATGGGCGACGGGCAATCTGCCGCCGAGGTGCTCTCCGCGGAACTGGCCGCACTGCGCGCGCGGGCCGGGAATCCGTCGTTCCGCAAGATGGCCGACCGCTCCGGGCGGATCTCGCACACCACGCTGCACGAGGCGGTCCGCGGCACCCGGTTCCCGTCGTGGGACACCACGCGCGAGTTCGTCCGGGCGTGCGACGCGGACGAACAACAGTGGCGGCGACGTTGGGAAGAGCTGAAGGGCGTCCCTCCGGAGCCCGCGGTTCCCGTCGTCGACGCGACCGAGGCCGACATCGTCAAAACGGCGGCGGAGCCAGTGCTGATCAGCGCGGAACCGGCCGTCCCGGAGAAGCCCCGGCGCCGTCGTAAGTACGCGCTGGCCGCGGTTGCGTCCGTCGTCGTGCTTGTCGCCGCGGTCGGCGCGATCGTGGTACCGAAGCTGAAGAGCGGCAGCCTGGTCGACGTCGGTGCGCGCGTCGCCGGCGACAACTCGAAGTTCGTCGGCGACGTGACCGTGCCCGACGGCACCGTGATCCACGTCGGCGAGACCGTCCAGAAGGTATGGGAGCTGCAGAACACCGGCTCGGTGGCCTGGCATCAGCGCTACCTGCAGCGGATGGACCTGCCGCCGAGCCCGGGAAGCTGCCGCACCCCGGACCGGGTGCTCATCGGCGACACCCCGCCGGGCGATCACGTGATGGTGAGCGTTCCGCTGACCGCTTCGCCCGCGCCGGGGCGCTGCTGGATCGGCTGGAAGATGGTCGACGCGAACGGCAAGGAGTTCTTCTCCACCCGCCGTCCGGTGTACGTACTGGTGACGGTCGTCTCCTGACGCGTGTCAGATTCTGTAAGACCTGGTCACCGGGGTACCGAACACCCTGGTCCGCTCGCAAGGATGAGTGCCGCTGGGGGTCGGTCCGTGGCAGCCCGCGAACAGCGCTGCCACGGACCGCCGCGTTCAGGCCGGACGCCGGAAGGTGGTCCGGTACGCGCTCGGCGACACCCCGAGCGCGGCCTGCAGGTGCTGGCGCAGCGACGCCGCCGTCCCGAATCCGCACGCCGCGGCGACCCGGTCGACCGGCAGCTCCGACTCCTCCAGCAACTGCCGCGCACGCTCCACCCGCTGCTGGGTCAGCCACTGCAGCGCGGACATCCCGACCTCGTCCCGGAACCGCCGGGTGAACGTCCGCGTGCTCATCGACTCGCGCACCGCGAGGTCGCGCAGCGTGATCGGCTGGTCGAGATGCTCCAGCGCCCACGCCCGCGCGGCCGAGGTGGACGACGACCGCGGCTCCGGCACCGGACGGCGGATGAACTGGGCCTGCCCGCCCTCGCGATGCGGCGAAACGACCGTGCCGCGAGCGACCTCGTTGGCGACCGCCGCGCCGAAATCACGCCGGATCAGGTGCAGGCAAAGATCGATGCCGGACGCGACGCCCGCCGAGGTGAAGACGTTGCCGTCCTCGGTGTAGAGCACGTCCGGGTCGAGCTGCACGCGCGGGTATTCGAGCTGGAACTCGCACGCCGAACGCCAGTGCGTGGTCGCGCGGCGTCCGTCGAGCAGGCCCATCGCGGCGAGCACGTACGCGCCGGTGCAGATCGAGGCGATCCGGCTGTCCGGGCACACCAGGCTCATCGCGTGCTTGAGCTGCGGGGTCAGCTGCCGTCCGGTGGGCTCGTACTCGAGCGACGACGCGGGGACGATCACCGTGTCTGCCTCGGCCACGGCCTCCGGGCCCTGCGCGACCGGGATGGTGAAGTCCGAATCGGTGCGGATGTCGCCGGGCTCCGGCGTGCAGGTGACGACCTCGTACAACCGCTCGCCGTCCGCGGATCTGGCCTGGCCGAACAGCCGGTGGACGATGCCGAGTTCCATCACGAGCATGCCGTGCCGCACCAGCACGGCGACCTTGTGCCGCTCCGGATGCCGAAAAACAGCCATGGCCCGATTCTTGCACAAGGTGGCCATCGGGCCACTGTTTTGGGCGTTTCGCCGGTTGCACCCTGGCCTCATGAACGTCTTGTGGATCTACGCCCACCCCGACCCCGCTTCGCTCAACGGCGCGCTTCGCGACGAAGGCGTCGCGACGCTGCGCGATCTCGGCCACGACGTGCGCGAATCCGATCTCTACGCGATGCACTGGAACCCGGTCGTCGACGAGATCGCGACCGTGCCCGAGGACGTCCGGATCGAGCACGAAAAACTCGACTGGGCGGACACGGTCGTCGTCCAGTTCCCGCTCTGGTGGGCGGACACCCCGGCCATCCTGAAGGGCTGGTTCGACCGCGTTTTCGTGCAGGGATACGGCTACGACTACCGCGACGAAACCGGCCACACCCTGCGCTACGGCAATGGCGTCCTGGCCGGGAAACGCGCGATGGTCATCGTCACCGCCGGCGCGCACGAGGACAGCCTCGGCCCGCGCGGCGCGCACGGTTCGCTGGACGATCTGCTGTTCAACGTCCAGCACGCCACGCTCTTCTACACCGGCATGACGGTCCTGCCGCCGCTCAAGGTGACCGGCACGAACCGGATGACGCCGGAGAAGTTCGACTGCGTCGTCGAGCAACTGCGCAAACGTTTGCACTCCCTGGAAACGACCGATCCGCTCCCGTACCGCACGCAGGACGGCGGCGACTACGACCGGCGGCTCGTCCTGCTTCCCGAAGTCGCCCCAGGTCAGACCGGGTACGGCGCGCATCTGACGGCTTGACCCGTATATACCTCCATGGTTATATACGGGTATGGCGATCCTGCGAACCACTCCCGGCGGACGACCGAGCGTCACCCTCGAACGGACTCTGGCCCATCCGCCGCAGAAGGTGTGGCGCGCGGTCACCTCGCCGGAAGAACTGGCGCACTGGTTCCCCGCCGCGGTCACGCTGCCGGACGCCCCGGCGCCAGGCGGGAAGATCACGTTCACCTTCACCGAAACCGGCGACGTCAGCGAGGGCAAGATCGTCGGCTACCGGCCGCCGGAGGTCTTCGAGTTCACCTGGAACTCGGACCTGATCCGGATCGAGGTATCGGCTGACGGCACGGGCAGCAAGCTCGCCTTCACGCACGTCTTCAACCGCGGCGAACCCGACATCGCCCTGCTCGGCGCGGGACGGCACGTCACCGGCTGGGTCGCCTGCCTCGATTCCCTCGAAGCCACGCTGGACGGCCGGACGCCGGAGATGCCGACCGACTGGCACGCGCGGATGGTGCACTACATCGAGGAATTCGGCCTGGAGGACGGCGAGGTCCTGGACGGCGGGACGATTCGGTTCCGCCGGGACCTGGTCTGGCCGCCTGCCGAGGACGTCTGGAAGCGGCTGCCCCAGCCGGAAGCCGGGGCGGAGGTGCTGGAGTCGCGGTCGCCGGAGGTGCTGGCCTACACGTGGCTGCACGACGGGAAACCGGCCGGGGAGGTCCGGTGGGAAGTCACAGCGGATCCGCTGGACGGGGTGCGGGTGGAGCTGACCCAGACCGTTCCGGCGGAGCTGAAGGAGCAACTGCCGGACCTGCTGACCGCACGGCATGAGCAGCTGAACGCGTTGTTCGCCGGGACGTTCAAGGTGGAACTGGAGCCGTGGTCGGCCGAGCGGAAGGCCGAGGTGCGGAAGCGGTACAGCTAGCCGAGCGCGGTGTTGTACGGCGAAAACCGCACCTCGGCCGGTCCCGGCAACGCTTTTCCGTGAAGCACCAGCCGCGGCGCGGGACCGTGCACCGCGAGCCCGCGCGCCTCGCACCACGCCGACAGCTCCGGAAACCGATGGTCCACCGCCAGCCGCAGATCACCCGACGCGGTGCGGGCGATGCCGCGGATCAGCGCACGAGCCTGGTCCTCGTCCGCAGCCACCACCGGACCGATCACCAGCACCCCGCCTTGCGCGGTGCCGAGCGCGTAACCGTCGTCGGTCACGTGGACGTGCTCGGCCTCGAACAGCATGCGGTTCAACAACTCCCGCCGCGCGAAGCCTTGGGACGCACTGTCCAATTCGTACACTCGCGCCACATCTGCCGGACCGATCGGCCGCGACGCCGGACCGCCGTCGTCAGCGAAGCGGCCGCGATGGTCATTGCAGCCGCCGTCGAACTCGAAGCCCATCGATTCGTACAGCGGACGCGCGTTTTCCGTGGTGTGCAAGGACACCACCGCGTCACCAGCCGCGTCGAGCGCCTCCGCCATCACCCGACGACCGAGTCCCTGCCGCGCGAACCGCTCCGCCACGACCACCATCGACACCGACGCGGTCGGCCCGGTCCGGGTCAGCACCGCCGCTGCGGCAAGACCGCCATCCGGGGCGTCAATGCCGAATCCGCGGCCGACGTCCAGCAGCATCGCCCATTTCCGTTCCTCGCGCGGCCACCCGCGATCGGTTCCGAGGTCGAGGCAAGCGGACAGGTCGGCAGGCCCGAGCGAGCGGACCGAGGCGTCGGCGAGCAGCACGTTGCCCACCCTAGGCCCGGCAGCGGCCGCAGTGGTCGGCTCGACGCCGAAAATTCAACTGACACCCGGCATAGGCTTCGCTGGTGACCGACTCCGAAATGCTGACTGTCCAGCAGGTTCTCGGCGGCGACCGATTCGCCGAAGTCGGCGAGGTGCGGCTGACCGAGACCGATTCCCGTACGGGCTATGTGGCCGTCGGGGGTTCGCTGGGACGTCCGTTGTGGGCCGGGCACAGCGTGTCGGATTCGTCCGAGCCGACCGCCTGGAACCGCGTCGGGGTCTATCGCGGCGACACGCTCGAATGCGTTCACCTCGTGCGCCTGCATTGGCCGGTCAACGCTTTGGCG
The DNA here is from genome assembly GCF_037034185.1 of Amycolatopsis sp. VC5-11. NCBI lineage: Bacteria > Bacillati > Actinomycetota > Actinomycetes > Pseudonocardiales > Pseudonocardiaceae > Amycolatopsis > Amycolatopsis sp. VC5-11. Next base: position 64,881 of record NZ_JBAGKF010000022.1, on the reverse strand, counting down.
TTCCATCCGGAGCTGCCGATCCTGGCCATCGGCTCCGGGTCGTACGACGGCGGCTATTTCTACGAAGGCGAGCTGACGGTCCTCGACCTCGGAACCGGCCGCGCGACCTCTTTGCTGCGCGAACGCCGTGAGGTCACTGAACTTCGCTGGCGCGATCGCCAGACTCTCGAAGCGAAAGTGTCCGTGTTCGACGAGAACGAGGAAGAAGAGCGCGGCTTCTCCACAATGGCCGTTGCCATCGCCGTGCCGGACTGGCGAGCCGTGGAGGCCCGTTCGCTGGAGGTCGACGGGCCCGCGACCGAACCCGCCGAACCGCTCGCCGCGGTTGCCGGCGGAAACCACCGACGACAGGTGTGGGCAGTCGCCGCACTGAACGACGGACGGATTCTCGCCAGCCTTGAACACGTCGCCGTGGAGTGCTGGTCGGCCACCGGCGAACGCGAATGGTCCGTGCCCACGTCGGGCGTCGGCTGCCAGCTTTACGTCGACCCCGACGAGAGCACCGCCGTCTTCACCAACTCGTGGGCGGGCTGGACCCGCTCCGGCTCGACGATCGAACGCGTCCAGCTCACTGACGGATACTCCGAAGCGCTCCGGACCTTCGACCACCCCGCCGTGCTCAGCGCCGACGAAACCGGGCGGCTCGCCATCCGTTCGCGTTCCGGGCCGACCGAGGTGCTGCCGTCGGAAAGCCGCGTCGACCTCGGCGGCTACGACCTGATCAACCACTTCTTCGACATCCGCCGCGCACCCGCGCTGTTGTTCCTGCAAGGCATGGGCCCGCGAGCGCACGAGGACAAATGGGTCGTCGCCTTCAATCCCCGGCGGCGGCGCACCGAGCGCTTGTTTCCCCTCGAATGGGACGCGGCCCAAGGCAGGCACCTCTTCGGCGGCCCCGGAGTGTTCGTCGACGGCTCGCTCGTCCACGCGACCGCGATCCACCACGGCGCCGGACTCCTGCCGGGCAACTCCTGCGTCGTCCGCCGCTCCTATCCCGACGGAAAAGCGGAGTGGGTCCACACCGGCGACCACCAGGTCACCGCGATGGACACCATCGGGTACACCGTCTACGTCGCCGACAACTCCGGCGAGATCGTCGCGCTCGACGCCACCGACGGCCGCGAACTCGGGCGGCAACACCTGCAGGTCAACGGCCATCCCGTCGTCCCGCTCTCGCTGAGCGCCCGAGCTCCGGACCGGCTCGTCGTCGGCACGCTCGACGGCCGCGTGCTCGTCTGCGACACAGCGCGGAGGGAGTCCTACGCCACACGCGCGGCAACCGCGCAGTAGCTAAGCTCCGCCACATGAGCAGTGCGACGCAGCCGCTCGGGACGCCGCCCGAGGGAGAACCGGACATCCACACGACGGCCGGCAAGCTCGCGGATCTCTACCGCCGCTACGACGAGGCCGTGCACGCCGGTTCGGCGCGCGCGATCGAGAAACAGCACGCCAAGGGCAAGAAAACCGCCCGCGAGCGGATCGATCTGCTGCTCGACGAGGGCTCGTTCGTCGAGCTGGACGAGCTGGCGCGGCACCGCTCCACGAACTTCGGGCTGGAGAAGAACCGCCCGTACGGCGACGGCGTCGTCACCGGCTACGGCACCGTCGACGGACGTCCGGTGTGCGTGTTCAGCCAGGACGTGACGGTGTTCGGCGGCGCGCTCGGCGAGGTCTACGGCGAGAAGATCGTCAAGGTGATGGACCTGGCGATCAAGACCGGCCGTCCGATCATCGGCATCAACGAGGGCGGCGGCGCGCGGATCCAGGAGGGCGTCGTCTCGCTCGGCCTGTACGGCGAGATCTTCCGCCGCAACACCATGGCCTCCGGCGTGATCCCGCAGATCTCGCTGATCATGGGCGCGAACGCGGGCGGGCACGTCTACTCCCCCGCGCTCACCGACTTCGTCGTGATGGTGGACGAGACGTCGCAGATGTTCATCACCGGACCGGACGTCGTGAAGACGGTGACCGGCGAGGACGTCACCTTCGAGGAACTCGGCGGCGGGCGCACGCACAACACCAAGTCGGGCGTCGCGCACTACCTCGGTTCCGACGACGAGGACGCCATCGCCTACGTCAAGGAACTGCTCTCCTACCTGCCGCAGAACAACCTGTCCGAGCCGCCGGAGTTCGACGCGAACCAGCCGCCCGCCGGCTTCTTCGAGAACGTCACCGACACCGACCGCGAGCTCGACACGCTCATCCCGGACTCGCCGAACACGCCGTACGACATGCACGAGGTCGTCACCCGCGTCCTCGACGACGGCGAATTCCTCGAGGTGCACGAGCTGTTCGCGCCCAACATCCTGGTCGGCTTCGGCCGGGTCGACGGGCAGAGCGTCGGCGTCGTGGCGAACCAGCCGACGCAGTTCGCCGGCTGCCTCGACATCGACGCGTCCGAGAAGGCCGCCCGGTTCGTGCGGACCTGCGACGCGTTCAACATCCCGGTGCTGACCTTTGTGGACGTTCCCGGCTTCCTTCCCGGCACCGACCAGGAGTGGAACGGCATCATCCGCCGCGGCGCGAAGCTGATCTACGCGTACGCGGAGGCGACCGTCCCGCTGATCACGGTGATTACGCGCAAGGCGTACGGCGGCGCGTACGACGTGATGGGCTCCAAGCACCTCGGCGCGGACGTCAACCTCGCCTGGCCCACCGCGCAGGTCGCAGTGATGGGCGCGCAGGGCGCGGCGAACATCGTGCACCGCAAGACGCTGGCCAACGCGGCGGCGGAGGGTCGCGATGTTGACGCGTTGCGCGCGGACCTCATCCAGGAGTACGAGGACACGCTGCTGAACCCGTACGCGGCGGCCGAACGCGGCTACGTCGACTCGGTGATCGTGCCCGCGCACACCCGCGGCCACGTCGCCAAGGCGCTGAGCCTGCTGCGCACCAAGCGCGAATCGCTGCCGCCCAAGAAGCACGGCAACATCCCCCTGTGAGGCCGCGATGACGGACACTCCCCTGCTCCGCGTAGTCCGCGGCAACCCGGACGACGCCGAACTCGCCGCACTCACCGCGGTGGTCGCCACTGCCGCGGCCGCATCAGCACCCGCTCCCCCACGGCGCCGTACGTCGTGGTGGGGCGACCGGGCGGCCGCGGTGCACGCGCCGAACGCCGCTGGTGACGGGGCCTGGCGCGCCTCGTCGTTGCCTCGCTGAAGTCCCCTGTTGATCCCGGTTCGAGAGCCGGGATCACCTTTTTGCCCACCTGCTAGACTCATTTTCTAAAGTTGGACAATGAGTCAAAGGCGGCGGCGTGGACGAGCACCTCATCCGGGAAACCGAGAAGATCGCCGTCGCGATCGGCCGGATGTTCCCCGGCCTGTGCGAGGTCGTGCTGCACGACCTGCGGGATCCGGACCACGCGATCCGCGCGATCGAGAACAACCTGTCCGGCCGCGAGGTCGGCGATCCGGCCACCGAACTGGGGTTGCGGCGGATCAGCGACCCGGACTACCCGAGCGTCCTGCAGAACTACGCGAACCAGTTCCCGGACGGACGGCCGGTCAAGAGCACGTCGATCGGCATCAAGAACGCCGACGGCGAGTACGTCGCCGCGCTGTGCCTGAACCTCGACGTCTCGGTGCTTTCGCCGCTCACGCACACGCTGAGCAGCCTGGTCGCCACTGACGCTGCGCAGCCCGGGGTCGTCGAAGACCTGCGTTCCCGTACGTCGCGTGAACTGCGGGAACGGATCGAACGCGCGGCAGGCGGCAGCCCGCGTTCCCTTTCCCGCGAAGCCAAACGCGACCTGGTCCGCCGGCTGCGCGACGAGGGGTACTTCGAATCCCGCGACGCCGCCCAGATCATCGCCGACCTGCTCGGCGTATCCCGGGCGACTGTTTACAACTACGCGAAATGAGCACGTCGATGACCGAAATCGTCCTGCGCGACAGCCCTGAACTGTCCGCGCCCGGCGGGCATTACTCGCACACCGCGCAGTACGGCGGGATGGTGTTCGTCTCCGGGCAACTGCCCATCACCAGCGACGGGACCCGGCTGGTGGACGAGACATTTTCCGTGCAGGCCAAGCAAGTTCTGGCCAACCTCGACGCGTGCCTCGCCACCGCGGGCACGAGCCGCGATCGGCTGTTGTCGGTCACCGTCTACGTGACCGACATGGGCGACTGGCCGGAGTTCGACCGGATTTACCGTGCCTGGCTTGGCGACCACCGCCCGGCGCGCGCGGTCGCCGGGTCCAGCACCCTCCACTTTGGAGCGAAGGTCGAGGTGCAGGCAATTGCCGCCGTCTGAGGAAACCCTGGCTGACCCGGACACTCCGTTCGCCGTCGTCGAGCTTTCGCGCGCGCGGCGGAACGCCGAACGGCTCGCTCAGCGGATGCGCGCACTCGGCGTTTCCCTGCGCCCCCATACGAAAACGGCGAAGGCATTACCCGCGACCGCGTTGATGCACGGTGGAAAGCCAGGCCCGATCACGGTGTCGACGCTGGCCGAGGCAGAAGCCTTCGCCGACGGCGGCTACACCGACATCACGTACGCCGTCGGCATCGATCCGCACAAGCTCCCGCGCGTGCTTACGTTGCTGCGACGGGGAATCACCGTGCGCGTGCTGCTGGACAGCGTCGCGCAAGCCTCTGCGATAAGCGCTGCGGCGCGCGAAGCCGGCGTACGGATTCCGTCGCTGATCGAGGTCGACTGCGACGGTCACCGTGGCGGCGTACTTCCCGAAGACCCCGCGTTGCTCACCATCGGACGGCATCTGCACGACTGTCTCGACGGTGTCCTCGTACACGCCGGCGAGTCCTACTTCGCGACAACCCCTGCAGCGCAACGCGAAGCCGCCGCACACGAACGTGAGGTCGCTGTCGCTGCAGCACAACGCCTTCGCGACGAAGGCCTGTACGCAGGCACAGTCAGCGTCGGCTCGACTCCCACCGCACACGCTGCCGACGACCTCACCGGCGTCACCGAAGTCCGCGCTGGCAACTACGTTTTCTTCGACTTGGTGATGGCCGGACTGGGCGTATGCCGCACCGAAGACCTTGCGCTGTCCGTAGTTGTCACCGTGATCGGACACCGCCCCGAGCACGGCTGGATCCTCACGGACGGCGGCTGGATGGCGTTGTCGCGCGACCGAGGCACCGCGAACCAAGCTGTCGACCAGGGATACGGCCTGGTCGCCGACCTCGACGGCGCCCTGGTGCCGGGTCTCGTGGTGACCGGCGCGAGCCAGGAACACGGAATCCTCACCGCCCGCGAGGGACATCCGCTGCCCGACCTGCCGATCGGCACCCGCCTGCGCATCCTGCCGAACCACGCCTGCGCCACCGCCGCACAGCACAGCGGCTACCGAATCCTGGAGAACGGCCGCCTCGTCGACACCTGGCAGCGGATCAGCGGCTGGTGAATCAACGCCCGCGCTGAGCCCAGTCCGGCGCATCGGCACCCGCGTGCGCCAGCAGCTCTTCCCGGGTGATCGATCCGAGCGGTCCGACGCCCCGCAGCAGCAGGTAATCGCCCGCGTCGGCCTGATCGTGCTCGATCTCGACGTCCTCGGCGTGGTAGCTGTCCGTCCAGACGATCCGGACCTGGCAGCCGCCGTTCTGGGTGAGCGCGTGCACCTGCTGGACGGTCGCGAGCCGCGCCATCGGTTCCGATTCCCACTGCTGCTGCAGGAATCGCCACCGCGAGGCCTGTTCAGCCGCCCGCAATCGCTGGTCGAGCCCGCCGGCCCGGTCCCGGAAAACCCAGGCGATCCCGGCCACGACCGCGGCGGCGACAGCCAGCCCGACCAGCCACAAGACCGTTCCCATGTCTGCAGGAGCCTACCCGGGCGGATGCTCCCGGAGGAATCGCTCGACCAGGCCATTCGTGAACTCCGGCGGCACCGGCGCGCCGGTGACCAGCACGCGGTAGTGGATCGGCCCGACGAGGTGCTCGACCGCGCTGTCCAGGTCGACCTCTGACGACAACTCGCCGCGCGCGACGGCACGTTCGAGCGGCAACCGGTCGCGCGCATGCTGGGCACGGAGGTGCACCTCGCGCAGATGCCGCGCCAGGTCCGGGTCGTGCTGGGCCTGGCCGAGCAGCGTGCGTAACACCGCTCCGGCGTCGGCGGTGGTCAGGAAGGACGCGATCGCGGCGAGGTGCGCGCGGAGGTCCTTGCGCAGCTCGCCGGAATCGGGCGGGGAGAGTTCCTCGACGAGGTCGTCGCCGAGCGCCTCGAGCAGAATGTCCACTTTGGACGGCCACCAGCGGTAGACAGTCTGCTTCCCGACCCCGGCCCGTGCCGCGATGCCCTCCATCGTGAGCCGGGCGAACCCGACCTCCACCAGCAGATCGTCGACCGCGTGCAGAACCGCGCGGCGCGCGTTCTCGCTGCGGCCGTACCGGTTCCCGTGATGCCGGCGCTCGCCGGGCTGAGTGACGTCGCCCACGTGCCGAAGTCTAGCCAAGACGCAACGTCTCGTCTAGCGTTACGAGCACCAGCTCACTAGGGGGTTCTCAGTCATGTGTTCCGCGTGCGGGGTGCCGACGCACCAACCCGAATCCGGGGTCGCCGCAGCCCCGCGCAAATTCGCGGCGCTGTACAACAAGGACTGCCGTCCGTATCTGATCGGCACCGGCCTGGCGATGATGGCCGACAACATCGAGCACGTCATCACCTACTGGGTGCTGTGGGAGAAGTTCCAGTCGCCCGCGCTGACCGGGTTCGAGGTGATCAGCCACTGGGTGCCGTTCCTGCTGTTCTCGGTGTACTTCGGCGGACTGGCCGACCGGCACGACTGCCGCCGGATCATCCAGGCCGCGCAGGTGCTGTTCATGGCGGTGTCCGCGGCGTGGGGCGTGCTGATCCTCACCGACACGCTCGAGGTGTGGAGTGCCTGCGTACTGCTGATTTTGCACGGCTGCGCGGGCGCGATCTGGGGTCCGGGCGAGCAGTTGATGCTGCACGATTTCGTCGGCCCCGCCGAATTGCCGAGCGCGGTCCGGCTCAACGCCACCTTCCGCAGCCTGGGCATCCTCTTCGGCCCGGTCGTCGGTTCGGCGCTGCTGCTCGGGCTCGGTCCGGTGGCGGGCATTTTCGTGAACGTCGCGTTCTACCTGCCGCTGACCGTGTTCCTGTTCCGCACCAAGTTCACCGGACACACGCGAGACGGCGGAATCATCCGTCGGCCACGGGTCGGGCTGATGGATTCGGTGCGGATCCTCAAGGAAATCAGCGGGAATCCGACGATGGTCGGGATGATCATCCTCGCCGGGCTCGGCGCGTTCTTCGTCGGAGCCTCGATGCAGAGTTCGATGCCGATCTTCGCGCAGGACCTCGGCGCGGGCAGCGCCGGAACCGCGTACGGCGTGCTGCTGTTCGCCAACGGCGCGGGCGGCGTGATCGGCGGGATCCTGCTGGAAGCGACCGGAAAGATCAAACCGAACGTGCCCGCGGCGGTGATCAGCACGGCGATCTACGGGCTCTCGAGCCTGTTCTTCGCGATGACCGCCAGCTATCCGATCGCGGTGGCACTGCTGGTGATCGGCGGCGTGGCGAACCTGGCGTCGATGTCGATCGGCCAGACCGTCGTGCAGTTGCTGGCGAAACCGGAGGAACGCGGCCGGGTGATCGGCGTGTACAGCGTGTCCGCCAACGGTCTCCGCGCGGGCAGCGGATTCACCGTGGGGCTGCTCGGTTCCGCGGTCGGGGTGCACTGGTCGCTGGGCATCAGCGCGGCCGCGCTCACCGTCGGCACCGGGATCGCCGGGTGGTACTCGCTGGGCAGCCGCCGGGCCCGGAAGCTGCACCAGGTCACCGACTGAGCCGGTCTACCTCGTCCGCAGCCATCCCGGCGCGGACGAGGTAGTCACGGACGTCGAAGCCATCGAGGGTGGCCAGGACGGCTTCCCGGATCGTGGTCTGACGGCGGGCCAAAGCTGCTTCGAGCAGCGCGGTTTGGTCTTCGACGCCTAACGCCCGGTACAGCGGGAGGACGGCTTCGGTGGAGAGGGCGTAATCGGCGGCGATGGTTTCCGGGTCGACATCGGCGAGGGCGAGCAGGAGGAGCGAGATAAGGCCGGTGCGGTCTCGGCCGGAAGTGCAGTGGAAGAGCACGCCGCTTTCGGCCCGGGCCAGCGCTTTCAGGACGGTTGCGCAGCGTTCTGCTTTACGGTCAAGGAAAACGCGGTAATACAGCGGGGTGCCGTCGAGTTGCTCGTCGGCGATGTATTGCCAGAACTCGGTGTCTTCGACGTCGTCCAGCGGAACTTCGAGACGCGTCATCCCGGCTGGCACGGTGACGGCGTAGGTGCTGATCTCGGCGGGGTTTCGCAGGTCGATGATGGTGCGGAGGCCGGATTCCCGCGCCTGAGCCCAGCCGGTGCCGGTGACAAACCGGAGGCTGGCGGACCGATAGAACCGCGCGGATCGGGTGACGCCGCCGGATCGGGTCGGGAGACCGCCGAGGTCTCGGGTGTTGAAGAAGCCTTCCCATCCCACTGCCCGGTTCTCGCCCATCAGCCGATCCTGGCCCGGCTCTCTCGCTGCGGGCAACCAGTCAGTTGTCGACGCCGTCCGTCTGCGGAGGACGCAGTGCGCGTGCTGCATTGCGCAATGCTCCGACGAGCGGCGAGGTGTCGGCGGCCCGGGTGCACAGGGAGATCGGGCAAGGTTCGGCGTCGATGATCGGGACGAACGCGACGTGCGGGTGGCGATAGCCGTCAGCGACGAAGCTGCCGGTGATCACGATGGCCTGCCCTCCCGCGACGGCCTCGAGCATCTCGTCCATGGTGCGGACCGACGGGCCGTAGCGGACGGGAATGCCGCTGGGGCGGGGATCGCAGGCCCACCAGCGCACCCAGGCGGGGTCGGCGTCGTCGTCGGTGAGGTGGATTTCGCCGTCGAGGTCGGCGAGTTCGACCGCGTCCCTCGAGGCGAGGCGATGGGTGACCGGCAGCGCCACGACCCGGGGTTCATGGTGCACGACGTCGAGGCGGAGACCCGTAGCGTCGGCAATGGGAGGCCGGACCAAAGCGGCGTCGACTTCACCGTCGCGCACCGTCGTGGCCTGCTGCGACCACGGCAGCTCCACCATCCGGATCGACAGTCCGGGCTCCTCGCGCCGTGCCGTGTCGACGATGTTCCGGACGAGCGGGCCCGCCGAGGCGCTCATGAAGCCGACCCGCAGCGTGGCGGCGAGTTCCCGGCGGTGGGCCTCGACGGCGGCGACGGCACGGTCGGCCGCGGCCAGTGCTTGCCGTGCCTCGTCGAGGAAACGGCGGCCGACCGGGGTGGGACGGACGGGGTGGGCGGAACGGTCCAGCAGTTCGGCGCCGAGCGTGCGTTCCAGTTTGCGGATCTGCTGGCTCAACGCCGGGGCGCTGACGTAGAGCTTGTCCGCCGCGCGGCCGAAGTGCCCCTCGTCGACGACCGCGACCAGGTAGCGCACGAGATGCAGGTTGAGGTCCACGCCGACTCCTCGGGACGGTGACCTGCGAGGTTAACCGATGAGTTCACGGGAGGCGACAGGCTTGTCATGGACCTTCCCGTGCGGCGCGCCCAGGGTTGGGGCTACCCCGAACCGACTCGACGAGGAGCAACGGTGAGCCGTTACGAGCACGACTTCCAGAACATGTTCGCAAGCCTGGAGAAGCAGATCGCGGAAACCGACAACCCGCGCCACCGCGCGATCCTGAAGAACTACCGCTTGCACGCCCTGCTGGAGGTGTCGGGACGCTACGAGGAGTTGCTGGCGCCGACCATGACCGTGGAGCACCCGCATTACCGCATCCACGAGTCCGGCACCTCGCTGATCCTGGACGGGATGGCCGAGGTCAAGGCGTTCTACCAGTCTCTGATCGAGGCGAACGCACTGGTCATGTGGGTCAGCAACCAGGACATCGCGGTCAACGACCGCGGATTCTCCGGCGAGCTGGAGTTCTTCGAGTTCGTGCCCGGCGCGATGCTCGGCGACACCGTCTTCGGTTCGGTGCGGGCCGGGGACGATCCCGGGGACATGCACCTGCTCAAGCGCACGCTCGCGTTCCACTGGCCCTATGACGAAAACTGCAGGCTGATCGGCGAGCACGTCTACGAGGACACCGCCTCGCGGGAGATCATCCCGCTCGAACCGGCCGACATCATCACCGCGGCGCGGGCCGCCGAACTGCTCGCCCCGGAGATCGAGAAGGTCCTGCCGTGAGCGTCGCACTGGTCACCGGGGCCGCGGGCGGTCTCGGCGCCGCCATCGCCGCCCGGCTGGTCGAGGAGCACGCGGTCCTGCTCACCGACATCGATTCCGGCCGTCTCGCCGAGACCGCGGCGAAGCTGGCCGTCGGCGGTGCCAGAGTCGCCCACGCCGTTTGCGACGTCAGTGACCACGCGTCGGTGCGAGCCGCGTTCTCCCTTGCCGAAGAACAACTCGGCGAGGTCACCGCGCTGGCCAACGTCGCGGGCGTCGGCGGCGTGCTGACCCCGTTCACCGAGCTGACCGTGCGGCAATGGGATCGCACGTTCGCGATCAACACTCGCGGGACTTTCCTGACGTGCCAGGAACTTCTCCGCCGCCGCGCCGGCCGCCCCGGCGCGATCGTCAACATCGCTTCGATCGGCGCCCGCCTCGGAATGGAGACGATCGCCGACTACGGCGCGTCCAAGGCCGCGGTCCTCGAAATGACGCACGCGGTGGCCCGGGCCGGCGCTCCCACCGGGCTGCGGGCCAACGCGGTCATGCCCGGTCTGATCTGGACTGACATGTGGCGGAGCGCCACCGAGCAGATGGTCGCGAACGATCCCGCCGCGGCCGGCGCCACTCCGGAACAGCTCTTCGCCGGGTTCGTCGACCGGATGGTCCCGATGAAACGCCCGCAGACCCCGGCCGACATCGCCGAGACGGTCGGGTTCCTGCTCTCGAACAAGGCAGCCAACATCACCGGTCAGACCATCGCGGTCGACGGCGGTGCGGTCATGTCCTGAACCACGACAGCACACAGGGAGCGGCGGGCCGCGGCGTCAGGAGAGGACGCCGCGGCCCGCCGCTTTGGTCGTGCTGCCAACTGCGGTGAACGCGGATCGGCGGCGTTCGATCAGGTTCCGCGACGGGTCGGAAAACGGCGGTCGAACAGGCGATCGCCGGTTTTTGTCGGTGGTCGTCGTTACGCTCGCCCCATCACGCACCACCCGTCACCGTCAGCGACAAGCTGCTCACCAGCGCGGATCACACTGGACCGCAGCTTGTTCCACACCGTATAGTCCACGTGGAATAACCCACGTTGGGTCACTCGATTGGATCTTCTGGAGGAACCGTCATGGTCGCGGCCAAGCTCACGGCACTGGGCGTCGCCGTGCTCGAGCTGCTGCACGAGCGGCCGATGCACCCGTACGAAATGGCCCAGCTGATGCGGGAACGGCACGTCGAAAACCGCGTGAAGCTCAAGGCCGGATCGCTCTATCACACGGTGGATCGGTTGCAGCGCAACGGTTTCGTCGATGTGGTCGAAACCCAGCGGGACGGCAAACGGCCGGAGCGCACGGTGTATGCCATGACGGCCGCGGGCAAAGACGCCTTCCAGGAACGAGCCCGGCAGATGCTGGGCGACGTAGTGCCGGACTACAGCGACGTGCTGAGCGGGCTCGCCGTGATCGACGATCTCGGACGCGACGTCGCGCTGCTCGAACTGGAGCACCGGATCACCCGGCTGCGCGCGGGCGTGGCCGCTGACCAGGTGATCCTCGAGCGGCTGGAATCCGACGGCACCCCCGAAATCTACTGGCTCGACTTCCGGTTCAGCGCGGCGCAGCGGAAGTTCGAGCTCGCGTGGATCGAGCAGCTGTTCGCGGACCTCGACAGCGGCCGGATCCCTTTCCAGGACAAGAAACTCAAGCTCAAGGAAAACCATGAACGCAAGACCGGTTAACCCGTGGGCCGCGCTCAGCGCGCTCTGCATCGGGTTCTTCATGATCCTGCTGGACACCACGATCGTGTCCATCGCGGTGCCCGCCATGCTGCAGCACCTCGACGCCGGGCTGAACTCGGTGGTGTGGGTGATCAGCGTCTACCTGCTCACCTACGCCGTGCCGATGCTGTTCACCAGCCGCCTCGGCGACCGCTTCGGCCCGAAGCGCGTGTTCGTCGCCGGGCTCGTGGTGTTCACCGCTTCGTCGCTGTGGTGCGGCCTCTCCGGCAACGTCGAGATGCTGATCGCCGCCCGTGCCGTGCAAGGCCTTGGCGCCGCACTGATGACGCCGCAGACGCTGGCGTTCATCAGCCACCTGTTCCCGCCCGCGAAGCGCGGCGCGGCGATGGGCGCGTGGGGCGGGGTCGCCGGCCTGGCCACGATCACCGGCCCGCTGCTGGGCGGCGTGCTGGTGCAGCACCTCGGCTGGGAGTGGATCTTCTACGTGAACGTGCCGATCGGCGTCGTCGCGATCGCGCTGACGCTGTGGCTGGTGCCGGACTGGCAGCCGAAGCACTCGCATTCGTTCGACCTGATCGGCATCCTGCTGTCCGCGGCCGGGCTGTTCTGCGTCGTCTTCGGTGTCCAAAATGGACAGCAGTACGACTGGGGCACGGTGTTCGGCGGCATCACAGTCTTCGAAATCATCGGCGCCGGCGTGGTCTTGTTGATCGCTTTCGTGCTGTGGCAGCACTACAACCGCCGCGAACCGCTGGTCCCGCTGCAGGTGTTCGCGAACCGCAACTTCTCCGCGGGCACGCTCACCGCGACCACCGTCGGCTTCACGATGACCGGCATGTTCCTGCCGCTGATCATCTACATCCAGACGGTCCTCGGCCTCTCCCCCACCATGGCGGGCCTGCTCACCGCCCCGATGTCCCTGCTGTCCGGCGTGATCGCCCCCTTCGTCGGCCGCGCTTCGGACAAGATCAACGGCAAATACCTGGTGATGGGCGGCCTGGCCCTGCTGGCCGCGGGCGTCGGCATCATCGCGCTGCAAGCACGACCGGACACGAGCCCGTGGGCACTGATCCCGGCTCTGCTGGTGTGCGGCCTCGGCGTCGGCTGCATCTTCTCCCCCATGAGCAACCTGACGATGGCGTCGGTAGAACCGCGGCTCACCGGCACCGCCTCGGGCATCTTCAACACCGCCCGCCAGGTAGGCGGCGTCCTGGGCAGCGCCGCGATCGGCGTGCTCCTGCAAGCGAGGATCAGCGCGTCGATCACGAGCGAGGCCGCCACCGCGGCCGCGAAACTGCCGGAGCAGTACCGCGCCCCCTTCACCGAAGGCATCGCCCACGCCGCGGCGTCCACCGGCGAATTCGGCTCCTCCGGCGGCCCATCCCCCATCCCGGGCCTCCCGGCGGACATCGCCGCCCAAGCGGGCCGCCTCGCCAGCGAGGTTGTCCACAATGGACTCACCGATGCCGCCCGCGCGACACTGATCCTGCCGATCGCGGTGCTGATACTGGGAGTTTTGTCAGCAGCGGCATTGCGCCGGGTGTCCCCTAGGCCGCACACCCCCGCGCCGACCGCCCCGACCCCAGAACCAGCCCGATGACGAGCTGACCCCCGGGCCCCGGCTGGACCCCACTCCAGCCGGGGCCCGGGAGGCGGCGAGAGACAATCCACGCGACTCTCGTCCCACAGCAGCATTGTTGGCCCCCGACGCAATTCCGCGCGCAGCGGCGAGGTCTGCCGGTGCACAGAAAGCCCGGGCGTGCCAGGCGCGTTCCTCGCCCAGCAACCACCGGCTCGGCATCCCCGCGCACGCCCCCGCCGGGATCCTGGCTCAATGCCAGACCTAGCGCCCGGCTCGCGACCCGGTGCCACGACGCCCGCCCCGCTTTGCGAACCCGGCCGCGAAACCCGCGGCACCAAATCATCGCCCCCGGGCCACACACCCCCAACCCCGCCCCGTCGAGGTAGCGTTCGCCTGTGCGTCTAGTCCTCGCCTCCCAGTCCCCCGCCCGCCTCGCCGTCCTGCGCAGTGCCGGTCTCGACCCGGCCGTTGTCGTGTCCGGTGTCGACGAGGATGCCGTCGCGGCGGCGCTCACCGATCCCGAACCCGCCGAACTCGTCCTGGCCCTCGCGAAGGCCAAGGCCAACGCCGTAGTCGAGATGGTCTCCGAGCCCGACGCCGTGATCGTCGCTTGCGATTCCATGCTTTCCATCGGCGGCGAGATGGTCGGCAAGCCCGCGACCGCCGAGGTCGCGAAGCAGCGGTGGGCTCGGATGGCGGGCGGCTCCGGCGTCCTGCTCACCGGGCATGCCGTGGTCCGGCTCGACGGCGGGCAGCGCACCAAGGAAGCCTCCGGCACCCGGTCCACCACCGTGCACTTCGCCAACCCCAGCCAGGCCGAGATCGACGCCTACGTCGCCACTGGCGAACCGCTGCACGTCGCGGGGGCGTTCACGCTCGACGCGCTCGGCGGATGGTTTGTCGAGGGGGTCGAAGGAGACCCGTCGAGTGTGATCGGGATCAGTCTTCCGCTGCTGCGCCAGCTGCTCGCCGAGGTCGGCGTCAGCGTGACCGAAATGTGGAACTAGTTCACATATTGGGACGATGTGTCACTCGGTCGAGTGATCAGGGAAAGTCGATTCCGGCCCGCACCCGGGCCAGCGGAAACTCTCGACCTCTCTGGGGTGGCACATGTCCTTCGCAAGGACGTACACAAAGCCGCGCGTGTTCGCCGCGGCCGTGCTCGGTTCGCTTGTCGTGGGCGCCGGACTCGGCGTGCTCGCGCGGACGACTGAAGCCGGCTGGCTGACCGACACCCTCGACCACATCGGCACGATCTTCACGACCCTGCTGCAGATCGCGGTGATCCCGCTGGTCTTCACCGCGATCGTGGTCGGCATCAACAGCCTCCGCGGCCTCGGCGGCGGCCGCACCGCCGCGCGGCTCGGCGGCAAGACCGTGCTGTGGTTCGCGATCACGTCGTTCATCGCCTCGCTGATCGGGATCGCGATCGGCAAGCTGTTCAACCCCGGCTCCGGCGGGCTCGGCGAGGGCGTCGCGGCCACCGCGAAGAACGCCGACAAGGCCGCGAAGAGCATGAGCCACTGGGGTTCCTGGGACGCCTTCATCAAGGGCCTGCTGCCGGAGAACTTCTTCTCCGCCTTCGCCGAGGGCAGCACGCTCCAGGTGCTGTTCCTCGCCGTCGTGATCGGTGCCGCCGCCTACAGCCTCGGCGACAAGGCGAAGCCGTTCGTCGACTTCACCACGAGCGTCTTCGAAATCGTCCAGCGTTACCTTGGCTGGATCGTGCGCCTCGCGCCCATCGGCATCATCGGCCTGATCGGCGCCGCCGTCTCCAACTACGGCGACGCGCTGTTCCGTCCGCTGCTGTCGACCACGATCGCGGTGTACGTCGGCTGCCTGCTGATCCTATTCGTCGTCTACCCGATCCTGCTGCAGTTCGTCGCGAAGGTGAACCCGCTGACGTTCTTCGCCAAGGCGGGCACGGCGATCCAGTTCGCGTTCGCGTCGCAGTCGAGTTCGGCCACGCTGCCGCTGACCCGGCAGTCCGCGGTGAACCTCGGCGTCGACCCCGGATACGCCGCCTTCGCCACCCCGCTCGCCAGCGCGACCAAAATGGACGGTTGCGCCGCGGTGTTCCCGGCGATCGGCGCGATCTTCATCGCCAACCTCGCCGGGGTGCCGCTGAGCTTCGGCCAGTACGTCGGCATCGTGGTCGTCGCCGTGGTCGGTGCGCTGGCCACCGCGGGCACCACCGGCTGGCTGACCGCGCTCACCCTGACCACCGCGTTCATCGGACTCGACGCCAAGCAGGTCGCGCTCGGCATCGCGCTGATCTACTCGGTGAACCCGATCATGGACATGATGCGCACCGCCACGAACGTCGCGGGCCAGATCGTGGTCCCGACAATCGTCGCGCGCAGCGAAGGCCTGCTCGACGACGAAATCCTCAACACCCAGACCGCTCGCCCGAACCACCGCGACGAGGGCGGCGCCGCCCGGCCCGCCACCGCCTGAGTCTCAGGAGTTGCCGGAACAGCGCCGCAGCTGGGTTTTCTTCAGCTCGACGTCCGGCCAGCCGCGGAAATCCGACGGCGAGGTGACGGTGCTCGTGCAGCCCATCACCTCGCCGTCGAGTTCGTACACCTCCGCGACCACCGGAGCCGCCTGGCAGCGCGGGGTGCCGGACACCGCCTTCGGGCATTCGTGCCGGACGACGATCACGTCCGCCCGGCCGTCCTGGCTCACGTCGTAGAGCGACAGCGAGCCGGCGTCAGAGAAATACGGCTTGCCGTAGTCGCGCCACACGCCACCGGACTCGGTCAGCAATTCGCCGTACGCACCGCCGGCCGCGTCGCCGCGGATCAGGCACGCGGCGGTCGATCCGTCGATACAGCGCAGGGAAGTCGCCGTCAGCTTCGCGCCCAGGTTCGTGATCGCCAGTTCGAACGGCTGCTGCCCGACCTGGACCCGGCCCGATCCGCCCGAGGCATCCGCCTGCAACACGACCGGGGTACCGCCGACGCTCACCGCCGCCAACTGCTTGCACGGACCGTTTCCGCAGGTCGAGGACGGTGCTTCGACCGGAGCCGCGGCGGGCTCGCTCGGCGTCATGGTCTCCGCGCCGTCCGGCTTCGGGCGCATCGTGACGACCACGACGAGCGCCGCCGCCGTGACCACCGCCGCGAGAACGGCGGTGAGCAGCGCGGATCGCGGGACGCGCTTCGGCCAAGTCCGCATATCCGAGACTGTAAGCGACCTTGCGCACCGTGTCCGTCTATGTTGTCGGAGTGACGAACCCCAATTTGCCCCCGGCCCTTTACCTGCCGACCGGCCCCACCGGCCCGACCACCGACGGCCAGACCGGAGCCAACGTCGAACTGCGCCGCACCCCCGACGGCCGCACCGCGCTGGTCGCCTTCACCGCGCTCGACCGGCTCGTCGACTGCTGCGGCGAGCACCAGCCGTGGATCCTGGTCAACACCGAAAACCTGGCGCTCGTGCACCAGGTCAACCCCTACGACGTCATCGTGCTCGACTCCGAACTACCGGCCGAACTGCGGCATCAGGCCCCTGCCGGACGGGTATAAACAGGACCGAACTGGGTGGTCCACCTCTCAATCCAGGCCCGGTCCTGGTCCGTAGACTCCCGGTTGACCAGCAGCTCGGCGACGGGGCACGGGAGGTATGTGGTGAGCGAGCAGGACACCGCGAGCACAGGCGGTCCGGTGACCAAGGTCCTGGTCGCGAACCGGGGCGAGATCGCGGTTCGCGTGATCCGGGCAGCGAAGGACGCCGGCCTGCAGAGCGTGGCCGTGTACGCGGACCCGGACCGCGACGCTCCGCACGTGCGCCTCGCCGACGAGGCGTTCGCCCTCGGCGGGAACACCGCGGCCGAGAGCTACCTCGCGATCGACAAGATCCTCGACGCCGCCAAGCGGTCCGGCGCCGATTCGGTCCACCCCGGTTACGGCTTCCTTTCCGAGAACGCCGAGTTCGCCCAGGCCGTCCTCGACGCGGGCCTGACCTGGATCGGGCCGAGCCCGCAGTCGATCCGCGACCTCGGCGACAAGGTGACCGCGCGGCACATCGCGATGCGCGCGGGCGCGCCGCTGGTGCCCGGCACCAAGGAGCCGGTGAAGGACGCCGACGAGATCATCGCGTTCGCCGACGAGCACGGCCTGCCGGTCGCGATCAAGGCGGCATTCGGCGGCGGCGGCCGCGGTCTGAAGGTCGCCCGCACCCGGGAGGAAATCCCCGAACTGTTCGAGTCCGCGACGCGCGAGGCGGTGGCCGCGTTCGGTCGCGGCGAATGCTTCGTGGAGCGCTACCTGGACAAGCCGCGGCACGTCGAGGCGCAGGTGCTGGCCGACCAGCACGGCAACGCGATCGTCGTCGGCACCCGCGACTGCTCGCTGCAGCGCCGCCACCAGAAGCTGGTGGAAGAGGCCCCCGCGCCGTACCTGTCCGACGACCAGCGCGCCCGGATCCACGAGTCCGCCAAGGCCATCTGCAAGGAGGCCGGCTACTACGGCGCGGGCACCGTCGAATACCTCGTCGCGGTCGACGGCACCATTTCCTTCCTCGAGGTGAACACCCGCCTGCAGGTCGAGCACCCGGTTTCGGAGGAGACCACCGGCATCGACCTGGTCCGCGAGATGTTCCGGATCGCCCGCGGCGAAAAGCTGCGGATCACCGAGGACCCGACGCCGCGCGGCCACTCGATCGAGTTCCGCATCAACGGCGAGGACGCCGGCCGCGGCTTCCTGCCCGCGCCGGGCACCGTCACCAAGTTCGTCGCCCCGTCCGGTCCGGGCGTGCGCGTCGATTCCGGCGTCGAATCCGGCAGCGTGATCGGCGGCCAGTTCGACTCGATGCTCGCCAAGCTCATCGTCACCGGTTCGGACCGGCAGAACGCGCTCGAGCGCAGCCGCCGCGCGCTGGCCGAGTTCGAGGTCGAGGGCATGGCCACGGTGCTGCCGTTCGACCGCGTGATCGTGAACGACCCGGCGTTCATCGGCGACGAAAACGGCTTCAGCGTGCACACCCGCTGGATCGAGACCGAGTTCGACAACCAGATCGAGCCGTTCGTCGCGCCGGACGTCGAGGCCGAGGAAGAGGCACCGCGGCAGAACGTCGTGGTCGAGGTCGGCGGACGCCGGCTCGAGGTGTCGCTGCCGGGCGGGTTCGCCCTCGAAGGCGGCGGCGCGCCCGCGGCGACGAAAGCCAAGCCGCGCAAGCGGGCAGGCGGCGCGAAGGCAGCGGTGAGTGGCGACGCGGTCACCGCGCCGATGCAGGGCACCATCGTGAAGATCGCGGTCGAAGAAGGCCAGCACGTCGAAGCGGGCGAGCTGATCGTCGTGCTCGAGGCGATGAAGATGGAAAACCCGGTAACCGCGCACAAAGCGGGCACCGTCACCGGGCTTTCGGTCGAGATCGGCTCCGCGGTCACGCAGGGAACGCAACTCTTGGAGCTCAAGGACTGAAGTTGTGCTGAATGTCGTGGGTGCCGCGCGCTCGCGCGGCCTACCATCGACTACGTGACTGAGGTTCCGTCTCCGCAGCTGCGGATCAGCGACCAGGAGCGAGAGTCCGCGCTGCATGCGCTCGGTGAGCACATGAGTGCGGGACGGATCGACATCGACGAGTTCGGCGAACGATCCGCCCGGATCACCGCGGCTAAAACCCGGGGCGAACTGGGCGAGCTGTTCACCGATCTTCCGGTGCCGCATCCGGTGTTCGGCGCGGGCGCGACCGCCGCGCCGGAACCGGCCGCGGTGCCGCCCCCGCTGCCTGTGCCGCAACCCGCGGCGTCCGGCGAGGTGGCCGCGCGGCAGCCGGAGTGGTCGGCAGGGCAACGTGCCGTCGCCGCCTTGGTTCCGCTGGTGTGGATCGCGGCGATCGCCCTGATCGCCACCGGCACCGCGGGATGGCCGGTGATCTTCGCGCCGATCGCGCTCACCGCGGTCGGCCGCGCGCTCTGGGGCAAGGGTTTCGAGCACCATGACCATCACCACCACGACCGGCACCGGGAACGCCGCGAGGAGTTCCGCGCGATGCGCGACGAGCACCGGCGGCAGCGCCGGCTGGACCGCTGAGGCGGACCATGGCTGACCTGCGGCTGAGCGACGCCGAACGCCAGGACGCGCTCGATGTCCTCTCCGAGCACGTCCGCACCGGACGCCTCGACATCGACGAGTACGGCAGCCGCTCGGCGAAGGTCACGTCAGCCAAGCTGGTCAGCGAACTGGTGCCGTTGTTCGACGACCTGCCTTCGCCGCGGCCGAGCGCGCTGCTGGCCACGGCCCGGGCGGAACCGGTCGTGCCCGCGGGCAACGGCAAGCTGGGCGCGTTCGTGTGGCGGTATTCGGTGCCGCTTTCCATCGCCTTGGCGGTCGTCGTGCTCATCGTGACTCGTGGACGGTTGCTGATCGTCTTCGCGCTGCCGTTGCTGCTGATCCTGTTCAGCGGATGGCGGCGGCGCTGAGCCCGCCGGAACGCACGCGGCCGAGTCCGATGATCGGGCTGCGGCCGGGCTCGGTCGATCCGAAAGCCGAGCGATGGGCAGGCCCGCTGTTCGCCGGGATCGGGATTCTGGCGCTCGCGGTGTGCACGATCATCGCCGCCGGTCAGCCACACGGTGATCCCGCGCAATGGCGCACCACGCTGCTGCTCGCCGCGGCGAGCGGACTGTGGTTGCTGGTGCTGATCCCGGTTTTCCCGCGACGCACGCGGAAACCGTGGCTGGCCATCGGGTTTTTCGTCGTGCTGCTGGCTGGCGCGACCGTGCTCACCTCGCGAGTGGATCCGTTCACTGCCTTCGCTTCAATCGGTTACCCGATCGCGTTCGTGTTGTTCCCGACCCGCTGGAGCATCTTCGCCGCGGCCGCAACGGCGGTGGTTCCGTTGCTGGCCAAGGGAATTTGGGAACCTTCGCCGCCATGGATCACCGCGGTGTCGATCGTCGGTCCGATTCTGTACGTGGCGTGGTTCGTCGGCGCGGAGAACGAACAACGTCGTCGCACCAACGAAAAACTCGCCCAGTCGAACGCGCAGCTGGAAACAGCCCTGACAGAAAACGCGGCGCTGCACGCACAACTGCTCACCCAAGCCCGCGAGGCCGGGGTGCTCGACGAGCGACAGCGCATGGCTCGCGAAATCCACGACACTGTCGCCCAGGGATTGACCGGCATCGTCACCCAGCTGCAGGCCGCCGACCGGGCCACCGAAGCCGCGGATCGGCAGCGGCATCTCGACCACGTGCACACGCTGGCGAAGGACAGTCTCACCGAGGCACGCCGAGCGGTTCAAGCGTTGCGACCGGAACCATTAGCGGACTCGCATCTGCCGGAAGCGTTGGCAGGCTTGGCAAATCGAGTGTCCGGCACTTCCGGCACCCAGGTGACCGCCGACGTAGCAGGCGATGCCCAGCCGTTGCTGCCGGAGCTGGAGGTCGCGCTGTACCGGGTGGCGCAGGAAGCGTTGGCCAACGCGGAAAAACACGCACATGCCACCCGCATCGGCATCACGCTCACCTACACGAGCGACCTGGTCATGCTCGACGTCCGGGACGACGGAAGAGGTTTCGCCTCCGGTGACCGCGGCGACGGCACCGGCTTCGGCCTGGAAGCCATGCGCCAGCGGGTGCAAC
This sequence comes from Amycolatopsis sp. VC5-11, assembly GCF_037034185.1. Classification (NCBI taxonomy): domain Bacteria; kingdom Bacillati; phylum Actinomycetota; class Actinomycetes; order Pseudonocardiales; family Pseudonocardiaceae; genus Amycolatopsis; species Amycolatopsis sp. VC5-11. Next base: position 43,840 of record NZ_JBAGKF010000022.1, on the reverse strand, counting down.
GGGTGGCGGGTTCGCTGACCATCGAATCCGCGCGTGGGGAAGGGACCGCCGTGCACGCGGAGTTCCCGGCGATCCCGTCGCCCGCTCAAGCCAGCTGACCGCCCTCGGCGCTGCCGCGACACCTGCCATGTCCGTTGTGCGGCAACGCTTCCAGCCAGCGCGCGATGTCGTGTCCCCGCCTCGCTGACCGCGGCTGCCCGCCCCTTCGGGTGACCTGGCCGTGACGCGGCACGCAGCCATTTCCCGCCTCCGGACGGCTAGGCTCGTGTCGTGGAACCCGTGGAAATCAACGCGGGCGCGTACTACCTGCGCCAGCTGCGCGCGGACCGGCATCTCGACGACCGGCCCGCGCTGATGGAGGCGTTCGCGGACCCGCAGCATCGGCGGTACGTGCTGAACTACCGGTTGCGCACCCCCGACGAGGCCACCGAGTACGTGACGCTGCGCGCCGCTCAGTGGGCGTGCGACGAGCGCTGCTCGTGGGCCGTCGCCGAGCCGGAGACCGGCCGCCTGCTCGGCGAGGTCGGACTGCGCGATCTGGACCTCAACTTCGGCACCGCCGAGGCGTCGGTGTGGACGCATCCGGCCGAACGAGGCAAAGGCATTGCGGCCGTAGGGCTTTCGGCCGCGATCCAATTCGGGTTCGCCCGGCTGGGCCTGCACGAGATCGCTTATCGGCACGACGAAAGCAACACCGCGTCCGAGATCGTCGCGCGGCGGGCCGGGTTCAGCCGGGTCGGGCCCGAAGACCGGCCCTCGCCCAGCGGCGAAACGCTCATCCGCTGGGTGCTCAAGCCCTCGTGAGTGCCGGTTCTGCCCGGCACTCACGAGGAAAGCTCAGCTGACCGGCTCGATCAGCCCCGCGCGAGCCTCCGGCGCGGCCGCCCGCAACGCGTCCGCCGACTCGTCCGTCGGCTGCAGCTGCGAATCCCGCTCCGCCTCGACCCGCGCCCGGTAGACCTCGACCTCGCGCTTGGTCTCCTCTTCCGACCAGCCCAGCACGCCCGCCACCAGCTGCGCGACCTGCTCGGCGCAGTCGACGCCGCGGTGGGCGTACTCGATGGAGATCCGCGTGCGCCGGGCGAGGACGTCCTCCAGGTGCAGCGCACCCTCGTGGCTGGCCGCGTACACGACCTCCACGCCGAGGTAATCCGGCGCCGACTCGATCGGCTTGAGCAGCTCCGGCCGGTCCGCCGCGAGCGCCAGCACCTCGTGCACCAGCGAGCCGTAGCGGTCGAGCAGGTGCCGCACGCGGTACGGGTGCAGCCCGTGCTCCGCGGCCAGGTGGTCGGCCTGGTTGACCAGCGCGTGGTAGCCGTCCGCGCCGAGCAGCGGGACCTTGTCGGTGATGGACGACGGCGGGCGGCCCGGCAGGTCGACCACCGCGGCGTCGACGGCGTCGGCCGCCATCACCCGGTACGTCGTGTACTTGCCGCCCGCGATCGCGACCAGGCCCGGCGCGACCCGCGCGACCGCGTGCTCGCGCGACAGCTTCGACGTCTCTTCGCTCTCGCCGGCCAGCAGCGGACGCAGGCCCGCGTACACGCCTTCGATGTCGTCGTGCGTCAGCGGCGTCGCGAGCACCGAGTTCACGTGTTCGAGCAGGTAGTCGATGTCGTGCTTGGTGGCCGCCGGATGCGCCAGGTCGAGGTTCCAGTCGGTGTCGGTGGTGCCGACGATCCAGTGGTTGCGCCACGGGATGACGAACAGCACCGACTTCTCGGTGCGCAGGATCATGCCCGACTCCGACACGATCCGGTCGCGCGGAACCACGATGTGCACGCCCTTGCTGGCGCGTACGCGGAACCGGCCGCGGCCGCCGGACAGCCGCTGCAGTTCGTCGGTCCACACGCCGGTGCAGTTGACCACCGCGCCGGCCTGGATCTCGGTCTCGCGGCCGTCCTCGACGTCGCGCACGCGCACGCCGGAAATCCGGTCCGCCTCGCGCAGGAAGCCGACGACCTGGGTGGAGGTCCGGACCACCGCGCCGTAATGCGCGGCGGTGCGCGCGACGGTCATCGTGTGCCGGGCGTCGTCCGACTGCGCGTCGTAGTACCGGATGCCGCCGATCAGCGCCGACCGCTTGAGCGCGGGGACCATTCGGAGGGCACCCGCGCGGGTGAGATGTTTCTGGCCCGGCACCGACCGGGCGCCGCCCATCGTGTCGTACATCAGCAGCCCGGCGGCGGTGTACGGACGCTCCCAGATCCGGTGCGTCAGCGGGTACAGGAAGCTCACCGGCTTGACCAGGTGCGGCGCGATCTTCGTCAGCATCAGCTCGCGCTCGTGCAGCGCCTCGCGCACCAGGCCGAACTCGAGCTGTTCGAGATAACGCAGGCCGCCGTGGAAGAGCTTGCTCGACCGGCTGGACGTGCCGGACGCCAGGTCGCGGGCCTCGACGAGAGCCACCCGCAGGCCGCGGGTCGCCGCGTCGAGCGCGGTGCCCGCGCCGACGACGCCGCCGCCGATCACGACCAGGTCGAAGGTCTCGTCGCCGAAACGCCGCCAGGATTCCTCCCGGCCCGCCGGACCCAGCTGGGCCGGGTCGCTGCCGTTGCGCGGATTCGTCACCACTCGTTCCTCCTCGTGCTCCACCTTCCCCAGCATCGCACGCTTGCGTGATCGTCTGCTGACCCCGAGGTGACACGTGTGGCGGAACCCATGACGATCATGGTCACATTGGTTCGCCCGGCTTATGGATTGCACGCGTACGCGACGGTAACGTGCCGCGGACTGGGGTCGGCGACGAGGCTGTGGCCGGACGTGATCGGCCCTGCACAGACTGTCCAGTGTGGAGGTGCGGAGAGCGTGAGTCCGGGTGCGATCATCGTCTGGGAACTGTTGGGCACGGCAGTGCTCCTGTTGCTGGGCAACGGCGTTGTGGCCAACGTCGTGCTGCGAAAGAACAACGGCTTTCAAGCCGGAACCCTGTTCATCACCTTCGGGTGGGCCTTCGGCGTGTTCGCCGGCGCCAGCCTCGCCGCGCCGACCGGCGCGCACCTGAACCCGGCGGTCACCCTCGGGCTGGCCATTTCGGGCAAGGTTTCGTGGGCGGACGTGCCGTTCTACCTGATCGGCGAAATGCTCGGCGCGATTCTCGGCGCCGTGCTGTGCTGGCTGACCTACAAACTGCAGTTCGACGACCATCCGAATCCGGAGGAGACGCTCGGCATTTTCTCCACCGCCCCGCAGATCCGGAACAAGGCGTGGAACCTGGTGACCGAGGTCATCGGCACCTTCGTGCTGGTCGGCTGGATCCTGCTGACGCCGGCGTTCAAGACCGCCTCGGACGGGACGCCGACCTTCGGCAACACCGCGCTCGGCTACGCCGGGGTGTCGTTCGTCGTGCTGGTGATCGGTATTTCTCTCGGCGGGCCGACCGGCTACGCCATCAACCCGGCCCGCGACCTCGGCCCGCGGATCGCGTACGCGTTCCTGCTGCCGATCAAGGGCAAGCGCGACCCGGACTGGAACTACTCGTGGGTGCCGGTCCTCGGTCCGCTCCTCGGCGCCGCGCTGGCGGCGCTGGTGTACCTGGCCGTGCACAACCTGACCTGATCCAGCTTTCCGGAGGGAATCCATGACTTCGTATGTCGCCGCGATCGACCAGGGCACCACGTCGACGCGTTGCATGATCTTCGACCACTCCGGCCGTGTCGTCGCGGTCGACCAGCGCGAGCACGAGCAGATCTTCCCGAAGGCGGGCTGGGTCGAGCACAACGCCGAGGAGATCTGGGAAAACACCCGGGCGGTCGCGGCGGGCGCGCTCGCCAAGGCCGACCTGCGGCCGACCGACATCGCCGCGGTGGGCATCACGAACCAGCGCGAGACGGCGCTCGTGTGGGACCGCAAGACCGGGAAGCCGGTGTACAACGCGATTGTCTGGCAGGACACCCGCACCGACAAGATCGCCGGCGAACTGGGCGCGCTCGGCGGCGGCCAGGAGCGCTACCGCGAGAAGACCGGGCTCCCGCTCGCGACGTACTTCTCCGGCCCGAAGATCAAGTGGATCCTCGACAACGTCGAGGGCGCACGGGCCAGGGCCGAGGCGGGCGATCTGGTGTTCGGCAACATGGACACCTGGGTGCTGTGGAACATGACCGGCGGCACCGACGGCGGCGTGCACGTGACGGACCCGACGAACGCGTCGCGCACGCTGCTGATGGACCTCGACACCCTGCAGTGGGACGAGGACATCGCGGCGGAGATGGGGATCCCGCTGTCGATGCTGCCGGAGATCCGGTCGTCGTCGGAGGTGTACGGCAAGGTCCGCCCGCGCGGGGCCCTCGCGGAAGTGCCGATCGCGGGCATCCTCGGCGACCAGCAGGCGGCGACGTTCGGCCAGGCGTGCCTTTCGCCGGGCGAAGCCAAGAACACCTACGGCACCGGCAACTTCGTGCTGCTGAACACCGGCACCGAGAAGGTCCTGTCGGAAAACGGCCTGCTCACGACGGTCTGCTACAAGATCGGCTCGAACGACACGGTGTACGCACTGGAGGGCTCGGTCGCGGTCACCGGTTCGCTCGTGCAGTGGCTGCGGGACAACCTGGGGTTGATCTCGTCGGCGGCCCAGATCGAGGAATTCGCCCGAACGGTCGACGACAACGGCGGCGCGTACTTCGTGCCCGCGTTCTCGGGCCTGTTCGCCCCGTACTGGCGCTCCGACGCCCGCGGCGCGATCGTCGGCCTGACCCGGTTCGTGAACAAGGGCCACATCTCGCGCGCGGTCCTGGAGGCGACGGCGTTCCAGTCGCGAGAGGTGATCGACGCGATGAACGCCGACTCGGGTGTCCCGCTGAAGTCGCTCAAGGTCGACGGCGGGATGGTCGTGAACGAACTGCTGATGCAGTTCCAGGCGGACATCCTGGGCGTGCCGGTGATCCGCCCGGTGGTGAACGAAACGACGGCCCTGGGAGCGGCTTACGCGGCGGGGCTGGCGGTCGGGTTCTGGGAGTCGGAGGACGACATCCGGACCAACTGGGCCAAGGACAAGCAGTGGGACCCGTCGATGGACGAGTCGCGGCGGGAGAAGGAATACCGGAACTGGAAGAAGGCGGTGACGAAGACCTTCGACTGGGTGGAGGACTGATCCTTCCGGTCTGAGGTGGGGCGTGCTTGAGCTTTCTGGTGGGCTCCGCCGCCGCAACGGTGTGCGGCTTGGCTGGCCGATGATCGTGAGGGGAACCCTGGGGGAATCTGATTCCGTCAGGGTTCCCCTCACGTACTTCTGACCCACGCTGCCGACTCCACCGAACGCGCCGACCTCGCCACCGATCCCGCCGCGAATGTGCACAGCGCAGCCCGACACCGCCGAACTCAGCTCAGGCTGGCACCGGGCAGAGTCCCGCCCGACAACCGCAAGCCGCACCAAACCGGCCCGCCCAACTCAGCGCAGCCACGCGACCCTGCCCAGTCCGGCCCACCACCGCACAGCCGCAAGGCCCTGCCGAGTCCGGCAACACGGCCTCGCACTGCACAGCCACACGGCCATGCCCGCCGCACAACACAGCCCAGCTCAGCACAGCCGCCCCGCCCGGTCCGGCAACACGGCCTGACACCGCACAGCCACACGGCCCTGTCCGCCGGACAACACGGCCCAGCGCAGCACAAGCCACGCGGCTCTGCCCAGTCCGGCAACACGGCGGCCTGCCACTGCGCAGGCACTGCCCTGCCCAGTCCGGCAACACGGCCTCGCACCGCACAACCACACGGCCATGCCCGCCGGGCCACACGGCCCAGCGCAGCACAGCCACACCGCGCGGCACCGCCCAGTCCGGCGACACGGCCCGGCACCGCACAGTCCGCCGCCCCGCCGGTCCCCCGCCTCACCGGTCAGCCAACTCGGCCAACCCGCCCCGGCGGGGGCTCACATCACCCTGGCCCCAACCGTCACCCCCACCCCTCCTGCGTCCCGGACTGCGAGTTCGGTGCCATCAGCGAAAACCCCGCCCCCTGGTCATCCATCGCGATCACCATCCGGCCGTGTGGGGTGTCCGTCGGAGGGCTCACCACCGTTCCGCCCAGGTCCGGGATTCGCGCTGCTGCCTCGTCCGCGTCGGCGGTCCAGAAGTACGTCACCCAACCAGGCGATGCCTGGCTGTCCGCGGCCAGCCCGCCAAGGCCACCGACCGGCCGCCCGTCGACGTCCAGCGTTGCGTAGGTGAAGCCTGGCCCGGACATGTCGCCGAAGCCGTATCCGAACACGTCGCCGTAGAACTGCTTGGCCGCGGCGAAATCCCGGGTCATGCATTCGTTCCACGCGGGAGCCCCTGGCGTCAGCGTCGCCTGCGTGCCGGAGTGCCTGCCTGGCTGCCACAGGCCGAACGTCGCTCCGGTCGGGTCGGTCGCGATGGCCATCCTGCCTTCGGTCAGGACGTCCATCGGCGGTGCGATGACCTGACCGCCTGCTTCGGCGATCGCGGCTGCCGTCTTGTCCACATCGGACACTGACAGGTACGTCGTCCACATCGGCGGCATGCCTGCCTGCTCCGGCGGGATCTGCCCGATGCCCGCGACCGGCTTGCCGTCGATCTGCGCCATTCCGTAATAACCGGTCTCCGGGCCGCCGGATTCGACTGTCCAGCCGAGCAGCGACTCGTAGAACGTGACCGCCTTGTCGCGGTCAGGCACCATCAAGTCGCCCCAGCACGGTGTGCCCGCGGGCCACGGTTCTGTCCTGGTGATCATGCGTGCCTCCCAGAATTGTGCCAACCGCCACAGTGTCGCACCGGGCACCGACAAAATCGGGGGCGTCTTGTTCAATGCGCGGGGTCACTGCCCGCCGTTCACCAGATGGGCGTACACGATGATGTTGTCCACATAGCTGTGCTCGGCCCGGTCGAACGCGCCGCCGCAGGTGATCAAACGCAGTTCCGGGTCCGAAGTGTCCCCGTACACCGCGTCGGTCGGGAAGACGTCCTTCGGCACCTGGTCCACTTTGGTCACCTCGAAGTGCGCGGTGGTGCCGTCGCGGCGGGCGATATCGACGTCGTCTCCCGGCTTCATTTCCTTGAGCCGGTAGAAGATCCCCTTTTGCTTGTTCCCGTCGACGTGTCCGAGCACGACCGCGGGGCCGACCTCGCCGGGCGTCGGGCCGTTTTCGTACCAGCCTGCCTGCAAGGGTTTGCTGACCGGCGGAACCTGTACCGAATTGTCGGGATTGAGGCCGAGCGGCACGAGACTGGAATGCGCGTCGATGCTCGGGATGTCCAGCGAGACCGGCTCCGATTTCGGCATCGCCGCCGACGCAACCGAGGCAACCGGCGGAGCGCTGGAAGCGGGTGCGGCGGTCGTCGCACCGACCGAGCAGCCGGCCAGCAGCGCGGCGAGCGCGACGGACGCCGCGGCGAGTGTCTTCCTCATCATTTTCCCCCGATCCGCCCGGGCCTGGCCGCGGGAAAAGCAGCCAGGCCCAGGAGACTAGTCAGCCACGCTGGCGACGACGCGCCACCACGAACCCGGTGCCGCCGAGGGCCAGCACGCCCATCGCGCCCGCCGCGAGCGGGAGGCCGAGGTCCGACTGGTTGTCCGCGACCGGACCGTCCGTGCCGCCGGTCTGCGGCGCGCCGGACGGGACCTGGCTGACCTGCTTAGGCGTGGGCGTCGGCTTCGGGACGGGCTTCGCGCCCAGCACGGTGAACTTCGTGGCGATGTCGCCGCTGCCGCAGGAGAACGAAACCTTGTACGTACCGGGCTTCACACCGTTGCGGACGGTCGCGGTGCCCTGCGAGACCGGAGCCTTCGACGGGTCGCCCTGCGGACCGACCGGGTGCAGCTTGCCGAACTGCAACGCGGCCGAGCTCAGGTTCTTGATTTGCGAGGCCTCGCAGCCGACGCGCACCGTGACGCGGTCCCCGGCGTGGCCGGACGACGGCAGCACCCGGATGAAGGCCTTCGGCACGCCGCCGCTGTCGCCAGGCGGTTCCTCCGGCGTCGAGGAAGGCGGAGCGGTGGTGGTGCTCGACGGAGGCGGCGTGGTGGACGTTTCAGCGGCGAAAGCCGGTGCTGCCGAAAGCATTCCGGCGGCGACCAGAGCGGAGAAAACAACGGTACGCTTCATGACACTCCCCTTGATGAAAATACGATTCCCGCCGCGCACGGGCAGCGGCGAATCCGCGTCCGGCCGGCAGTTCCCCCTGCGGCCCGGGCGTTTTCGTTCCGACAACCACCAAGACGCCTTCGCCGGGCGCGGGGTTGCCCCGGACACGAAAAAACCGCCGGAAACAATTTCCCGGCGGTTTTTCGAAGCATGGATGATTAGCCGGCGAGGCTCCCGTCGCCCGCTTTCGCCGCGCCCTGGGGCACCCGCGACACCTGCGCGGCGGGCACGGTGAACGTCGCGTTGTACTGCTTCCCGGCGCACGTGACGGTGAGCGGATAACTGCCGGGTTTGGTGCCAGGCACCAGGTTCGCGTGCGCGCTCATCGTGGCCTTCACGCCGACCATCTCGCCGTAGAAGTACTGAGAGAACTGCAGCGCGGGCGAGCTGAACGCCGCCGTGCCCGCCTTGGCCCCCGGGCAGTAGGCGAACGCCACGTTCGGGTCCGAGCCGCGCTGGTAGGCGTTCACCTGGCCGTGCAGCACCGCGGTGTCCTGGTTCAGCTGCACCGTCACCGGATCGGGGGCCGGACCGTCCGCCGCCACCGCCGGGACCGCTGTCCCGGCCAAACCGATCGCCGCCGCCACCGCGAAAATCGCGCTCTTGCGCACCCTTGTTCCTTCCCCGTGCCACACGTCCTCAACCCGCTAGACGCGGTGTGCGGCACGGGGTTGCCCGGCCGGGAAAAATCAGTCCAGATCGTCGTGCCGCATGAGCTGACGGCCCGCTTCGGTGATCGATCCGGACAGCGACGGGTACACCGAGAACGTGAGCGCCAGGTGGTCCACCGTCAGCTGGTTCTGCACGGCCAGCGCGATCGGCAGGATCAGCTCGCTCGCCGACGGCGCGACCACGACACCGCCGACCACCACACCGGTAGCCGGGCGGCAGAACAGCTTCACGAAACCGCGGCGCAGGCCTTCCATCTTCGCGCGCGCGTTGGTCGCCAGCGGCAGCATGATCGTGCGCGCGGGCACCTCGCCGGAGTCGATCGCCTGCTGGCTGATGCCGACGGTCGCGATTTCCGGGTGGGTGAACACGTTCGCCGCGACCGTCTTGAGCTTGATCGGCGCGACGCCCTCGCCCAGCGCGTGCCACATCGCGATGCGGCCCTGCATGCTCGCCACGGACGCGAGCATCAGCACACCGGTGCAGTCACCCGCCGCGTACACACCGGGGACGCTCGTGCGCGACACCCGGTCCACCGCGATGAAGCCGCCGGGGCCGGGCTCGATGCCGACGCGGTCGAGACCGATGTCGGCGGTGTTCGGGATGGACCCGACGGTCATCAGCGCGTGGCTCGCCTCGATCACGCGACCGTCGGCCAGGTGAACTTCGACGCCCTTCTCGGTGCGCTCGACGCGTTCCGCACGGGCCTGCTTGGCCACCGTGGTGCCGCGCTGTGTGAAGACCTCTTCGAGCACCGCGGCGGCGTCGGCGTCCTCGTGCGGCAGCACGCGGTCGCGGCTGGACACGACGGTGACCTTCACGCCCATCTCGGTGTACGCGGACGCGAACTCGGCGCCGGTGACGCCGGAACCGATCACCGCGAGGTGTTCGGGCAGCTCAGTGAGGTCGTACAGCTGACGCCAGTCCAGGATCCGCTCGCCGTCCGGCACCGCGCCGGGCAGCACGCGCGGGGTCGCGCCGGTGGCGATCAGCACGACGTCGGCGGACAGCGATTCGACCGTGCCGTCGGAGTGCGTGACTTCCACCGTGTGGGTGGCCAGACCCGGCTCGTCGTCGGCGAACCGGGCTTCCGCGGTGATCACGCGGACGCCCTCGCGCTGCACGCGGGCACGGATGTCGGCCGACTGCGCGAGCGCCAGGCCTTTCACTCGCCCGTGGACAGTCGGCAGGTCGACGGTGGTGTCCGCCATGTCGGTGTTGATGCCGAGTTCGCCGAGGTCGTGCATCTTCGCGAGCGCACCGGACGAGGCGATGAACGTCTTCGAGGGCACGCAGTCGTAAAGGACACAGGCGCCGCCCAGGCCGTCCCGCTCGACGATCGTCACGTCGGCGCCGTGCTGCGCCGCGACCAAGGCGGCTTCGTAGCCCGCCGGGCCGCCACCCATGATCACGATCCTGGTCACCGGGGTCCTCCTATGTACGCGTGCTTGGCGGTGGTCCTGACCCTACGCGGCGAACCTGACCGGCAAGCGAAGTGCCCGGACACGGCATGTGCATCCGATCGTGCGACGGATGGGTCGCTAGGCTGTGCCGCGTGCCGTTGTATGCCGCTTACGGATCCAACATGGAGCCCGCCCAGATGCTGGAGCGCGCCCCGCACTCGCCCATGGCGGGCACCGGCTGGCTGGAAGGCTGGCGGCTGACCTTCGGCGGCGAGGACATCGGGTGGGAAGGCGCGCTGGCCACCATCGTCGAGGACCCGTCGTCGCGGGTGTTCGTGGTGATCTACGACGTGACCGCGCTCGACGAGGAACGGCTCGACCGCTGGGAAGGCGGCGAGCTGGGGATGCACACGAAGATCCGGCTGCGGGTCCAGACGATGGACGGCTCGGTGCTGGCCTGGCTGTACGTCCTGGACGCCTACGAGGGCGGGCTGCCCTCGGCGCGCTATCTCGGGGTGCTGGCGGACGCCGCGGAGGCGGCCGGGGCCCCGGCGGATTACGTGGACGATCTGCGCACCCGGCCGTGCACCGGGATCAGCGGCTGACGTTCGCTCCGACTTACTGTCCGTGAAGGGCTCCTTGCGGGAATCTGATTCCCGCAAGGAGCCCTTCACGGACCTTCAGCCGTTCGATGGACGAACCACCGCGGCCGCTTCGACCTCGTCGCGGGCTGCCCGAAACGCTCGTTTCCGGAGTCATCCACACCCGCGGTAGCAGAGGGCCGAAAGTTGTCCCCAACGGTGTCGCCCTGTGGATAACTCCGTGCGACCGGGCGGTCCGCGGCCTCGCTGGACAGCCGCCCAATACCACACGGCAGAGGCTCACCCACACGGGCATCCAGCACCGCAGAGCGCAGGAAAAATAGCAGCGCGTCACCAAAAATGACGGCAGAAATCAGGTCAGCGAAGCACCGCGAGCGGCCCCGGATTCCACCAAAGCCGTTGCGACACAACACGAAATCCACCACCGGCCGCCATCGGCCCACCACCACACTTGGGCAGCACAAAAGTCCGAAATGACTCTCGGTAAACGGGTCGCAGCAGAGGCGTCCGCGGTCTAGACCACGCCGCGTAATCCCCCGCTGACACCCCCGCACGAGGGGTACCTCTCACCCGCCTGAGTTATCCACATCGGCGCGCCGCCTGTGGATAACTCAGGCCAGCGAGGCCAGTGCGGTGTGCACCAAAGTGCGGACTCCGACGAGCAGCGCGCGCTCGTCGAGGACGAACGTCGGGCGATGGATGTCGGCCTGCGGAGCGGGCGGACCGGACCACACGCCGAGCCGGGCGAAGGCCCCGCCGACGTGCTCCAGGTACCAGCCGAAGTCCTCGCCGCCGGACGACTGTTCCGTCCCGGCCAGCCCCGTTTCGCCGACCGCCGCCTCGACGCCGGCGCGCATCAGCGCGGTCGACTCGGCGTCAGAGACCACGGGCGGCACGCCGCGCCGGTAGTCGAGCGAGAAGCCCACGCCGGTCGGGGCCAGCAGCGATTCCACCGAGGACGCGACGAGCGGCTCCAGCGCCTTCCACACCTCGTGGTCGGCGGTCCGCAGCGTGCCGCGCAGGACGCCGTCCTGCGGGACCGCGTTCGCGGCCTGTCCGGCGTGCACCGCGCCCCACACCAGCACCGTGCCGGACCGGGGGTCGACGCGCCGGGACAGCACCGACGGCAGCGACGTGATAACCGTGCCCAGCGCGTACACCAGGTCAGCGGTGAGATGCGGCCGCGACGTGTGCCCGCCGGGCGAGGTGAGGCGCAGTTCGATCAGGTCGGCGGCGGACGTCAGCGCGCCGACCCGGGTGCCGACCTTGCCCGCTTCGAGCCGCGGGTCGCAGTGCAGGCCGTAGATCCGCTCGACGCCCTCCAGCGCACCCGCGGCGATCATGTCCAGCGCGCCGCCGGGCATGACCTCCTCGGCGGGCTGGAAGATCAGCCGCACGCGGCCGGGCAACTCGGGCGCGCCGGCGAGGGCGCGACCGGCGCCGAGCAGGATCGCGGTGTGCGCGTCGTGGCCGCACATGTGCGCCGCGCCGTCGGTGGTGGAGGAGTACGGCAGGCCGGTGTCCTCGGTCAGCGGCAGCGCGTCGATGTCCGCGCGCAGCGCCACGCAGCGCTCGCCCTTGCCGATGTCGCACACCACGCCGGTGCCGCCGGGCAGCACCCACGGCTTGAGGCCGACGCGCCGCAGCAGCGAGACGATCAGCTCGGTCGTCGCGAACTCGTTGCGCGACAGCTCGGGGTGGGCATGGATGTGCCGCCGCCACGCGAGCACGTCCGTCGCGTTCGCGCGCAGCCAGTCGTCCAGCCAGAACGGGCCGCGGCCCGCGCCAAGGTCTTCCACCGGAGCCATGCTGACGCCGGCTTCGGTCAGCAGCGCGCCGGGCGCCGCGATCGGGTTGTGGTCACCTGGAACGTCCGGCCGTGAATCCAGCACCGTCACGCCGCACCTCCTCCCGCAACACGAGCGCAGGGGAACACGCAACGTGCCGATCGATCTGTCTTACGCATTGGAGTCGATCGTGCACCATGCAGGTGGCAAGCGGCGGTGCGCTGCCGTTCGACCAAGACGGCCGGTAGCGGATCTGCGGCGAACGGCTGACGAAGTTCGGCGTGGGTGAACGCCGGAAAGCTCAGCCGCCTTGGGCCTTGCGGCGCTTGATGCGGTGGCGGCGGCCGAAGAACACGATGGCGAGCAGCACCACCGCGGCCCCGCCCGCGATGAGGTTCTTCTTCGTCTTGTCGGCGTTGGCCTTGTCGGTCTGGGAGGGGTCCAGCACCGGTCCCGGCGGGGCCTGGCGGAACCCGTTCACCTGCGTGATCGCCGTCTCAGCCGCCACGGTGACCGACGCCGGAGCCGGGGTCGCCGCGGACGCCGCCGCGGGCAGCACTCCGGTGAGCAGCACGCCGAGCAGACCGGCCAGCAGCAGTCCCCGCACCTTCGCCATGACTTCCCTTCTACGCCGTCACCGTGCATTGTGCCTGTCGAGGAGCGGGCGCGTCAGCCGCCACGCGGTGGAGGCGCGTCCGCTCGCCTCGTGCTGACGACCGTCGAGCGCAACAAGCCCCGAAGACGGGCAAAAGACACTTGCGCGGACAGCGTTTTCCCTTCTTGGACGACGTTCAAGAAGAGGGCTCGGCGAACGCGGCCAAGATCCGCTGCGCGGCCAGCGTGGCGGTGAGTTCTCCGTCGCGCACCGCCCGTTCCACGTCGGCTACCTGCGCGCGGACCGCCGGATGCGCGGTGAGCCGGTCGAGCAGCTGCTCGCGGACCATCGACCACGTCCAGTCGACCTGCTGGCGTTTGCGCCGCTCGCCAAGATCACCCGATTCGGTGAGCACCTCGCGGTGCTTCCCGATCGCCGCCCACACCTCGTCGAGGCCGCTGCCCTCGAGCCCGCTGCACGTGAGCACCGGCGGCGTCCAGAGCGCGTCCTTGCCGTAGATCATCCGCAGCGCGCCCTGCAGTTCGCGGGCGGCGCGCTTGGCATCGCGTTCGTGCGGGCCGTCGGCCTTGTTCACGGCGATCACGTCGGCGAGTTCCAGCACGCCCTTTTTGATGCCCTGCAACTGGTCGCCGGTGCGCGCGAGGGTCAGGAAGAGGAAGCAGTCGACCATGTTCGCCACGGTCACCTCGGACTGCCCGACCCCGACCGTCTCCACCAGCACGACGTCGAAGCCGGCCGCCTCCATCAGCACGATCGTCTCGCGGGTGGCGCGGGCGACGCCGCCGAGCGTGCCGGACGTCGGCGACGGCCGGATGAACGCCTTCGGGTCTACCGCGAGGCGCGCCATCCGGGTCTTGTCGCCGAGGATCGACCCGCCGGTGCGGGTCGAGGACGGGTCGACGGCGAGCACCGCGACCCGGTGCCCGGCCGTCGTGAGGTCGGTGCCGAGCTGGTCGATAAATGTCGACTTGCCGACTCCGGGCACGCCGGTGATGCCGACGCGTTTCGCGCCGCCGGCGTGCGGGAGGAGCTCGACGAGCAGTTCCTGCGCTTGCCGCCGGTGGTCCTCACGATGCGATTCGACCAGCGTGATGGCTTTGGACAGGGTCCCCCGGTCGCCCGCGAGCACGCCCTTCGCGTATTCGCCGACGTCGATCCGCCGCGGCAAGGTTCAGGACTCCTGCGCGGCCAGCTGCTGGAGCAGGTCGATCGCGGCGTCCGCGAGCACCGTGCCCGGGCCGAAGATCGCCGCCGCTCCTGCTTCGCGCAGCTCGGGGTAGTCCTGCGGCGGGATCACGCCGCCGACCACGACCATGATGTCCTCGCGGCCCAACTCGGCCAGCTCGTGGCGCAGCGCGGGCACCAGCGACAGGTGCCCGGCGGCCAGCGAGGACACGCCGATCACGTGCACGTCCGCTTCCGACGCCTGGCGGGCGACCTCGGCCGGGGTGGAGAACAGCGGGCCGACGTCGACGTCGAAGCCGAGGTCGGCGAAGCCGGTGGCGATGACCTTCTGGCCGCGGTCGTGGCCGTCCTGGCCCATTTTCGCGACGAGGATCCGCGGACGGCGGCCTTCCTCTTCAGCGAATTTGTCGACGAGCTCGCGGGCCTTCTCGACGTTGTCCGACTTCCCCACCTCTTCCCGGTACACGCCGGAGATCGTGCGGATCTGGCCGGAGTGGCGGCCCCAGTTCTTCTCCAGGGCGTCGGAGATCTCGCCGACAGTGGCCTTCGCGCGCGCGGCGTTGATGGCCAGCTCGAGCAGGTTGCCGTTGTTCTGCGCGCCTTCGGTGAGGCGGCGCAGCGCGTCCTCGGTGGCCTGCGGGTCGCGCTCTTCGCGCAGCCGACGCAGCTTCTCGAGCTGCTGCGCGCGTACGCCCGCGTTGTCGACCTTCAGCACGTCGATCTGCTCGTCGTCGGTGACCTGGTACTTGTTCACGCCGATGACCGGCTGTCGTCCCGAGTCGATGCGCGCCTGCGTACGCGCAGCCGCCTCTTCGATACGCAGCTTCGGGATGCCTTCGTCAATCGCGCGCGCCATGCCGCCCGCGCCCTCGACTTCGGTGATGTGGCCCCACGCCTTGCGCGCGAGGTCGTAGGTGAGCTTCTCGACGAACGCGCTGCCGCCCCACGGGTCGATGACGCGCGTAGTGCCGGATTCCTGCTGCAGCAACAGCTGAGTGTTGCGCGCGATCCGCGCGGAGAAGTCGGTGGGCAGCGCGAGCGCTTCGTCGAGAGCGTTGGTGTGCAACGACTGCGTGTGCCCCTGGGTGGCAGCCATCGCCTCGACGCACGTACGCGTGACGTTGTTGAAGACGTCCTGCGCGGTGAGAGACCAGCCTGACGTCTGGGAGTGCGTACGCAGCGACAGCGACTTCTGTGACTTCGGATCGAACTGCTTCACCAGCTTCGCCCACAGCAGGCGCGCGGCACGCAGCTTCGCGACCTCCATGAAGAAGTTCATGCCGATGGCCCAGAAGAACGACAGCCGCGGCGCGAACTTGTCGACGTCCAGCCCGGCTTCGACGCCCGCGCGGATGTACTCGACGCCGTCCGCGAGGGTGTACGCCAGCTCCAGGTCGGCGGTCGCTCCGGCTTCCTGCATGTGGTAGCCGGAGATGGAGATCGAGTTGTACTTCGGCATGTGCTGCGAGGTGTAGCCGAAGATGTCGGAGATGATCCGCATCGAGGGCTGCGGCGGGTAGATGTAGGTGTTGCGGACCATGAACTCCTTGAGGATGTCGTTCTGGATGGTCCCCGCGAGCTGCTCCGGCTTCACCCCCTGCTCCTCGGCCGCGACCACGTAGAGCGCGAGCACCGGCAGCACCGCGCCGTTCATCGTCATCGAGACGGACATCTTGTCCAGCGGGATGCCGTCGAACAGCTGGCGCATGTCGTAGATCGAGTCGATCGCCACGCCCGCCATGCCGACGTCGCCGGACACGCGCGGGTGGTCGGAGTCGTAGCCGCGGTGGGTGGCGAGGTCGAACGCGACCGACAGGCCCTTCTGCCCGGCTGCGAGGTTGCGGCGGTAGAAGGCGTTCGACTCCTGCGCGGTGGAGAACCCGGCGTACTGGCGGATCGTCCAGGGCTGGTTGACGTACATCGTCGGGTACGGCCCGCGCAGGTACGGGGCGATGCCCGGGTAGGTGCCGAGGAAGTCCACATCGGACAGATCGGCGGCGGTGTAGACCGGCTTCACGCCGATGCCCTCGGGGGTTTCCCAGGCCAGCGCGTCCGGGCCCTTGCCGGTGGCGTCCTGGACGGCCTGCGCCCACGCGGCGCGGTCACCGGGCTCGGGAGTGCCGAGGGGAATGTCGGCGAAATTCGGGATGCTCATGCGGAGACTCCCAGCTGTGCGTGGAGGCTGGTCAGGATTTCGAGCGCGTCGCACCCGGCGTACAGGTTGCCGTTGATTCCTTCGTAGGTTCCCTTGCCCGCCAACAGAACACTGTTCGCGCCGAGCGACGCCGCGACGGAGGCGGCCTGTTCCTCGTACGCCGCGTCCGTGCCGCACACGCAGGCGACCTTCGCGCCGCTCTCGCGGAACGCACCGGGCAGATCGTCGGTCGCGCCGGGGTTCACCGCTTCGACGCCACCCGCCTGGAGCAGGTTCGTCGCGAAGGACGCGCGGGCGGTGTGCGCGGCGACCGGACCCAGCGTGGCCAGGAAAACCTTCGGCCGTTCGCCGTGCTTGGCGAGGTACGCGTCGGACGCGTCGCGCAGTTTCTCGTACTCCTCGGCGTACCGGTGTCGCGGGAGTCCGCCGTCCACAGTGGACGGGAGCGGTTCGCGGGAGACCGGCTTTTCGTCCAGGTTCGGGAACTCGCTGACACCGGTGAGCGGATCGCGCCGGGTGGCGAGGCGGCTCGCGCGCTTCGCCCAGGTCTCGGCGAGCCGTCCGGCCAGCGCACCGGAAGCCAGCTCGGCCTCGATGCCGCCCGCCGCCTCGATCGCGGTGAACTCGCGCCACGCGGCTTCGGCGAGTTCGTCGGTGAGCTTCTCGACGTACCAGGAGCCGCCCGCCGGGTCGATCACGCTGCCCAGCTTCGACTCTTCGATGAGGATCGCGTTGGTGTTGCGGGCGATCCGTGAGGAAAACGCGTCCGGCAGGCCGATCGCCGCGTCGAACGGCAGCACGGTGACCGCGTCCGCGCCGCCGACCCCGGCCGCGAAACAGGCGACGGTCGTGCGCAGCATGTTCACCCACGGGTCGCGCTGGGTGAACATCGACGGCGACGTGACCGCGTGCTGGTGCATCCCGCGCGCTTCCGCGGCCGCACCGGAGACTTCGAGGACCCGGTCCCACAGCCGGCGCGCGGCGCGGAACTTGGCGATGGTGAGGAACTGGTCCGCGGTCGCGGCGAGCCGGAACTCGATCTGCGCGGCCGCCGCGGCGACGTCCAGACCCGCCTCGGTGAGCGCGCGCAGATAAGCGACGCCGGCCGCGATCGTCGCGCCGAGTTCCTGCGCGTCCGAGCCGCCTGCCTCGTGAAACGGCAGCCCGTCGGCGACGATCGTGCGGACCTTGGGGTACTTAGGGGCAACCTTCGCGGCCAATTCGGCGGCCGGGCCGAGCGGGAGAGAGTGCCCGGTGCGCGCCGAGGTACCGAGCGGGTCCGCACCCAGCGTGCCGACGGCTTCGCTGGCCGGGACCTCGCGCTCGGCGAAGAGGTCGAGCAGCGCCTGAGCAGCGGTTTCGTACTCCGCACCGGCGTCGAGGAGGACCGGCGCGAGACCGACGTAGACCTCGTTCAGCGCGTCCGCGAGCGCGGAAATCGGGAGCGAACCCTCGCCGAGCCGCAGCCACACCGAGGACGCGCCGCCTTCGAGGTCGGCGAGGATCGCCGCGTTCGCCGCCCGGGCGTCTTCGCGCTGGTGACGGACCCGGATGTCCCACCCGGTGTCGACGACGCCCTCCGGCCGGGCCCCGCGCACGAACGGCGGCAGCCCCGGGAAGCCGAGGTCGCCGCCCGCGTCTTCGGCCGTGTATAGCGGCTGGATTTCGATGCCGTCGTAGGTGCGGGAGACGAGCTTGCTCTCCGGCGCACCCGCGAAATCCTCCGGGAGCCTGCCGCTCTTGCGCAGCACTCCCGCCACCAGCTCCTGCCACTGGGCGCGGTCCGCGGTCGGGAACTCCGCCGCGAGCGCGAGCCCGGGCTCGGAAGTCGGCGCCGACTCCGGACCAGCCACGTTCGTCATACCCAGTGATGGTAGAGGCAGGCCACCACCCGCACCTGTGACTCTGCTCGCCCCCCGTACGGGTGAACTCAGGGGTAGCGGTGCTGGGTCGAAGAGTGTCGGCGGGGTGGGCCACAATCATGGGGTGCCCTCGGAGAACAGCGACCAGGACCAGCCCGGCAACACCGACAGCACCGGCTCCGCGAACGCCGAGCCGTCGACCGGCGGCGACCAGCCGCGGGTAGTCGCCGGGCGCTACCGGCTGCGGTCGGTTCTGGGGTCGGGGTCGATGGGCACGGTCTGGTCGGCTTACGACGAGTTCCTGCACCGCCCGGTCGCGGTCAAGGAGATGAAGGTGCCGCCGGGCATCCCGGCCGAACAGGCGGACGAACTGCGCGAGCGCACGCTCCGCGAAGCCCGGGCGATCGCGGTGCTGTCGCATCCGAACGTCATCACGCTGCACGACGTCGCGCGCGAGAACGACGCCCCGTTCGTCGTGATGGAGCTGCTGCCGTCGCGCAGCCTCGCGCACCTGCTGCGCGACCACGGCCCCCTGACGGTCGAACAGGCCGCCGCGGTGGGCATCGCGGTAGCCGCCGCCCTCGAAGCGGCTCACGAAGCAGGCATCACGCACCGCGACGTGAAGCCGGGCAACGTCCTGGTGGCCAGCGACGGCCGGATCAAGCTCACCGACTTCGGCATCGCCCGCAACGTCTCCGAAGCCACCATGACCAGGACCGGCATCATGCTCGGTTCGCCCGCCTACATCTCGCCGGAGGTCGCGTCCGGCGGCGCGGTCACCCCCAACGCGGACCTGTGGGGCCTCGGCGCGACGCTGTTCGCCGCCGTCGAAGGCGCACCCCCGTACGACGCGGACGGCGACCCGCTGGAAACCGTCGGCAAGGTCGTGAACGGCAAGGTCCCGCGCCCGAAGCCGGGCCCGCTGGCCGACGTCATCGCCGCGTTGATGAAGAAGGAGCCGGAAAAGCGGATCTCCCTGCGCGAGGTGCGCCACCGGCTGTACCCGAAGCAGACCAAGGCCACGGTGGACCTGTTCGGCCCCGAACTGTTCCGCACGCCGGACGGCAAGAAAACCGCCGCACACCTGGACGCCACCGACACCCAGGTCATCAAGACGGTCGCCCCGAAACCGGACTCGCCGGAGCAGCCCGCCGCACTCGCCGCGGACCCCGGCCCCCTGCCGTTCATGCGCTCGGGAAACACTGGCTCCGCCCCGGCCTTCACTCCCGCTCCCCCGCTGCCTCCACCGCCGCCGCTGCCCGCCCCGCTGCCGCCGCCACCCCCACGCCGCAGCGGCAAGGCGACTGCGATGCTGGCAGTCGCCTCCATGGTCCTGTTCGCCCTGGCCTGCGGCGGCGGTTTCGCATTGGCCCGGGTGGTGAGCGGCCAGAACCTGCTGCCGCCACAAGGCGTGGAAACCGGAACACTGGCGACCGCGGGCACAGTCGGCGGTTCGTCGGAGCCGCTGAAGCTGATCCCCCAGCACGCCAACGCAAGCTCGACGGCAAACGTCACGCGCGACAGCGAATACACCCTTTCCGTGCCCGAAGGATGGAAACGCTTCATCGCGTCCCGGAAATCCACTTTCGGCACCTCAACGGTAGTCCAGTACGTTTCCCCGGACGGCCGCCAATCCCTGCGCCTGGAACGAATCCCGAACTTCTACGAGAAGTATTCCATCGGCGACGCAATGACCGCACTGCGCTCCTCGGGTTCGCCGGATTCCTTCAACTTCACCCGCGAGCCAGTGCAAACGCCCAACGGCACTGAGGTCATGTTCCGCGCAGTAGAACGAGCACAAACCCGCTCCGCCAACCCAGACGCGGTCATCACCCGAGCCACCTACGCCCTGATCAAACAATCAGAAAACACCCTGTGGCTGCTTTCCCTGACAGTGCCAGCAGAACAAGAAGACACCGGCTCCGCCACTTTTGACCAAATAGCCCCGACCCTGTCTTTCCCCGCGGCCTCGTAAACCGCAGCCCTGCACAAACAATCGAGGCACCCACACCGCCCCCAACCCCGATACGAAGCTCATCTGCGGTTCGGGGGTGCTTGTCAAGGCATCTTTCCCGCCTTGACAAGCACCCCCGAACCGTCAGCACAATAAAACTTCGGGGTGGCGGGCCCCACTCCGAGCGCAATGTCGCCGCCAGGCGACGAGGCGTCCGGCCCCCAGAAGAATTTCACCCCTCCGAATACCTCCGCCCAGTCTCCGCAGCCTGAGCCAACCTCCGAAACCCCTCGAACAACCGATCCCCCAAAACAGTCCCCACCACCGCCGCCTCAACCATCCGATCCATGGACACCCCCGCCTCAAGAGTGTCCAAATCAGCCTCCGCGATCCGATCGGCAATTTCCGCATAACGCCCGATCTGATCCAGCAACGGCTGATGCCCCAGCGCACGAATCGTGCACACGGTCCCCACCAGCAAATCCGCCACCGGATTATCCGGCCCGAACTTCCACCCGTGCTTCCGAGCGAGCGAAGACAACAACTCCATCGCCCACTCGCGATCCTCGTCCGAAACCTCCACCGCGGACCCGGTCAACGCCCGCTGCATCACCCCGAGCACGCTGTACGCGGCCCGGTCCGAATCGACCGCCGCCACGACCTCCCGCACGGTCGCCACGGACAACCCGCCGACCTCGACCAGCGCCCGGATCAGCTTCAGCCGCCGCACGTGCTCCTCGCCGTAGCGAGCCTGGTTCGGACTGGTCCGCTCCCCGGCCGGGAGCAGCCCCTCCCGCAGGTAGTACTTGATCGTCGCCACCGGAATCCCGGACTCGGCGCTCAGCTCTGCCATCCGCACCCGCACGACCCTAACTTCCGGGAAAAACCCTGAGGACTTCTCAGCATGGATAGCTTAACTTCCCATAGTGGAGAGCATCACTATCCATACTGGGAGGACCTTATGACCACCACCGTCGACCCGCCCGCGGCGACGTTGCCCACTGCCCGGATGCGCACGTGGCACCGGCCTTCGCTGTGGTTCGCCGCGGCGATGGGCGTCGCGACGGTGCTGACCGTCGCGGCGATGCTGATCGACCACCGGACCCTGCTCGGCGCGCCGGTGTGGGCGAAGCCGTTCAAGTTCGCCGTGTCCGGCGGGCTCTACTACTTCACCTGGAGCTGGCTCGTCTCGCTGCTGAACGGCCGGTTGCGCAAGGTCGCGAACGTCGCCACGACCGTCTCCGTCGTGCTATTCGCCGCCGAGTACGTGGCGATGGCCTTCCAAGCGGCCCGCGCCCGGCCGAGCCACTTCGCGAACACGTCCCCGTTCGACGCCGCGCTGTTCCAGGCCATGGGGGTCATGGTCGCGGGGCTCTGGCTCGCCACGCTCGTCGTCACCGTGCTGCTCATGTTCACCCGGATCGAAGACCGCGCGGTGTACTGGGCGGTGCGCACCAGCGCGGTCCTCGCGCTGATCGGCGCGGGCCTCGGCGCGACCATGACCCGGCCGACCCCGATCGAACGCGCCGAGATCAAAGCCACCGGGCATTCCGACCTCATCGGCGCGCACAGCGTCGGCGTCGCGGACGGCGGCCCCGGTCTTCCGCTGCTCGGCTGGAGCACCACCGGCGGTGACCTGCGCATCGCGCACTTCATCGGCCTGCACGCGCTGCAAGCGTTGCCGCTCTTGGCGTTCGGGCTCGCGGTGCTCGCGACGCGACTGCCCCGGCTGCGCGAAAGCGCGGTGCGCGTGCGGCTGGTGTGGACGGGTTCGGTCGGCTACGCGGGGCTCGTCGGCTTGATCCTGTGGCAGGCCGAACGCGGCGAGCCGCTCATCCACCCGAGCGGCACGACGCTGGCCGCCGCCGGGCTGCTCGTCGGCGTGATCGCGGTGGCTGCCGCGGCGTCGGTGCTGGTGCCGGCCAGGAAGGCGGTCCGGTGAGCGACCTGACCGTCTTCGCCTGGACGTTCCCGGTCGCGGTTCCGTTCTGGGCGCTGATGATCTTCCTGCCCGGCTGGCGCGGCACTCGCCGGATCCTGGCGTCGCCGTGGGTGCCGCTGCTGCCGCTGGTCTGGTACTTCGTGCTGGCGATCCCGCACTTCGGCGAACTGTGGCACGCGATGCAACGGCCGGATCTCGGTGTCCTGCAAGGATTCCTGAGCACACCGTACGGGGCCGCGCTGGTCTGGGCGCACCTGATCGCGTTCGACCTGTTCATCGCGCGCTGGATGTTCTTCGAGGCGCGCACGCACCGGATCCCGTGGTGGATCGTCAGCCCGCTGCTCCTGCTGACGATCTTCCTGTCACCGTTCGGCCTGGTCGCGTTCCTCGCTGTGCGCAGCGCCCGGATACGCTCGGCGGCATGAGCAACCTGGAGGAGGCGGCCGCGGCCGTCATCGCCGAGCGCACCGGCGTCGAGAAACACGACATCGCCGTGGTGCTGGGTTCGGGCTGGCGTCCGGCCGCGGACGTGATCGGAACCGCCGACGCGGAGATCCCGTTCGGCGAGCTGCCGGGCTTCACCCCGCCCGGCGCGGTCGGCCACGGCGGCACGGTGCGGTCACTGCGGATCGGCGACAAGCGCGCGCTGGTCCTGCTCGGCCGTACGCATTTCTACGAGGGCAAGGGCATCGACCCGGTCGTGCAGAACGTGCGCACGGCCGCGGCGGCGGGCGCACGGACGGTGCTGCTCACCAACGCGGCGGGCGGGCTGCGCGCGGGCATGAACGTCGGGCAGCCGGTGCTGATCGCCGACCACCTCAACCTGACCGCGCGCTCGCCGATCGTCGGCGCGAACTTCGTCGACCTGACCGACCTCTACGCCAAGCGCCTGCGCGACCTGGCGCGGGAGATCGACGATTCGCTCGAGGAGGGCGTGTACGCGGGCCTGCCGGGGCCGCACTTCGAGACGCCCGCCGAGATCCGGATGCTGCGCACCATGGGCGCGGACCTGGTCGGCATGTCGACCGTGCTGGAGGCGATCGCCGCCCGCGCGGCCGGGCTCGAGGTGTTCGGGCTGTCGCTGGTCACGAACCTGGCCGCGGGCATGACCGGCGAACCGCTCAACCACGAGGAAGTCCTCGAGGCCGGACGGCAGTCGGCGACGCGGATGGGTTCGCTGCTGAAGGAGCTCGTCACCCGCGCGTGAGCTCCGGCTAGCGCCCCAATGCCACATTGGGTGCGTCACATGCACCCAATGTGGCATTGGGTGCGTCACATGCACCCAATGCCACATTGGGGCGCAAGCAACTCAGGCGTACCGCGGCAACTGCGCCGCCACTTCCTCCGGCGAAGGCATCCCCGCGACCTCCTCCGCCAGCCCGCGCACGGCGTCCGCCACTGCGCTGTCGGCCAGCAACCGACCGGCCGTCTCGCGGACCGCGTCTGTCGTCAGTTCGTCGCCGACCAGCTTCGCGCCCACGCCCGCGGCGACCACGGCGTCCGCGTTGGTGAACTGGTCCGCGCCCTGCGGCAGCAGCAACTGCGGCACCCCCGCGGCGAACCCGCCCAGCGTGGTTCCGCTGCCGCCGTGGTGGACCACCAGATCGACGTGCGGCAGCAGTTGCGACTGCGGCACCCATGCCTCCAGTCGCACGTTCGACGGCACCTCGCCGAGCGCCTCGACGTCGACCGCCGGGCCGGTGGCCACCAGCACGTCCGCGTCGAGCGCGGCCAGTCCGTGCAAGGCCGAGGTCAGCAGGTGCGCCTGGCTGGCTCCGGTGGTGCCGAGCGTCAGGTACAGCAGCGGGCGGCCGCGGTCCCGGCCTTCGACGCCGGACGGCAGATCGCCCGGTTCGCTCCAGCCGACCGGGCGCAGCGGCACCCGCTGGGCTCCGGCGAGGAACGCAGGCGCCTGCACCGACGGCGGGCAGATGTCCACGAACGGCTGGCCCCAGAAAAGCTTGCTGCTTCCGGTGAGGCCGAGCTCGGCGGCGAACGCGTCGATCTGCTCGGTGATGTGCTCCATCGGGCCGCCGCCGGACACCCGGCCGAAACCGTGCCCGATCGCCGGGATCCCCGCCTGATGCGCGGCGAACGCGCCGCCCGGATTGCCCATTTCGTACACGACCAGGTCCGGTTTCCGCTCGGCGAGCACCGCGGCGAGGTCGGTCATGAACCGGGTGGGCAGCAGCCTGCCGAACGCCTTGCCGATCGCCTCGTTCAGCTCGGCTTCCGGGACCTCGTAGCGGCTGCGGGTGTCACCTGCGAAGAGGAGGTTGAACGCCTCCTGCAGCGTCAACCCGGCGGCGACGGCTTCGAGCCCGGCCTTCTCCAGCGTGGGATGGAAGTCGGATGCGGTCGCGTAAAGCACCTCGTGGCCGGCGTCGCGCGCGGCGGAGGCTAGCGGCAGCAACGGATAAAGGTGCCCGTAAGACGCGAGGGACGTGAAAAGAATGCGCACTCCCCGAGCGTATCGTCAGCCACCACCCAATATCCGGATCCGCGTAAGCTGGCCCGGGTGTCCGACAGCCTCGATTCCCGCCTCCGCGATTCCGTCTACCACTGGATCACCGACGACCCGGATCCGGCCTCGCGCGAGGAACTGACCGCCGCCCTCGCCCGCGCGATGGGCAAGGAGCCCGGCGCGATCGAGGAGATCGCCGACCGGATGGCCGGACCGCTGGAGTTCGGGACCGCGGGCCTGCGCGGGCCGGTGCGCGCGGGACCGAACGGGATGAACGTCGCGGTCGTCACGCGGACCACCGCGGGCGTCGCGGCCTGGCTCGCCGCACAGGGGCACGCGGGCGGCGTCGTCGTGATCGGCCGCGACGCGCGGCACGGGTCGGAGGCGTTCGCCACCGCCGCCGCCGAAGTGCTGACCGCCGCCGGGTTCGCGGTGAAGGTGCTGCCGCAGCCGTTGCCGACGCCGTTGCTGGCGTTCTCCGTGCTGCATTACGGAGCGGTCGCCGGGATCCAGATCACCGCGTCGCACAACCCGCCCGCGGACAACGGGTACAAGCTTTACGACGCCACCGGCGGGCAGATCGTGCCGCCGTCCGACGGCGAGATCGAGCGCGCGATCCAGTCCGCCCCGGCCACCCGGAGCATCCCGCGCACGCCCGGCGCCGAGGTCGTCGACCCGCGCGAGGCGTACCTCGCCGCGGTCGGCGCGCTGCCGCGGGGCACGACACGCGAACTGCGGATCGCCGCGACGGCGCTGCACGGCGTCGGCGCGGAAACTCTCCAGGCCGCGCTGTCCCGGGCCGGATTCACTGACGTGCACCTGGTTTCCGAACAGTCCGAACCGGACGCGGACTTCCCCACCGTCTCGTTCCCGAACCCCGAGGAACCCGGCGCGACCGACCTCCTGCTGGCGCTGGCGTCCGAAGTGGACGCTGACCTCGCGGTGGCGCTCGACCCGGACGCCGACCGGTGCGCGCTCGGCGTCCGCGGCCCCGACGGCTGGCGGATGCTGCGCGGCGACGAGACCGGCGTCCTGCTCGGGGCGCACCTTCTGTCCACAACGGACAACCCGGATCCGTTGGTGGCCACCACGATCGTGTCCTCGTCGCTGCTCGGCGAGGTGGCCAAGGAAAAGGGCGCGCGCTACGCGGAAACGCTCACCGGGTTCAAGTGGCTGGTCCGCGCGGGCGAGGGCTTGGTGTTCGCGTATGAGGAAGCGCTCGGCCTGTGCGTGAACCCGAGCTTTGTTCGCGACAAGGACGGCATCGCCGCCGCGGTCGCGGGCGCGGACCTGGCCGCGACGCTCAAGGCCGAGGGCCGCACGCTGCTGCACGTTCTCGACGACATCGCGACCCGGCACGGCGTGCATCTCACCGATCAGGTGTCGTTGCGGGTCACCGATCTTTCCGTGCGCGGCCGCCTCATGACCGCCTTGCGCTCAGACCCGCCCGCCACGCTCGGCGGGGCGCCGGTGACGCTCGAAGACCTCCTGCCGGACGCCGACGTGCTCCGGCTGAGCGGCGACGGCGTGCGGGTCGTAGTGCGGCCGTCCGGCACGGAACCGAAACTGAAGGCGTACCTGCAAGTGGTGGCTCCGGTGACCGGGGAGCTCGCCGACGCGCGGCGCAGCGCGACGGAAGTGCTCGACGCGGTCCGCGAGGAGATCACCGCGCTGCTGCGCTGACGGGAGAACCATGCCAACGTTGCTGATCGTGCACCACACGCCGTCGCCGTCGATGCAGGCGATGTTCGAGGCCGCGCTCGCCGGCGCGAAGCATCCGGACATCGAGGGCGTCGACGTCGTCCGCCGCCCCGCGCTCGGCGCGACGGTGGCCGACGTGCTCGCCGCGGACGGCTACCTGCTGGGCACGCCGGCGAACCTCGGCAGCATGAGCGGAGCGTTGAAGCATTTCTTCGACACCGTGTACTACCCGTGCCTGGACGCGACGAAGGGCCGTCCGTTCGGGGCGTACGTGCACGGCAACAACGACACGTCCGGGACCGTGCGGCAACTCGACGCGATCACGACCGGGCTCGGCTGGACCCGCGTGGCCGAGCCCGTGCTCGTGACGGGCGAACCGGACAAAGCCGCGCTGGAAGCGGTGACCGAACTCGGCGGAACCCTTGCCGCGACGCTCATGTGAGCAGCGGCTGCTCCGCTGAGCGGGGCCAAAAGCCTTCCAGGGGAAAGTAAAGAGGCCTGTCACCGGAAGCCCTGGGGGTCGACCTCCGGCAACAGGCCAGGTCAAGGGTTCGCAACGAAGGCGATCAACCTCGACTACGCAAGGGTACTACAAAGAACCGATCATGACGACCCTGCAATGGCAACCAAGCGTGCTCGATTCAACTCCGAGGGCGCCGACCAGGACCGCGAAGCCCGGGAAACATGGATCCGGCAGCGGTTCGTGTCCCGGTCAGCGGACCACCGGCACCCCGACCGGCCCAACGGACCCGCCCGGGACTGTCCATTGTGGACAGCCGGAAACGGCGGCTGGTTCACCGGCAGCCGACTGCGGTGAGTGACGAAATCGCACCGGATCCGCCACTCGGCGGATAAAGAAGGCGGGCACCGGTCCGGAGACCGGCACCCGACTTGAGAAAAATCAGGCCGGCGAAACCATCGCCCGCACCGCGGCCGGGACATCGGCCACCGCGACCTGCTCCTGCTCACGCGTGGCCAGGCTCCGGACCGTCACCCGGCCGGCCGCCCAGTCCTCCTCGCCCACGATGACGACCGCCACCGCGCCCGCCTTGTCCGCGCGAGTGAGCTCCTTGCCCAGCTTGCGCAGCTCCAGCGGGGTCGACGTGCGCAGGCCCGCCTTGCGCAGCACCGTCGCGACGTCGCGAGCCGGGTCCGCCAGATCCTCGGTGACCGGGATGACCGCGACGTCGACCTCGCTGCGCGGCTGCGGCGTGAGGCCGTGCGTGTCGAGGAAGTCCATCAACGTCACGTCGCCCATGCCGAACCCGATGCCGGAGATCTGCTCCTTGGTGAACATCGAGGCGAGGTTGCTGTACCGGCCGCCGCCGAACAGCGCCCGGCGGTTCTGCGGCGAGGTGTCGAAGACCTCGAACACGGTCGACGTGTAGTACGCCAGCCCGCGCACGATCAGCGGCTCGTACCGGACCAGGCTCGCCGCGCTGCTGGACAGCACCTTGACCAGGTTCGACTCGGCCTTGACCTCCGCGGGCAGCTCGTCGAGCAGCGCCGGGCCCGCACCGAGGGTCTCGGCGAGCTTCTCGTACTGCTTGTCCGACAACCCGATCTCGGCGGCGCTCGCCGCGTGCTCCTCGGCCGAGGTCTTCTCCCACCGGTCGACGAGCGCGAACACCTGCGCCAGGTGGTCCGGCGAGATCCCGACGACGTCGGTGAGCGCCGAGGACAGCAGGTTCCGGTCGTTGACCCGCACCGCGAACATGTCCGGCGTCGCGCCGACCGCGCCCATCAGGTCGTGGATCAGCTCGAACATCTCGATCTCGCAGTTCGCGCTTTCCGAACCGAAGATGTCGGCGTTGATCTGCCAGTGCTCGCGGACGCGGCCGCGCTGCGGGCGCTCGTAGCGGTGGCAGTTCGGGTGGCTGTACCAGCGCACCGGGAACGACAGCGATTTCGCGTGGCCGGCGATCATCCGGGCCACCGAAGGCGTCATCTCCGGGCGCAGCGCGAGCCGCTCGCCGCCGCGCGTGGTGAGCGTGTACAGCTGCTGGTCGGCGATCTCCTGGCCGGACTTCCGCTCGTAGACCTCCGCCTGCTCCAGGATCGGGCCGTCGTAGCGGAGGTAGCCGTAGCGCTCCAGCACGTCGTAGAGATGGCCGAACACCTGCGTGCGGACGGACATTTCGGCGGGGAGGAAGTCTCGGGTCCCCTTGACAGGCGCAGTTGACAGGTATTCAGGCACGTCATCAAGCTTAACGACCCGGCGCCAGCGATTTCGTCAGGGGAACGCGACGCCGTACGCGGTGAGCAGCATGGCCGCGCCGAGCAGCACCGCGCCGCCGGTCGTGACGCTCATGCCGACGCGGGTGCGCAGCATCGCGAGGAAGAACCCGCCGGACTGCGCGAGCACGCCGAACAGCAGCAGGAAGCAGACGATCCAGCGCGCGGTGTCGCCGAGCCCGCCGTGCTCGACCAGCTGCAACGCGGCGAGCGTGAGGACGAGCAGCACACCGGCGTGCGCGTGTCCGGCGCGGAAGAACCCGCGTTGCTTCTCGGTGAGGTCACCGCGGCGCAGGACGCCGCTCAGCGCGTAGCCGCCGTACATGACGGTGGGCAGCGATACGAGCGCGATGACGGTGAACAACTGGACTGGGCCGTGCATGTTCGCCTCCTTGGGGTGCGGAGCGACCATAACACTGTTTTAAAACACTGTCACGAAACTTGTGGGTCCCCCTTGCCGGTGGCTGTCACCCGACGGTCGAGGGAATCGAGCGGCGGAGCGGACGACGGTGGACTGCGCTGAAGGACATGACTACGACCTCGATGCGGCGCCGCGCCCGATGGGCCGGTCTCGCCTTGTCCCTCGCCCTCGCCGGTCTGTGCTCGACCGCCCTGCCCGCGCAGGCCGCAGTGCCCGCCGCGCACCAGTTGGCGAAGAAGAAGCCGGTGCACATCAAGGCCGCACCGGTCAAGGCCAAGGTGCACAAAGGAGAGCAGATCCGGATCCACGGACACTTCGCGACCGGCCCGGCTGGCCGCGCCGACGACGACGGGATCTTGTACCTCCAGCAGCAAACCCAGGCCGGAGCGTGGGTGAACCTCGCCGCCGCCTCGTGCTCGCCGGACCACGACTTCGACCTCGGGATCCGGCTGAACGTCTCCGGGAGCTTGACGCTGCGGGTCTTCCATCCCGAATCCACGCTGTTCACCGCTGCGGTGTCGGCGGTGTTCACGGTCGTCGTGCTCTAGGAACCGATCCAGTAGGTG
Organism: Amycolatopsis sp. VC5-11; assembly: GCF_037034185.1. NCBI lineage: Bacteria > Bacillati > Actinomycetota > Actinomycetes > Pseudonocardiales > Pseudonocardiaceae > Amycolatopsis > Amycolatopsis sp. VC5-11. The sequence continues at coordinate 14,180 of NZ_JBAGKF010000022.1, read as the reverse complement.
TCCGCGGCGGAGAACGGGCATCATGTCGGCGTGAGCCAGCCCGGGGATGCCGCTTCGCCGCAGGTGGCTTATGCCGACCAACTCCGCCAGCAATCGGCGACCTGCCGGTTGCTGGCGGAGAAGCAGCGCGAGAACACCGCCGTGTTCGAAGGCTTCGCCGAGCGAGGCCTTCCCGGTTCCGCCGAGATGGCGGTCCGCTCCGAACGGTCGGCGCGGTTTCTCGTGCTGCTCGCTTCGGTGATCGCGGAGCAGGCGATCGCGCACGACGAGCTGATGGCCGCCGGTGGGCCGGAGAATTCGCGCGCGTATGTGGAGTACGAGGCGACGACCCGGCGGTTGCGGGCGTTGTTGCCGACGGACAGCCTCACCGATTGAGCGGTTACGGCCGCGGAGTCTGCGCGTGGGTCAGCGCACCCACGATGTCCTCCGCCAGCAAAAGACTCGCCAAGCCGTGGCCGTGCTTTTCCCGGCGTACCAACGAAACCACGTTGTTGCTGAACGCGTCCCGCACCGGCCGGAAGACGAGCCGTCCGTCGCGGATTTCCTCTGCGATGTCGAATTCGCTCAGGAACGCGATGGCATCCCCGGACGCGGCGAGTCGTTTCATCGTCTCGATCGAGTTCGTGTGGAAAGCCGGTTCGATGTCGAGACCGGCCTTGGCGAAGGCTTCCGCGACGATGCCGTGGATGACCATCGACCGGTCGGCGAAGATCAGCGGATAGGGCGGGCACTGCGCGAGCGGGATCGGGTCCGCGCCGGCGAGCGGATGGTGCGGAGCGACGACCACGCCGAGCCTGGTGTTCATTTGCCAGCAGACCTCGAGGTGCGCGGACGGCGGGACGTTGAAGCCGAGCCCGAGATCGGCTTCGCTGGCCTCGACCGCGCGCAGGATTTCCTGCGTCGTCATCGTGCGGATCGAGATCCGGACTCGCGGGTGCCGGACCCGGAACGCCGCCGCGGCGGTGGCGACGACGCTGCTGGCCAGGCCGGTCATCGTGGCGATCACGACCTCGCCGCTGCCGAGGGCGTGCAGGTCGCGGATGTCCGCGACAGTCTCGCGGTACTGCTGCAGGGTGCGCCGGACGTGTGCGAGAAGCGCTTCCCCGGCTGGCGTCGGACGCATTCCGCGCGGCAGGCGGTCGAACAGCGGCTGGCCGAGTTCCGCTTCCAGGAGCAGGATCTGCCGGTTGATCGCGGACGGCGCGACGTGCAGCCGGGCACCGGCCGCGCGGATGGATCCGAGGCGCGCCACTTCGTCGATGTACTGCAGCAACCGGGAGTGGAGCACGGGCGGACCTCCTAAGCGTACGAAAAAAGAGTACACGTCGTACGAAAATGAATGCTTGTCAGCAACGGTGTCCGCCGGGTTCTATCAGTGCACCAACGACACCGAAGTGAGGACACCGTGCCGGAATCGCCGACTTATCCCCTGCTCGCGGCGGAAGACGTTGCCGCGCAAGAAGAGCACGTGCGGACGATCTTCGACATTCTCGCCGGCGAGCGGGAAGCGGACCTGCTGCTGCGCAATCTCACCATCGTCGACGTGCACACGGAAAGTGTCTATCCCGGCACGCTTCTCGTTTACCGGCAGCGGATCATCGCGCTGAACCCCGACGAGTCGATCGTGCGGGTGCGCGAGGTTTTCGACGGCGAAGGGCTTTACGCGATCCCCGGGTTGATCGACGCGCATCTGCACTTCGAATCGCAGCTCGCGCATCCGGCGGCGTTCGGGGAGGCGATCGTCCCGAGTGGAACGACCACGGTCTTCGGGGAAACCCTGGATTTCGCCAGCGCGGCCGGGGACGAGGCGGTGGAGGCGGTGCAAACCTTGTTTGCCGACCACGAAAAACTCCTGTACCGGCTTTACGCGTTCGCACCGGGGAAGAAGACCTCGACGGACGTCACCGAGGCCATGCTGAAGATGGATCCGGTGATCGGACTGGGCGAACTCGCTCACCTGTCCTACATGACCGGGGACGCCGACGACTTCCGCAAATCCGCGCTGGGCCGCGCGAATTCCGGATTCGTGAACTGCCACTGGGGCGTCACCGCACTGTCGGACATGCTGCTGAACTACATGCCCGCGATCGGCGTCGACAACAACCACGACGTCTGGAACGAGGACGACATCGAAAAGAGCGTCCGCTACGGCCTTAACACGCAGATCAAGTTCGGCGTCGGAAGTCCCGAGGTCATCCGGACTATGTTGCGTGCCATCGTGAAACGGCGCTGGCCCGCGGAGAACTTCCAGCTCTGCGCCGACAACATCTCGGTGGACCGAGTCCTGCGGCAGGGCCATATCGACTGGGTGATCTCGCTGGCGATCGAAATGGGCATGCCGCCGATCAAGGCGATCAAAATGGGCACCCTCTATGCCGCCCGTTCGTTCCGCAAGGACCGGGACCTCGGTTCGCTCAGCCCGGGCCGCTTCGCGGACATCGTCCTCACGGACAGTCTTGCGAAGATCAATCCGCGGTACGTGTTCAAGGGCGGCGAGTTGGTGGCCCGCGACCGCAAGCTGCTCAACCGCGTCGGCATCGATTACTCCAGCCTGGCCAAGAAACCGAAGCCGGGTCTCGCCGATCTGACTCCCGAGCAACTCGACCTGACGCCGATCGAAGTCTCCCCCGAAGGCGACCAAGCGAAGGTGCTGCTTTTCGACGTCTACGGCCGCGGACATCTCAAGTTCGCCCAAGAGATCTGGGTGCCGTTCCGCGACGGCGCGGTCGTGCCCGAGCACGAAGGCGAGCGGCTCAACCGGATTTCGGTCGTGCAGCGCTATCCCGACGGAGAGCGGCACATCGTCACCGGGTTGTTCAAGGGCGTTTCGATCGACCGTGGTGCGGTTTCGACCTTCTGGCCCGCCCCGTCGGCGTACTTCGTGAGTGTCGGCAGCGAGAGCACGGAGATGTGCGCCAACCTCAAGCAGCTGGACACACTGGTCGGCGGCTGCATCGTCACCGAAGACGGTGAGACAAAAGCCTGTCTGCCACTGGAATTCTACGGCGTGATGGCCGACATGAACCTCGCCGAACTCGTCGACGCGACCCGCTCAATCGACACCGCGCTCGAAAAACTGGGCAACCGCAACGAAGGCGAGCCCGTCGTCAACAAACTCCTGACCCTGTTCATCTCGCTCGACCGTTTCGGATTCATGAAGTAACCCTCAACGAGGAGGTCACGGTCGTGCCTTACGACAAAGACGCGGGAGTAATCGACAACGGAAACGTGGTGCGGCGCTGGATCACCTACATCGCCGGCATCTACCTGCTGACGCTCGGTCTCGGCCTGGCCATCCGGGCCGGGATCGGCATCTCCCCGCAAAGCAGCCTGACCCGCACGATGACGCTCGTGCTGCCGCCGCTCAGCCAGGGCACGTTCAATCTCATGCTCGAAGTGCTCATGCTCATCCTGACTTTCCTGGTGCTGCCAAGGGCATTCAAACTCCAGAACCTGTTCTCGCTGGTACCGGCACTGATCCTGGCCGCACTGCTCGACTTCAACCTGATGGCGACGAAGTGGATCTCCCTGGCCCCGTACGCGGCTAATCTCGCGTTGCTGTTCCTCGCCGACGCGATGCTGGCGTTCGGGCTCTTCCTGATGATCCGCGCCAATCTGGTGCTGATGCCGATCGACCTGTTCGTCAACACCCTGCAGAAGAAGACCGGCCGCAAATGGGGAAACATCAAGACTGTCTTCGACTGCACGCTGCTCGCGATTTCGGCAGGCATCGGGCTGATCTTCCTTGGCGGACCGCATTTCATCCGCGAGGGCACGATCATCAATGCCGTACTGGTCGGCCAGTACATCAAGCTCTATTTCTTCCTGTACAAGAAACTCCAGTCCCGCAAGCTCAAGCCCGTTGAAAGCGCAACGTGAACGTCGCGCCGACCCCAGGCTTGCCGAACGCGGCAATGGTCCCGCCGTGACCCGCGACGACTTCCTGCACCAACGCCAGCCCCAGTCCGAAGCGCCGTCCCTCGCCGTGCGCGCCGTGGGCGAACCGCTCGAAAAGGCGTTCCGCTTCGTGCTGTGGGAAGCCCGTCCCGGTGTCGCACACGCGCAGTTCGACGTGCCGAGCATCCGGGTTGGCGAGAATCACCTCGATCGACCCGCCCGGCGGCGTGTGCCCGATCGCGTTGTCCAGCAAGGCGGACAGCACTCGCCGCAACGCGGTCGGCACGCCCGGCACCACGTCCTCCAGGCCGGGCGAACGGCTCAGCCGGAGGTCCACCTGCCGGTCGTTCGCGCGGACCGATTCCGCCGCCACGGCCTGTTCCGCCAGCACCGCCAGCTGCACCGGTTCCAGATGCGGCCGCTCGGAACAGGCCTGCGCGGACAGCAGCAAATCGTCGACCACCGCGCCCAGCTCCCGGGTGCCTGAGACCAGGGTTTCCAGCTCGGCCGGTCCCGCACCGCCGCGCCGGGCGAGGAGTTGCGTGCGGGTGTGCAACCGGGTCAACGGCGCCCGCAGCTCGTGGGAAGCGTCGGCGACGAACGTCCGTTGTCGGCGCAGCGCCTCGCCCAACGGCCGGATCGCCCGCCCGGCCAGCAGGTATCCGCTGATCACCGAGATGATCAGCACCGCAAGCTCGGCCACCCCGAGCCCCAGCAGCAGCTGTTCCCGGTCCGAGATCAGGTAATGCTCGTTGAAGAACGCCTGCCAGACCTCGCCGTCGCGGTTGACCGTGCGGATGGTGTACGTCGCGCCGTCGAGCACGCGTTCTTCGGTTACCACGTCGCCGTCGTTCGGCACCGCGGGAATCGGCGGGAGCGCGAACGGCAGCCGCCCGGCAGGCGCGTGTCCCTGCGGCGTCACCAGGTAGGTGCAGCCGGGCGGGGTCGCGGAAAGCCCGTGTCCCAAAGCGAAATCCAGCTGCCGCTCGGTCTCCGCGGCCTGCCCGCGCAGCAGCACCCAGTACGCGATCGCGCCCGCGGCGAGCACGACGATCGTGATCACCACGGCGATCTGGCCCGCGATGATCCGCCGCGCGCGCCGCAGCGCACGCGCCTCCGGGGCGACGACGGTGGTCACACCGCCCCGATCTGGTAGCCGAGGCCGTGCACGGTCTTCACCACTCCGCGGCCCAGCTTCCGCCGCAGATAGTACACATATGTGTCCACAATGGACTCCGCGGCGGATTCGGTGAACACTCCCGCGCGCAGCGACGCGCGCGGGTGGATTGCCTTGGGCCGCTGGGCGAGCGTGCGCAACAGCTCGAACTCGCGTCCGGACAGTGTCACCCGCTCGCCGCGCGGCAGCACGACCTCGTGCCGCTGGAGGTCGAGCGCCGCCGCGCCGAGCGGGAGGGACTCGGCGTGCTCCGCGTCGCGGCGGCACAACGCGCGCACCCGGGCGAGGAGTTCGTCGGTCTCGAACGGTTTCACCAGGTAGTCGTCGGCCCCGGTGTCGAGGCCGTGCACCCGGTCGGCCAGCTCGCCCAGCGCGGACAGCACCAGTACCCGCGCGGGCACCGCCCTGCGGCGCAGCTGGGCCAGCACCGAAAGGCCGTCGACCACCGGCAGCCGCCGGTCGAGAATCACCACCGCGTGCCTTCCGGTGAGCCCGAGGTGCAGGCCGCGCTGTCCGTCGTGGGCCACTTCGGTCTCGTAACCTTCTCCGGCGAGCAATTCGACGAGCATCCCGGCGAGATCGCGATCGTCCTCGACCAGGAGCACCCGGGAAGCCGCCGGGGTCTCTGCCTCATCGTGCACAGGTCCATACTCGCAGTGATCCGGCCATCCGACCCTCGACTTTCGTAGGCAATCGCTCAGCTTCGCCCGCTCAGGAGAAATTCGGGCATTTCCCCGTCCGCGTACCGGCGGGCGTCGCGTTTGTCCAGCCAGCCGAGCACCGGCGAGGTCATGATCGTGGTGACGAGCGCGACGAGCACCAGGACGGTGAACAGCGCGGGCGAAACGATTCCGGCGGACAGCCCAACGTTCAATGCCACCAATTGCATCAGTCCGCGCGCGTTCACCAGCACGCCGATCCGCAGCGCGACCGGTTGCGGTTCGCCGGTCAGCCGTGCCGCGCCCCACGAGGCGCCCAGTTTCCCGACCACCGCGACCGCGATGCAGACCAGCGCGAACAGCAGCAGCTTCGGGTCGGCGAGCAGCGCGAACCGCGTGTTCAGGCCGGAGTAGGTGAAGAACAGCGGCAGGAACACGACCCGGCCGACCGGCATGATCCGCGCGAGCACCGCGTCGGCCGCCTCGCCGCGCGGGAACACCAGCCCGAGCACGAACGCGCCGAACACCGCGTACAGGCCGATGACGTCGGTGAACCACGCGGCGGCGAAGAGGAACATGGCGGTGACGAGCATCCGCTGATCCACCGACACCCGCGGGTTGGCCATCACCTTCACCGCGATCCGGCGGACCACCAGCCAGACCAGCAGCACGAACAGCACTCCGCCGCCGATGGCCGTCGCGATAGGACCGGCCGTACCGGCGTGCATGCCGAGCACGACGGCCAGCAGGATCCAGGCGAGGACGTCGTCGAGCGCGCCGCAGGCCAGCGCCAGCGAACCGAACCTCGTGCTGCCCAGGCCGCGTTCGGTGATGATCCGGGCCATCATCGGGAACGCGGTGATCGCGATCGCCACCGCGACGAACGCCGCCGAAACCACCGGCGACACCCCGGGTTTCAGGATCCCGGCCCAGTTCGCGCCGAGCACGCTCACCCCGACGCCGAGGGCGAGCGGCACGACGGTGCCCGCCGCGGACACTGCCGCCACGGTTCGACGGCCTTCCTTGAGCGCGCTCAGCCGGAATTCGTAGCCCGCGCCGAACATGTAGATGACCAGCCCGATCTGGCCGCCGAGGTACAGCAGCGTCCGCACCGAGTCCGGGAACAGCCATTCCTGCACGCCCGGCAACAGGAGTCCGAGCAGCGACGGGCCCAGCAGCACGCCGGTGACCATCTCGCCGACCACCGGCGGCTGCCCGAGCCGCACGGCGAGCGCGTTCACCGCGCGGCAGGCAGCCAGAATCACCACGGCCGCCAGGAAAAACGCGGGTGCGGCTTCTACGGCACTCATCGGGTTCCTCCCTGGAAGTGTTTGGTGCACAACCGGAGCCGGCGCGCGTCGAGCACCATGTAGGTGCCGAACACCAACTGCGCGAGGCTGCGCCACACGTCTTCCCAGCGATCCCGCACCGCCAGATAGGCCAGCGCGGTCCGCGGATTTCTCCGCGATCCGCGCGGCGTGACGAAAACCGGTCCGCGATTGGGAATCGACCGGGTGTGCGCGGCGCTCGTGGCGAGGGTGAACCGGCGCAGGAATTCCCTGGTGACCACCCGCATGGTCACCGGGGCGAGGCCGCGCGCGGGGCACGGCCGGTTCTGCGCGACGCCGAACGGCAAGAAATTTCTCTGCTGGTGCGCGGGGCAACCGGCCCAGCGCTCCGGGTCGAACTCGTCGGCCCGGTCCAGTCCGGCGTAGTGGAATTCCGGATAGCTGAACAGCAGCACGGTGCCGGCGTCGATGGTCCGGTCGGCCAGTTCGATGTCGCCGGTGCTGATCCGGTGCGCGATGCCGAACAGCGGGTACGTGCGAAGGCATTCGTCCAGCACGCGGTCGAAATACTCGTCGTCGTCCGGGTTTTCCGCGAGCCTCCGCTGCACCTGCGGATGTTCGGCGAGCACCATCAGCAGGTGCGCCATCGCCTCGGACATTTGCACGACCGCGGTGTTGAAGAACGTCCCTTGCAGGTAGAACACCTGCTCCTCGCGGGTGAGCCGCGACGGCAGCGGATGCGGTACGTCGTCGAGGCGGCGGCGCAGGTACGCGGTGAGCCGGGCGCGACGGCGCATGTTGCGCGGACGCACGCACTTCAGCGCGGACACGACGTCGTCGGCATGCCCGACTATCAGGTCCCGCGCCTCCGGCGGACACGGTTCGCCGAAGACCAGCTCGTAGTACAGCTCGGCCCAGACCGGCATCATCTCGTCGCGCAGCCGGAGCAGCCGTCCAGGCCCGGTTTCGATCCGGTCGAGCACGCGCGCGGCGACCCGTTCGGTCAGCGCCTGCGATTCCGCCTTCGACTTGACCAGGATGCTCCGGGTCGTTTTGGCGACCTCGTCGTAGCGCGGGCCCGGCTCCAGATGTTCCTGGTGCACCTGGGGTCCGGGCGCGAGCCAGTACCAGAACAGGTCGGACAGCGCGGCGCCCTCGCTGCGTCCGTCGGCGGCCGGATCGGCGTACACCCGGCGGAAGTCCTCGACCGGCACCGGGTAGCCCTCGTCCCCGTTGACCAGCGCGAAAATCCGGTTCCGCAACGCGACCACCCGGCCGGGCAGCCACTTCGGCGAGGTCGCGATCAGCCCGGCCGCTCCGGCGACCACGAGCCGCTTCATCGGACCAGGTCCGCGGTCAGCTCGCCGGGCGTGCGCGCCCCGCAGAGGCCGAGTGCGGTGTCCGTTTCCTCGCGCAGCCGTTCCAGCACTTCGGCGACCCCTTCCTGTCCCGCCGCGGCGAGGCCCCACAGCACCGGCCTGCCGACGCCGACCGCGTCCGCGCCGAGAGCGAGCGCCTTGACCACGTCCGCACCGCTTCGCACGCCGCCGTCGAGAAGAACCGGCACTTGACCGTCCACAACGGACACTATTTCCGGCAGTGCGGCCAGGCTCGAAATTGCGCCGTCGAGTTGCCGGCCGCCGTGGTTGGACACGAAAATCCCGTCGATTCCGGCCGCCACCGCCTGTCGGGCGTCGTCTGGATGCAGCACGCCTTTGAGCAGCAACGGCATTTTCGTGGCCGCGCGCAGCCAGCCCAGGTCTTCCCACGTCAGATCGACGGGCATCTCGATACTCCGCACGCGACCGGTGCTGTCGCGCATGTTCTCGGCGGCCATCCCCGGAGGAAGATCGTGGAACGAGTGGCGAAATTCGCGTTCTCGCCGTCCGCGCACCGCGGAATCGACCGTTATCACCAATGCCCGCGCGCCCGCGTTCTCCGCCCGACTGATGACCGCTTCGGTGAACTCGCGGTCTGACTGCACATACAGCTGGAACCACAGTACGTCCGCGACCTTGGCGACGTCCTCGACCGCCGTCGTCGAGGCCATACTGCACACGAAGACGGTGCCCGCTTCCGCGCTGGCTTGCGCGGTCGCGAGTTCTCCGTCCGAATGCGCGAGCCGGTGGAAAGCCGTCGGGCACACCAGAATCGGCATCGACAACGGCGATCCGGCGATTTCCACCGACAGGTCGCGTTTACCGACTCCACGCAGTGCCCGCGGCACGAGGACGCGGCGGCGGAATTCCTCTTCGTTGGCGCGCAACGTGTCTTCTCGCCCCGCGCCACCGGCGTAATAGTCGTAGTGCGCTGGTTCCATCCGTTCCCGCGCGATGGCTTCCAGCTCCGCGATCGTGCGCATGTCAGAGCTGCTTGGTGAAGAAGGCCGTCAACGCGTCCACGTGCACCGGGCGGTTCCACTCGTTTTCGAGGTTCTCGGTGACGTGGTGGGTCGCGACCAATTCGCCGCCCTGGTAATGCCGGACGATCGGGTGCAGGTAATGCCCTTCGCCGGAATCGTTCGCGACGTCCTGGCTCGCGCGGGTGACAGTGAAATCGAACGGGTCGATCTTGTCGTGGTCCGGCCCGTAGTCGAGAGTGATCACAAACGCGTCGGCACTCTTGCCCAGCGGAGTGTCCTGGAACCGGTCGACCGGGACTTCCTCGTAGTACCTGGCTTGGTCGCCGTCGACCACGAGGACGTCGGCGAGGAAGCCGAACTGCTGGTACAGCGCGGAAGTGCGGTTGATCCGGCGGATGACGGCGTCGACCAGTTCGCTGGTCTTGTTGGCCACCACCGTGTTCGGCCATTCGGTGTCGTGGTAACGCTCGTCAAGCACCTTGGAAAGCGCGCGGACGCCGTAGCGGTAGCCATGGATGAACGCGCTGGTGGCTTTCTTGAAATCGCGGACCTGGGTGATCGTCCCGGCGAAGTAAAGTCCGGGCACGTTCACCGATTCCCACGACGACGTCTGCGCCGGGAACCGGTTGTTGATCGTCATCTCCGGACGGCAGTCTTCGTCGAACATCGAGGCGTCGAACCGGAATCCGGTGGCCGCGATGACCCGGTCGTAACGGATCTCCTTCACCAGTTCATTGGCGCGGGCGAAGGCGAACTTGACGTGGTAGCCGTCGTCGTCCTTGGTGATCTCGCGGACGTCGCCGTCGAGAATCGCGTGCTGCAGTTTCAGCTGGTACATGTCGAGCACGCCGGCGTTGTATGCGCGGAGATGCCCGACGAAGTGCGTGCGCCAGGCGAGTTTGACCGGTCGCGGGCCCGCGACGTGCAGCACCGCTGCGTAAGCATTAAGACTGTCGGCCGTCTCGAAAGCGGAGTTTCCCTTGCCCAGCACGAGAACGCGCTGGTTGATGAACTGCTCCGGCTCGATGTCGTAATCGGCGTACTGGTCGACCAGTTCCATGCCCGGTACGTCCGGGACATACGGCTTGGTCACGCCGGTCGCCATGATCAGCCGCCGCGCGCTGAACGTTTCCCCGTCCGCCGCGGTGACCGTGAAGACGTCGTCCGCGCGCGAAATTCGCGCAACCTCGGTGTCGTACCGGATTCTGACGTCGTGTTTCGCCGCGTAATCGGCGGTGTAGCGCAGGAACGCTTCCGCGGGCGGGAACATCTCCGCGCTGTAGTCGGTGAAGACGAGCGGGTCCGGCCCGTCGTCGAGCAGCGAGTTCCAGTCGACCCGGAGGTTCAGCTCTGGGTCGGTCCATCCGGTGTACTTCTTGTTGACCGAGATGAGCGTGCGGTGCCGGGGAAAGCGCGTGAAGAACGCGGCGGGCACGGACCCGCGCTCCAGGACCAGGTAGCTGCGCCCGGCCCCGCCCAGCTGCCGCCCGAGCTGCAATCCCGCCGGCCCGGCTCCGACCACCAGGTAGTCCAGCACGTCCGCCATGAAACCGACCTCCCGCGTCGCCTTGATCTGACGGCGATCAGAGTGGTCGGAAGATCTCAGAAATCCCTCAGAACGTACCCGGTCTTCGGGACACCGGTGCCCCGCTTCCGTCGCGGGGCACCGGCTTCAGCCGCTACTTGCCGGTGACGCGCGCGAGCGCCTCCGGGTACCGCGCACCGGCGACCGCCTCGAGCGGAGCGGCCTTCTCGATGGCCGCGATGTCCTCTTCGGACAGTTCCAGCTCGGCCGCGCCGACGTTCTCTTCCAGGTACTTCCGCCGCTTCGTGCCCGGGATCGGCACGACGTCGGAGCCCTTGGCCTGCACCCAGGCGAGCGCCAGCTGCCCCGCGGTGACCCCCTTGTCCGCGGCCAGCGCGCGCAGCGCCTCGACAATCGCCATGTTGCGCGCGAAGTTGTCCTCGGCGAACCGCGGCAGGCCGCGCCGCATGTCGCCCTCGGGCAGCTCCTGCACCGAGGTGACGGCACCGGTCAGGAACCCGCGCCCCAGCGGCGAGAACGGCACGATTCCAATCCCCAGCTCCCGGCAGGTGCCGAGAATCTCGTCCTCGATGCCGCGCGTCCACAGCGACCACTCGCTCTGCAGCGCGGTGACCGGATGCACCGCGTGCGCCCGGCGGATCGTGTCCGCACCCGCCTCGGAGATCCCGGCGAAACGGATCTTCCCGGCCTGGACCAGCTCGGCGAGCGCGCCCCAGGTCTCCTCGATCGGGACGTTCGGGTCGACGCGATGCTGGTAGTAGAGGTCGATGTGGTCGACCCCGAGCCGCTGCAGCGATTCGTCGCAGCACTGCTTCGCGTACGCGGCGTCACCGCGTGCGGTCATGCCCTGATCGGTGTGCACGATGCCGAACTTCGTCGCGAGAACCACCTGGTCGCGACGGTCCGCGATCGCCTTGCCGACGAGCTTCTCGTTCTCCCCCGCGCCGTACACGTTGGCCGTGTCGAGCAGGGTCACCCCCAGGTCCAGCGCCCGGTGCACGGTGGCGACGGACTCGCCGTCGTTGTCGCGCACGCCGTAGGCCGAGCTCATCCCCATGCAGCCGAGCCCCTGTGCCCCGACCTCCAGTGCGCCGAGCTTCCTCGTACCGATCACGCGGAAATTCCCTCCATCTCGGGCGCGACGCCGAAGGCCTTGCGCTCGATCTGCTCGTAGTTGGCGATCTTGTAGTCCAGAATGTCGAGACAACCCTGCAGTTCGGCGATCCGGTCGGCGACCGACTGCCGCTGCTCCACGAGGATCGCCTTGCGCCGTCCCGCGCTGGCCACCCCGTGCCTGCGCAGCGAGGCGTACTCGCGCATGCTCTTGATCGGCATCCCGGTGAGCCGCAGCTTCGTGAGGAAGCCGAGCCAGTTCAGGTCCTCGTCGGAGTAGGCGCGCCGCCCCGCCGAGTCTCGTGCGGGCGGTTCGAGAAGCTTGATCCGTTCGTAGTACCTGAGGGTGTCGATCGACAGGCCGCTACGTCGTGCGGCTTCCGCTATCGAGTAGCTCATGCGCTCGACAGTACGACCTGGAGTGCACTCCAGGTCAAATCTTAAAACGACGGTCACGGTCGCGTTTTATAACGTTGTTGCGTTACGCTGGGTACATGCCTCGCCCCCGTACCCATGACGAAACCCTCCGGCTGAAGCTCCTGGACCGGGCAGGCGAACTGATCTCCGCGGACGGCCCCAAGGCCCTGTCGCTGCGCAAACTGGCCGCCGACTCCGGCACGTCGACCACCGCGGTGTACTCGCTGTTCGGCAGCAAACCGGACCTGGTGAACGCGCTGTACGTGGAAGGCTTCCGCCGCTTCGGCGCCCGCCTGGCGAAGGTCCCCCTGTCCGGCGACGCAGTAGCCGACCTCGTGCGGCTGGGCATCGCGTACCGAGAAAGCGCCCTAGCCGACCCGCACCTGTACGCGATCATGTTCAGCCGCTCCGTGCCGGGCTTCGAACCCAACGCCGAGGCCGACGAGGTCGCGCAAGCCACCCTCGCCCCGCTGATGGGCGTCGTCCGCACCGCGGTGTCGTCCGGCCAGTTCCAGGACGTCGCGCCGGAACTGATCACCGTCAGCCTGTGGGGTTTCGTGCACGGCCTGGTGTCCTTGGAACTGTCCGGCCGCCTCCCGGACGGCTTCAGCGTTTCCGACGCGTACGAGAAAGCCTTGCACGCCAACGCTTCCGGATGGCTTACCTAGCCCCGTACTGCCGGTCCCCCGCATCGCCGAGCCCCGGCACGATGAACCCGGAATCGTTGAGCCGCTCGTCAATGCTCGACGTGACCACCCGCAGCGGCAGCCCAGTCTGCTCCAGATGCGCCAACCCTTCCGGCGCGGCGAGCGCACAGATGGCGGTGACGTCAGTAGCACCACGATCGGTCAGCAGGCGAATCGTGTACTCCATCGAGCCACCGGTCGCGAGCATCGGATCAAGCACCAGCACCGGCCGATCCGAGAGCGACTCAGGCAGCGACTCGAGATACGGGGTCGGCTTGAGCGTCTCCTCGTCACGAGCGAGCCCGACGAACCCCATCTGCGCGTCCGGGATCAGCTTGTGCGCCTGATCAGCCATGCCAAGCCCCGCCCGCAACACAGGCACCAGCAACGGCGGACTGGCAAGCCGATAAGCGTCAGTGCGCGCGACCGGAGTATGAATGCGCTCAGTACGAACCGGCGCGTCCCGCATGGCTTCATAGACGAGCATGACAGTCAACTCATGCAGCGCGGCCCGGAACGCAGCACTGTCAGTCCGAGCGTCCCGCATGGTCGAGAGACGAGCCTTGGCCAGCGGGTGATCGACTACCTGCACATCCATAGCGCACAACTTAGCCGCCCGTTTCGGACCCGCCACTCTTTCCCCCGCACGTTCGTGGGCCCCATTACGTCGTGAGGGCCACCCTCACATCCCCTGATTCCCGCAGGGTTCCCCTCACGACCATGCTCCGGAGGTGAGGGGCCCCTTCACGGACCTGGATTCCCTCAAGGAGCCCTTCACGACCCACCCCGCCACCGCAGCCACCGGGATGCTTCCCCAATGTGGCATTGGGTGCGTCGGATGCACCCAATGTGGCGTTCGGTGCGTCAGATGCACCCAATGCCACATTGGGGCGCTAACCCCACCCAAACCGCAGCCGGTGCACCCAGCACCGAGGACCCCAGCCGCACCGACGCACCCAACGAGCCAGGCACCTGGCCCTTCCCCGCAGCCAATGCACCCAACCATCGATGCACCCAGCCCCACCCGCAGCCGA
>NZ_JBAGKF010000021.1:0-148087 GCF_037034185.1 Amycolatopsis sp. VC5-11 | reverse complement strand
GGCGCGGTGGCGCGGTGGCGCGGTGGCGCGGTGGCGCGGTGGCGCGGTGGCGCGGTGGCGCGGGGCACATGGTGCAGCAGGCCATACCGGCGTGCCAGGGCGTCGAACTCGGGCGGTCCCGCCCGCCCCCCGGGACGCGCCGATCGCCGACGTCGCGGTGGCGCGGGGCACGCCGGGCGCGTGGTGCGGCCGGGCCGGGCGGGCGAGGCGGTAGCGTTGCCGGAGTGGCCGTGACCGATCCCGCCGACATCCGCCTGCTCGCCGCGCTCGCCGAGCTGGGCAAGGGGGCTGTGCACGAGCTGGCGGCGAAGGTCGGGATGGACCCGAGGGAGGTCGCGTACCGGCTGGTCGCGCTGTCCGGGAGCGGATTGCCGCTGCTGGTCGGGGTCGAAAGCGACCCGAACGGCCTCCGCGCGGCGATTTCCGGGGCTCCGGCGTCGTGGCAGCGTCCCCCGGGCGGCTATCCGGGCGGGCCCGGGTCGGTGCCGTTCCCCGCTGCGGCTGGACCGAACGCGGGGCCCGGGACGGCGGGACAGAACCTGGGCGGGATGCCCGGGGCAGCCGGGCCGAATCCGGGCGGGGCTGCGGGGCCCAACCAGGGCGGGATGCCAGGGGCTGCCGGGCCCAACCAGGGCGGGATGCCCGGGCCCAACCAGGGCGGTATGCCGGGGCCGATGACGTCCGGCCAGGGTGCGGCGCCAGGCGCCGGCCCGGCGTCGGCGGGAGTCCCCGTGCGAGGCGGGGCGGCGGGAATGCCGGGCGCGCAGGGCTCCGGTCCGCATCCGCCCGGGCCGAACGGGATCCCCGATTCCGCCGGGATGCCGGGGCACTCCGGACCGCATCCGCCGGGACAGCACGGCATGCCCGGCCCGGGAACCTCCGGCGCCTACGCACCAGGGCAGACCGGGATCCCCGCGGGTCCGGGGCAGCACGGCATGCCCGGCCCGGGGACTTCCGCCGCGTACCCGCCCGGGCAGACCGGCATTCCGGCGACCGGGCCAGGTCCGGGCGTGTCCGGCGCGTACGCACCCGGACCGGCCGGGATTTCCGGCGCGTATCCCCCTGGGCCGAACGGAATTCCCGGCGGGCCGGGAGTGTCGGGCGCGTATGCCCCGGGACCGAACGGGATCCCTGCCGGGCCGGGAGTGTCCGGCGCGTACTCCCCCGGGCAAACCGGGATGCCGCCGCAGGTTCCCGTCGGCGCGAATGTCCACAATGGACTCTCCGGGCCGTACCCGGCTCCGGATCCGGTCGTCAGCACGTGGGGCGTCCCGCAGACCGCTTCCTGGGCCCGCGGCGACGAACCCCGGCCCGCCGCGGCGCCTGCCAAGCAGGGGCGGATCGGCGAGACGATGCAGTCGCAGGGGCTCGAAGGGGAACAGCTTTCCGTGCAGCTGCTGGAGGTCCAGGATCCCGCCGACTTCCTCTTCGGCGCGGCGGGCTACCGGCTCGAGGACGGCGAGCGCGCGGTCGTCGTGCACACCGAGATCACCAATCGCGGGCCGATCCCGTTCGCGTCGCTGCCCGACAACTATCTCGAGCTCGTCACCGACAGCGGCGAGACCGTCGCGAAGGCCCCGGTTTCGCTGACGTCCCGGCCGCCGCACAAGATCGGCGTGCAGCCGGGCGAGACGCTCGGCGGGCACACCGTCTACGTGCTCCCCACCGCGACCCGCGTCGTCTCGGTGCGCTGGAGCCCGCGGCCCGAGCCGGACGAGCGCACCCTGACCTGGGCCGTCGACTAGTTCCCGTCGCGCAGGATCTCCAGCGCACTGGCCAGATCGTCGGGGTATTCCGCCTCGAACTCGACCCACCGGCCGTCCGCGGGGTGCGCGAATCCGAGCGTCCGCGCGTGCAGCCACTGCCGCGTCAGGCCGAGTTTCCGGGCCAGCACCGGGTCCGCTCCGTAGGTCAGGTCGCCCGCGCACGGGTGGCGCAGCGCGGAGAAGTGCACGCGGATCTGGTGCGTACGCCCGGTTTCCAGCTTCACGTGCGCCAGCGACGCCGCCCGGAACGCCTCGACCACCTCATAGTGCGTGACGCTCGGCCGTCCGCCCGCGACGACGGCGAACTTGTAGTCGTGCCGCGGATGGCGGTCGATCGGGGCGTCGATGGTGCCGCGCGTCGGGTCCGGGTGGCCCTGCACGACGGCGTGGTAGCCCTTGTCGACGGTCCGTTCCTTGAACGCCCGCTTCAGCACGGTGTACGCGTGCTCGCTCTTCGCCACCACCATCACCCCGGTGGTGCCCGCGTCGAGCCGGTGCACGACGCCCTGTCGTTCGGCCGCGCCGGAGGTCGAGATGCGCAGCCCGGACGCGGCGAGTCCGCCGACGACCGTCGGGCCGGTCCAGCCGGGGCTGGGGTGCACGGCGACGCCGACCGGTTTCGAAATCACCACGATGTCGTCGTCATCGTGCAGGATCTTCATGCCTTCGACCGGCTCCGCGACGATTTCCGCCGCACGTTCCGGTTCCGGCAGCGTCACCTCGAGCAGCCCGCCCGCGGACAGCCGGTCCGATTTGCCCGCCGGACGGCCGTCGAGGAGGACGTCGCCAGCCGCGGCGAGGTCCGCGACCGCGGTGCGGGACAGGCCGAGCAGTTTGGCGAGCCCGGCGTCGACGCGCATCCCGTCGAGCCCGTCGGGGACGGGCAGCATGCGCGCGCTCACTCGGAGTCCTTCTTCTTGCCGCGGGTGGAGGTGCCGTCGTAGTCCTTGCCGAGCAGGGACAGCAGCACGATCAGCGCGCCGCCGACGCAGATCGCGGAGTCGGCGATGTTGAAGATCGCGAAACCCTGGCCGTTGGGCGCGAACGCGGAGATGAAGTCGACGACGTGGCCGCGCAGCGGTCCGGGCTCGCGGAAGAACCGGTCGGTCAGGTTGCCGAGCGCGCCGGCGAGCACGAGCCCGAGGCCGATCGCCCAGCCGACCGAGCGCAGCCTGCGCGAGATCCACACGATCGCGATCACGACGCCGATCGCGACCAGCGCGAGCACCCACGTCATGCCGGTCGCCATCGAGAACGCGGCGCCCGGGTTGCGGATGACCTGCAGGTAGATCAGCCCGCCGAGGATCGGCTTGGGCTCCTTGCCCTCGAGGTTCGCGACCACGAGGTTCTTCGTGATCAGGTCGATCGCCCACAGCAGCGCCGCGACCGCGAACACCACCCAGACCCGCCGCTTGGGCAGCGGCGCGCCGTCCCCGGCGGCCTCCTGCTCAGGCGGTTCCGCAGACGGCTCGACCTCGGACTCGGACGGCGAAGGATCGGTGCTCACACCCCCATTGTCCACAACCGCGCCCGAGCAGGTCACAGCGGCCGAATTCAGTCGCCCCGGAGGCCCCTCGCCCGCCATCATCGCTGCCATGCCCGCCGAGATCCCCGCCCCCGCCGCGGCCGCGGCCTGGATCGCCCTCGACCTCTCCCCCACGAGCGACCTCCCGCTCTGGGCCGCCCACTGGCTGGCCGACGGCGAGGACGGCGAGCACCTGCGCCACCTGGCCGGGCTGTCCCGCAGCGAACCACGGGAAATCCACGACGTGCAGGAGGCGGCCTTAGCCGACTGCCGCACGCCCATTCCCGCTGTGGCCGACGCAGCCGAAGCCGCGTTCACTCATCTGGCCCGGCTGTTCCTCAGCGGCGACCTCACCGAGCGCGGCCTGTTGAACGACCTGCACGCGGACTGTGTTTGATGGCGTCGGCTCCGCCGCCGCGGCGGGATCGCCCTTAAGCCGACGTTTGGGCTGAGCGACGCGAGGGGCCTTCGGCCTGTCACGCCGCTCAGCCCAAACGTCGGCGCGATCCCGCGTTGTGGTCACGTTTCCTGTCGCGCCAGTCCCAGCACCAGCCCTGTCAGGCGCAGAACGGCGGCAGCTCCCGCGGGTCCCCGACCGGTGCCCACCGCCCGTCCACCTTCGCGTACTCCCACCGGGCTCCCCGGGCCACGATCTGCCGCAGCGCCAGCACCAAGCGGTCGACGTGTTCCTCGGTGCTCCCCAGCCCGAGGCTCACCCGGACCGCCTGCTGGCCCTGGCTTCCGGCTTCCCGGATCAGCCGCCGGGCGGCCACGTGCGCGCAGAACGCCCCGTCCCGCACGCCGATTCCGTACTCGGCCGACAGCACCGCGGCCAGCCATCCGGGCTCGAACCCGTCGACCACGAAGCTCACCGTGCCGACCCGGTCCACCGGCGCGTCGAAGAACCGCAGCTCGGCGAACCCCGGCAAGCTCTCAAGCCCCTTGCGCAACCGCTCCAGCAACGCGGCTTCGTGCGAACCCACGGCATCCCACTGAGCTGCCAGCTGCTCGCAAGCCACCCCGAGCGCATACACGCCAACGGTATTCGGCGATCCGGCCTCGTGCCGTTCTTCGCCGCTGTTCCACACCACGGCTTCCTCGGTCACCAGCTTCGTAGCGCCACCACCGGCCAGGTACGGCTCGGCCGCCCGCAACCAGTCGCTGCGCCCGATCAGCGCACCAGCCCCGAAGGGCGCGTACAGCTTGTGCCCGGACAGCGCGACATAGTCAACATCCAGCTCCCGCAACGAAATCTGCCGGTGCGGAGCGAGCTGTGCGGCGTCGAGGGCCACCCGGGCGCCGTGTTTCCGGGCCACCGCAGCGATCTCGGCCACCGGCAGCAGCTCACCGGTCACATTGGACGCACCGGCGACGACGACCAACCGCGGCCCCTGCGGGCATTCCGCGAGCGCTTCGTCCACAACGGACACTGCGGCGAGCCGGGTCCGCGGCAGCTGCACGCGCCGGACGTTCGGGCCGCGCCACGGCAGCAGGGCCGCGTGGTGCTCGCTGTCGAACACCACCACGGAAGTCTTGCGCGGCAACGCTTTCGCCAGCAGGTTGAACGCGTCAGTGGTGTTGCGGGTGAAAATCACCGAGTCGCCGTTGCGCGCGTCCACGAACCGGCGCAGCACGTCGCGCGTCCGCTCGTACAGCCGCGTCGAGACCTGCGAAGCGAAACCCGCGCCGCGATGCACGCTGGCGTACCAGGGAAGGAACTCGTCGACCGCCGAACGCACCGCGTCCAGACACGGCGCGCTCGCCGCGTGGTCGAGGTTGGCGTAACCGATGTCGCCGCCGGTGACCAGCGGGACCCGCAGCGTCGCACCGGCGACAGCGGGAACGGCAGCGGCAACAGTTTCCGTGGACCGGTCGAGTGCGAGAGTCATGACGACGCCTCCTCGGCGTTCCGGGGGACCCCCGGCGAGGGGCCCGCGCTTGCCCGCCGCACTGCGCGACCGGCCTGGTCCTCACCCGGGGCACCCCACCGCGGTAGGAGGGTTGCCGGCCAGCAAGCCGGGGCTTCGCGCTGGCACTCATGACCTGAAACCGAAGATAGCGGACGACCCCCGGGAGAAACCAGACCCGTCTCGTGATCTGAGACGGCAGTCACAGGGCGTGTCCACAAAGGACAGAAAAGATCAGGCTCCGGATTCCCCGTGCCAGCGGGCGAGGCGGCCGGCCCGGTCGACAGCCCGGATGCGCCGTTCGGTCGCGTCGCGGTCGGCGGCGGTCGTGACCACCAGAAGCTGGTCCTCGACCTGCAAGCGGCTCGTTTTCTGCGGCGTGAAGCCCGTCCCGCCGCGCACCACGAGACTGACCGTCGCCCCGGCGGGCAGCCGCAGCTCGGACAGGTACACGCCGTGCAGCTTCGACCCCTTCTGGATGCGCACCTGCAGCAGTTCGGCGCCGAGCTCGTCGAGCGGGGCGGCGTCGACCTCGATCTCGTGCGCCTGCGTCGCCTTCGCCAGCCCGAGGATCCGCGCGAGCGGGCTGAGCGTCGCGCCCTGCAGCACCGTGAGCACGATGACGAGCACGAAAACCGCGTCCACGAGCCGTTGCGCGCCGGGCACGCCTTCGGACAGCGGGATCATCGCGAGCACGATCGGCACCGCACCGCGCAACCCCGCCCAGGACAGGAACGCCTGATCCCGCCACGGCAAGCGGAACGGCAGCAGCGACAGGACCACCGACAGCGGCCGGGCGAGCAGCAGCACCACCGCGCCCGCGACGAGGCCGGGGATGAGCGTTTCGAGCAGCCGGGTCGGCGACGCGAACAGGCCGAGCAAGACGAACAGCCCGATCTGCGCGAGCCAGCCGAGCCCTTCGGCGAACGACAGGGTGTCCGACCGGTGCGGGAGCTTGGAATTCCCCAGCACCAGGCCGGCGACGTAGGTGGCGAGCAGGCCGGACGCGTGCGCCAGCTGACCCGAGGAGTACGCGAGCACGCACACCGCGACCGTGGCGAGCGGGTAGAGACCGGTCGCCGGGAGCGCGGCCCGGCGCAGCGCCTGCGCGCCCAGCCAGCCGAACGCGAGGCCGAGCACGAGGCCGGTGAGCAGTTCGTAGACCACCAGCAGCGGCAGCGACCAGTCGACCGCCTCGCCGGACGCGAGCACGACGACCGCGATGTAGGCGGGCGCGTCGTTGATGCCGGATTCCAGTTCCAGCGCGCCGACGAGCCGTTTCCCGACCCCGGCCGTGCGCAGCACGGAGAACACCGCCGCCGCGTCGGTGGACGCGAGAACCGCGCCCCACAGCAGGGCGAGCCGCCAGTCGAGGCCGAGCAGCCAGTGCAATGCCGCGCCGGTGACCGCGATGCTGATCACCACGGCCACTGTGGACAGCAGGATTCCGGGCCCCAGCGAGGGTTTCACCGCGGACCAGCGCGTGGTGAGCCCGCCCTCGGTGAGGATCAGGACGAGCGCGGCGAGCCCGAGGGACTGGGTGAGCGCCGGATTGTCGAAGCGGATGCCGAACCCGGCTTCGCCGAGCACGACGCCGATCCCGAGATACAGCAGCAGCGACGGGAATCCGAGCCGGATGGACACCCGCACCGCGACGACCGAGACGACGAGAACCAGCGCTCCGACGCCCAGCACCAGGGGAAGCTCGTTCACCCTCCGCCTCCCTCCCGGTCGCCCGCAGGCGTCCAGAATAGTGAGGCAGTGTCCGGTTCCCGAGCGCGCACCACCGGTCCGGGGGACCTCGCCGGTGTGTTACGAAGCCTCGGCGGCACTCACCGTCGCGAGATCGACACCGAGCGCGGCGAACGGACCCCGCGCGCCCGGCAGGACGCGGACCGCGCGCTGCTGGTCCCGCGTCAGCCATCCCGCCTCGACCGCCCGCTCCAGCACCGCCGCCGGGACCGCGCCGGCCAGGTGCTCCCGCCGCTCTGTCCAATCCAGACAGTCGCGCAACAGCGGCCGCCGCGGCCGATCCGGCACCGCGACGCCGAGATCCGCCAGCACGTCGCGTCCGGAGTCGGTGAGCGCGAGCCCGTCCGACACGTCGATCAGGCCCCGCTCGACCATTCCGTCCCGCAAGGCGACGCCGAGGGTCCCGGCGAGATGGTCGTAGCAACTGCGCGCGAACGACAAACGCTGCACCCGCAACGAAGTCCGGAGCCCGGACGGCCGTTTCAGTTCGGCATGCTGCGCCAGATGCTCGATCAGCTCCGCGACCCGCGGGTTCGCGAGCCGCACGTACGCGTGCCGCCCCTGCTTCACCCGGGCGACGAACCCGGCCTCGGCCAGCCGCGTCACGTGCTCGCTGGCCGTAGACACCGCGATCCGCGCCGCGGCGGCCAGTTCGCCGACCGTCCAGGCCCGCCCGTCGAGCAGAGCGAGACACATGGTCGCGCGGCTCGGGTCGGCGAGCACGGCAGCGACCTCGGCCAATGCGACGGTTTCCATGTGCCCACGGTAGAGCGGGGACGCTTCGGCCGCGGCCGAAGCGAGGTTTTCTCGGCAGCCGCGGCGTGCGCCCTGGTTGCCGCGATGCGCGGCATCAGCCGGGCTTCGTGGCTTCTCCGCACCCGCCGACACGCATCGCGGCTCGCGGAACTGGCGCGGTCGCGAGGTCCGTGAAGGGCTCCTTGAGGGAATCAGATTCCCTCAAGGAGCCCTTCACGGACTTTCAACGGGAGAGGAACCCGCCGCACACCCGCGCTGCTGGGTCCCTACAGCGCGTCGAGGAACTTGGCGCCCAGCGAGACGGCCGGTTTGGAGTCGTTGGCTCCCTCCAGGAACACCGCGAACGCCAGGTCGCCGCGGTAGCCGACGAACCAGCCGTGTGCCTCCGCGCCGTCGCCGAACTGCGCGGTGCCGGTCTTGCCGAATACCGGGCCGGAGTGTGCCAGGCCGGTCGCCGTGCCGCCGGTGACGACCTCGCGCATCATCCCGCGCAGCGCCGCCAGGACCGGGCCGGACGGCGGGTGGTAGCCGGTGTTGACCTTGGTGCCGTCCTCCCACAGCCGCGGCACGACCGCGCGCCCGGACGCCGCGGTCGCCGCCATCACCGCCGCTCCCATCGGGCTGACCTGCACCTTTCCCTGGCCGATGCCGTCCTCGACCTGTTCGTCCGCGTTCGCCGCCGGGTCGACGCGGCCCATCTCGGTGGACAGGCCCTCGATCGAGAAGTCGGCGTTGAGGCCGAACTGGGTGGCCGCCTTCGCGAGCCCGTCGGCGGGCAGCTGCGACGCGAGCCGGGCGAACGTGGTGTTGCAGGACTTCGCGAACGCCTTGTGCACGGTCGTCGTGCCGAGGTCGAACCCCTCGTTGGAGAGCGTGCGGGTGCCGATCCGGTCGGTCAGCGGGCACGGAACCGTGGAATCCGGCGTGACGATCCCGGCTTCCAGCGCCGCGGTCGCGGTGACGATCTTGAACGTCGACCCCGGCGCGTACTGGCCGCTGAACGCCGACGCCGCGTTGGTGACGCTGGCGTTCTGCGCCACCGCGAGCAGGTCGCCGGAGGACGGCTGGATGGCGACCAGGACGGCCTTGCCGTGATACCCGTCGACGGCGGCCTGAGCCGCGTTCTGCGTCGCGACGCTGAGCCCGGTGGCAGCCGGTTTGTGGTCGCCTTCGGGGTTTCCGAACAGTGCTTCGAGGTTCTTGCCCGAGGCGTCCACGCGCTCGACCGCGAACGCTTCGGACGACTGCCCGTGCCCGGTGAGCGCCGAACGGAGCAGCGGGAACGCCTTGTCGTCAGCCAGCTTCAGTCCCCCGCCGCCGGAGACGACGAGCGGTTTGCCGTCGCGGTCGACGACCGCCGGGACGTCCGAGGACGCGATCGCCAGCCGCTGCCCCGCTTCCAGCTTCGGGTGCAGCACCGTCGGAGCCCAGTGGACCCGCCACTTGCCCTGCGCCTGGACGAGCCCGAGGCTGCCGGTGTACGTCCAGACGTGGCCCGGGCCGAGGTTCCAGGTGATCGTGTAGCCGGCGGTGGCCTTGTCGCCCTGCGCCGCGCCGACGTCGCCGAGCTTCGCGGTCAGTTCCTTGGGCTTGAGCGTCGCCCACGCGTCCTGCAGTGCGGTAGAGGCGTCCATCGGAGCGTCGGTG
Source organism: Amycolatopsis sp. VC5-11 (assembly GCF_037034185.1). Taxonomy (NCBI): domain Bacteria; kingdom Bacillati; phylum Actinomycetota; class Actinomycetes; order Pseudonocardiales; family Pseudonocardiaceae; genus Amycolatopsis; species Amycolatopsis sp. VC5-11. The sequence goes on along the minus strand of NZ_JBAGKF010000021.1, from coordinate 138,734 downwards.
GCTTTGCTGGCGGCGTCGGCGTCCTTCCCCGCGAAAGCGAGCAGGTACGTGCGGGCCGCCGACGTCGGATCGCTCGGCTCCGCAGCCGTCGAGGCCGGCTCCGTGCCTGGTGAGGCCGCTGTCGTTCCGCCACCGTTGAGCAGCACGACCGCGGCCACGACGATCGCGACCACGACCAGCGCGCCCCCGATCAGCACGCCCTTCTTCCCGGCAGGACTCACCGTCGCCTCCCCCTCGCCCACGCGGTCCGCCCGCGTCGCTGGCTCAGCTTGCCCATCGCAGCGCGGGACCGGGCGTTACCTCGGGGAACGCGACGGATTCGTGATCAACGCCGAGCCGTATAGGTCGTTATACAGTCTGGTCAGCCGCCCGGCGGGCGCGTTGCCAGCAGATCCCGGCCACGACCAGCGCCGCCACGAGGACGCCTGAGCTGATCAGCTGGATCCGGGCGTCGGCGTCGCCGGTCATCACCGCCAGGATCGCGATCATCGCGGCGAGCGTCGCCCAGGTCAGGTACGGGAAGCCCCACATGCGCACGGTCAGGCTCTCCGGCGCGGTGCGTTCCAGCTGCTTGCGCACCCGCAACTGCGTGCAGGCGACCAGGATCCACACGATCAGCAGCACCGAGCCGACCGCGTTGAGCAGGTACTGGAAGACGGTGTCCGGCCAGAGCGCGTTCAGCGCCACGGCGACGAACCCGAAGAGCACCGAAGCCGCGACCGCGAAGACGGGTACGCCGTTGCGGTCCACTTTGGTCAGTGCGCGCGGCGCGTGGCCGCGTTGCGCCAGCGAGTACACCATGCGGGCCGCGCCGTACATGTTGGTGTTCAGCGTGGACAGCAAGGCGAACAGCACGACCACGTTCATGATCTGCCCGGTCGCCGGGATCCCGATCCGCTCGAGCACCGCGGCGAACGGGCTCTGTCCGATGTGGACACTCGACCACGGCAGCAGCGAGACGATGACCAGCATGGAACCGATGTAGAACACCGAAATCCGCACGACCGCGTTGCGGACCGCCTTGCCGACCGCGTGCGCGGGGTCGTCGGACTCGGCGGCCGCGATGGTCACCACTTCCAGGCCGCCGAAGGTGAAAACCACCGCGAGCAAGCCGGTGCCGACGCCTTCCCAACCATTCGGCAGCAGCCCGCCGTTGCCGAGGAGGTTGGTCGTGCCGACGAAGGACGTTCCCGGGAGCACACCGAGGAACGCGAGCACGCCGAGGACCAGGAAGGCCACGACCGCCACGACCTTGATCAGCGCCAGCCAGAACTCCAGCTCGCCGAAGCGGGACACCGCGGTGAAGTTGACCGCGGTCAGCACGGCCATGAAGAGCAGGACCAGCGCCCACTGCGGAATGCCGGGCAGCCAGCTGTTCACGATGATCGCGGCCGCGGTGGCCTCGACGGCGAGCACGACCACGAGCGCGGCCCAGTACAGCCAGCCGATGGCGAACCCGGCCCACGGCCCGAACGCGCGCTCGGCGTGCACCGAAAACGACCCGCTGGACGGGATCGCGGCGGCCATTTCCGCCATCATGCGCATGACCAGCATCGCGAGCGTGCCCGCGAGCACGAAGGACAGCACGATGCCGGGCCCGGCAAGCTTGATCCCGACGCCGGAGCTGACGAACAGTCCCGAACCGATCACGCCGCCCATCGCGAGCATGGCGAGGTGCCGCTGGCGCAGGCCGGCGGCCAGCCCCTCGGCGGCCGGTTCGGCGGCGGCTTTCGAAGTCATGGGGAAATCCCTAGCAGACGCGTTCCGCGGCGCAGGAGCCGAGGCCCGTCCGTCCGGAGTCACCGGCTGGGCCGGTAGCGGGCCCTGAGGTGGAATCGTTCGCCCTGCGGCCCGAGGATGCTGAGGAATTCCACCGCGTGCTCGTCGGCGTTGCCGAACCAGTGCGGCAGATGCGTGTCGAATTCGGCGACCTCGCCGGCCTTCAGCACGAAATCCTGGTCGCCGAGGATCATCCGCAGCCGTCCGCTCAGGACGTACAGCCAGTGGTATCCCTCGTGCGAACGCGGATCCGGGTCGAGCCGGTCGGTCCGCCCGGCGGGAAGGATCTGCTTGTACACATGCAGCCCGCCGGGTTTGCGGGTCAGCGGCAGGACCGTCATGCCGTTGCGGTCGAACGGCCGGAGATGCACGCGCGGGTCGCCGCTGGGCGGGGCGTCGACGAGTTCGTCGAGCGGCACCTGATAGGCCTTGGCCAGCGGGAGCAGCAGTTCCAGACCCGGTTTGCGCTGCCCGGATTCCAGCCGGGACAGGGTGCTCACCGCGATCCCGGTGGTCTCCGACAACGCGGTGAGAGTGATCCCGGTCCGGCGGCGCAGCTCCCGCAGCCGCGGCCCGACCGCGGCCAGCACGGCGTCGAACTCTTCGCTCATGCCCTCATGGTGCGGGCGGCTTTGCGGTTTCCGCCAAGAATTTTGCCGAAACCGCGGTCTTGCCCCGGACTCCCGGAGCAAGACCGCGGCACGTCACGCCTTAGCGACCGCCACGCGCACCTTCACGCCCTCGCCGACCGTGCCGTCGAAGCCCTCGGCGACCTCGCCGTAGGACACCGACGTCGCGAGCGTCTCGGACGCCACGAACTCCTCGTGCTTGCGCACCGCGGCCGTCACCTCGTCGGCGGCGTCCACGGTCAGCGAGATCCGGTCGCCGACGTCGAGACCGGCCTCGCGGCGCGCCTGCTGGACCACGCGGACCAGGTCGCGGGCAAGGCCCTCGGCCGCCAGGTCCCCGGTGACCTCGGTGTCCAGCACGACCAGGCCGGCCCCGCCGGGCAGTTCGGCCGCCGCGCCGCCGCCGGACGCGACCAGGCGCCGGTCGTACTCGCCCTCGACCAGTTCGACGCCCGCCGCCACGACCGCGCCGGACGCGTTGGTCGTCCAGTCGCCCGCCTTGACCGCCTTGATCACCTGCTGCACGGCCTTGCCCAGCCGCGGCCCGGCCGCCCGCGCGTTCACCGCGACCTCGAACGTGCCGTGCGCCGCGACGTCGGTGGTCAGCTCCACCGACTTCACGTTCACCTCGTCCCGCAGGATCTCGGTGAACCCGCGCAGCGCTTCGACGTCCTCGGCCGCGACCACGAGCTTCGCCAGCGGCAGCCGCACGCGGAGCTTGTTCGCCTTGCGCAGCGCCAGCGCCGACGACGCCACCTGCCGCACCTTGTCCATCGCGGTCACCAGCGCCGCGTCGGCGGGCAGGTCGAGCGCGTTCGGCCAGTCGGTCAAGTGCACCGAACGGCCGCCGGTCAGCCCGCGCCACACGGTTTCCGTGGTGAGCGGCAGCAGCGGCGCGACGACCCGGCAGGTCACCTCCAGCACGGTGTGCAGCGTGTCGATCGCGTCCTGCTCGCCCGCCCAGAACCGGTCGCGCGACCGGCGCACGTACCAGTTCGTGAGCACCTCGAGGAAGTCCCGCACGGTCTGGCACGCGCCCGCGATGTCGTAGCCGTCCATCGCGGACTCGACGTCGGTGACGAGTTCGTGCGTCTTGGCGAGCACGTACCGGTCGAGCAGATGCGTCGAATCCGTGCGCCACTGCCCCTGCTTGCCTTCGGCATTCGCGTACAGGGCAAGGAAGTAGTACGAGTTCCACAGCGGCAGCACGGCCTGGCGCACCGCGTCGCGGATCCCCCGGTCGGTGACGACGAGGTTGCCGCCGCGCAGGATCGGGCTCGCCATGAGGTACCACCGCATGGCGTCGGACCCGTCGCGGTCGAAGACCTCGTTGACGTCCGGGTAGTTCCGCAGCGACTTCGACATCTTCTGGCCGTCGGAGCCGAGCACGATGCCGTGCGACACGCAGGTGCGGAACGCCGGCCGGTCGAACAGCGCGGTCGCGAGCACGTGCAGCAGGTAGAACCAGCCGCGGGTCTGCCCGATGTACTCGACGATGAAGTCGCTCGGGTAGTGGTGCTCGAACCATTCGCGGTTCTCGAACGGGTAGTGCACCTGGGCGTACGGCATCGACCCGGAGTCGAACCACACGTCGAGCACGTCCGGCACGCGGCGCATGGTGGAGCGGCCGGTCGGGTCGTCCGGGTTCGGCCGGGTCAGCTCGTCGATGTAGGGCCGGTGCAGGTTGTCCAGCCGCACGCCGAAGTCGGCCTCCAGCTCGTCCAGCGAGCCGTAGACGTCGATGCGCGGATAGGCCGGGTCGTCCGAGCGCCACACCGGGATCGGCGTGCCGAAGTAGCGGTTGCGGGAGATCGACCAGTCGATGGCGTTCTCCAGCCACTTGCCGAACTGGCCGTCCTTGACGTTCTCCGGGTACCAGGTGATCTGCTGGTTCAGCTCGACCATCCGGTCCTTGAACTGCGTCACCGCGACGAACCACGACGACACCGCGCGGTAGATCAGCGGGTTCCGGCAGCGCCAGCAGTGCGGGTACGAGTGGTCGTAGGTCTCGTGGCGCAGCAGCACCGCGCCCTGGCGCTCCGCGCCGCCGGTGCCGTTCTTGAGGTCCCGCACGATGTTCGGGTTCGCGTCGAACACCAGCTGCCCGGCGTAGTCCGGAACGGTCTCGTCGAACTTGCCGTGGTCGTCCACCGGCGTCACCGGGGCGATCCCGGCCGCGTCGGTGACTACCTTGTCCTCGGCGCCGTAGGCGGGCGCGATGTGCACGACGCCGGTGCCGTCGTCGGTGGTGACGTAGTCCGCCGACAGCACGCGGTGCGCGTTCTCCGTGCCGACGAAGTACGGGAACGGCGGCGCGTAACGGGATCCGAGCAGCTGTTCGCCGGTGTAGCGCGCGACGACGGCCGGCTCCTCGCCGAGTTCGCGCGCGTACGCGGCGACGCGGGCCTCCGCGAGCAGGAAGCGCTTGCCGTCGCTTTCCACCACGACGTACTGCACCTCGGGGTGCACCGCGGTGGCGAGGTTGGACGGCAGCGTCCACGGCGTCGTGGTCCAGATCAGCAGGTACGTGCCGTCGAGGTCGTTGTCGTTGCCCTCCAGGCGGAATCCGACCGTGACGGCCGGGTCCTGCCGGTTGCGGTAGACGTCGGCGTCCATGCCCAGCTCGTGGTTGGACAGCGGCGTCGCGTCGCGCCAGCAGTAGGGCAGGACGCGGTAGCCCTCGTAGACGAGTCCCTTGTCCCACAACCGTTTGAACGCCCAGAGCACCGACTCCATGTAGGTGACGTCGAGCGTCTTGTAGTCGTTGTCGAAGTCGACCCAGCGGGCCTGGCGGGTCACGTAGTCGCGCCACTCGTCGGTGTAGCGCAGCACGGACTCGCGCGAGGCCTCGTTGAACTTCGCGATGCCCATCTCTTCGATCTCGGTCGTCTCGGTGATCCCGAGCTGCCGCATCGCTTCGAGTTCGGCGGGCAGGCCGTGGGTGTCCCAGCCGAACCGCCGGTCGACGTGCTTGCCCTTCATCGTCTGGTAGCGCGGGACGATGTCCTTGACGTACCCGGTGAGCAGGTGCCCGTAGTGCGGGAGGCCGTTGGCGAAGGGCGGGCCGTCGTAGAAGACGTACTCGTTGTCGCCGTTCGTGCCCTCGGGACGGGCGTCGATCGTCGCCTGGAAGGTCCGGTCGCTCTCCCAGTACGCGAGGACGCTCTCCTCCAGCGCGGGGAACGACGGCTGGGACGGGACCGTGGTCTCTCCGCCCGGCGAAGCCTGGGGGTACATCCGGGTGCTCCTTGCGTTCGTCGCTCGTACGGGCGACCGGCGGCCACCCACACGGGGACGAGACGCTGGCGCGTCACGCGGTACCACCCCGCTTGCCCGGCGCACTGCTCCCGGGCCACTCGTTGCGCGGCTGTCACGGGCCGCACCCGTCCGGTTCTACTGCGGGCGGCGACCGCCCGGTTCTTCCGGAGGCTCCCCGGTGATGGCCGGATCGACGCCTTGCTGACTCCAGGTTAACCCGTCGCCGCAACCCGCTTTCGCCCTGCCCCGGCCGGGCTCGCGCCGTCGCCGGGGGAAAAGGCGAAAACCGATGTCCGGCACCGGGTTCCGCCGATACGGTAACGACCGGGCGTGCGCGGCGGATGTGCCGGGCAGATCTTCCTTCCGGCCACAGCACAGGAGTCGAGCACGGGTGAACCGTAGTTTTCAGGTGGATCTTCGCGGGGTCGTCGACCTGCTGAGCCAGCACCTCTATTCCAGTCCCCGCGTCTACGTGCGCGAACTGCTCCAGAACGCCGTCGACGCGGTCACCGCGCGCCGGGCGGCCGACGCTTCGGCGCCCGCGGAGATCGCGATCGAAGCCGGCGACGGGACGCTGCGGATCACCGACACCGGCATCGGCCTGTCCGAGGCGCAGGTGCACGAACTGCTCGCGACGATCGGCCGCAGCTCCAAACGGGACGAACTCGGCTACGGACGGCGGGATTTCCTCGGCCAGTTCGGGATCGGGCTGCTGTCGGCCTTCCTGGTCGCCGACGAGACCCGCGTCGTCACGCGTTCCGCGAGCGGCGCTCCCGCGGTCTCGTGGACCGGCCGCGCGGACGGCACCTACGCCGTCGGGCCCGGCGAACGGGACACGATCGGCACCACCGTCACCCTCACCGCGCGCCGCGGCGCCGAGCAGTGGTTCGTGCCGGAGACGGTCGCCGATCTCGCGACGCTGTACGGCTCGATGCTGCCGTTCGAAATCACCGTCAACGGCAAGGCGATCAGCGGCGCCGGCATCCCGTGGCAGGCCGACGAGCGCTCCCCCGGGCACCGCTCCGCGGACCTCGTCGGCTACGCGCAGGAGGTCCTCGGCTTCACTCCGTTCGACGTCGTCGACCTCGACGTGCCGGAGGCCTGGCTCACCGGCGTCGCCTACGTGCTGCCGTTCCCGGCGAACCCGGCCGAGCGCGCCGGGCATCGCGTGTACCTCAAGCGGATGCTGCTCGCGGAGAACGCGCCCGGGCTGCTGCCGGACTGGGCGTTCTTCGCCCGCTGCGTCGTGGACACCGGCGAGCTGCGGCCCACCGCGAGCCGCGAGGCGCTCTACGACGACGACCAGCTCGCCGCGACCCGCGAAGCGCTCGGCGAGCAGCTGCGCGGCTGGCTCGTCGGGCTCTCGGCGACCAGCCCGCGGCGGCTGAACCAGTTCCTGAAGATCCACCACCTCGGCGTCAAAGCGCTCGCGCTGCACGACGACGACATGCTGCGGCTGGTCGACGAGTGGTGGCCGCTGGAAACGAACGTCGGCCGGATGACGCTCGCCGAGTTCCGCTCGCGCCACGGCGTGCTCCGCTACTGCGCGACCGCCGACGAATTCGACCAGCTGGCCGGGGTCGCCGCCGCGCAGAACCTGCCGGTGATCAACGGCGGCTACACCTACGACAGCGAACTCGTCGAACGCGTCGGCGCGCTCGAACCGGGGGTGCGCGTCGACCGGCTCGACCCGAGCGACCTCACCACCGCCTTCGCCGATCTCGCCCCGGACACCGCGCTGGCGGTCCGGCCGTTCGTCGCGGCCGCGCAACGCTGCGTCGACCGGCTCGGCTGCGAGGTCGTGCTGCGCGAATTCGAGCCCGCGTCGCTCCCGGTGCTCTATCTCGTCGACCGCGCCGCCTCGTTCGCCGGCGAACTGCGCGCGACCAAGGAGGCCGTCGACGAGCTGTGGGCCGGGGTGCTCTCGGCCTTCGAGAAGCCGGAACGGGATCGCCCGCAGCTCGTGCTCAACTACCGGAACCCGTTGGTGCGGCGCGTTTCCCGGCTCGAGAACGCGGAACTGACCGCGCTGGCCGTCGAATCCCTCTACGGCCAGGCGCTGCTGCTCGGCAAGCACCCGATCCGGCCCGCCGACTCCGCGCTGCTCAACCGGGCCTTCCTCAGCCTTCTCGACCACGCCGTCCCGAACCGGGAGAACTGATGACCGCACCGACCGAAGAGAACCTGTGGAACCGGCTGGGGTCGGCCCGGGCCCTTCCGTTCGGCAAGGGCCAGATCGCCGCGACGGAGAGCCTGGTCCGCACCGCCGACGCCGAGCGCCTGCCGGACCTGCAGTACGCCGCCCGGCTCTCGCTCGTCCGCGCGTACACGCACGGCGGCGAGCCGGCGAAGTCGTTCGTGCCGTTCGCCTGGTGCCTCGCCAAGCACGACCAGGGCGAGGGCAACGAGCGGTGGGACTACATCCTCTTCTGGTCGTTCAAGTCCATCGTCACGTCGCTGACCGACTTTCCCGAGGTGCCGCTGGACCGCACCTACGCCGTGCTCGACGACATGGAGCGCCGGTACCGGGCGGCCGGGTACGCGATGAACCCGGTGCACCAGCACCGGCAGATCGTGGCGCGGCACGTCGGCGACCACGAAACGGCTGTCGAGCAGTACCGGCTCTGGGCCGCGGCCCCGCGCGGCGAGATGTCGGACTGCGTCGGCTGCGAACCGTCCGGCAAGGTCGCCCACCTGAGCCGCTACGGCCGGTTCGAGGAGGCGATCGAGGTCGCCGAACCGGTCCTCGGCGGCACGTTCACCTGCAGCGAGCAGCCGAACGGGATCCTCTCCTCGCTGCTGCTCCCGTTTGTCCGCACCGGACGGCTGGAGGAGGCCGCGCGAGCCCACCGGCAGGTGTACCGCACGATCCGGCACAACCGGCTGGACCTGGATCTCCTCCCCCGCCACCTCCGGTTCTGCGCGCTCACTGGCAACCACGTGCGCGGGCTTGAAATCCTCGAACGGCATCTCGGCTGGCTCGCCGACGCGCCCTCTCCGGACGTCGAGATGGAGTTCTGCGCCGCCGCCGCGCTCAACCTGCGCCTGGTCGCCGATTCCGGGCACGGCGGCACGACGGTGCGCCGTACCGACGGCGAGATTTCCGTCCAGGCACTGCACGACGAGCTTTCCGGGCGCGCACTGGGCATCGCGGCCCGCTTCGACGCCCGGAACGGCACCAGCGAGCAGAGCGACCTGATCCGCGACGTCCTCGCCGCCGAGCCGATCGTGGACCACCTCCCGCTGTCCTTGACCAGTCCGCGTCCGGTTTCCCCGCCGCGGACGCCCGTCGCACCGTCCCTTCCGGACACTCCCGAAGAGCTGGCCGATCTCGCCGACCAGCACTCCCGGCTCAGCGCTTACGAGGCCGCCGAAGCCGCGTGGGCGAAGTTCGACGAACTGTGCCCGGAACCGGCGGGGTCGCTGCTCGCCCGGCGGCTGTCCGGATCCGCGACCGCGGTCGTGGACACCGACCCCGAGGCCGCCGTGCGGGATTGGCTGCGCGCGGCCGAACTGTTCGCGGCCGAAGGCGACGAGGTCGCCCGGCACACCGCGGCGAGCAAGGCCGGGCTCGCCCGTTACCAGCTGGGCGAGCCCGAATCCGCTCTCGCCGCCCTCGCCGGCACGGCCGAGGCGCTCGCCGGGCTCGGCGACGTAGAACAGCACGTCCGCGCGCTGCTGCGGTGGTCCCTGGCGCTTTCCGGGAACGACGACCTCGACGCCGCGCTCGAGATTCTCGGCCGTGCCGAAGCCGCCGCCACCGAGGTTCCCGCTGAGCTGACCGCCCGGCTTTTGCTGCTGCGCGGCGAACTCACCGCACGCAGCGGCCGGCTGGACGAGGCGCGGGAACCGGCCGGACGCGCGGTGGACCTGTTCGCCGAAGCCGGGTTGGCCGAGCAGGAGGCGTGGGCGCGGCTCATCGCCGGACGGATGGCCGCCGCGAGCGGCGAACTCGAGACGGCCTACGCCACGGTGCGGCCTGCCGAGTCCGCCGCCTCCCCGGGCCTGCGCGCCCAGGTGCGGCACACGCTCGGCTTGCTCGCGTCCGACCTCGACCTGCGGGAGGAGGCGGTGGCCCACTACCGCGGCGAGGTCGCCGACCTGGTCGAAGCCGGGGACCTGTCCGGCGCCGCGCTCGCCCAGCTCGGACTGGCGTCCGCGGCCGAACGCGCCGGGGACCCGCTGACCGCAGCCGACGCCGCCGAGGCCGCGATCGAGGTCCTGGAGCAGGGCGGCGACGAGGACGAACTGGCCCGGGCGCGCTACCTGCTCGCCGGAGCGCACCGCGCCCTCAACCAGCCGGATCCGGCGCTGATTTTGCTGGAGCAGGTGCTCGGGCACTTCGCCGCCGCGGGCAACCAGCCCGCCGCCGGGCAAGCGGCCGAGACCATCGGCGACCTCCTCGACGAACTCGACCGCGACGCCGAGGCCGCCTCGTCCTACGGGCGCGCAGCGGAGTACTACACGGCGGCGGAACTCCCGGTCGACGCCGTGCGCAACCTCCGTCAGGCAGCGCTGTCATGGCAGTGGGCGACGGAAACGGATCAGGCGCTTTCGGTGCTGGCAGAAGCGGAAAAGAGCGCCGCGGACCTCGACGGCGACGAGCCGCCGATCCGCTGGGAACGAGCCATGGTCGCCTTGAACGGCGGCAAACTGCTGGGTGCCGCAGAGCGGCCTGAGCAAGCGCTGCCCCGGGCGACCGCGGCCGTCGAACTGTTCCTGGCCCTCGACGCGACCACCGAAGCCGCGATCGCCGCGGGCCTGCGCGCCCGGCTGCTGGTCGACCTGGGCCGCCCCGCCGAAGCCCGCGCCGCGACGCAGGCCGCGATCGAAGGCCTGCCGCCGGAAGCGACGGAACAGATCGAACGGCTCGAATACATCCTGGCGAATCTCGGCGCGGAGTAAAGCCTTTCGCCGGGCCCACGGGTTCTCCCGTGAGCCCGGCGGAGGGTGCGCTCTCGCCGGGCTTTCTCCCGGCCGATGCCGTGAGCCCCACAGCCGCTGAGCCCACGGGTCTTCTCGCAGGCCCGGCGGAAGGTGCTCTCGCCGGACTCCTCTCCCTGCCTCAGCTCACCCCGTCGGCTCAAGCCGCTTCCCGCGAACCCGCCGCTGCACCGTCACCACCGCCAACACCGCAGCCACAACCCACAACCCGCCCGAAACAAACCCCAGCAAGTGCAAGCCATGCACAAACGACCCCCGCGCCCCCGGTTCCCCTGCCACCGCACCGAAAACCGCCACACCAAGCGCACCACCTGCCTGCCGCGCCGCGTTGTTGATTCCGCCCGCGATGCCTGCCCGCTCGTCCGGCGCGTCGGCGACCGCGGCGGTCACCACGGCGGCGGTCAGCAGTCCCATTCCGATGCTGAGCACGAACAACGTCGGCAGCAGCGTCCAGTACCCGGTGCCGGGGCCGATGCGCAGCAGGTTCAGCATCGCCGCCGCGCCGAGGAGGAGCCCGGTCACGATCTGCGGGCGCGGGCCGAACCTCGCGGTGAGCCGTCCGGAGACCGGGCCGAGCAGCACCATCGGGACGAACATCGGCAGCAGCGCCGCGGCCGCGGCGATCGGGTCCGCGTGGAGCACATCCTGCAAGTACAGCGTGAACACCAGCACTGAACCCAGGCCGACGAAGTTCATCGCGGCGGACACCAGGTTCGCGCCTGCCGCCTGCCGGGACCGCAGCAGCGGCAACGGCAGCATCGGGGCCACAGAACGCCGTTCCACCACCACGAACGCCACGGCCGCCGCCACCGCGAGCAAACCGACCCATGGCGTCCCCGCGATCACCGCGTACACCGCGGAGCCGAGCGCCAACGCCGCGGTCGCCGCGCCGGGAACGTCCACGCGGCCCGGTTTCCGCACGTCTCGCGGCACCAGCCGCCGGGTCGCGACGGCCGCCGCGGCGACTATCGGGACGTTCAGCCAGAACACCGGCCGCCATCCGGCCGTCTGCACGAGAATCCCGCCCAGCAACGGTCCGGCTGGCAGGGCGAGCGCCGAAATCCCGGCCCAGATCCCCAGCGCCCGGGCGCGTTCGGTACGGCCGGGGAACGCCCCGGAGATCACGGCCATCGTGCCCGGCAGCAACAACGCCGCTCCGACCCCTTGCACCGCCCGGGCCGCGACCAGCCAACCCGCCGACTGCGCGAGCCCGCACGCCGCCGACGCGGCCCCGAAAACGCCCAGCCCGGTCAGCACCACGCCGCGGTGCCCGAGGACGTCGCCGAGCGCTCCCCCGGTCAGCAGCAACGCGGCGAGCACGACCGAATAGCCGACCACCACCCACTGCAACTGCGGGACGTCCGCGTGCAGTTCGCTGCCGAGGGTGGGGAGGGCGACGTTGACGACAGTGACGTCGAGCTGCACCAGGAACATCCCGGCGCACATGGTGAACAAGATCGCGGTGCGCATGGGTCCAGCAGACACCGGGAGCGCTTCCGTCGCGGTGGAAGTGTGCCGGGGGCATGCTGGAGGCATGGAAGGAGACGCCGACATCGCGCGCACCGCCGCCCTGTTCGCCGATCCGGCGCGGGTCCGCGTGCTGATGGCCCTCGCGGACGGCCGGTCGCTGGCCGCGTCCGTGCTGGCCGGCGAAGCGGGTCTGACCGCGCAGGGCGTGAGCGCGCACCTGTCGAAACTGCTGGCGGCTGGGCTGGTGACGGCGGAAAAGTCCGGCCGGCACCGGTTCTACCGCATCGCCGGCGCCGCCCCGGAACTGCTGGAAGCACTCGCCCGGCACTCCCCCGCGCGCCCGGTTCGCTCGCTGCGGGAAGGCACGCGCGCGGAAGCCTTGCGCACCGCGAGATTGTGCTACGACCACGTCGCCGGACGACTCGGCGTCACCGTCACGGCCGCCTTGCTCGACCGCGGCGCGCTGGCCACTGTGGACGGTGACCCGACGACGCAGCGGCGACCCGGAGACCGGATTTCCTCGCAGCTGCAAGAACATCCGTACGTGCTGGGGCCCGCTGCCGACGATGTGTTCGCCGCGTTAGGGGTGGATGTCGAAGCGGCTGCGGAGAGCCGTCGCCCGCTGCTGCGGTTCTGTCTGGATTGGACAGAGCAGCGCCATCACCTGGCCGGAGCCTTGGGCGCGGCGGTGACGCGACGGTTCATGGACGCGGGCTGGCTGCGGTCACGCGCGAAGGCGCACCGAGCCGTTCAGCTCACCGAAAGCGGCGCGAAGGTACTTGAAGAGGTGCTCGGCGTCAGCGATGCGCCGCGGCCAGCACAGCGTCCGGACCGCACCGCGCGCACGGCGTGAAGCCGAGCTGGCGTGCCTCGCCGACGCCGATCGGGATGGTGTCGCGACCGGACAGCCAGCCGCAGTCCACCAGGTGGTAGCGCGGGTACTCGTCGACGACCACGACCTCGTCCTCGAGCTCCTTGACCACCTCGAGGTCCTCCGGCGCGGTCTCCTCGACGCCGGGCGGCGTGTCGCGCACCGCCTTCGCCTCGGACTGGGGCTCGGCTTCCGCGGCGGGCTTCTCGAGCTCCGGTTCCGGCACGTCCGCCGGATCGCCCAGCTCGCCCGTCGCCGGGATCAGCGCGGTCTGCTCGGCGTCCTCCTCGGCCGGGACCGCTTCGTCCTTCGCCTCCGCCGCATCCGAATCGGCGGCTTCGGAGTCCTCGGACTCCTCGGACTCCTCGGCGTCCGAGGCGCGGTCCGCGCGCTTGCGGCGGCGCAGCCAGTCGACGAGCAGAAGGAGCCCGGCGAGCACGGAAAGGCCGATGGAAACCCAGGCCCACAGCGAGGTGCCCGTGATGAGCGCCGTGACGAGCAGCCCGAGAGCCGCCAGCACCAGAAGGAGGACGATGTAGAGCACGCTGAATTACAACACGCGCGGCCCGCCAACCGGGCGCGACCCGCCCACGCGGCGTGCTCCGCCGATGCCCCACCGTGGCGGGAACCGGACCCGGACACGCCGAAACCCCGCCGGGTCGGAAGGTCTTCCGGCGGGGTGCGTACGGCGGTGGGTCAGCCGGCCTCGGCGCGCGGGCCGAACGAGTAGCCCTGACCGCTGCTGCCGGTCGAGGACTGGCTCGAACCGGAAGAGGCCGACGCCGGGGCCGCGGAGCCGCGGTCGTCGAGCTCGCGCAGCTGGGACTCGAGGAATCCGCGCAGCCGGGTGCGGTATTCGCGCTCGATCGTGCGGAGTTCTTCGATCTTCTTGCCCAGAGCGCCCTTTTCGGCGTTCAGGTTGTTCATCGTCTCGGTGTACTTGCGCTGCGACTCGCGTTCCATGGTGGTCGCCTTGTCGCGCGCCTGGCGCTCCAGCGTCTCGGCGCGCGTGCGCGCGTCGTTCAGCATCGTCTCGGCGCGGGTGCGCGCCTCGTTCACCATCGAGTCGGACTTCGCCCGGGCGTCGGACAGCAGCTGCTCGGACTTGGTCCGCGCCTCCGCCAGCATCCCGTCGGACTCGGTCTTCGCCTCGGCGGTGAGCCGGTCGGCCATCTCCTGCGCCAGGCCGAGCACCTTGGCGGCCTGGACGTTCGGCTCGCCGCTGTCGGGGACCATCGAGTGCGCCTGGGTCTGCTCCATCGCCGAAGCGGGCGGCGGAACCGGGGCGAGCCGCCGCGACGGCTCGGGGTCGCGGCCCGGCGGCGGGCCGGCGACCTTCGCGTTCTCGAGCTCCGAGCGGGTCGACTCGAGCTCGGAGTCGAGCTGCTCGACCTGCTGGCGCAGCTCGTTGTTGTCCTCGATCAACCGGGCAAGCTCGGTCTCCACCAGGTCGAGGAACGCGTCCACCTCGTCCTCGTTGTAGCCCCTCTTGCCGATGGGCGGCTTGCTGAACGCGACGTTATGCACGTCAGCGGGGGTCAACGACATCAGATCACCTCACGCACTCCATGGCCTGCAGGACACACCCGGGTTTTCCCCGATCACCTGGGTGTCAGTTGCATCGCGAAGAACACAACCAACAGCAGCACCATAATCGACAAGTCCAGTCCTACGCCGCCGATCCGGACCATCGGAATGATCCTGCGGAACAACCGCACCGGCGGGTCGGTCACTGTGTAGATGGTCTCGAGCGTCACCGCAACCCCTCCGGCGGGACGCCATTCCCGTGCGAAAGTCCGCACGAGCTCGACCACGATCCGGGCCGTGAGCAGCAGCCAGAAGGCAAACAGCACGTACCAGATCGCAAGCCACACAGCATTCACGGCGACCACTCTAGCGGGGGACGGCCGGATTGGGCGCGACCAGTCGCCCTGAGGGCGACATAGTCGACAAAATCACGTCTGGCTGCGCCCAGCGGTCCGTTCCCGTTCACCCGCGCAGGAACAATCCGCCCTCGGCGATCCGCCTGCGGTCCTCGGCGGTCACGTCCACGTCGGGCGGTGAGAGAAGGAACACCTTGTTGGTGACCTTGTCCATCGACCCCCGCACGGCGAACGCCAGGCCCGCCGCGAAGTCCACGATCCGCTTGGCGTCCGCGTTGTCCATCTCGGTGAGGTTGATGATCACCGGGATGCCCTCGCGGTAGTGCTCGCCGATCGCCCGCGCCTCGATGTAGCTCGTCGGGTGCAGCGTGGTGATCCGGCTGAGCGGGTCCCTCGCCGGCGCGGCGACCGGTTCGGCGACCGGGCGCAGCCGGGCGACCGGCTCCGGCTGGCGGTCCACGGCGAGCGCGCCGTGCGTCGCCGGCTCGGCCGCCATCGACCGGGACCGCACGCGCGCGGCCGGTTCGTCGTAAGCCTCTTCGACGTCGCGGTAGCGCGCCCGGGACCGCGCCGGCGGCTGGTCGTAGCCGTCGTCGTAGTCGTCGTAACCGTCGTCGTAGCCGTCTTCGTCCGCGGGCACCATCCCGAAGTAGGCCTTCAGCTTCTGCAGCGCGCTCATAGCCTCTCCCTAGCCCTTGCCGCTCCCGCACCGTTGTGCCCCGCCCGGCCGGACACGAAACGTGACCACCGGGCGGACTCCCTACGGCGAGGCTAAACCGCGCCCGCCGAGCAACGCGGTTCCGACACGCACACACGTCGAGCCGTGCCGGATCGCCTGGTCCAGATCATGGCTCATTCCGGCGGACACGTCAGCCGCTTCGGGATGCCGGGCGCGGACTCTTTCCGCTGCGTGGGACAGGCGGGCAAAAGCAGTGCCCGGGTCCTCCCCTAACGGGGCCACCGCCATCACGCCTCGCAGTCGCAGCTCCCCCGTGTGGGCGATGCGGTCGGCGAGGGCGTCGAGCTCCTCGAGCGGGGTCCCGCCGCGCGCGACGTCGCCGTCGAGGCTCACCTGGACCAGGACGTCGAGCGGTCCGGTCCGCTCCCCCGCCTCCTGCGCGGCGGCGACCGCGCGGGCGAGCGCGTCGGCGAGCCGCGCCGAATCGACCGACTGCACCTCGGCCGCCCAGCGCACGACCGAACGCGCCTTGTTCCGCTGCAGCCGCCCGACCATGTGCCAGCGCGGCGCGGCGTCCGGGCGCAGCTGCGCGACCTCGGCCGCCTTCGGACCGGCTTCCTGGTCGCGGTTCTCGGCGAGGTTCATCAGCCCGAGATCGGTCAGCAGCGCGGCGTCGCTCGCCGGGAAGGTCTTGGTGACGCCCAGCAACCGCACCTCGTCGCGGGAACGGCCGGCCTCGGCGCACGCGTTCGCGATGCGTTCCTCGACCGCGGCCAGCGCCGCCGCCAGCTCCGCCCGCCGCTTCTCTGCCGGGTCCTCGGTCACGCTTTCTCCTCTTCAAGCCAGGTGATGCCGGCGATGCGGCCGGTGGTGCCGTCGCGGCGGAAGCTGAACAACGTCTTGTCCTCCGCCGTGCAGCGCGGATCCGCGCCGACGCGTCCGACGCCGAGGTCGGCCAGCTGCTGCCAGAGCCCGGCGCGCAGGTCCAGACCGGTCGTGCCCTTGCGCGTTTTGCACGCGCTGCCGGGCAGGTGTTTCTCGACGTCCGCGGCCATCGCGGCCGGGACCTCGTAGCAGTCGCCGCAAATGGCCGGGCCAAGCAACGCCTCGACGCGGCCCGGTTCGGCGCCGAGATCGCGCATCGCCTCCAGCGCGGCGGGAACCACGCCGACGCGCGCGCCGACCCGGCCCGCGTGCACCGCGGCGACGACGCCCGCTTCCGGATCCGCCATGAGCACCGGGACGCAGTCCGCGACCAGCACCACGAGCGCGACGCCCGGACGGTCGGTCACCAGCGCGTCGGTCGCTTCGGCCGCGGCGGTCTCGGTGCCGTCCACGACGGTCGCGGTGCGGCCGTGCACCTGCTCCATCCAGGCCAGCTTGTCCTCGGCGAGACCGAGTTCGGACGCCAGCCGCTTGCGGTTGGCGTAGACGTCGCCCGCGTCGTCGCCGACGTGGTCGCCGAGGTTGAAACTCTCGTACGGCGGCCGGGAAGCCCCGCCCGCCCTGGTCGTGACCACTCGTCGTACTCGCACCCCGCCATCCTGCCAAAAACCGCGGCGGCCGCTGAGGCGAGTCTCGCGAGCGGCGGTCCCGGTTCTCGCCGGAGCCATTGCGCACGAGACCCCTGGAAGTCCCGAGGTTCCGCACCGCCAGACGGCGTCGCGAGCGGCGGTCCCGGCGAGAACCGGCATCGCCACTCACGACGCCAGCCCGGCCGCACGCCTCTGCCGCTGCGCATGGTGCGGGCCCTCGTGAGCGGCGGTCCCGGTCAGAACCGGCGCCAACACCCACGAAGGTCCGGACACGGCAACGGCCGCCCCGGACAGATCGGGGCGGCCGTTGCTCGCGAGTCCTTGCTTACCGCCGCATGAACGGGGGCACGTCGACGTCGTCGTCGGTCGGGTCGTCGTGCACCGTCGTCGGGCGGCTCGGCAGACCGCCCGTCGCGGAACCGGAGCCGATCGGCGAATACCCCCGCGAGCCGCCGCCCGGCTGGGGAAGGCCGCCCGGCGGGGTGCCGGTGCCCGGCTGCGGCAGGCCTGAGGGCGGGGTCCGCGGCGGTGCGACCGGGTAGCCGGAGCTGCCCGCAGGCGGCACCGGAGTGGCTCCGGTCTGCGGCGGGGTCTGCGCGGCCGAACCGCCGCCGACCTGGCTCGCCGCGGCGGACGCGGTGCCGTTGCCCTGTTTGCCGCCGAACGCGGGCGGGTCGAGCTTCTTGTGGGTGGGCGCGCCCGCGTCGAAGCCGGCCGCGATCACCGTGACGCGGACCTCGTCGCCGAGGGAGTCGTCGATGATCGTGCCGAAGATGATGTTCGCGTCCGGGTGCGCCGATTCCTGCACGAGCGACGCGGCCTCGTTGATCTCGAACAGCCCGAGGTCCGATCCGCCCGCGATGGACAGCAGCGCGCCGTGCGCCCCGTCCATCGACGCTTCCAGCAGCGGCGAGTTGATCGCCTTCTCCGCCGCCTGTATCGCCCGTCCCTCCCCGCGCGCGGAGCCGATGCCCATCAGCGCGGAGCCCGCGCCGGACATGACGCTCTTGACGTCGGCGAAGTCCAGGTTGATCAGACCCGGCGTGGTGATCAGGTCGGTGATGCCCTGGACACCGGAGAGCAGCACCTCGTCGGCGGAGCGGAACGCGTCCATCAAGGACACGCCGATGTCGCCGAGCTGCAGCAGCCGGTCGTTCGGGATCACGATCAGCGTGTCGCACTCGTTGCGCAGCTGCTGGATGCCGTCCTCGGCCTGCTTGCCGCGGCGTTTGCCCTCGAAGGTGAACGGGCGGGTCACCACGCCGATCGTGAGCGCGCCGAGCTTGCGGGCGATCTGCGCGACGACCGGCGCGCCGCCGGTGCCGGTGCCGCCGCCCTCGCCCGCGGTCACGAACACCATGTCGGCGCCCTTGATGACCTCTTCGATTTCCTCGCGGTGGTCCTCGGCCGCCTTCTGCCCCACCTCGGGGGCGGCTCCGGCGCCGAGTCCGCGGGTGAGTTCCCGGCCGATGTCGAGCTTGACGTCGGCGTCGGACATGAGCAGTGCCTGCGCGTCGGTGTTCACCGCGATGAACTCGACACCCTTGAGGCCGACCTCGATCATCCGGTTCACGGCGTTCACGCCGCCGCCGCCGATGCCGACGACCTTGATCACCGCAAGGTAGTTGTGCGGGGGCGTCATCGGGTCCGCCTTCCTGATCGTGATGTGCACATGCCGCCCGCCGGGGCCGGAAACCCTCAACCTCAACCCGAGAGTGAGAGTTATGTCAACCACCGGCGTCAAGGCAGGACGGTAGGCGCCGCGCAAGCTCTAATCCAGTAGCCACGCCGTGAGCGGCAAAGGTGTTTTGCCACAACGCGAAGCCGCGCGCAAGGCCGGAACCCGCCGCGAGGCCCGGCGCGCGGTCTGCTATGCGGGCACCGAAGCGACCAGGACCACGTCCTTCGACGGCTTCCCCGACGGCGACCCGCCCGCCTGCTCCACGCTCACCGCGAACTGCTGCGCACCGGCCAATCCGTCCGCCACCACCAGCGAACCCGACGGTCCGCCCGGCAGCAGACCGGCCGGACGCGGCGCGAGCTCCGGGCCCATCAGCCACGCCTCGTACACCTGCCCGGACAGCACCGGCGGCAGCCCGGACTGCATGAACATCACGCGGTCCAGCTTCCGCGAAACCACCACGGTCCCGCCGCCTCCGCGCGGCGACGCGACGTGCGACGTCTGGCTGTCCGGCGCGGCGAGCAGCTCGGCCACCGGCGCGTAGCGGTCGCGCGCGGCGTCCAATTCGGACTGTGCGCTGTTCAGCTGGCTGCTGGTGTGCAGCGCGATCCCGCCGAACACGCCGGCCAGGGCGAGCCCGATGACGGCCGCCGCGGCGGCGATCAGCATCGGCCAGCGACGCGGTCCGCGCGGACGCGGTTCCGCGGCGCCGGTCCGCGGCGGCAACTGGCGCGTCGTGCGCATCTCCGCCAGCACCCGGTCCTTGAGACCGGACGGCGGCTGCTCGTCCATCGCCGCGCCGAGCCGGGCCGCGGTCTCGCTCAGTTCCCGTACTTCCTGCGCGCAGGCTTCGCACTGTTCGAGGTGACGGCGGAACTGGGCCCGCTCGACCTCCGACAGCGCGTCGAGCGCGTACGCGCCGGCCAACGTGTGCATCTCCGGACTGCTCACGCCGTCACCCCCAGGCAGTCGCGCAACCGGATCAACCCGTCGCGCAGTCTGGTCTTGACCGTCCCCTGCGGCGTGTCCAGCACGTCGGCGACCTCGCGATAGGTATAGCCCTGGTAGTAGGCCAGGAGGACGGATTCCCGCTGCAATTCGGTCAGCGTCTTCAGGCAGCGCCGCACCTGCGAGCGTTCCAGCCGGGTCGCGACGGATTCGGCGACCTCGTCGAACGGCCGCCCGCGCGCGGCCTCGAAAGTCGCTTTCCGCTCGCGTTCGGTGCTTGCCCGTGCCGACCGCACCCGGTCGACCGCGCGGCGGTGCGCGAGAGTCATCGCCCAGTTCAAGACGCTGCCTTTCCCCGGCGAATAGCGCGTCGCGGTCTTCCACAGCTCCACGAGCACCTCCTGCGCGACCTCCTCGGACTGCGCGGGGTCCCGCACGATACGGCGGACGAGCCCGTAGACAGGACCGGCGAGCTGATCGTAGAGCCGTTCGAAGGCGCGTTCGTCTCCCTTCGCGACCAGCGCCATCAAATCCTCGGCACTCGTCGGCGGCACCGCCGAGAGCCGGTCCGCCGGGCGTGCGCTCTCATCCATGGAGGGCTCCTGCCGTGTTCTGTCCGGTCCGGGCGGCGAGCGGGGCCTTGCGCCGCCACAGCGCGAGTCCGTGGCGGCGGATCAGCGCGGCGACGCGCTGCGGCTGCAGCGGCCTGCCCAGCAGGAAGCGCGCGAGCGTGCGGATCCCGACCGGACGGCGGACTCCTCGCAGCGTAGCGGTCAGGGCGGCGTCTCCGTCGTGCTGCAGGACGACGGTCAACGCCAGCAGCGCGTCCGGCCGCGGCAGGTGCATCCGGTACTCCCCCGCCATCTCCTGGAACGGCGACACGTAGAACTCCTTCTCCGTCCGGAGCTCGTCACCGGGCCGGAGCAGGTAGGCGTGCCGGCCGCCGTAGGTGTTGTGCACCTCGGCGACCACGCAGGCGAGCGCGCCGTCCGGCGTGTGGCACCAGTAGACCGTGATCGGATTGAACACGTACCCGAGAACGCGCGCCGACGCGAGCATCGTCACCGGCCCGCCGCGCAAGTCCACCCCTCGGTGCGCGAGCCAAGCGTCCAGTTTGGACCGGATGTCGCCGGGTTCGTCCCGGCCGAAGTGGTCGCGGCCGTCGAAGCGCGCGAACGGCCGGAGCCACCACGGCAGCCGCGGCAGGTCGTCGAGCTCGGTCCGCCACAGGTACATCCGGTGCGCGAAGGAGTACGGCGGGTCGGCCCGCCGGACGTGCGCGACGGTGGCGTCGTAGAGAGCGGTCACCAGGTCACCCCGAAACTGGCCGCGGCGCGGACGCCGGAGGAACAGCCGTCCTCGTGGAATCCCCAGCCTTGATAAGCACCGGCGTAGGCGAGGACGCCGTCGTTCAACTCCGCCAGGTTCCGCTGCGCGGCAACGGATTCCGGCGTGTAAACCGGATGCTCGTAGGACATTTTCGCGACCACCGCGTCCGGATCGAGGCCGACGCTTGGATTGAGGGTGACGGCGTACGTCGTCGCTTCGTCGAGGCCCATCAAGCGATTCAGGTCGTACGTGACTTGGACAGCGCGCAGATCCGCCCCGCAGCCGGGGGTCCGGTAATTCCAGGAGGACCGGGCACCCGGCACGGTCGGCAGCACGGCGGGATCGGTGTGCAGCCAAGCCTCGTTGCGCGAGTAGCGGAAAGCACCGAGCAGCTTCTGTTCGGCCGCAGTGGGATCCGGCAACAGTCGCAACGCTTGGTCCGCGTGCGTCGCGACCACGACTCGGTCGACCCGGTGCGCCGTGTCGGCATCGTCGCGCACCTCGACGCCGCGCGCGGTCCGCCGCACCGCGCGAACCGGAGTGGACAAATGCACCGCGGTCAACTGCTTGGCCGCCCGCTCGACGTACTCCCGCGAACCGCCGACAACCGTCCGCCACGTCGGCGAATTCCGCACGCTGAGCATTCCGTGGTTGCGCAGGAATTCGAACAGGTACCGCGCCGGATACTGCATGGTGTCGGTGCGATCGGCGGACCACACGGTCGACACGAGCGGCAGCACGAAATGGTCCACGAAATACCGTGAATACCCGCCGATCGCCAGGAACGCGCCGAGCGGCACGTCGCCGGCCTCGGGGCGCGCCAGCAGTCGTGCGGCGTGCCGGTGGAACCGCTTCACTTCCGCCAGCATGAGCAGGTAGCGCGTGGACGCGGCATTGCTCCGTTGCGCGAACAACCCGCGCACGCCTTTCGCCCCGGCGTACTGCAGACCGCAGCCGTCGCAGCGGATGCTCATCGACATCTCGGTCTCGCGGGTGCGGACGCCGAGTTCGCCGAACAGCCGCAGCAGCGTCGGGTAGGTGCGCTCGTTGTGGACGAGGAACCCGGAGTCGACGGCGACCGTCCCGCCGTGCGCGCTCGGCACGTCGTGGGTGTGGGCGTGGCCGCCGAGCCGGTCGTCGGCCTCGAACAGCAGAACCTCGTAGCGGCGCTGCAGCAGGTACGCGGCGGTGAGGCCGGCGACCCCGCTGCCGATGACAGCGATGCGTTGTCCCGTGGTGTGGTGCACGGAAGGCATTCGGCGCGGCGACCCGGCCGGATTGGTGCCAATCCGCGCGAACCTCGGCTCCGAATCCCCCGCATGCCGAAATCCGCAGCCCATCGACTCGCCGACTTCGCCGAACGCGTCCTCGGCGGCCCGCTGCCGGTCGCCGTCCGCACCTGGGACGGGCGCCAGGCGGGGCCGGCCGGGCCGACCGTCGTCCTGAAAAACCGCCGCGCCCTGCGCTGGCTGCTGTACTCCCCTGGTGAACTGGGCCTGGCCCGCGCCTACGTCTCGGGCGACCTGGACGTCGAAGGCGATCTCACTGAGGGCTTCCGCCGGGCCTGGGCTTACCGGCCGCACCTGTCCGCACGGGACTTCGGCGAGGCGGTCCGCCTGGCTGCCCGGCTCGGGGTGTTCGGCCTGCCGCCGAAACCGCCCGCCGAAGAGGCGCGGCTGCGCGGGAAGCTGCACACCCTCGGCCGGGATCGCTCCGCGATCTCGCACCACTACGACCTGTCGAACGCCTTCTACCAGCTGCTGATGGACGATTCGATGGCGTATTCCTCGGGCTACTGGTCCGAAACCGCCGATCTCGCCCGCGCCCAGCACGACAAACTCGAGCTGATCTGCCGCAAACTCGGTCTGCGGCCGGGCATGCGCCTGCTCGACGTCGGCTGCGGCTGGGGTTCGCTGCTCGTGCACGCGGCGAAGCACCACGGCGTCGAAGCGGTCGGCGTGACCATCTCCGCCGAGCAGGTGCAACACGTCAAAACGCGGCTGGCGCAGCACGATCTGGACGACCGCGTCGAGGTGCGGCGGCAGGACTACCGGGAGCTGGCCGGGGAGTTCTTCGACGCCGTAGCGTCCGTCGAGATGGGCGAACACGTCGGCGAAGAGAACTACCCGACGTACGCCAGCACGCTGTACCGGATGCTCAAGCCGACCGGACGCCTGCTGCTGCAGCAAATGTCGCGCGGAGCGGTCGCACCCGGCGGCGGCGCGTTCATCGAGCGCTACATCGCCCCCGACATGACCATGCGCCCGCTCAGCCGCACGCTCGGCCACCTCGAAACCGCCGGCTTCGAAATCCGCGACGTGCACGCGTTGCGCGAGCACTACGTCCCGACCGTGCGAGCGTGGGCAGACACCCTGGAGCGGCACTGGGACGAGGCTGTCGCGCTGATCGGCGAGGCAGGCGCCCGGGTCTGGCGGCTGTACCTGGTCGGCGGCGCGCTCGCCTTCGAGGAGAACCGCATGGGCGTGGACCAGATCCTCGCGGTGCGCCCGGACGCGACCGGCCGCTCCGCCCTGCCGTGGACGAGGGAGTGGGCATGATCGCGCTGCTCGCCCTCACCGGCGGAGTCACCCTGGTCGCGGTCACCGTGACCTTCGGCATCGCGCGCCTGCGCCGCCGCTACGACACCATCGACACGTTCTGGGGCTTAGGTTTCGCCCTCGTCGCCGTGGTCTCGTTCCCGTTCGGCACCGGCCCGCTCGCCCTGCGCCTGACGGCCGCCGCGCTCACCGTCGTCTGGGGCGTCCGGCTGGCCGTCCACCTGCACCTGCGCAACCGCGGCAAGCCGGAAGACCCGCGCTACCAGCAGATAGCCGAACGCGCCGGGCCCAACCCCGGCGTCCGGATCTTCGTGCGGACCTACCTGATGCAGGCGGTGGTCCTGTGGTTCGTCTCGCTGCCCGTGCAATTCGCCATGTCCGGCACGGGTTTCGGCGTCACCGCCTGGCTGGGCGTGGCGGTCTGGCTGGTCGGCTTCGCCTTCGAAACCGTCGGCGACGAGCAACTCCGCCGCTTCCGCGCGAACCCGGCCAACCGCGGCGAAGTTCTCGACACCGGCCTCTGGCGCTACTCCCGGCACCCGAACTACTTCGGCGACGCCTGCGTCTGGTGGGGCCTCTACCTGCTGGCCTGCTCGACCTGGCCCGGCGCGGCGACGATCCTGTCCCCGGTCGCGATGACCTTCACCCTCGCCCGCGGCACCGGCAAGCCCATGCTGGAAAAAGGCATGCGGCAGACTCGCCCCGGCTACGCCGACTACATCGCCCGCACCAGCGGTTTCGTCCCGCTTCCCCCGAAAAAGCTCACTCCCCGGTGAGCCCGCGCAGCAACACGAGACGCCGCTAGGTCCCCACCGTCACGAGCCGGTCGCCCGCGAACCCCACCGGATCGTCCAAAGACCGCTCGGAGCACGTCCACGCCACGGTCGCGCGCAGCAGTTCGAGGCTCATTCCCCGGTGAGACCGTCGGTCAGCTCGCGCAGCAGGTCAAGATGCCCGAGATGGCGCGCGGTCTCCTCGATCATGTGCGTGACGACCCAGCGCACCGTGAGCGGTTTGTCTCCCTTGAACAGCACTGTGTCGTCGAACCCTCGCGCCGCCACGACCGCGCGGCATTTCTCGGTCTCCGCCTCGTAGTCGGCGATCAGCTGCGTCATCGGCAATTCCAGCGCGAGCCGGAACTCGGCGTCCCGGTCGATCTCGAGCCGGTCCGCCCACTCGTCCGGCTGCCCGTCGAGCACGACGCGGAACCAGTAGTTCTCCACGAGCGTGAGATGGCACAACAGCCCGGCGATCGTGGTCAGCTCGCTGGGCACGTGCGTCCGGCGGGCTTGCTCGTCGGTGAGGCCGGAGCATTTCCACACCACGCTGGCGCGCAGGAAGTCGAGGAAGCCGGTGAGCTGGGTGCGCTCGTCCCCCGCCATCGGCGGGTCGGGACGTTCAGGAGCATCGGTCACAGTTCGCAGTCTGCCGCACCCGGCCACCCGTTTTCGCGATTTAACTTGCGTACAATGTAATTGCGCACTACCTTCATGGGAGCAGCACCCCCAACCGTTTCGAAGGAGACAGCGATGCCCAGCCGCGACGCGACCACCCACTGGACCGGCGGACTGCAGAAAGGCAAGGGCGAGGTCACGTTCGACTCGTCGAACCTCGGCACCTACGAGGTGTCCTTCCCGACCCGCGCGGGCGACCCGGACGGGCAGACCAGCCCCGAGGAACTCATCGCCGCGGCCCACTCGAGCTGCCTGGCGATGAACCTCTCCGGCGTGCTGGAGTCCCAGAAACTGGAAGCCGAGTACATCGACGTCTCCGCCGAAGTGACCCTCGGCCCGGCCGACGGCGGCGGTTTCGAAATCAGCGGCATCGCCATCACCCTGCGCGCGAAACTGGACGGCGTCACCGCGGACCAGTTCGCCGAGCTGGCCAAGACCGCCGAACAGACCTGCCCGGTCTCCAAGGCCCTCTCCGGCACCACCATCACCCTGGACGCCGCACTGGCCTGACCGTGTTTCGCGAGGGGAACCCCGACGGAATCCGATTCCTTCAGGGTTCCCCTCACGACGTTCCCCGCACGACTCGCGGCGCCCGGTTTTGTCGGTGGTCGCTCCTACGATGCGGATCATGAAAAAGCATGTCGACGAAGACCTGCACGACGCGGAGTTCCGCGAATGCGACCTGACCGGCGCGCGCCTGATCGGCGTGGTCATGCAGGACGCCGTCATCGACGGACTCGTCTCCAACCTCGTGGTGAACGGCGTCGAAGTCAGCGGCTACGTCGAAGCAGAACTGGACCGCCGCCATCCAGTGCGAGTACTGATCCGCTCCGACGACCTTGCCGACCTTCGCGAAGCAGCACGCCAACTCCGCGCCGACTGGACCGCGACGATCGAGCGCATCCGCCGCACCCCCGGCATCGAACACCGCAGCGTGAACGACGAATGGTCGGCCGCACAAACGATGCGCCACCTGGTCTTTGTCCACGACTCCTGGTTCCGCCGCTGCTGCCGAGGCTCGACGGCGCACTTCACCCCCATGGGCATCGGCCCGACCGTCGAGCCCTACCGCGAAGCACACGGCCTGAACCTCTCGGCAACTCCGTCCCTGGACGAAATCGCGACCGTGCGCGACGCACAAACCGCCGAACTAGAGACCTGGCTGAACGAGATCACCGCCGCCGAGCTGGCAGCCCCCGCCCCAGTACCCGACGACGACGTCTGGCCGCCCTACGCAAGAGGCCGCACAGTACGCCAATGCCTACGCACAGTGCTCAACGAAACCTTCGAACACCACGGCTTCTGCGTCCGAGACCTAGACCTCATCGACCAAGCCAACTAAAAAACCCAAAACAAACCCAGCCAGCACACCCAACCCCTCAAGGCAGCCACACCTCCCCCACCCCCGATACGAAGCCCAAAACACGGCGCGGGGGTGCTTGTCAAGGCATCTTTCCCGCCTTGACAAGCACCCCCGCGCCGTAGTCACACTCAAAAATCGGGGTGCCCCATCTCACCACTCACGGCGCAATGTCGCCGCCAGGCGACGAGCCGCCTCAGGAAAACGCAGCCACATTACCCTTCGCCCACTCAGCAAAAGAAATCCCCGACCGCCCCAGCAATTCCTCAACCACCCCAGTAGGCACCTGCGGCTCCCGATCAGTAACCGCGAAATTCTCCAGCAACCACGAAGCAACCCCTTCCGGATACCCAGCCCCGATCCACTCGGCAACCTGCTCCTCCGGAGTCAACTCCACAAACGGCAGCGTCTTCCCCAACGCACCGCCAATAGCCGCAGCCATCGCCTCAAGAGAAATCCCCTCCGGCCCACTCAACTCATAAACCCGCCCCACATGCCCCTCGCTACCCAACACCTGAGCGGCAACAGCAGCGATATCCCCCAAATCAATAGGCGTCTGAGTAGCCCGAGGATAAACCGACCGAATCTCCCCACGCTCCCGAATCGAAGACGCCCACCCCAGAGAATTCATCATGAACGCCCCAGGCCGCAAAAACGTCCACGCAAACCCGCCAGCCCGCACCGCCGCCTCCACCGCAGCAAACCCATGCCCGCTGGAAGCCGGATGCGTATCCCCCACACTGGACCCGGACAACGCGACCACCCGCCGAACCCCAGCCGCCGAAGCCAGCTCGCAAAACCGCGAAACAGTCCGCGCATAAGGCGCCAGATAAACCGCCTCGACCCCCTCCAACGCAGCAGGCAACGTCGAAGGCTTGGCCAACGACCCGACCACCACCTCGACCCCGCCAGGCAACGCCGCCCGCTCCGGATCCACGGTCAACGCCCGCACCGGCACCCCGCGAGCCACCAGCTCGTCGACCACCAGCCGCCCGACGTTGCCCGTCGCACCCGTCACCAGAACCGTCATGCCCCCACCTTCTCGTATGGCGTACGAACTCAACAAGCGTACGCCATACGAGAAGTCCGCGCCACGAAAATCTCGCGCATGGCAATGCCAATGAGGACGACGCCTGCCTCGCCGCACACCCGCGCCCGCCCGCACGAGTTGCTCCCGCCGCGCGCAGGCGGCTACGTCACCAAATCCCAGGCCTCGTGCGTGTTCATGCCGGTGAGAACCCGGCACTCACGAGGTGATAGTCGGCAACTCCGGCGCGGAAACGTCGTAGATCTTCCCCTGCTGCGTCAGCAGCGCGGCCAGCACCTTCGCCTTGCGGTCGGTGTTCTCCGCGTTCCCCCACCGCACCGTCTTGCCGGTGGAGAGCGTGAACTCGACACTCGCCGGCGTCTGCGCGGTGACCGTCTTCGTCTGCTTCAGCAGCTGCTCCGGCAGGACCCCGAGCACCGCGGTCACCGCGCGGGTGACCGGGTCGTCCACCGACACCTTCGGCAGTTTCAGCTCGGGCAAGCCGACCGGCCGGGTCTTCACCGTCTTGAACACGACCCCGCCGCCGTCGACGAGGTGCACCCCGTCGCCGCCGGGTCCGCTGTCGAAGAACGCGATCGCGGTCCGTTCGGTCACCGCGATCTCCAGCGTCGTCGGCCACGACCGGGACACGTCGACCGTCGCGATGCCCGGCATCTGCGCCACCCGGTCGCGGATCCCGTCGACGTCCGCGCGCAGCATCGGCTGCCCGGGCGGCACCGCGGCGGTCGCGCGGATCTGGTCCGCCGACACGGTTTTCGCGCCCTGCACCTCGATCGTCTTCACCGCGAGCAGCGAGCTGAAGAACAGCAGATACCCGAGCGCGACCAGGGTGACCACGGTCAGCAGCGCGACCCAGCGACGGCGGATCTCCTTGCCGCGCGAGGGCCGGGACTTCCGCGCGGAAGCCCGCGTCGAGCGGCCGGAACGCGCGGAGGTGCGGGCGCGGGTGCGCTGGCGTTCCTCCTCGGTCCGCCGCCCGCGGCGTTCCCGGGCCAGGGCGGCACGCTGCTCCTCGCCCGCGCGAGGCGCGGGCGAGCGACGGCGCTGCCGGGTCCCGGTCATGCTCCCGAGGCCCTCCGGTCCAGCTCGGCCAGGATCTCCGGGCCGAGCTGCGTCACGTCGCCCGCGCCCATGGTGATCGCGAGGTCGCCCGGCCGGACGAGGTCCGCGACCAGGCCGGCGGCCACGTCGAAGGCGGGCTGGTAGTGCACCGGCACGGTCACCCGGTCGGCGATCAGCGCACCGGTCACGCCCGGCACCGGCTCCTCGCGCGCGCCGAACACGTCGAGCACCACGACCTCGTCGGCCAGCGACAGCGCTTCGGCGAACTCGGCGGCGAAAGTCTGCGTGCGCGAGTACAGGTGCGGCTGGAACACCACGACGACCCGTCCGCTGCCCGCCGCCGTGCGCACCGCGCGCAGCTGCGCGGCCACCTCGGTCGGGTGGTGCGCGTAGTCGTCGTACACCCGGACGTCGCCCGCGCGGCCCTTGAACTCGAACCGGCGGCGCACCCCGCCGAACGCGGCGAGCCCGGCGGCCATGCCGTCCAGCGGCGCGCCGAGTTCGAGCCCGGCGAGCAGCGCGGCGACCGCGTTGAGCGCCATGTGCTCGCCCGGCACCGCGACCCGCAGGTCGTGTTCTTCGCCGTCCAGCGCGATCCGCACGACGCCGCCGTCCGGCGCGGGCGTGTAGTCGAGCACGCGCACGTCGCCTTCACCGGAAGCGGCACGGCCGTAGCGGCGCACCCGTACTCCGGCGGCGGCAGCCTCGTCGCCGAGCCGGGCCGCGCCCTCGTCGTCCGCGCACACGATCAGCAGCCCGCCCGGCTCGATCTGGCCGACGAAATCGCTGAACACCTTCACGTACGCCTCGGCGGTGCCGTGGTGGTCGAGGTGGTCGGGCTCGACGTTCGTCACCACCGCCACCGACGGCGTGTAGGTGAGGAAGGAGCCGTCGCTCTCGTCGGCTTCCGCGACGAACACGCCGCCCTCGCCGTGGTGCGCGTTGGCCCCGGATTCGTTGAGGTCGCCGCCGATCGCGAACGACGGGTCCATCCGGCAGTTCTGCAGCGCCACGGTGAGCATCGACGTGGTCGACGTCTTGCCGTGCGTTCCCGCGATGCACGCGACGCGGTGCCCGGCCATCAGCCCGGCAAGCGCCTGCGCGCGGTGCAGCACCGGGATGCCCCGCTCGCGGGCCGCGGCGAGTTCCGGGTTGGTCTCCTTGATCGCGGTCGACACCACGACGGCCGACGGCGGTTCGGCCAGCTCGGCGAGGTTCTCCGCGGTCTGGCCGACGAACAGCGTCGCGCCCTGCGCGCGCAGCGAAAGCAGCGCGCGCGATTCCTTGGCGTCCGACCCGGACACGGCCGCGCCGCGGGCGAGCAGGATCCGCGCGATGCCGGACATCCCGGCCCCGCCGATCCCGATCAGGTGCGCCCGGCGCAGCTGCGCGGGCAGTTCGGGCGTGTCAGGCACCGGCGGCCTCCAAAACGATGCGGGCGAGGGTTTCGTCGGCCTCGCGGTGGCCGAGCCCGACGGCGGCCGCGCTCATCGCGGCGACCCGGTCGGCGTCGGTCACCAGCGGGATCACCAGTTCGGCGACCTTCTCCGCGGTGAGGTCGGCGTCGGCGACCATCAGCGCGGCGCCGGCGTCGACCGCGGGCTGGGCGTTGACCGCCTGCTCGCCGTTGCCGTGCGGCAGCGGGACGAACACCGCGGGCAGCCCGACCGCGGACACCTCGGCCGCGGTCATCGCGCCGGACCGGCACACCACCGCGTCCGCCGCGGCGTAGGCCAGGTCCATCCGCTCCAGGTACGGCACCGGCACGTACGGCGGGCGGCCGGGAAACTCTTGCACCACAAGGGAATTCTTCGGCCCGTGCGCGTGCAGCACGCCGACGCCCGCCTCGGCGAAGTCCTTCGCCGCACCGGAAACCGCCGAGTTGATCGACGCCGCGCCCTGCGAACCGCCGAACACCAGCAGCGTCGGCGCGTCCGGGTCCAGCCCGAAGAATGCGCGGGCCTCGGCGCGCAGCGCGGCCCGGTCCAGCGACGTGATCGAGCGGCGCAGCGGAATGCCGACCACCTCGGCCTTCGGCAGCGGCGTGCCCGGCACCGCGACCGCGACGCGGGACGCGAACCGAGCGCCGACCTTGTTGGCCAGCCCGGCCGACTTGTTCGCCTCGTGCACCACGATCGGCGTGCGGCCGCGCGCGGCGAGGTACGCCGGCAGCGCGACGTAGCCGCCGAAGCCGACCACGACGTCCGCGTGCACCCGGTCGAGCACCTCGCGGGTGCGGCGGACCGAATCGCGCACCTTCAGCGGCAGCCGGAGCAGCTCCGGCGTCGGCTTGCGCGGCATCGGGACCGGCGGGATCAGCTCCAGCGGGTACCCGCGCGCGGGCACGAGCTTGTTCTCCAGTCCGCGTTCCGTGCCGAGGGCGATCACCTCGGCGTCCGGGCGCAGCCGCTTCACGGCGTCCGCCAGCGCGAGCGCGGGCTCGATGTGCCCGGCGGTGCCCCCGCCCGCGACCACGACGACCGGCGCCCGGCCCGCTGCCGACCGCTGCGTTCCCTTGACGGGCTTGCTCACCGATGACCTCTCCGGTTCGCGGTGCTCCGGGCACCGCGGTTCGCTGTAGTCCGCCGCGCCGACCGGCGGCGTTCCTGTGCCGGTGCGGGCCGGGCCGCACGCGGCGCCGGCCGGGCCGCCCTCGTCCCGGTCCCCGCTCCGCGCGTTCCCTTGCGGGTGGACGGCGGGCGGTACGGATCGGGCGCGGGCAGCCGCAGCAGGCGTCCGAATTTACCCGGCCCGTGCGAGCGCAGTGCGGCCACCGCCTCGGGTTCGTGCCGCGCGGCGTTGGCCAGCACGCCCATGATGAGCATGGTGATCACGAGCGACGTGCCGCCGTAGGAGATCAGCGGCAGCGTGACGCCGGTGACCGGCAGCAGCCCGACCACGTAGCCGATGTTGATGGCCGCCTGCGCGACGAGGAACACCGTCAGGGTGCCCGCGACGATCCGGATCCACGGGTCGATGTTGCGGGTGGCGATGCGCAGGCCGACGACGGCCACGCCGGCGAACAGCGCCAGCACGACCGCGCAGCCCACGAAGCCCAGTTCCTCGCCGATCAGCGCGAAGATGAAGTCGTTCTGCACGTTCGGCAGGTAGCCCCAGTTCGACGCGCCCTGCCCGAGACCCTTGCCGAACAGCCCGCCGTCGGCGAGCGCCAGCTTGGCCTGGTTCGCCTGGAACCCCTCGGCCGAGGTGTCCGCGTCCGGCGACAGGAACGACATCACCCGCGCGAGCCGGTAGGGCGCGATGATCGCCAGCACCAGCACGCCGCTCAGGCCGCCGGCGAGGATCACCCCGAAGAGCCGTTTCGGCGCGCCGGCGAACCACAGCAGGCCCAGCAGCACCACCGCGAGGGTGATCGTGCCGCCGAGGTCGGGCTGCAGCATCACCAGCGCGAACATCAGCAGCGCCACCGGGACGACCGGGACGAGCAGATGCCGCCACTGGTGCAGCACGTTGTACTTGATCACCAGGATGTGCGCGCCCCAGAAGGCCAGCGCCACCTTCGCCGCCTCGACCGGCTGGAAGGTGAACACGCCGAGCTTGAACCAGCCCTGCGAGCCGTTCACCGTCGACCCGAGCGGCGTCAGCACCAGCAGCAGCAGGCCGAGGCAGGCGACCGTCATCGTCGCCGACATCCGGCGGACCCGCTCGAGCCGGACCCGCAGGCCCACCCAGAACACGATCCCGCCGATCGCGACGAACATCAGGTGCCGGAAGAACAGCGCGTACACGCCGCTGCCGGTCTTCGGGTTGTAGGAGGCCACCGACGACGCGGACAGCACCATCACCGCGCCGATCACGGTGAGGATGCCGGTCAGCGCGAGGACCAGGTGGAACGACGCCAGCGGCCGCGACAGCCAGGCGGTCAGCGCGGTCCGGAGCGCGACGAACGGGCTTTCCTTGCGGACGCGCCGCGGCCGGGGCTTGTCTCCGTCAACGACCGTCATCCGCCGCCCCCGCCGCGCCGTCGTCCAGAGCACGCACCGCGGCTTCGAACGCGTCGCCGCGCGCTCCGTAGCCGGAGAACATGTCCAGCGAGGCGGCGGCGGGCGCGAGGAGCACCACGTCACCAGGACGAGCCAGGGCGCTGGCCGCATTCACCGCCGCAGTCATGGGCTCATCGTCACCCGGAAGGAGGCGGTTGACCGGGACATCCGGCGCGTGTCGCGCGAGAGCGGCCTCGATCACGGGTGAATCGACGCCCAGCAGCACGGCGGCGCGCAGCCGTCCGCCGACCGCGGCGACCAGCTCGTCCACCGACGCGCCCTTGAGCTGCCCGCCGGCGATCCAGACCACGCTTTCGTGCGCGAGCAGCGAGCCGAGCGCGGCGTGCGGGTTGGTGGCCTTCGAGTCGTTGACGTAGCGGACTCCGCCGACCTCGGCGACCTCCACCGCGCGGTGCGGCGCGGGCTCGTAAGCGCGAAGCCCCGCGCGCACCGCCTCCGGAGTCACGCCGTGCGCGCGGGCGAGCGCGGCCGCGGCGAGCGCGTTCGCGAGGTTGTGCGGTCCGGCCGGGCGGACGTCGGCGATCTCGGCCAGTTCCTCCGCGCTCGTCTCCGGGTCGGCCCCGAAAGCACGGTCCACCAGCAGGTCTTCGACCAGGCCCAGTTCGCCGGCGCGCGGGGTGTCGAGCACGAACCCGATCCGCCGGGCGCCGTCCGGCGCGTGCTCCTCGGCGATCCGCGCGGACCACGGGTCGTCCACGTTGTGCACGACGGCGCGCGAACGCTCGTGCGCGCGGCCCTTCGCGGCGGCGTACTCCTCCATCGAGCCGTGCCAGTCGAGGTGGTCCTCGGCGAGGTTCAGCACCACCGACGCGTCCGGCGCGATCGTGGACGACCAGTGCAGCTGGAAACTCGACAGCTCGACGGCCAGCACCTGGTGCCCGCCGCGGACCGCGTCCAGCACCGGATAGCCGACGTTGCCGCAGGCCACCGCGTCCGCGCCGGCCGCGCGCAGGATCGACTCCAGCATCCCGACCGTGGTCGTCTTGCCGTTCGTGCCGGTGATGACCAGCCACGCGGGCGGATGCTCGCGCAGCTGCCCGATCCGCCAGGCCAGCTCGACGTCGCCGATCACCTCGACGCCCGCCTCGGCCGCCGCGACCAGCAGCGGGGACGTCGGCCGCCAGCCGGGGCTGGTCACGACGAGCGCGGTGTCCGCGGGCGGTGCGGTGAGGCCGGGCACCAGCTCGGCGTCCAGGTCCTCCAGTTCGGCGAGCCGCTCGGCGTTGCCGTCGGTGACCGTGACCCGCGCGCCCAGTTCGCGCAGCACGGGGACGACCGATTTCCCGGTGACGCCCGCGCCCGCGACGAGAACGTGTTTGCCCTCAAGCTGCAAGGCTCAGCCTCCGAAGTTGAGCTGCTCGCTGTAGAACAGCCCGAGCCCGAACATGCAGCAGATCGCCGAGAGCAGCCAGAACCGGATGATCACCGTGGTTTCCGCCCACCCGGCGAGCTCGAAGTGGTGGTGGAAGGGCGCCATCCGGAACAGCCGCCGCCGCGTCGTGCGGAAGACCGCGATCTGCGTGACCACCGAGATCATCTCGACCATGAACAGGCCGCCGATGACGATGGCGAGCAGTTCGGTGCGGGTGGTCATGGACAGCCCGGCGACCAGGCCGCCGAGGGCGAGCGACCCGGTGTCGCCCATGAAGATCTTCGCCGGAGCCGCGTTCCACCACAGGAACCCGATGCAGGCCCCGGTGGCGGCGGCCGCGACGACCGCGAGGTCGAGCGGGTCGCGCACGTCGTAGCAGGCCGGGAGCGGCTGGGTCGAGCAGGAGAGCCGGGCCTGCCAGAACGAGATGACCACGTACGTCGCGAGCACCATCGCCGCCGCGCCGCCCGCCAGGCCGTCGAGGCCGTCGGTGAAGTTCACCGCGTTCGACCAGCCGGAGATGACGATGTAGCAGAAGATCACGAACACGACCGACGGGAACGTGATCAGCGCCAGGTCGCGGACATAAGACAGGCTCTGCGACGCCGGGGTGAGCCCCTGCGCGTCCTTGAACTGCAGCGACAGCACCGCGAACAGGATGGTGACCACGAGCTGGCCGACCAGCTTCGCGGTCTTGTTCAGCCCGAGGTTGCGCTGCTTGCGGATCTTGATGAAGTCGTCGAGGAAGCCGACCACGCCGAGCCCGACCGCGAGCATCAGCACGAGCAGGCCGGACGCCGAGGGCGCGGCCGAGCGCGAGTTGCCGATCCAGGTGATCAGGTGCGCGACGAAGTAGCCGACGACCATCGCGATGATGATCGCGACGCCGCCCATGGTCGGCGTGCCGCGCTTCGACTTGTGCCCCTGCGGGCCTTCCTCGCGGATCTCCTGGCCGAAGCCCTGCCGCGAGAAGACCCGGATGAGGTAAGGCGTGAGCAGGATCGAGACCAGCAGACCCGCCGCGGCCGCGATCATGATGTTGATCACGCGTGACCACCGTTCGAGCGTTCGGAAGACGAGGAAGAGAGGTTCCCGGGTTCGGCCAGCAGCGCTTCGGCCACCCGCCAGAGACCGGCGGCCTTGGACGCCTTGACCAGCACCACGTCCCCGGGACGGAGCTGATCATGCAGCACGGCGACGGCGGCCTCGACATCGGGTACCAGCACCGACTCCTCGCCCCAGGAACCCTCCTGGAACGCGCCCTGGTGCATGGCGGCCGCGTCCTGGCCGACCACGACGAGCTTCTCGATGTTGAGCCGGACCACGAGCCGCCCGATCGAGTCGTGCGCGGTCACCGAGTCCTCGCCCAGCTCGCCCATCACGCCGAGCACCGCCCACGCGCGGCGGCCGGAGCGGCTCATCGACGCGAGCGCCTTCAGCCCGGCCCGGACCGATTCCGGGTTGGCGTTGTACGAGTCGTTGAGGATGGTGACGCCGTCCGCGCGGGTGGTGACGTCCATCCGGCGCTCCGAGCGCCGCTGCAGCGACGACAGCCGCTGCGCGATCTCCTCGGTGGTCGCGCCCAGCTCGCGCGCGATGGCGGCGGCCGACAGCGCGTTGCCGACGTGGTGCTCGCCGTGCAGTGGCAGCGTCACCTGGGCCTCGCCCTCGGGCGTGATCAACCGGAAGGACGGGCGGGCCTCGTCGTCGACGGTGATGTCGGCGGCCCGGACCTGCGCCCCGGCCGACTCCCCCACGCCGACGACGCGGGCCTTCGTGCGGCTCGCCATGGCCGAGACGAGCGGGTCGTCCAGGTTCAGCACCGCCAGGCCGTCTTCCGGCAGCGCCTCGACCAGCTCTCCCTTGGCCTTCGCGATGCCCTCGCGCGAGCCGAACTCGCCGACGTGCGCGCTGCCGACGTTGAGCACCGCGCCGATCCGCGGCGGCGTCGTCTCGGCGGCCGCGGCGATGTGCCCGACGCCGCGCGCGGACATCTCCAGCACGAGGAACCTGGTCGACGCGTCGGCGCGCAGCGCGGTCCACGGATGGCCCAGCTCGCTGTTGAACGACCCGGGCGGCGCGACCGTCGGGCCCATCGGCTCGATCAGCTGCGCGATGACGTCCTTGGTCGAGGTCTTGCCGGACGAGCCGGTGACGCCGATGACGGTCAGCCCGCCCGCCGCCAGCCGGTCGACGACGTGCCGGGCCAGCTTGGCCAGCGCGGCCAGCACCGCGGCGCCGGAGCCGTCTTTGTCGCCGGTCAGCGCGACCGACCCGGCGTTGCCCTGTCCCGGCGGCAGCGGCGGCACGACGATCGCGGGCGCGTCGACCTCGCGCGCGGCCAGCACGCCGGCCGCGCCGGCCTGGACCGCCTTCGCGGCGAAATCGTGCCCGTCGACGCGTTCGCCGGGCAGGGCGAGGAACAGCCCGCCGGGGCCGAGCTCGCGGGTGTCGAATTCGACGCTGCCGGTCACGACAGCGGATCCGTCGGTGCGGTGCAGCCTGCCGCCGACGACGTCGGCGATCTCGGCCAGGCTCAGCTCGATCACGCGGTCACCTCGAGACGCTTGCGGATGGCGGCCTCCAATTCGTCCCGGTCGGAGAACGGGTGCACCACACCCTGGATCTCCTGGCCGGTCTCGTGGCCCTTGCCTGCGATCAGGACGATGTCCCCCGGCCGGGCGAGCGACACCGCGGACGCGATCGCCTCGCGCCGGTCGCCGATCTCCACGACCTCGCCGCCGGCCGCGGGCCCGACGGCGCGGGCGCCGGCCATCATCGCGGCGCGGATCGCGGCCGGGTCCTCCGAACGCGGGTTGTCGTCGGTGACGATCAGCAGATCGCTGCGGCGCACCGCGGCCTCGCCCATCATCGGGCGCTTCGCGGTGTCGCGGTCGCCGCCGCAGCCGAGCACGGTGATGATCCGGCCGTCGGTGCGGGCGCGCAGGGCGTCGAGGCCCTGCGCCACGGCGGCCGGTTTGTGCGCGTAGTCGACCACCGCGGTGAACTCCTGGCCGAGGTACACCCGCTCCATCCGGCCGGGCACCTCCACCGCGGCGAGCCCGGCGACGATGTCGTCGGCGTCGATGCCCGCGCTGTCCAGGATCGCCGCGGCGAGCACCGCGTTGGCGACGTTGAACGTGCCCGGCAGCGGGATCTTCGCCGCGCGGCCGATCCCGTCCGGCCCGAGCAGGGTGAAGGTCTGCTCCCCCGCCGGGGTCGCCGCGATGTCGGCGGCCCGCCACAGGGCGTCGGTCCCGGCCTCGATCGAGACGGTCACCGTCTGCGGCGTGAGCAGCGCCTGCCCCCACGCGCTGTCGACCACGACGACCTCGGTGGTCGACCGGCCGTCGAACAGCAGGGACTTGGCGGCGAAGTACTCCTCCATGTCCTTGTGGAAGTCGAGGTGGTCCTGCGACAGGTTGGTGAACGCGCCCACCGCGAACCGGGTGCCGTTGACCCGGCCGAGCGCCAGCGCGTGGCTGGACACCTCCATCGGCACGTGCGTGACGCCGCGCTCCAGCATCACCGCGAGCAGCGCCTGCAGGTCCGGGGCCTCCGGCGTGGTGAACCCGCTGGCGAGGCGCTCGCCCGCGATCCGGGTCTCGACCGTGCCGATCAGGCCGGTGGTGCGCCCGGCGGCGCGCAGGCCCGAGTCGACCAGGTAGGAGGTGGTGGTCTTGCCGGAGGTGCCGGTGACGCCGAGCACGGACAGGCTCAGCGACGGCTCGCCGTAGATCCACGCGGCGATCTCGCCGAGCGCGGCGCGCGGGTCCGGGTGCACGAGGACCGGCACCGGCGCGTCGCGCAGCGCGGGCCGGTCGGCTCCGCTCGGGTCGGTCAGGACGGCCGCGGCTCCGGCGGCGAGGGCCTGGTCGCTGAAGTCGGCGCCGTGCGCGCGGGCTCCGGGGAGGCCGGCGAACAGGTCACCGGGGAGCACGTGCTGCGCACGCAGCGTGGTGCCGGTGACGGTGAGGTCGGCGGCCTCGGGACGGTCGGCGATCAGCCGGGCTCCCGCACGGGCGAGCAGAGTGGCCAGCGGGACCGGGTCGATCCGGGCCGGGCGGGGCGGCGCGGCGGCCGCCTTGGCCGGGCTGTCCGGCAGCGACGCGGCAGCGGGCCCGCTTCGGGGCTGGGACGAGGACACGGACACGCCGGAGAGGTTACCGAGGCCGGATCCGGGTGACCCAACGCGGTACGGCGAACGCGCGCCCCCGCCCCGGGTGTGGTAGGCGGGGCGGTCAAGATCGTTGCGGCGCAACCCTTTCCCCGGCGCCGCACCGGCCCGTGTGGACGATCGGCGCGCGTTCCGGCCCGGATCCGCCGCCTGCGGTGCGTCCGCATTCGCCGCCTGGCCGCTATGTCGGCCGCAGTGAACGCACCCGACGCGCCGTGCGGTGCACACCAGCCGCGACCGCCCGGCCCCCGCGGAAATGCGTGAAGGGCTCCTTGTGGGAATCGGATTCCCTCAAGGAGCCCTTCACGGACAACCGAAGCGGCCGGGGCGGTCAGCCGACGACGAGCGGCACCACCGGCGACGGGCCGTCGGACAGCGGAATCTGGTACCGCTGCGACAGGTACGACGCGATCGAGTGGAACAGCGGGCCCGCGGAATGCCCGGCGGGCAACGTGGTGTCCGGCGCGTCGAGCCGGATGCCGACGACGAACCGCGGGTGGTCGGCGGGCAGGATCCCGGCGAAGGTGATGTTCGCCAGGCTCGAGCTGTACGCCTTGGTGCGCGGGTCGATCTGCTGGCCGGTGCCGGTCTTGCCGGAGATCTGGTAGCCCTCCAGCCCGGCCGAGGGCGCGGTGCCCGCGTTCGGGCTCTTCGCGTTCT
Organism: Amycolatopsis sp. VC5-11; assembly: GCF_037034185.1. Taxonomy (NCBI): domain Bacteria; kingdom Bacillati; phylum Actinomycetota; class Actinomycetes; order Pseudonocardiales; family Pseudonocardiaceae; genus Amycolatopsis; species Amycolatopsis sp. VC5-11. Next base: position 100,012 of record NZ_JBAGKF010000021.1, on the reverse strand, counting down.
GCACCACCGCGCGCAGCATGTCCCGCACCGTTTTCGCGGTCTCCGGGCTGACCACGCGCTCGGTCTTCGGCGGCGCTTCCGGCGTGACCGTGCCGTCCGGGTTCTTCTTCGCCTTCACGATCCGCGGCTCGACGCGCAGGCCGTCGTTCGCGATCGCCTGGTACATCCCGGCCATCTGCACGACGGTCATCGAAAGGCCCTGCCCGATCGGCAGGTTGCCGAACGTGGACGCCGACCAGTCCTTGCGCGGCGGCACGTAACCGGAGCTCTCGCCGGGAAGGCCGATGCCGGTCTTCTGCCCGATGCCGAACTTCTTCAGCAGCGCGAGGTACCGGTCCGGGCCGACCTGCTGCGCGAGTTCCAGCGTGCCGACGTTGGAGGATTTCGCGAACACGCCGGTGGTGGTGAACGTCTGCGTGCCGTGCACCCACGCGTCGTGGACGGTCCGGTCGGCGACCTTGATCGAGCCCGGCACCTCCAGCGTCGAGGTGGGCGTGGCGATCTTGTCGTCGATCGCCGCGGTCGCGGTGACCACCTTGTTCACCGAACCGGGCTCGTACGGCGTGGTGACCGGGCGGTTGTTGAGCAGGTCGTCCTTGATCGTGGACGGGTCGTTCGGGTTGAACGTGCTCGCGTCGGCCAGCGCGTACACCTCGGACGTCTTCGCGTCCATGATGACCGCCTGGCCGCCCTTGGCGTTCGCCTTCGCGACGTAGTCGGCCAGCTGGCGCTGCAGTTCGAACTGCAGGTCGGAATCTATGGTCAGCTCCAGATCGGAGCCCGGGACGGCGGCGGTGAGCACGTGCTCGGTGCCCGGCAGGTACAGGTTGTCGTTGCCGTTCTGGGTGTTCACGATCTCGCGGCCGGGCGTGCCCGCCAGGTCCGCGTCGCGCGATTTCTCCAGCCCGATCACGCCGTGCAGGTTGTGCTTCGACACGTCGGGGTCGTCCATCCGCCAGTTCGCCAGGCCGACGATGTTCGACGCGAGGTTGTCGCCCGGGTATTCGCGTTTGGCGCGCTTCTCCACGCTGATCCACGCGTACTTCTTGACGATCTGGTCGGCCACCGAAGGCTCGACGTTGTCGACGAGGTAGGTGAAGGACTGCTGTTTGTGCAGCAGTGCCAGCTGTTCGGCCTCCGTCGTCAGGTGCGGGACTTTCTGCGCGATCAGCTTCGCCGCGCCGGCCACCTCGGTTTCGAAGGTGCGGCCCTTGTCCGGGTACTTCTTCGCGTACTCGTCCATCGTCTTGTGCAGCGCGCGCAGGTTCACCGACAGCGTGCGGGTTTCCACGCTGAACGCCAGTTTCGCCCCGTTGCGGTCCACAATGGACCCGCGCTGCGCCGGGATGTCGATGGTGAGCGTGCGCTGCCGTTCGGCCGCCGCGGACAGCGCGGGGGCCTCGAACCACTGCACCTGCACCAGTTTCGCGCCCGCCACCACCATCAGCACGACGAGCATGATGCGCACCGCGGAAAACCGGCTGCGCTGTCCGCCGTTGCCCCGTTTCGCGACCGCGCGGCGGGTGCCCGCGGCGTAGGTCCGCCGCGCGCTGCCCGCCGCCCGGGAACGGCTGTTGCCGCCTGCCGCCATCACTGCCCTCCTGCGGTCCCCGCGGGCGTGCCCGACAGGTCGCCTTCGATGCCGCCCTCCGGCGGAGCGACCGGCTGCGCCGGGGGCGCGGCCGTGTCCTGCTCGTCCGGCTGGGCCTTCTTCGGTTCGCCGACGACGGTCGTCTTGCCGTCCTTGCCGACGACGATGCGCGCCGGGTCGCCGCCGGGCACCATGCCCAACTGCTTGGCCGCGGGCGCGAGAGACGCCGGGGACTGGGCCTTCGCGACCTCGCGCTCCAGCCGGTCCTTCGTCTCCATCAGCGAAGCGCTGTCCGTGCGCAGCTTTTCGAGCCGGTACGAATCGGCGATCGCCTGCGTGGTGAACCACAGCGTCGCGGCGACCCCGACCGCCAGCAGCCCCATCATCACGAGCACGAACGACGCGCGCGAACGCGGCCAGCGCAGCTGGAACCGCGTGCGCACGGTCTTCGTTTCGACCCGTTCCGGTTCCGCGACGGGCTTTTTCGGCGCACGCTGGCGCAGCAGGTCGGCCCGCTGCGCCCGCCGGGCGTACGCGCGCTCGGCCGCCGTCGTGCGCCGCCGCGCCGGAGCGTCGGTCTCGGCGACGGTGTTCCGCGGTGCCCGCTCCGCAGCGGTCGACGACGAGCGGCGGGACTTCGTAGGTGCGGTCATCGCGGCTCTCCGATCCGTTGTGCTGCACGCAGCCGTACCGAGGCGGCCCGCGGGTTGTGCTCGATCTCGCGCTCGCCGGCCTTCTCCGCTCCCCGCGTGAGGAGCTTCAGTTCCGGCCCGTGCCCGGGCAGTTCGACCGGAAGCCCTTCCGGCGTCCGGGATTTCGCCAGTTCCGCGAGCGCCTGCTTGACCAGCCGGTCCTCGAGGGACTGATAGGACTCGACGACGATCCGGCCGTCCATCGCCAGCGTGCGCAGCGCCGCGGGCATCGCCCGGCGCAGCACTTCCAGCTCGCCGTTGACCTCGATCCGCAGCGCCTGGAACGTGCGCTTCGCCGGATGCCCGCCGGTGCGCCTGCTCGCCGCGGGCACCGCGGAGTAGAGCAGTTCGACCAGCCTTCCGCTGCGGGTGAACGGTTCCTTCTCCCGTTCCGCCACCACGGCGCGGACGATCCGCTGCGCGAACCGTTCCTCGCCGTAGTCGCGCAGGATCCGGATCAGCTCGCCGGGCGCGTAGGTGTTGAGCACGTCGGCCGCGGTGAACCCGGTGGTCGGGTCCATCCGCATGTCGAGCGGCGCGTCCTGCGAGTAGGCAAACCCGCGTTCGGTGCGGTCGAGCTGCATCGACGAGACGCCGAGGTCGAACAGGATTCCGTCCACTTGGGACAGTCCCAGTCCGGACACCGCTTCGGGCAGTCCGTCGTAGACAGTGTGGACCAGGTCGACGCGGTCGCCGTGCCGCGCGAGCCGCTCCGCGGAGCGCTCGAGCGCGGCCGGATCGCGGTCGAGACCGATCAGCCGGAGCCGGGGGAACGCGGCGAGCAGCGCGTCGGAATGGCCGCCGAGGCCGACGGTCGCGTCGACGAGAACGGCGTCGCGATCCGCCAGTGCGGGGGCGAACAGCTCGACGATGCGGTCCAGCAGCACCGGAACGTGCTCGGCTTCGTCCGCCATGTCTTCCCCCTTTCTGCCGCGAGTGTTTCCGGGGAAGATGCGGCGGATGCCGTCAGGTCCCTGCCCGCCCGCTTGCTGACCTGGCACCGGGGAAGGTGCGCCAGGGTCAAAGAGCGGACAGAGGCCTCACGGCATCCGCGTCGAACGGCGTACCCGCGTCCCCCGACGACGCAGGTGCGCTCAGGGCGTCTCCTAGAAGACGCCCGGCAGAACTTCCTCCCGAGCCTGTGCGTAGCTGTCCTCGTGTTCGTCCAGGTAGCCCTGCCACGCCTGGGCGTCCCAGATCTCGAGCCGGGTGATCGCGCCGATCACCACGCACTCCTTGTTGAGCCCCGCGTACCGGCGCAGCTCCGGCGCGATGGCGACGCGCCCTTGTCCGTCCGGACGTTGCTCGTCCGTCCCGGCGAACAGGTAGCGCTGGTAGGCCCGCACCGCCTCGTTGGTGAACGGGGCTTCGGCGACCTTCCTGGCCATCTGCTCGAACTCGGCTCGGGGGAAGACGAAGAGACAGTGGTCCTGCCCCTTGGTGACCATCAGCCCGCCTGCCAAGGCTTCGCGGAACTTCGCGGGCAGCGTGAGCCGCCCTTTGTCGTCCAGCTTCGGGGTGTGGGTGCCGAGGAACACCGGCCTCCACCTCCCTACCGGATCCGGTTGGCTCCCCGCCCGGTCCCGGCTCGGGGGCTCCCTTCCGCCCCACTGGCCACCACCGTACCCCACTTTTCACCACAGTCAACGAGTCTTGCGCGCGTGCCACTCCGTCGGGTGGCGCGTTTGCGCAGGTCACGGAGGTGGGTCCAGGTGGGGGCGCGGTGGGGGGACCGTGGCGAAGATCCCCCGCACCGGGGTCTCCCGCAACCTCGGAAGGTCTGAAACGTCCGCGTTTCGGCAGCGTGGGGACCCGTGGTGGGGACGGGTGGGGGAACCGGTGGGGGCTGGCGGGGACGCGGGTGGAGCGGGGTGGGGAGCCGCGGTGGGGCCTGGTGGGGGGGGCGTCGTGGGGAGGCGGCGCGAAGTCCGGGAAGTGCGCGATGCAAAGCGAGTGGGGCTTGGTGGGGGCCGCCGTGGGGGCGGGTGGGGAGCCGCGGCGAGGCCTGGTGGTGAGGCCAGCCGGGTGGGGCTCGGCGGGGAGTCCGGCGCAAGCGGCGGCCAACCGCGGTCGTGAGTGGCGATGCCGCTGAGAACCGGCATCGCCGCGCACGAGTCCGCCGCCAGCCGGTCGACCGTCCACTCGCGACACCGGCGCGGCCGCCACCGTCCACTTCAGACGCGCCCCGTCAGCGCGGCGCCAGCTCCATCACCCGCTCGGCCAGCCGCGCGCTGTCGACCGGGGACACCGTCACCCACTCCTGCCCGCCGCGGCCCGGCGAGCTCACCGCCGAATACGCCCCGGCGTCCGTGTCGAACCACGTCAGCCCGCCGGTCCTGGCGAGTTTGCCCGCCCGGTCGCGGACGTGGACGGTGAACTGGCCCGCCGCGTACACCGGCCGGGACTGGATCGCCCGCAGCTCCTCCCCCTGCGCGCCGCCGGGCGGCTCCCCCGCCGCGGGCAGCCGGACGCCGTAACCGGGTCCGGCCGAAAGCTCGGGCAGCACGTCGACGATCGCCGAGGCCAGTTCGCTCTCCCCGATGCCGCGCACGCCGATCGTCCGCGCCGGCTGCACGGCCAGCACCGCGTTCCGTCCGCGAAGAGCGGCGACCGCGCGGAACGGTTCGTCGGCGGTCATGTCGGCGAGCGCTTCGCACTCCACATACCGTTCCGCGGACGCCAGCACGCGGAGGCCGTTCTCCAGCGCGGCGTCTAGACGGCCGTCGAAGAGGCCGCGTTCGCCGAGGTTCCGGTAGACCTCCGCGCGGATCGCGGAGCGGTCGGCGTCGGTCTCTCCCACGCTGCGCACCGAGAGCGGCGCGGGAGGGGCGTCGAGGCCGAGGTCGGCCCACACGATGTCGAACGCGGACGCCGACAGGCTGATCAAGCCGGCCCCGCGCCGAGCGGCGGGACCGCGGGGAACTCGCCTTCGGGCAGGAGCCCGCGCAACGCCGTGTCCCGGGTGCGCAGGACGTCGATCGCCTTCTGCCGGGCGGCCTCGGCTTCGGCGCGCCGCTCGTCCATCGCGGACGACAGCCCGGCCAGCCGCACCAGGTCCCCGCTCGCCGCGGCGGACCGGATCATCGCCGCCGGGTCGAAGTCCACCGGCGCGGGCATGTCCGCGCGCGCCCGGGCGGCGACCTCGGCCTGTCCCTGCACGGCCTCCCCGACCTTCGCCGACACCACGGAGGTTTCGGCCAGCCAGCCGGACGCCTTGCCGAGCACCTTCCGCATCGCGTCGCCGGCGTCGCCCTGCCAGGCCTCCTCGCTGCCCGCGGACAGCGCGATCAGCCCGCCGAGCGAGTCCTCGAGCCGCTGCGACAGCCCGGCCCACCGCGTGCCCGACTCGCCGGCCGCGGCCGGGTCGTTGCCGTCGACCGCCTGCGCGGCCAGCGCCGCGTGGCTGAACGCTTCGTACCGGGCCGTCGGCTCGGGGGCCGGGGTGTCGGTCACGACTTTCCTCCTCGCACGGGGTTCACGGCAGCTTCGGCTCGACCAGCCCGGCCACGTCGCCCGCCCGCGAGCAGGCGAGGTCCGAGTCGGCGAAGTTCGCGTTGTTCACGTCGACCTGCACGCTCTGCGCGCCGCCGACGTCGAGCAGCACCGCGCACGTGCCGCGGCGGCCGGACACCTGCACCGCCTGGTGCGAGCCGACCTCCTTCTTGGTGCGCTTGCCGTCGGAGAGGTCGAGGTTGGCCAGCCCGTTGGTTTCGTCGAGGGTGACCGTGACGCCGAAGGTCGAGGGCACCGTCCAGTCGCAGGCGCGCGCCTCGCCGATCGTCTTCGGCTTGCCCTGCCCGGTGAGCCCGGCCGACGACCGGTCCTGCGGCGAGAGCAGCGTGCACGGGTCGAGCTTGGCCAGCGAAGGAGCGGAGGATGACGGCGGCGGAGCGGGCGGGCCTCCGTCGGCGGGTGCGGCGTGCGAGAGGCCGGGCATCCGGCCGCAGGAAACGAGCATCGTCAGCCCGGCGAGCGGGAGAAGAAGGAGTGCGGCGCGCGCCGCGGAACGGTCAGCCACCGGTGCAGTCCACGCCTTCGGCGGCTTCGCTGTCCTGGTCGCGGTATTTCTCGAGCGCGCCGCCGATGCGTTTCTTCAGCCCGGCGATTTCCTTCCCGAACGCGGTGAGGCTGTCGACCGCCGAGCCGTCGCGGCCGAGGCCGTACTTCGCCATGAACGCGCCGACCTCGCCGGCGTACCCGCCGCCCAGCGGCACCGACCGGCCGAGCACCGCGGCCTCGCGGACCATCTCGCCGACGACGTCCTGCAGCTCGCCGAGCTTCGCGTACGTCGCGGTCGCCAGTTCGGGCGTGACCGCGAACCGGCCGCCGGACAGTCCCGGGAGCCCGGCTTTCCGTTCCGCCTCGGCCTCGCTCATGCGCGGATGCACCTCTTCCGACGTCGAACCGTGGTCGGGCGACTTCGTTTCGGAGCATACGACAGTGCATACGGTCAGCGGGATCACCTGAAAATGCCTCATAATCACCCGTAAGAAGGAGTGCTGAGGTGGCTGGGCGTCACCATGAAACGATCTCGGGGTTCCGCCGCCCGGTTCTCCCGGGTTTGACACACTGGGGAGCACGCTGGGCAGGCGCGCATCCCCGCCGGTTCCCGCCCAGCCATTGCGCCACCAGGAGGTCGAGTGACGTCGAGAATCCAGTCCGCTTCCCCCGCCGGAGGTCACGGCAACGGGTCCGGGCAGCCGCCGTACCCGGCGGTCGAGTCCCCGGACGGGCTGGCAGCGGTCCCGGCGGCCGGGCTCGGCGAACTGCACGACGCCGCGCGCCGGATCGCCGCGAACGTGGAACGCGTCCTCGTCGGCAAGCCGGACGTCATCCGGATCGCGCTGGTGACCCTCCTGGCCGAGGGTCACCTGCTCGTCGAGGACGTGCCGGGCGTCGGCAAGACCTCGCTCGCGAAGGCGCTCGCGCGCTCGATCGACTGCACCGTCAGCCGCGTGCAGTTCACGCCCGACCTGCTGCCCAGCGACGTCACCGGCGTGTCCATCTACAACCGGCAGACCGGCGAGTTCGAGTTCCGGCCCGGCCCGGTGTTCGCGAACATCGTGGTCGGCGACGAGATCAACCGGGCCTCGCCGAAGACGCAGTCCGCGCTGCTGGAGTGCATGGAGGAGCATCAGGTCACGGTCGACACGAGCACCTACCGGCTCGGCGCGCCGTTCATGGTCATCGCGACGCAGAACCCGATCGAGATGGAGGGCACCTACGCGCTGCCCGAGGCCCAGCGCGACCGGTTCACCGCGCGGGTGTCCATCGGCTACCCCGACCAGCAGGCCGAACTGGCCATGGTCGACGAGCACTCCGGGCACAACCCGCTCGCGGACCTGGAGCCGGTGTCCGACGGCGAGACGATGCTGCGGCTGATCGAGACCGTCCGCGGCGTGCACATCGCGCCGGAGGTCCGCCGGTACGCCGTCGACGTCGTGTCGGCGACCCGGCAGGTGCCGGAGATCCGGCTCGGCGCCTCGCCGCGGGCGACGCTGCACCTGGTCCGGGCCGCACGCGCGCAGGCCGCGCTGTCCGGGCGCGACTACGTGGTGCCCGACGACCTGCACACGGTCGCCGTGCCCGTGCTGGCGCACCGGCTGGTGCTCACCACCGAGGCGCACGCCGCCCGCCGTTCGGCGACCGACGTGGTCCGCGCGGTGCTGCACCGCGTCCCCGTCCCCCAGGGCTCGGCCCGCTGAGGCGCGTCCCGCTACCCGAGTAGGGAATCCGCATGCTGCGCGCGCTTTCCGGCCTCACCACCCGAGGCCGCTGCCTCCTCGCCGCCGGGATCGCGGCCGCGGTGTGCTCGCTGGTGCTCAACGAACGCGACCTGCTGCGGGTCGCGGTGTTCGTCGTCGCCCTGCCGCTGCTGGTCGCCGCTTACATTTCGGCGACCCGGCTGCGGCTCGGCGCCGCGCGCTCCTTGCGCCCGGACCGGGTCGCGGCGGGCGCGACCGGCGAGGTCGACCTTGAACTGTGGCGCAGCGGACGGCTGCCCGGCGGCGAAGTGCTGCTGGAGGACGGCGTGCCGTACGCGCTGGGCGCCCGCCCGCGGTTCGTGGTCGAACGGCTGCCGCACGACCGGCGCGTGCTGCTGCGGTATCCGCTGCGCCCGGCCATGCGCGGGATCCAGCAGGTGGGCCCGTTGCGCGCGACGATCACCGACCCGTTCGGGCTGTGCGAATTCGAACGCGAGCTGATCGGCCATTCGCGGCTGGTCGTCGTGCCGCGCGCGGTGCCGTTGTGGGGGCTGCCCGGCGGTGCCGGGGCCGGAGCGGGCGACGACGGAAGCGTCCGGCTGCATTCCGGGCAGGGCGAGCCGGACGTGATCGTGCGGCACTACCGCACCGGCGACGACATGCGGAAGGTCCACTGGCGGTCGACCGCGCGGCGCGACGAGATCATGGTCCGCATCGAGGAACGCCCTTGGCGCGGCGGCACGACAGTATTGCTGGACCACCGCGCCGCGGCGCACCACGGGAGCGGGCCCGCGGCGAGCCTGGAGTGGGCGGTGTCGTTCGCGGCTTCGGTGTCGCTGCATCTGCGGCGGACCGGCCACCGGGTCCGACTGGTGACCGAACACGGCATCTCGCTCGCCGACTCTCCCGCCGACGGCGGCGAGGGGTACGACAACCTGGTGCTCGACGCGCTGGCCGCGCTCCAGCCCGCGCACCAGCGAGACGTGACGCTCGGCCACGACCCGGCCGAGGGACAGGAACTGATCGCGATCCTGGGCACGGTGAGCGCGGAATCGGTGCACGAGCTGACGCGGTACCGGGCCCGTGGAGTCCGCAGTCTCGCCGTCCTTTTGGACACTCCGGCCTGGGCGGGTTCGGCTTCGCCGGACCACCTCGCCGCGGCGACCGAGGAGTCGGCGGAGCTGCTGCGCGGAGCTGGCTGGGGCGTCGTGGTGGCTGGTCCGCGAACGCCGATGCCCGAGGTGTGGGGGCTGCTGTGCCGCGCGGGGACCCACCGGTCGACGGTGATCGGCGGGACGCGATGAAACTGACGAAGACCGTCGTGCGCGGTGATGCCGGTTCTCACCGGCGTCGCCGCGCACGAGCACGCAGGGGGATCCGATGACCACCACCGCTCCCCGCCCGTCCGGCGCGCCGCCGATCCCGCACACCCCGACCCCGCAGCCCACCGATCCGCCGCCCGCGTGGCGGAGCAGCGTGCTGCCGCCGATCGCGGCCGGGCTCGCGACGCTGTGCGCGGCCACGTCGCTGACCAGCGTCGTCTCCGGCTGGGCGTGGTTCGGGTACATCTTCGTCGCCGTCGTGCTGGTCGCGGGCACCGGGCTGGCGCTGCGGTCGCTGCGCGCGCCGACCGTCGTCGCCGGGTTCGGGCAGCTGTTCGTGCTGCTGTTCCTCATCACCGGGGCGTTCACGACCCAGGGCGTGCTCACGATTTTCCCCGGCCCCACCGCCTTCGGCGAACTGCAGGCCACGCTCACCGCGGCGGCTGAGCAGATCCGGACCGGCCTCCCGCCGGTCGACAGCACCCAGCCGATCCTGTGCCTCGTCACGATCGCGATCGGCCTGGTCGCGGTGCTGGTCGACACGCTCGCCGTCGCCGCGGCGGCACCCGCGGCGACCGGGCTCGTGCTGCTCTGTGTGTACGCGGTGCCCGCGGCGCTGTCGGACGACTTGATGCCGTGGTGGACGTTCGTGCTCGGCGCCGGTGCCTTCGCGTGTCTGCTCGCGCTTGACGGAAACCACCGGCACCGCCGCTGGCGCAACCGTGACGCGCCCGGCTCCGGCGGCATGCTGCGGCTCGCGCAGGCCCCGGTGGCCGTGGTCAGTTCGGCGATCGTGCTCGGCCTGCTGGGCGGCGGGATCACCATGGTCGGGACGGTCGGCAAGATCCCGTTCGGTTCCGGCCCGGGCGGCGACGGGGACGGGACCGGCGGCTTCGGCATCGCGCCGTTCACGCAGCTGCGCGGACTGCTCGACCAGGGCCAGAACACCGAACTGTTCCAGGTCCGCGGCCTCGGCCCGGATCGGCGGCTGATGCGCGCGTTCACCTTGGACACCTACACGCCGAACAAGGGCTGGGGCCTGCGCGCCGGCGGCCAGGCGCAGACCGGCGTGCTCGCGAACAGCACGCTGCCCGCCGCGCCCGGCGACGACGGCACCGGCGTGTCTCGGCAGATCCAGATCCAGCCGACGCGCTGGGTCGACAACTGGCTGCCGGTCTACGGCGCCCCGCGCGCGCTCCGGGGCGTGCCGCCGCAGTGGCTGTACGACCGGGTCAGCGGCTCGGTGTTCACCACGACGAGCGAACCCGCCCCGGCGTACGTGGAAACCGCGTCGCTGAAGGAGCCGACCGCCGCCGAATTGCGCGACGCCGCCCCGAAATCCGACGAGGTCCCCGCGCTGTACACGCGGATCGGCCAGGTCGACCCGCGCGTCACGGCGCTGACCGACCAGCTCACCGCGGGCAAGTCGAACAACTTCGACCGGGCGACCGCGCTGTGGCAGTACTTCAGCGCGCAGAACGGTTTCGTGTACGACACGAAGACCGCGGACGCCACCGACGCCGACGCGCTCGCCGACTTCATCCTCAAGGGAAAACGGGGCTACTGCGAGCAATACGCGTCGGCGATGGCGGTGATGCTGCGGGTCGCGCACATCCCCGCGCGCGTCGCGATCGGCTTCACTCCCGGCGTTTCCAAGGGCGACTACCAGTCGATCAGCTCGCAGGACGCGCACGCGTGGGTCGAGGCGTACTTCGGCGACAAGGGCTGGGTCAGCTTCGACCCGACCCCGCTCGCCGACGGCCGCGGCATCGTCCCGCCGTATCTCCAGCAGAACACCCAGAACCCGCACCAGCCCAACGCGACCGACGACCTCCCGACGGCCCCGCGCTCCGCCTCCCCGTCGACCGGCGCGTCGGCCGACAAGACCCACGACCAGGCCGCACCCGCCACCCCCGCCGACACGACCCCGGACGACAGCTGGATGACCTGGCTGGCGCTCGCCCTCGCGGTTCTGGGCGCCGCCGCCGTGGCCACGTCGTACTTCCTGCGCCGCCGCCCGCGTCCCGGCATGGCCCCGTCCGGCGTCCCGCCGGGCGCCACGCCGGACGGGAACGTGCTGGTCAGAAACCCGGTCGCCGCCCCGACCCCGTTGCACCTGGCCGCGTTGTGGCTGCCGCTGACCGGAGCGGTCCTGCTGGTCGCCGCGATCGGCCTGCTGGCCGGCACGGTGTCATGGTGGTTCGCCGCGGTGGTGGTCCTGATCCTCGCCGCGACCGGCGGCCCCGCTGCGCTGCGCGACCTGACGCGCCGCCGTCACCTCCAGACGATCGCCACGCACTCCTCCGGTGCCGCCGACGCGGCTTGGCGCGAGCTGAAGGCCGAGTGCGCGGACAGAGACCTGCCGATCTCCGACAGCGACACGGTTCGCGTGGCGGGCGGGAAGATCGCCGAACGCCACCGCCTGGACGACTCGGGCCGGGAGGCGTTGCGGACTGTGCTGGGCGCGGTGGAACGCAGCTGGTACAGCGACGAGGCGACTCCGGATGCGACCTTGGAGCCCGCTTTCGGACAGCTGCGGGAAAGCCTGCGCCGGACGGCCCCGTTGTCGATGCGCGGTCGGTTGTTCCCCCGATCGGTCATTCGCCGACGACGGTGAGCTTCACGGGGTCGCGTTGGCTGGGGTGTGAAGCCTGAGCCAGCGCGGCCTGGTCTTGCCTAAGCGGCGCGCGCAGATCGCGGTGGGTGCATTTGTTGGGTGCGGTGGGACGAGCCAAACCATCCGGATGCGTTCGGCCGCGGCAAATCCCAGACCGCTGTCCCGCCTCAGCCTTTGCACTGCCGCGCCCTCGCCGCTCTCGGGGGCCGTTTTCCCCGAACTCCGCGCGGCCTGCTGGCTCTGATCGACCTCGGCGAATCCGCTCACCCCGGCACGCTGCGACACCTCGCCCGATCCGGTGCCGTATTCGGCAGCACCGCATGCCCCGGGGCGCGACGCAACTCCTCGTCGCGCATCCCGACCGGGCGCACACGAGCCAGGCCTGCCCCGACAATCCGGGGCGGGAAATGGTGTCCCGCTAGCCGGTGCAGTCCGTGCCCGCGCACGAGAAACCGCGCTCCGCCCCGAGGGGAGAAGCGCGGATTCGCCGTCGTGCTATTGGCCTTCGAAGCGCTGGCGGAAACGTTCCTCCATGCGCTGCGTGAAGGAGCTCTTGCGGCCGGATTGCTTCCCCCCGCCGCCTCCGTCGTCATGGCTGTTCTTGCCGCCGCTGTCGCTGTGGCGCAGCGACGTCACGGCCATCATGACCCCGAAGAACATCACGAGGAACCCGAGCACGCTGACCACCGGCACGTCGGCTACCCGCAATACCGGGATCACCACACCGAGCACCAGCAGCGCAACGCCCACCACGAACAGGGCGATCCCCTGGATGCGCCGACGGCGCGCGGGTCGGCGCAACCGGGTGCCGCGCACCGTGGATGCGAACTTGGGGTCCTCGGCATAGAGCTCGCGCTCGATCTGGTCGAGCAGCCGCTGCTCATGCTCGGAGAGTGGCATCTTTCCTCCTCCGGCACAGCTGTCGCGGGCGCCGGGCCGCGCAACGTCCTGGACCCAACAGCCAACCCCAGGCGGGGTGGCACTGTCCAGGATACGAGCCCCGCGCTCGTCCGACTACCCGATCCCCGATCCGGAAATGATCGAATCGGGGGAAATCCCGCACAACGCGGGTTGACAGTGCGTCACCGCGACGGAAGTCACCCCCATCGGCGCAGTCCAGGGCCCTGCGCCGCCCCGTCGGCCTCCCCCGGGCGGGGTCCCTCGTCACGGAGAGAAACCGTCTCCGCGCCGACCACCCGCCCTGCCGACGCCCCCGCCGGGCCGATCTTCCGCCGATCGGTACCGTCCGCGATTCATTCACCCGGAGGTATCCGGGATCGGCAATTCCTCACCGCTCGAACAGCCCGGCTCCCGCTAACTCAGCGCGACCGACGGAACCCTGTTCCGGGCCTTGCTCGACCGCCTCGAGCCGGGCATCGATCGCCAACTGGGCGGTCATTCCGGTGAATCGCCCACGAATCCGTCGAGGCGGATGAATCCGGCTAGGCGGCCCGGCCGGACAGAGAAGCCTGCGCCCGGACGCGTGCGGGCGTGCCCGCCGCTGCCGTCCGAACGTCTGCGGTGCCAGAACGGCGACGGCCACACGCCCAGCAGGCCTGGGCTTCCCAGCGGTGCCGAGACCTCCCAGCGCGCGATCAGCTCCCGGCCCCGAAGGCGGTCTTGCCCGGGACACCGTGCCAGGCAGCGGGGGCGGGATTTCGAGGAAGGCGCGGACGGATGCTGTGCGGGCGAGCGGAAACGGGTCCCGCAGCATCGCTGCAGGGCATTGACGGGCGAAGAAGCAAGCCTCGGGGTTTCCATCCGAACAGGCCAGCCAGGGCCCGCTCTCCACCTCAGCCTCACTCCTGCACGCCCCGCCCTCAATCCTCCCGGGGAGAAAGCAGCGAAGCAGGCCGGATAGCCGCCGAGCCGAACTTCAGTCTTGCGACGTCCGCCGCTACCTCCGCGTCGCGCCATCGAGGTTCGTCGTTCGCGAACGACAGTTGCTCGCCTCCGTCGCCGGTGTCCAGGCCTTCCACTCGCACTCCGATCAGCCGGACCGCTCCCGTCGGTGCGTGTTCGGTCAGCAGCTCGACTGCCGTGCGGTGGATGTCGCGGGCCACGTCCGTCGGGGAGAGCACGGTGCGCGCTCGGGTGATCGTGCGGAAATCGGCGAACCGCACCTTGATCGAGACCGTCCTCCCGCGCAGCGCACGCGATCGGAGCGTCGCCCCGACTCGTTCGGACAGGCGCAGCAACTCCAGGCTCAGCTCGCCGCGGTTCAGGACGTCGACATCGAAGGTGTGCTCGGCTCCGATCGACTTCTCCGCCGACTCCGGTTCCACCGCCCGGTCGTCGTGGCCGTTCGCCAACGCCCACAGGTGATCTCCGACCGCTCGGCCCGCCGCGCGCCGCAGCCGGGCGGGCGGGGTGGCGGCGATGTCCGCGATCGTGTGCCAGCCGTGCTGGCGCAGCTGTTCCTCCGTCCGCTTGCCGACGCCCCACAGCGCCGACACCGGCAGCGGGTGCAGGAACTCCAGCGTCTCGGCCGCGGGGACGATCACCATCCCGTCCGGTTTGGCCATCCCCGACGCCAGTTTCGCCACGAATTTGACCTTCGCGACCCCGACCGAGCACGTGATCCCGTGCTCGGCCGCCACCCGTTCCCGGATCCGCGCCCCCAGCGCACCCGGAGTGGTCCCCAGCCGCCGCAGTGCGCCTCCTACGTCCAGGAACGCCTCGTCCAGGCTCAGCGGCTCCACCAGCGGCGTCAGCTGCCGGAAAATCCCCATGACGCCGCGCGACACCTCGCCGTACAGCCCGGGCGTCGGCTGGATGCAGACCAGCTGCGGGCACAGCCGTTTGGCGGTGGCGAACGGCATGGCCGAGCGCACGCCGAAGCGCCGCGCCGGGTAGCTCGCCGCGGCGACGACCGAGCGCGGGCCGCCGCCGGACACGACGACCGGCTGGTCCGCCAGCTCCGGCCGGGTGCGCAGTTCGCACGACACGAAGAAGGCGTCCATGTCCACGTGCAGAATCGAGCAGCCGGTGTCGTCCGGCAGCTCGGTCGCGCCCGTGGTGACGCGGTAGCGGGCCATCCCGCTCGGCAGTTCGGCGTTTCTCCCCACGCCTCCGGACGCTACCTTCCGCCACCGACAATTCCCGGCGCGCGAGCACCGGCGACCACGCTTACGGGTGGTCCGGGACGGCTACCGCCGCAGAGCGGAGCGGATCAGCCCCGCCGGGCGATCGCGTGCAACCGGCCCGCGACGTCGCGCAGCGCGGGCACCGCCGAGGCGCTCAGCTCGAACTCGGCCAGCTCGTCCTCGCGGACCCCGCCCGGTACGACGTCCGAGATCACCCGGTCGCCCTGCAGCAGCGTGACCTCAAGGCCGGCCGCCACGAGCGAATCGGTCAGCCCGGCGCTGTCGTACCGGCGCAGTACGGTGTCCCCCGCGACGATGCCGTCCGGGCCTTCCATCAGCTGCTGCGCCTCGGAGATCCGCCCGGCCAGCGCGCGATGCAGCACGGCCGCGTTGCGGTTGGCCACCAGCACCGACACGGCGCCGCCCGGCGACACAGCGGCGGCGAGCGCGTCGAGCACGGCGCGCGGGTCGTCCACGACCTCCAGCAGGCCGTGCGCCAGCACCAGGTCCGCCGATCCGGCCTGGACGTGCGCGGCGAGCGCGTCGGAGTCGTCCGCGATCACCGTGATCCGGCCGGAGACGCCCTCCTCCTCGGCGCGGCGGCGCAGCGTCGCGAGTGCGTTCGGGTTCGGTTCGACCACGGTGACCAGGCATCCGGCCGAGGCGAACGGCACCGCCCAGCCGCCGCTCCCGCCGCCGACGTCGACGACGACCGGCTGCTCCACGCCGCGGGCGCGGGCGGCCCGCAGTTCGGCCTCGAGCGCCCGGCGAACAGCGCCCGAACCCCGGGCGGCCACGGTGTCGGTCTTCATGGCCGACAGGGTAATGGCCGCCGGTCACTTGCCGTGACCCGCGTGGCGCCGCAGCGGCGTTCGCCACCTTCCGGGCTACCGCCCCGGCGCACGGCCCGTAGGCTGTGTCGAGTGCACACGGTCGCCGTTCTCAGCCTCAAGGGTGGTGTCGGCAAAACGACGGTCGCGCTCGGTATCGCGTCGGCCGCGCTGCGTAGGGGAACCCGCACGCTCGTAGCCGACCTCGACCCGCAGGGCAACGCCACCACCTCGCTCGACCCGCCGTTCACCGACGCGACGCTCGCCGACGTGCTCGAGACGCCCGCGCGGGCCGTCCTCGAACGCGCGATCGCGCCCAGCGTCTGGAGCGAGGACATCGACGTGCTGGTCGGCGCCGAGGAGCTGGAGTCGCTCAACGAACCCGACTCCGACGGCCGCCGCCTGGAAAACCTCTCCCGCGCGCTCGACGAGCTGCACCAGCACCCGCTGCGCGAGGATCCGTACGAGCTGGCGATCATCGACTGCCCGCCGTCGCTCGGCCGGCTCACCAAATCGGCGCTCGTCGCGGCCGACAGCGCGCTCATTGTGACTGAACCCACAATGTATGCCGTCGCCGGTGCGCAGCGCGCGCTCGAGGCGATCGAACGGATCCGCGAGGACAGCAATCCGTCGCTGCGCCCGATCGGCGTACTCGTGAACAAGCTGCGCGTGCGGTCGTACGAGCACCAGTTCCGGGTCTCGGAACTGCGGGAGAACTTCGGTTCGCTGGTGATGCCGACCGCGATCCCGGACCGGCTCGCGGTGCAGCAGGCGCAGGGCGCGTGCAGCCCGATCCACGAATGGCATTCCCCTGGCGCACAAGAGATCGCGCTGACCTTCAACATGGTCCTCGCCAAGATCCTGCGCTCCAACCGCGCCGGACGGCACCGCGTGCGCGCCGAGGAGGAAGCGGTGCAGGCGGAAGTGTCGGAAACCGCGGGCTGAACCGTGCCCGAGGGCGACACCGTATTCCTGGCCGGAAAACTGCTCGACCGCGCGCTCGCCGGGAAAACCTTGGTGCGCGGGCAGTTCCGGCACCCCGAACTGGCCACTGTGGACCTCGCGGGCCGGGAGGTGCACGGCGTCGGCACCGTCGGAAAGCATCTCTTCACGCGCTTCTCCGGCGACCTGACGCTGCACAGCCACCTGCGCATGGACGGCTCGTGGAAAATCCAGCCCGCGGGCGCGAAGTGGCCGATGCCCGCCCATCACGCGCGCGTCGTGCTGATGACCGACGACGTCCAGGCGATCGGTTTTCGGTTGCACGACCTGAAACTGCTGCCCACCACCGAGGAACACACTCTCGTCGACCACCTCGGCCCCGACCTGCTCGATCCACAGTGGACGGACGAGCACGCCGCGCTGGCCGCCGCCAACCTCGCCGCGAAACCGGACCGCGAACTCGGCGACGCACTGCTCGACCAGCGCATCATGGCCGGCGTCGGCAATCTCTACAAGTGCGAGATCTCTTTCCTGCTAGGGGTTTCCCCGTGGACCCCAGTGTCCGAAGTGGACCCCGCACGGGCCGTGGCGCTCGCCCGGAAGCTGCTGGTCGCCAACGCCTGGCGGCACGAACAGGCCACCACCGGCGACCTCCGCCGCGGCCGCCGCACCTGGGTCTACGAACGCACCCGCCAAGGCTGCTTCCGCTGCGGCGGCCCGCTGCTGGTGCGCCAGCAGGGCGACGGCCAGTACCAGCGCCCGACCTGGTGCTGCCCGCGCTGCCAGCCCGGCCCCGTCCCGGCCGATGGACCGCCGCGCAAATGATGTTGCCGTATCTAGAGGTTCGCGGTTAGCGTGGCAGTACACGAGAGAGGAGGTGGTCCTAAGTTGTATTCACACAGGACTCGTGAGGTGGCTGTCCGCTAGCGGATGGCACGTGTAGGGACTTTGAGCA
Source organism: Amycolatopsis sp. VC5-11 (assembly GCF_037034185.1). Taxonomy (NCBI): domain Bacteria; kingdom Bacillati; phylum Actinomycetota; class Actinomycetes; order Pseudonocardiales; family Pseudonocardiaceae; genus Amycolatopsis; species Amycolatopsis sp. VC5-11. The sequence goes on along the minus strand of NZ_JBAGKF010000021.1, from coordinate 82,272 downwards.
GCGATGCAACAAGAGCCACCTTCGGCTCATCGCCTGCTTCACGTGCTGCCTGCTGACGAATACCAGGCAGTCACCGGGTTCCCGGGGTTCTCGAGCACCGGTCCGGCTCGAGCCTGGACGCTGACGGCGTCCAGGAGGCGCCCCGGGAATTTCCATGTCCGCACGCGGCTCCGCGCGTGTTTTTTCCGCGCCAGGCGATCACCGCGGCGGTTCCTGCGGGCACGCGGAAGTCGCTAGGCTGGGAGGATGCTCAGGCCGGACTATCCGATCAGCACCGAACGCCTGCTCCTCCGCCCGTTCCGGGACGACGATCTCGATGCCCTGAACTCGTTCCAGTCCCGCGCGGACGTCGTCCGCTACCTGTACTGGGGACCGCGCAGCCGTGCGGAATCCGCCGCCGCGCTGGCGAAGCGCGTGCACAGCGCGTCGCTGTCGGAGGAAGGCCAGTTCCTCGCCGTCGCCGTGGAACTCGCCGAAACCGGGCAGCTCATCGGCGACCTCAACCTCGAATACCTCAGCGCCGAACACCGCCAGGGCGAGATCGGCTTCGTCTTCCACCCCGACCACCACGGAAAAGGCCTGGCCCTGGAAGCAACGCGCGAGGTCCTGCGCCTCGGCTTCGAAGACCTGGGCCTGCACCGCATCATCGGCCGCTGCGACGGCCGCAACACCGCGTCGGCGACCTTGATGGAACGGCTGGGCATGCGCCAGGAAGCACGCCTGCGGGAAAACGAGATCGTCAAGGGCGAATGGACCGACGAGCTGGTCTACGCCATGTTGGAAGACGAGTGGAAAGCCGGCGCCGCGAGGCGAAACTGATCCGCTCTGGTCGTGAGGGGCTCCTTCACGGACCACCGCCCCACTCGCCCGCCCTCGCAGCCGCAGCGATGCGCCCCAATGCGGCATTGGGTGCGTCAGACGCACCGAACGCCACATTGGGTGCATCGCACGCACCCAATGCCACATTGGGGATCTTCCATCCTGATTTGCCCTGATCACACTGGTGAACGAGCACGGAGCAGTGCCCGGAGCAGAGTGGTGGCGCAGCGCGCGTTGCGCCGCAACTCGCCGAAGATTCGCCAACTCTCGAGAGCCGCGAAGCCCCATCCCACGAAGCAACCCGCAGCCGATGCACCCACGAGCGAGGCACCCAGCCCCTCCCCCAACCCCGATACGAAGCCTCCCTGCGGTCTGGGGGTGCTTGTCAAGGCATCTTTCCCGCCTTGACAAGCACCCCCAGACCGTCAGCACAATCAAGCTTCGGGGTGCCCCACGCAACCACCGTGCGCAATGTCGCCGCCAGGCGACGAGCCGCAACGCGACCCCCACCACACCAACCGAGATCCACCCCAGCCGGCCCACCCCCCATACGGCAGCATGGACGCGTGCTCTTCGACAGGATCGTCCGCCCAGCGATGTACCGGCTCGCCTACCACGACCCCGAGGTAGTCCACGAACGCACCGTCACCTTGCTGAGCCGAGCCGGAAAAACCCTCCGCCCGATCTCGAAGCTGTACCGCACCGCCGACCCCACCACCGTCCTCGGCCTGACCTTCCCCAACAAGATCGGCCTGGCCGCGGGCATGGACAAAAACGGCCGCGCCCTCCACGCGTGGCCCGCCCTGGGCTTCGGGTTCGTCGAAGTAGGCACGGTCACCCGCCATCCCCAGCCGGGCAACCCGAAACCCCGCCTCTACAGCCTCCCGGCCACCGACGCGGTCATCAACCGCATGGGCTTCAACAACGACGGGGCCCAAGCCCTCGCCGACCGCCTGGCCGCGGACGGAAAACCCGCGGTCCCGCTGGGGATCAGCATCGGCAAGTCGAAGGTGACGCCGCTGGACGAGGCCGTCGAGGACTACCGCTTCTCGCTGCGCGCCCTGCACCCCTACGCGGACTACTTCGCGATCAACGTCAGCTCCCCGAACACCCCGGGTCTCCGTGCGCTGCAAGACAAAGCCGCGCTCGCCGAGCTGCTCGCCGAACTCCGCAAGACCGGTGCCGAACTGGGCGGCAACACTCCGCTGTTGGTCAAGGTCGCCCCCGACCTCACCGACGACGCGCTCGCCGAACTCCTCGAGGTCTGCCTGGAGCACGGCGTCGCCGGAATCATCGCGACCAACACGACCCTCTCCCGCGAAGGCATCGCCCCCGCCGAAGCCGCGCTGGCCGCCGAAACCGGCGGACTCTCCGGCCGTCCGCTGACCCGGCGTTCGGCCGAGGTCGTCCGCTTCGTCCACGAGAAGACCGAAGGCAAGCTGCCCATCATCGGCGTCGGCGGCATCCTCGGCCCGGACGACGCCCGCCGCATGCTCGACGCCGGGGCCAGCCTCGTGCAGCTCTACACCGGCTTCGCCCTGCACGGGCCCGGACTCGTCCGTCGCGTCGGCCGGGGGCTCGCCGCCCGGTAGCGCAGCGCCGAGCCCGAGTCCGCCCACGAAGACTCGGGCCCCCGCGCCGAAAGCGACCGCCCGGCCTCAGCCGGGGAACCGCGGCCCGCCAGTGCTGACGAACCGCAGGTAGCCCCGCCAGGACGCGTACCGGTCCAGACCTTCCCCGCCCGCCGCGGCCGCTGGTTCGCACAGCACCGCCAGCGGCGTGCTCCCGTCCTCCAGTTCGACCCGGCCCAGCACGAACGGCGCGGCCAAGCCGGCGGCGAACCGGCCGAACGCCGCGGGAGACAACCGCCAGCGCTCGCCGTCCACGCCCGCCGAGCCGGAGACCACCCCGGGCTGCGGCGGCGTGACCCCGTCGAGCAGCACCATCCGGTAGCGCTCGGCGGTCCGGACCAGACCGCCGAACCGGGCGCCGTGCAGTTCGTCGTGCAGCGGCTGGCCGCACAGATGCGCGCCGAACACCACGACGTCGACGCTTTCGCACGGATACGGATCCGGCGACTGCTCGCCGGTCAGCACCGAAGCCAGGTCGAGCCCGATCTGGTCCTCGAACGCCCTTGTCACCACCGTGATCCCGTACGGCCGCCGGTCCCCCGGCACGGTCACCGCAGCGAGATCCAGGGCGTTCAGCGTCGCGTCCAGGACGCCGACGGTCGGCAGGAGAACCGCGTCCAGCTCCGCCAGCAGCGAGCGCGCCGCAGGGGCGTTTCCGGCCCCGTAAAGCGCGCGGACGTCCACAGGGACCAGCACCGCACCCGAAGCCTCCAGAGAGGCCGCGGCGACGTCGAACGCCCTCCTCGCGGGCAGCGGGAGGCTGGCTTCGGCGGGGATGCCGAGGCGCGGGTGCTGCCCGGCGGCGAGCCGGACGTCGGCGGGCCATTCGCGGGCCGCCGGGTCCAGACCATCGGGGCCGAGCATCGCCGCGATCGCGCGCTGGGCGGTCGCGAGGCGGTGCGCGGACACCGAAACGGTCGGGCCGGCGATGAGCCCGGGCGTCGGTTTGAGGGTGAGCACGCCAGGCGGGGCGGCGATCTCGCGGGCGGCGGAATTCAGTGCCAGGTCGACGATCTCGAGTCCCACGACCGCGTTTTCCGGGTCCGCGACAGTGGTTCCGAGGACCACCGCGCCGGCGTCGGTCAGCCGCGCGAGCGCGGGCGGGCCGTCGGCGTCGGCCGCGCAGACGATTCCGGCGAGCGGCAGGTCTTCTCCGGCGTGGACGCGTTCGTCGACGGTTTTCGCCTCGACGAGCACTTCCTCCATGGTCCGCACCGAAGCCCAGAGTCCGGGGCGGTCGGCTTTCGCGAGCCGCTCGAACGCGGTGCGGACCCGCTCGTGCGAGCTGGGCGGAGGGACGGGAACAGGATCAGGTTCCGGCGGGAGCGTAGTCACGAGGGCGTCCTTTCCTCGGCGGGATCGGAGGAGTCCACTGTGTACGTCCGGCGCCGCGAACCTCAGCCCGCGACGCCGGGCCTGGCGGGTGCCAACACCGACCTCATGAGAAAAACGTTAAACCGCAGACGTTTCCGTCACCAGCAGGATCGGATTACGCGATTGTTGCGGTGTGCGGGGGAAACTCACGCACCGTCGCGGCCGGATGCGTCCGGTTGCGCCGACCGGAATCCCAAACTCGGCCATCAGGACGGCGGTCCCGCCCGATCGCTGCGATTCCCGGAGTCGTCGCGAAGCAGCAGGCCCGGACCACATTCACCCCTGGATCGGGCGTTTCGCGGCGGATTCCCCGGTCGCAAGCCAGCCACCTGGAGCCCACGGGCCAGGGTCAGCCGAGATCCTTCAACGCCAGCGCCAACCCGGCGAGCCGGTCCGTCGCGTCCGTCAGTGCCTCCCGCGACGTGACCATCCCGTCACTGCTCGCGGCCACCGCGCGACCGGCCGCGGCGACCAGGCCGCCGTAGCCCTCGATGCCGTCGTCGAGTTGTTCGCGCAGCTTCCCGATCGCGGCCTGCAGCGCCGAACGTTCGCGCTCCGGCGCGGAATTGCGGCCCCGTTCGATCGCCTGGATCCGGTCGGCCAGGCCGCGCAGCGCACGGGCGGCCTCGTCGGCCGTCGCGCGGGCGTCGGCGACGGAAACCTCGGGAACCGCCGTGGTGCCCAGCGAGGTCGGGACCGAAAGCTGCTTCAGGAGTTCCCGCAGCGAAGCTTCCGACTCGGCCAGCCGCTCCATCGGCCCGCGCGCGGCCGAACCGGCGGCGGGCAGCGGCGGCGGGCCGCTGGGCGCGGCGGGCAGTTCGACCTTCTTGAGCTCTCGCAGCCGCATCCCGGTGCGGACGCTGAACGTGCCGAACACCAGCGTCGCGAACCCGGAGAACACCGCCTGCCCGATCTCCGGACCGGCCACCGCCCCGCCGAGCAATCCGGTGGCGGTGAGCACGGTGAGGACCCCGAACAGGATCGTGACCAGCACCCACAGCGTCAGCACGCGCGAGGTGCGGCGGACCCGGCGCTGGTGTTTCGCGCTCGGCTCGTTCCAGCGCTGCCATTTCGCGCGGACCTCGGCCACCGCGGGCACCTGTCCGGCCACCGCGGAAAACGCGGCCGGGGCCGACGGGCGGCGCGGGGCCGGCGGCGGGGAGACCGGACCGCGCTGGGTCCGGCCGTTCTGCTGCGGCTTCCCGCCCGCCTCGTCGGCGGGCGGGAAGTACCGCTGCAGCTTTTCCTGGGCGCGCTGGGCGTAGTCGGGCAACCGCTCGATGTGCTTCTCGAGCTTCGCGTTGAACTCGCTGAAGTCCCGTCGCTTGGTCATCCGGCCCTACCCCCTGCGCGCCGCTCGTGCCCGGCCGGTCAGGCCGGGTTCTTGCCCTGTTCCGCCTGCACGCGGGCCTGGATCTCCCGCTGGATGTCGCCGGAGGCGGCGGCCGGCTTGGCCGCGCCCGCGGACGCGCCGCCGTCGGTGACCTGGGCGACCGAGTCGCCGCGCATCGACGCGCGGATCTGCTCGAGCCGCGAGTGGCCCGCCATCTGGGTGGCCGACTCCTGGACCTCCATCATGCGGCCCTGGACCGAGTTCTGCGCCAGCTCCGCCGAGCCCAGCGCGGTGGTGTAGCGCTTCTCGATCTTGTCCCGGACCTCTTCCAGCGACGGCGTGTTGCCCGGCGCGGCCAGCTGGCTCATCTGGTTCAGCGAGGCGGAGACCTGCTCCTGCATCTTCGCCTGCTCCAGCTGCGAGAGCAGCTTGGTGCGCTCGGCCAGCTTCTGCTGCAGCATCGTCGCGTTGCGCTCGACGGCCTGCTTGGCCTGCGTCGCCGCCTGCAGCGACTGGTCGTGCAGCGTCTTGAGGTCTTCGATGCTCTGCTCGGCGGTGACCAGCTGCGCGGCGAAGCTCTCCGCCGCGGTCTCGAACTGGGTCGCCTTCGCCTCGTCGCCCTTGCTGCGGGCCTCGTCGGCCAGCACCAGCGCCTGGCGCGTCGAGGCCTGCAGCTTCTCGACCTCGCCGAGCTGGCGGTTGAGCTTCATCTCCAGCTGCCGCTGGTTGCCGATCACGGAGGCGGCCTGCTGCGTCAGCGCCTGGTGGTTGCGCTGCGCCTCCTCGATGGCCTGCTGGATCTGTACCTTCGGGTCGGCGTGCTCGTCGATCTTCGACGAGAACGCCGCCATCATGTACTTCCAGAACTTCACGAACGGGTTGGCCATCTCCTCCGCCTGCCTTCTTGCGTCCCACGGGCCCTGATTGCTTCGGGGCGGGGCGTCGCTCCCCTAGTCGCACAACGTACCGACCCCGGCGTTGGGTTCCATCGTGTCAGGTCGGCCTCCGCCGTTCCAGGCGACCCCGGGGGAATTCAGGGTCAGCCCTGACTGGCGGCCGGGACCGGCCCGGAGGGGAACCCCGCGCACGCCGACGGCCCCGGGGAGATCCCCGGGGCCGTGCAGCGAAACAGCGCCGGCGTTACGCCGCGATCGTGGACGCGAGCTTGGGCGCGCCGATCGTGGTCCGCAACGTCGTGTTCATCCGCGGCGCGGGCTGAAGCCGCAGGTCGGAGAGGTCGTCGCCGATCAGCTCCGACACCAGGCGGCCGCCTTCGAACCCGGCCTCGCCCCGGTCCGGAACAGTCTGGCCCGGCGCGGTCTCCACCTCTTCGACCGGCGCGACCTCGACCTTGTCGAGGGCCGACACGTCGGCGGCGACCTTGTGCAGCAGCTCGCCCAGCGGCAGCTCCAGCGCCTCGCAGATCGACGCCAGCAGCTCGCTGGAAGCTTCCTTCTGGCCGCGCTCGACCTCGGACAGGTAGCCGAGGCTCACCCGGGCGGCGCGGGAGATGTCACGCAGCGTCCGACGCTGGTTGGTGCGGGCATGACGGAGCCGATCACCGATCGCCTCGCGCAACAGCACGGTCATCACGCGCCTCCCTTCCCGAACTGGTGCCTCCTACGTTACCCAGAGCGGTACCCCGAGTGCAGGACTTGACACGTACGTACGCCAAGGGCGAACGCCGTTTTCAGTCTAGTTGTTCCCCGAGCAGCGCGAACGCGGCGCGCACCGACGCGGTCCGGATCGTGTCCCGGTCACCGGTCTCGGCCAGCTCACGCACCGTGTCCACGCCGGGTCCGCTGAGCCCGACGTACACCGTGCCCGGGGCTACGCCGTCCTGCGGATCCGGCCCGGCGACACCGGTCAGGCCGAGGCCCCAGGTCGCCCCGCACCGCTCCCGCGCGCCCCTGGCCAGCTGCGCGGCGACGTCGGGGTGCACCGCACCGTGCTCGGCCAGCAGCTGTTCGTCGACCCCGGCGAGCGCGGCCTTCAGCTCTGTGGCGTAGACCACCAGACCGCCGCGCAGCACCGCGCTCGCACCCGGCACCTCGGCGAGCGTGGCGCAGACGAGACCGGCCGTGAGCGACTCCGCGGCGGCCACGGTTTCCCCCCGGCGGGTGAGGGTCGCGACCAGTTCGCGCGCTCCGGTCATCACGCGCCCATCGCGCGCCGGCCGGCGGCGCGCAGCCGGATCGCACGGACCAGGTAGTCGACGCCGGTAATCACCGTCAGCGCCACCGCGATTCCCATCAGCACCCAGCGCACCGGGTCCGCTCCGGCCGGGAGCGGCAGCAGGTAGGTCACGATCGCGAGGATCTGCGCCATCGTCTTCGCCTTGCCGCCGCGGCTGGCCGGGATCACGCCGTGCCGGATCACCCAGAACCGCAGCAGGGTCACGCCGATCTCGCGCACCGCGATCACGATCGTGACCCACCAGGACAGCTCCCCCAGCGCGCTGAGCCCGACCAGCGCGGCGCCGATGAGCGCCTTGTCCGCGATCGGGTCGGCGATCTTGCCGAAGTCGGTGATGAGCCCGTAGCGGCGGGCGACCCAGCCGTCGACCTGGTCGGTGGCCGAGGCGATGGCGAACAGCCCGGTGGCGATCGCGCGCCAGGTGGTGTCCTCGCCGTGGCCGGTGAACAGCGCGACCACGAACAGCGGGACCAGGACGAGCCGCGAGATGGTGAGCAGGTTCGCCAGGTTCAGCGTCGGGACCGGAGTCGCCTCGGGCAGCTGAGCCCCGCCCTCCGACGCGGCGCGGGGCACGCCCTCGCCAGCCCCGCTGGGCGCGGCACTCACCGGCCGGCGTCCGGTGCCGGACGGACGACCAGGTCGACGCCGGCGGAGTCGACGACCTCGCAGCGGACGATGTCGCCCACCGAGAGCGGCTTGGTCTCTTCGTCCTCGAGAATGACGCATTCCCCGTCGACCTCAGGGGCCTGGTGCGCGGCGCGGCCGACCGCGTCGTCGCCGTCCGTGCCGTCGTGCTCGACCAGCACGTCCACGAAGGTGCCGATGCGGTCCTCGGCGCGCTGCGCGGTCAGCTCCTCGACCAGCGCCGAGATGCGCGCGACGCGCTCGGCGACCACGGCCGGGTCGAGCTTGCCCTCGAAGGTCTCGGCCTCGGTGCCGTCCTCGTCCGAGTAGCCGAACACGCCGACGGCGTCGAGCCGCGCCCCGGTGAGGAACCGCTCCAGCTCGGCCAGGTCGTCCTCGGTCTCGCCGGGGAAGCCGACGATCACGTTGGTGCGGATGCCCGCCTCGGGCGAGTACTCGCGGATCTGCTCGGTGAGCGCGAGGAACGAGTCGGTGGAGCCGAACCGGCGCATCCGGCGCAGCACCTGTTCGCTGGAGTGCTGGAAGGACAGGTCGAAGTAGTCCGCGACGCCCGGCGTGGTCGCGATCGCCTGCACCAGCTGCGGCCGCGTTTCGGCGGGCTGCAGGTAGGAGACGCGGACGCGCTCGATGCCGTCGATCTCCGCGAGCCGCGGCAGCAGCAGTTCGAGCGCGCGGGTGCCGTCGCGGCCGAAGTCCTTGCCGTACGACGTGGAGTTCTCGCTGACCAGGAACAGTTCCTTCGCGCCGTTCTCGGCGAGCCAGGCGGCCTCGGCGACGATCTCGTCGGGCTGGCGGGACACGAACGACCCGCGGAACGACGGGATCGCGCAGAACGAGCAGCGCCGGTCGCAGCCGGAGGCGATCTTCAGCGCGGCGACCGGGGAATCGTCGAGCCGCGTGCGCAGGACGCGCGGGCCCCAGCCGTGCTGCGCGTGCCCGGGCACCTCGACCTCGGCGGTCGCGGCGGGCCGCTGCACCGGGCTGATCGGCAGCAGCTTGCGGCGGTCGGACGGGGTGTGCGAGGCGATCGCGCGGCCGGCGACCACGTCGTCCAGCCGCGACGAGAGGTCGGCGTAGTGGTCGAAGCCGAGCACCGCGTCGGCCTCGGGGAGGCTGTCGGCGAGTTCGGTGCCGTAGCGCTCGGCCATGCAGCCGACCGCGACGACCTTGCGGCCGGTGTCGGCGGCGGCGAGCAGCGTGTCGACCGAGTCCTTTTTGGCCGATTCGACGAACCCGCACGTGTTGACCACGACGACGTCGGAGTCCTCCGGTTCGGCGGCCAGTTCCCAGCCGCCCGCGGCCAGCCGGCCCGCCAGCTCCTCGGAATCGACCTCGTTGCGGGCACAGCCCAAGGTCACGAGGGAGACACGGCGGGCGCGAGCGGAGTCAGCGGCTGGAGAAGGCACGACGTTCAGGGTAGCCGTCGCGTCCGGACCGCCCGAGACGGAGTCGCCCAGTGCGGTGACCCGGTCTCCTCCGGCGCCGGGTTCGCCGTCCGTGAAGGACCCCTCGAGGGAATCAGATTCCTTCAAGGAGTCCTTCACGGACGGCAAACCCGGTCGTCCGAGCGGGTCATTCCGCGGCGGACACGTCCGGGACTGTCAGCAGGGTCAGCTCCGCGTCGTCCAGCGCCTCCAGGTCGACGTCCGGGCCGGCCAGCCGCATCGCCTGCGCCCGGATCGCGCGTTCGAGCAGGCCGCGGGCCGAGCGGCCGTTGGCGAAACCCGTTCCGCGGTCGAGACCGGCCATGAACCCGGGCAGCGCTTCGACGAGCCCGGGGTCGAGCCGGTAACCCTGTTTGCCCGCCATGGCGGTGAAGATCGCGGCCAGCTGGTCGTTGTCGTAGTCGGCGAAGTGCACCGTCGCGCCGAAGCGGGACCGCAGGCCCGCGTTGGCGTCGAGGAAGCGGTCCATGTCCGCCGGGTAGCCCGCCGCGATCACGATCAGGTCCTCGCGGTGGTTCTCCATCTGCACCAGCAGTTCGGCGACCGCCTCGCTGCCGAAGTCGGTGCCGTTCGAGTAGCTCTGGACCAGGTTGTACGCCTCGTCGATGAACAGCAGCCCGCCGATCGCCCGCTCGCACACCTCGCGGGTCTTCGGCGCGGTCTGGCCGATGTACTCGCCGACCAGGTCCGGCCGCGCGACCTCGACGAGGTGCCCCGACGGCAGCACGCCGAGCTCCCGGTAGAGCTGGCCCATCAGGCGCGCGACGGTCGTCTTCGCCGTGCCGGGGTTGCCGGTGAACACCAGGTGCCTGCTGCGCGCCCCGACCGGCAGCCCGGCCTTGCGGCGGCGCGCGTCCAGCCGCGTTTCCGCGACCAGCGCGCGGACCTGCTCCTTCACCCCGTCCAGGCCGATCATGCCGTCGAGTTCGGCCAGCAGGTCGTCCAGTCCGCGGCGCGGTCCGGCGTCGTCGCTGACCGCGACCCCGGCCTCGCCCGGCAGGTCCGCGGCCACCAGGACGGCCAGCTGGTCCGGCGGCGTGTCCGGGGCGGCGGCGAGCCGGCTGGACTGCCCGCTGATCGCGGCTTCCAGCAGGCCGCGCGCGGACCGGCCGTTCGCGAACCCGCGACCGCGCGGGATGCGGCGGATCGCCTCGGGCAGCGCGGCGGCGAGGTCGGCGGACAGCTCGTAGCCCTGGCTCTTCGCCATCACGGTGAAAATCCCGGCGAGTTCCTCGTTCGTGTAGTCCGGGAACTCGATCCGGCCGGAGAACCGCGACCGCAGGCCCGGGTTGGACTCGAGGAACTCGTCCATCTGCTTGGGATAGCCCGCGACGAAGACCACCAGGTCCTCGCGGTGGTTCTCCATCTGCACCAGCAGTTCGGTGACGGCTTCCTTGCCGTAGTCGTCGTTGTCGTCGCGCACGAGGTTGTACGCCTCGTCGATGAACAGCACGCCGCCCGCGGCCCGTTCGCACACTTCGCGGGTCTTCGGCGCGGTCTGGCCGGTGAACTCGGCGACGAGATCGCCGCGGCCGACTTCCACGAGGTGCCCGGACGGCAGCACGCCCAGCTCGCGGTAGATCTGCCCGACCAGCCGCGACACGGTCGTCTTCGCCGTGCCCGGGTTGCCGGTGAACAGCAGGTGGCGGCTGCGCACGGCGACCTTCATGCCCGCTTCGCGCCGCCGCGCGTCGACGGCCATCTCGTCCACCATGGACCGCACGCGCTGCTTCACCGAGCCGAGCCCGATCATCGCGTCCAGTTCGGCCAGCAGCTCCGGCAGACTGCGCCGCGGCCCGGTGTCGTCCACCGCGCCCACCCCGGATTCGCCGGGCTGCGGGAGGTCGGCGGCGACGAGCGTGACCAGGTCCGCGCCGCCGTCGGTGGTCAACCGGGTGGACTGCTTCCCGATCGCCGCTTCCAGCAGCACGCGCGCGGACCGGCCGTTCGCGAAGCCGCGCCCGCGCGGGATCCGCCGGACCGCTTCGGGCAGCGCCGCGAGCAGGTCCGCGGACAGCTCGTAGCCCTGGCCCTTGGCCATCGCGCGGAAGATCCGCGCCAGCTCGTCGTTGGAGTAGTCCGGGAATTCGATGGACCCGGCGAACCGCGAGCGCAGGCCGGAGTTGGACTCCAGGAAGGCGTCCATCTCCTTCGGGTAGCCGGCCGCGAAGACCACCAGGTCCTCGCGGTGGTTCTCCATCTGCACCAGCAGTTCCGCGACCGCTTCCCGGCCGAAGTCGTCGTCCTTGTCGTTCACGAGGTTGTAGGCCTCGTCGAGGAACAGCACGCCGCCGACGGCCCGCTGGACCGCCGCGCGGGTCTTCAGCGACGTCTGGCCCACGTACTCGCCGACCAGGTCGGTGCGGGTCACCTCGACGACGTGGCCCTTGGGCAGCGCGCCGAGCGCCTGGTAGATCTTGCCGAGCAGCCGGGCGACAGTCGTTTTCGCCGTGCCGGGATTGCCGGTGAGCAGCAGATGGCGGCTGCGCACAGCGACCTTCATGCCCGCTTCGCGCCGCCGCGCGTCGATCGTCATCTCCGACGTCAGCGAACGGACCCGCTCCTTGACCGCGGCGAGGCCGATCATCCCGTCCAGTTCGGCGAGCAGCTCCTCGATCGAGGACCCGCCGCGCTGGCCGGCCGCGGCGACGAGCGGCTCGATGTCCGGATGGCCGATCTCGATCCGGGTGCCCGGCATCGCGCCCCGGCTGATCGCCTGCCGCGAGGCCGCGTCCAGCAGCGCCTCCACCGTGCGGGCGCTGGGTTCCTTGACGAGCGCGGCGAGGCGGTCGCGCACGTCGGCGGGCAGGCCGAACGAACGCTCCCGGGCCAGGACGTCGAGCAGCGCGGCCGCTTCGGCGGGCCGGTCGAACCGGGGCAGCCGGTACTGCAGCATGTTCTGCACCAGGTCGGGGGCCTCGGCGCTGAGCTGTTCGAGGACCTTTTCGGTGCCGTCCAAGACGATCAGGCGGCAGCTGTCCTGGTCGCGCGCGTAGTTGCGGAGCAGCCGGACGGTGCCGGCGAGGTCCTTCTCGAAGAGCGCGTCGACCCGCTCCGCGAGCATGAGCGCGGAGCCGCCGTTCTCGATCTCGTTGATCGTCGTCGGCACGGAACGCTCGATCGGGTCGTCGCCGTACTCGGCGACCAGGACGGCGCAGTCGAAGAACTCGGCGTTGTCGAACCCGACTTCGGCCTCGGTCAGCGACGCCTTCAGCGCCCGGGTGAACCGGCGCTGGCCGGTGTTCGCCTCGCCGATCAGCAGGATGAACGGGTTCGGCTGCTTGGTGCCCGCGGTCATCCGCGCCGCTTCGCGCTTCTCCCATTCGGCGTAGGCCTTCTGCCACTCCTCATAGGCCTTTTCGTAGCGGGACTGCTCCTTGCGCTGCCACATGCGGTTGCCCGCGGCGAGCAGGTCGAGCGTGACCGACCGGCTGTGCCGCGCCATGTCGCCGAGCACGTTGTTGCCGTTGCCGTCCGAACCCGGCCGTTCCGGTTCGGGCGGCGGCGGTTCGCCGGGGCCGTTCGCGGTGCCGTGCCGGGTGGCGTCCGCCCAGGCGACCACCCGGGTGGCGCGCGTGACGAACTCGGCCATCGATTCGGTCCCGGCGACGAACATCCCCGCCTGGCCTAGGCTCTCTACCCGGATCTGCGGCGGCTGAGCGGGATTCGGGGCGCTCGCGGGGACCGGCGGCGGCGATCCCGGGGGCCCGGCGGCGGGCAGCGGCGGAGGCCCCGAAGGCGCGGCTGGCGGCTGCGGTGCTGGAGGCGCGGCGGGCGGCGGCTGCGCGGGCACTTGTCCGGACCACGGGCCGCCCTGCGGCGGCTGGTAGCCGGGCGGCGGCGGGCGATAGCCCTGCGGAGCGGGAGGCGGGCCGCCGAATCCGTTGCCTTGCGGCGGCGCGGCGGGTCCGGGATAGCCGCCGGGGCCGCCCTGCGGTCCGGGATAGCCCTGCGGCGGCCCCGCGTACCCGCCGGGATTGCCCTGGGGCGCGGCGAAACCGCCCGGGTTGCTCGGCGGACCCGGATACGGCGGCCGGGGTCCTCCGTTGCCGGGACCGGCGTAGCCCGGCTGGCCGCCCGGGTACTGCTGCGGCGCGCCGTAGCCCGGCGCGGGCGTGCCGGGAGCGGGCGGCGGCACGAGACGGGCCGCGCCGCGGTAGCCGGGATCCGCGGGCGGCTGCGTGTACTGCCAGTTCCCGTCCGGCAGCCTCCGCTGCCACGCCTGGCCGGGGACGAGCAGCCATCCGACGCCGTCCGGGCCGGTCAGCGCGGCCGTCCGGCCCGCCGCCGCCTCGGACTGTGCGGCCTGGAATGCGTCCCACCCTGCGCGCGTCAAAAAGACCAGCTCCCCCTCAGGTGCCCGTGCGGCGATCCCGCCGCCGCCCCATTGTGCCCAACCCGGGACGCTCCGCGACGGCTAGTCGCCGAACTCGTCCCTTACCGCCTCGCGCGCGGTCACCACCGCAGGGCTTGTTTGAGCTGTTTGACCGCGATCGGCGCGAGTGTCGTGTTGAAGGTCGCGGACGGATGGTTGTCGTCCATGTAGACCAGCACGTTCCCGACGACCGCGCGGCAGCGCTTCTGGTCGCAGTAGTAGTCGGTGAAGTCCAGGAAGGTCACGTTGTCCGGGACGTCCTCGACCTGCTCCCACGACGGCGTCGCGGCCACCGCGGCGGACCGCGGCACCGAGCACGACGGGTCGGCCGGGCTCTTCTGCGCGACGCAGCTGGCCATGTTGAACGTGTAGCGCGGGTTGTCGCGCACGGCCACGACCGGGATGCCCGCTTTGTCCAAAGTGGACCAGACGTCGGCGAAGCCCTTCGGCGTCGTCTCGTGCGGCCCCGGCTTCGAGTTGATGGTGCCGAGCATGATCACCGCGTCCGGGCGAGTGTCGAGCAGTTCGTCGGTGACGGCCTTGTTCCAGTCGAGGCAGGGCTGGTCGCCGGGCATCAGCTCGGAGCCGGACGAGTACGGGCACGCGCCCTTCAGCATGGTCGAGACTTCCCAGCCGTCGGAGACGATCGCGGGCCGGAAAGACGCGAGGAACTGCTGGATGTGCGAATCCCCGACCAGCACGACCCGCTTCGTCGGCGGGCCCTCCGGGAACTCCGAGCAGATCTGCAGTTCCTTGTTGCGCGGCGAGATCGAGCACTGGTCCAGCGGCGTGCGGGCCCAGTCGTCGGCCAGCTTCACCGTGGGCGGCACGATCGACGGCGACGGCGTGCCGCGGTAGACGAAGCCCGGCGCGTGCGCGACCGCGCCCGGGTGGTCCGGGTCGCCGATCGCGATCTCGTAGTTCGCCCGCGCGCTGCTCACGCCCTGCCAGACGCCGCTCGCGACGAGCACCGGGGCCAGCGCGAGCACGCCGAACCGGTACGCGCCCCAGCGTTTCGCGGTGCCGATCTTCGACAGCCGGATCGGGTTTTCGATCAGGTGGTAGGTCAGGATCGAGAGCAGGAACGACACGCCGACCACGAACGTGCCGCCGAGCAGACCGACCGCGACCCGGTCGCGGACGATCAGGTAGAACACCAGCACCGGCCAGTGCCACAGGTACAGCGAGAAGCTGAGGTTGCCGACGTAGCCGAGGAATTTCGAGCTGAGCCAGCGGTCCGCGCCGAGCACGCTGCCGGTCTGCCCGGCGACCAGCACCAGGCCCGCCGAGACGGTCGGCCACAGCGCGATCCAGCCGGGGAACACGCTGTCGACCTCGAGCAGCACGCCGCACAGCACCAGCCCCGCGACGCCGACCCAGCCGAGCGCGATGCGCAGCAGGCGCGGCAGCGTGACCTGGTCGAGGAACATCGCCATCAGGCCGCCGAGCGCGAATTCCCACACCCGGGTAAGGCCGTGGAAGTAGGCCAGCGGCTGGTCGGCGGCGGTGAGGTACACCGAGTACGCGAGCGAGGCGGCGAACAGGACGATCAGCAGCAGGTTCACCGTGCGCCGCAGCGACCAGCCGAGCCGGCGCACGAGCAGGCCGAGGCCGACGAACAGCAGCGGCCACAGCACGTAGAACTGGCCCTGGATGGACAGCGACCAGAAGTGCTGCACCAGGCTCGCGCTGTTGTGCTGGGCGAAGTAGTCCACCGAATCGGCCGCGAGCTGCCAGTTCTCGTAAAAGAGCGCCGACGCGACGACCTCGCGGATGGTCTGGAACCAGCGGTCCTGCGGCAGCAGCAGCTGGGAGACGACCACGACGGTGAGCAGCACGGTCATCGCGGCCGGGAAGAGCCGTTTGATCATCCGGGCCCAGGTGGCGCGCAGCTCGATGCGGCCGCGCAGCAGCGCCCGGTAGAGCTGGCCGGTGATGAGGAACCCGGAGACGAGGAAGAACACGTCGACGCCGCCGGAGATCCGGTCGAACCACACGTGGTAGACCACGACCAGCACCGAGGCCAGCGCCCGCACGCCCTGCAGCTCGGGCCGGAACCGCGCTTGCGCGCTCGGCCCGGCGGGAGGTTTGCCGGGCCGTTCCGGGGCAGCCACCGTGGTGCCGGACATGCAGGTTCCTCCCGGGGGCCGGCGGCGGGCCGGGCCGCCGACTACTGGTCATGTGCGTCCACTAGCTATACGTGACGGCTCGCGGCGTCACGCATCCGGGGTCCCCCGATGGAGCCGCTCGGCGCGGCCGGTCCTCGCGGTCGTTATCTTGACCAGGTGCCCGATTCCCGCTCCCCGTCCGTCCGCCGCGCGCGGATCGCCGACGTCCGCAAGATCAAGGCCCTCGTCGATTCCGACGCGGGCCGCGTGCTCCTCGAGAAAGATCTGGTCACGCTCTACGAGGCGGTGCAGGAGTTCTGGGTCGCGACCGACGAGGAGAACGGCACCGACGACGTGCTGGGCGCGGCCGCGCTGCACGTGCTGTGGGAGGACATCGGCGAACTGCGCACCGTGGTGGTCGACAAAGCGGCGCGCGGCCGCGGGATCGGCCGCGCGCTGGTCGGCAGGCTCGTCGAAGAGGCCCGCGAACTGGGGTTGAAGCGGCTGTTCGTGCTGACGTTCGAGACGTCGTTCTTCTCCGGGCACGGATTCGTCGAGATCGACGGCGCCCCGGTGTCGCACGAGGTGTACGAGGAGATGCGGCGGTCGCTGGACCCGGGCGTCGCGGAGTTCCTCGACCTGCCTTACGTCAAGCCGAACACGCTCGGGAACTCGCGGATGCTGCTGGAGTTCTGAGCGCCCTCAGGAAAACCGCACCAGGATGTGGTTCCCCGACCCGTCCACCGCGGCCAGCTTCACCGTCGTCCCCGCGAACGTCGTCGTGTCCGGGCCCTGACGGCCGGTGTGCAGCTGGACGGACGTGTGCTCGCCGCGGCCCGGTTCAGTGAGGACCAGCGCCACCACGGCCTCCCCCGCCACGAAGCACTGCCTGCCCGGCTTGCAGCGCGAATCCGAGACCAGCTGGCGGTAGCGCACGGTCAGGTCCCGTCCGGCGACCTGCACCTCCTGGCCGGGCGTGAGCGCCACGTTTCCGCCCGGATCAGCGGCCGGCGGGCGCGACGGTGTCTGCGCGATGGCGGCCGTTCCGCCCGCGCACCCGGCCAGCGCGGCGGCCGTCCCGATACCCAGTGCGAGCTTCTTGAGGTCCATGCGCAGTGGACGGGCCGGACGCGCCGCCGGGTTGCACGCGGGGCTCAGAAGTCTTCGTCCTCGCCGCCGGCGGGCGAGCCGCCCGCGTCGGAGCCGCCGCGGATCATGAACAGCACCGACTCCAGTTCCTCCGGCTTGATCAGCACGTCGCGGGCCTTCGAACCCTCCGACGGGCCGACCACGCCGCGGCTTTCCAGCAGGTCCATCAGCCGGCCAGCCTTGGCGAAGCCGACGCGGAGCTTGCGCTGCAGCATCGAGGTGGAGCCGAACTGCGACGTGACGATCAGTTCGGCGGCCTGCAGCAGGACGTCGAGGTCGTCGCCGATGTCCGGGTCGATCTCCTTCTTCTCGCCCGCCTTGGCGCTGGTGACGCCCTCGTTGTAGTCCGGCTGCGCCTGTTCCTTGGCGAAGTTGACGACCGCGGCGATCTCCTCGTCGCCGACGAACGCGCCCTGGATGCGGACCGGTTTCCCGGCGCCCATCGGCAGGTAGAGCGCGTCGCCCATGCCGATCAGCTTCTCCGCGCCCGGCTGGTCGAGGATGACCCGCGAGTCGGTGAGCGACGACGTGGCGAAGGCGAGCCGCGACGGCACGTTGGTCTTGATCAGGCCGGTGACGACGTCGACCGACGGCCGCTGCGTCGCGAGCACCAGGTGGATGCCCGCGGCACGGGCCTTCTGGGTGATCCGGACGATCGCGTCCTCGACGTCGCGCGGGGCGGTCATCATCAGGTCGGCCAGCTCGTCGACGATCGCCATGATGTACGGGTACGGCTGGTACTCGCGTTCGCTGCCCGGCGGCGCGGTGATGTCGCCGGAGCGGACCTTGGCGTTGAAGTCGTCGATGTGCCGGACCCGGTTGGCCTGCATGTCCTGGTAGCGCTGCTCCATCTCCTCGACGAGCCAGGCCAGCGCGGCGGCGGCCTTCTTCGGCTGCGTGATGATGGGCGTGATCAGGTGCGGGATGCCCTCGTACGGGGTCAGCTCGACCATCTTCGGGTCGATCAGGATCATCCGGCATTCGGCGGGCGTCGACCGGGCCAGCAGCGACACCAGCATGGAGTTCACGAAGCTGGACTTACCGGAACCGGTCGAACCCGCCACCAGCAAGTGCGGCATCTTCGTGAGGTTCGCGGTGACGAACTCGCCCTCGATGTCCTTGCCCAGCCCGATCAGCATCGGGTGGTTGTCCTTGACCGTGGTCGGCGCGCGCAGCACGTCGCCGAGGCGCACCATCTCGCGGTCGGAGTTGGGCACCTCGATGCCGACCGCGGACTTGCCCGGGATCGGCGCCAGGAGGCGGACGTTGTCGGTGGCCACCGCGTAGGCGATGTTCTTGGTCAGCGCGGTGATCTTCTCGACCTTCACGCCCGGGCCGAGCTCGACCTCGTACCGGGTGACCGTCGGGCCGCGGGTGAAGCCGGTGACCTGCGCGTCGACGTTGAACTGGTCGAGGACGCCGGTGATCGCCTCGATCATCTGGTCGTTGGCCTTGCTGCGGGACTTCGGCGCGTCGCCGAGCTTCAGCAGGTCGGGCGGCGGAAGCGCGTAGTCGCCCTCGACGGTGCGGGTGACCGACAACGCGGGTTCCGGAGCCTTCTTCGGCTTCTTCTCCGGCACGTCGGCAGGCGGCGCGACCGGCTTCGGCGGCCGGATCGGCGTGGCCGGCTCGGCGAGCGCGGCGTCGATGTCGAGCTGCTCGCCGTCCTTGTCGGCACTGGCCTGGCGGCGGCGCGACGGTTTGCGCAGCCGGACGGACTTCGGGTCGGCCTCAGGCTCGGGTTCGGGCTCGTCGTCGTGCTGACCGGCCTCGTATTCGGCCAGCTCGTGCTCGTCGAGGCCCCAGGTGCGCAGGCGGTGCGGGATGTCGCGCACCGGCGTGCCGGTGAACACGAGGACGCCGAACAGCAGCGCGAGGATCAGCAGCGGCACCGCGACCCAGGTGGTGACGCCCTTGGTGAGCAGCCCGCCGGAGAACGCGCCGAGAATGCCGCCCGCGTACATGCGGCCGTCGTTGGTGTCCGGGAGCGCGGTGAAGATGTGCAGCATCCCGAGCACGGACAGCACGACCAGCAGCGTGCCGATCACCATCCGCGGCCGGGTTTCCGGACTCGGCTCGGACCGCATCAGCGCGACGGCGACCACGAGCAGCACCAGCGGCAACGTCACCGCCCCTGCGCCGAGCACCGTCCGCGTCGCGATCTCGACCCCGGCCCCGATCGGCCCGGCCGCCCGCCACCAGACGCCGACCGCGGCGACGATGGCCAGCGCGATCAACCCGAGAGCAAGCCCGTCGCGCCGGTGCTCGGCCTCGAGCTCCCGCGTGCGCCCGACCGTGCGGGCCAGCGAACCGACGCCCTTGGCCACGAGGTTCCAGGTACTGCGCACGCCGCGCCCGAACGCGCCATTCTTGCGCCGGGGAGCCGGGCGCCGGGCACTGGACGTCCGCGGCCGGGAACTCCCCCTGGTCGAACGGCCTTTCGACGACCTGCTCGACGCGGCGGCCCGAGACTTCGCCGGCGTACGCGAACTACGCGCCGGTGCCTTCCCGCCGCTTCCCGCAGTGCTCCGCTTTCTCGTCGCCGACCCAGCCATGCCTCCACGGTAACGGGCGAGGACCGATAGTCACATGTGCCACTCGCAGCGCACCCGAAACAATCGTCCCGGATCACAGTGGATCTTGTGGAAGCGTCGGGGTTCCCCTGGGAAGGCGAGGTCCCTCCATGCCCAGCCCTGCCGAGATCGTGCGACTGCTTGCCGAACGGACCGTTTTCGCTGCGGCACCTCGGGGTACGGGGCGGTACCACTACCTCCGCAAGTCCGGATGGGCCGGGCATAGCGACCGGACCGCTTCGGGGCGGGTTCTGTCGGCGAGCACTCGGTTCTTCGAGCGCGAGGACTGGATCGCCGCGGACGGTTCGGGGCGGTTGCTGGTGACGCAGGATGGGACGCCTGTGCGGCCCAGCGGCTACTTTCCGCCGGGCGGGTTGATGGGCGACTTCCTGCGGGGCCGGGATCTGCCGTCGGTGAGCGCAGAGCTGCGGCGGCGGATTAGTCCGGCTGGAGTGGTCAAGGCTTTCAGCACTGTGTGGCTGACTCAGGTGGTGACGCCTGAGCTGCAGCGATTGCTGCTCTTGTGGTTGGCGGACCAGCCCGGGCTGGTCTTGGAGGACGCGGAGGTGCCGGGAGTTGTGGTGAGTGCCCCGGATTCGGCGCGGGCTGGGACGCGGCAGCTGGTGTTCGATTCGGAGACCGGGATGTTGCTGCAGACCCGGGACGTCGACGGTGCGACGGTGTCGGGCTGTACGAGGTGGCTGGAGTCCGGGTATACGGAGTCCACTGAGTTGCGACCGGCTGAGGTTTCCTGACCAGCGACAACCGCTCAATCCCCGCCCATGAATCCGGGTGCGCGGCCGCTCTCCTTCCGGACATTCGTGCCGTAACAGCTCGCGTGATCAACGCGACCCATCGAAGCACTCTTCGACCGGGCTTGGAGCAAGCATGACCATCCGGACTCTCTTCGGCCTCGTCCTCGGCACAGCGACGCTGACTGTGCTGCTCAGCTCGTGCGGCAACAATGCGCCCGCTCCAGCGACTCCCGCTCCGCCGACTTCCCGTCCGTCGGTTTCCGAACCAGCGTCCCCCGTGGCCGACTCCCCTGCGCCCGCGAGCGTCGCGGCGGTGCCGACCACCAGCGCGATGGCAGCGGACACCTACTTGAAGAAATCCGTCGGGCAGGTCTGGGGCACCCGCGACCCCGGCACCGGCGAACCGCGCATCACCGCGTGGCTGACCAAAATCACCGTCGACCCGGCCTGCGACCGGCCCGGAACGCGCAAGCCGGGCATGCACACGCTGGTGCTCGACTTCACCGTCCAGATGCCCGCCGCCGGCGGCGACCCGTCCGACATCTACGCCTTCGGCAATGACGTGCTCAACGAGACCCGGTTCTCGACCCGCGGCGAGGACGGCTTCACCAACCAGGCCGAGTACAACAGTCCATGCAAATGGCGGGTCAAGCAGCTCCCGTTCCAGTTCGCGCCCAGCAGCAAGTACACAGGTCAGCTCGTGGTCGACACCCCCAATCCGCACGGCATGCTCCTGCTCACCGCCGCCAACGGGTACCTGAACGGCAGCCTCGGCTGGGAATGGGACTACTGACCGCGAACCAAGCCCCTCCGCACGCGCTCTGAGCAGCTACAACAGCATCCGAAGCCCACACCGCCCCCACCGCACCGAGAACCGCGTTGCCGCAGGTGGCTCCGCCCGTGAAATGCTCTGCTCATGTTCGCGCTCCAACAGGACGAGGCTCCGCGCCGTGCCCCCGCGATCTGGCGGACGATGCTCAACCTCGACCGAGGGCTGGTGAATCTCGTCGGGCGGCTCACGGTCACCGGGGCGGTGCCGCGGGAACTCCGGGGGAAGCCGTTGCTCATGGCGGCCAATCACATCGGCGTGTTCGACGCCTTCGTGCTCATGGCGGCGTGCAAGCGGATCGGCATCAATCCCCGGTTCATGCTCGCCGGCGGGATTCTCGACGCGCCGGTGATCGGGCCCGCGCTCAAGGTCAGCGGGCATTTGCGCGTGGACCGGGCCAAGGCGGCGACCGCGATCGGGCAGTTCGCCGAAGCCGCCGAGGCGTTGCGGACCACTCGCGAGCCGATCGTCGTTTATCCCGAGGGGCGGATCAGCCACGACCCGGGGCTGTGGCCCGAGCGCGGCAAGACCGGGGCGGCGCGGCTCGCGCTCGCCGCGGGCGTGCCGGTGATCCCGATCAGCCAGTGGGGCGCGCACGAGGCCGTCTACTGGGGCACGGAGACCGTGAACGGGCCCGCGGACCTGCTGCCGCTGGCGAAGTCCGGGTTGAGCGCGCCGTTGCGGCGGCCCCGGTTCAAGGTGCATTTCGGCGCGCCGGTGGACCTCTCCGACGTCGAGCCGGAGCGGCCGGGCGCGGGCGTTCGCGCGCACGCCAAGATCATGCAGGCCATCACGGACGGCCTGGTTCCGTTGCGCCGCCACGAACCCATCCGGCCGCGCTTCTACGATCCGACCCGGCCGACCGACACGGTCAGTCCCTGGAAGCCGCAGCGCTGAGTCCGGATCGTGGGACGCCTCGCTGAGCCCGGCTAGGGTCGCGAGGTGTGAGCACCCGCATTCTGGTCGTTTACTACAGCGCCACCGGGAACACCGCTGCCCTCGCCGGCGCGCTCGCCGAGGGGGCGGGCGAAGCCGGGGCGGAGGTCCGCGTCCGCACCGTGGCCGAGACCGCGCCGCCGGAAGCGATCGCGAGCAACCGGCGCTGGCAGGCTTGGGTCGATTCCGGGCCGCACCACGAACTCGCCACCCTGGCCGATCTCGAGTGGGCGGACGGGCTCGCGCTCGGCAGCCCGACCCGGTTCGGCGGGCCCGCCGCGCAGCTGAAGTCCTTTGTGGACACCACGGGCGGCCTGTGGGCGCAAGGGAAACTGGCCGACAAGGTGGCGACGTCGTTCACGTCGGCGTCGACCGCGCACGGCGGCCTCGAAGCGACCGTGCTGGCCATCAACAACATCTTCTACCACTGGGGCGCGATCGTCCTCCCCCTCGGCTACGCGGACCCGCACCTCATGGAGTCCGGCAACCCGTACGGCGGCTCGTTCGTCTCGCGCAAATCCGCGGCGCCGGATGCCACCGCACTGCAGGCACTGCGGATTCAGGGGCGGCGGCTGGCGACGATCACGACACACGTCGCGACGGGCCTGACTGTGCCGATCATTACTAATCCGACCACAGCCACGGCCGAATGGCTTTCGTAGCAACGGTTACGTGCCGCGGTCGGGGTCGGCCTACTTTTGGTCGGATTAGTAAAACCGGGGAATAACTCAGTTTCGCTCGGTCGTCCCGCTCCGTAATGTCGCGCGCGTGACCACCGAACTCCCCGTCCTGGAACAACCCCGGGTGATCCACCGCGGCCGCGGGCTGTCGCTCGTCCTGCTCGCCGCGGTCTTCTTCAGCACCTCCGGGACGCTCGCGAAACCGGTCATGGGCGCGGGCATGACGCCGGAACAGGTGGCGGTGCTGCGGATCGGGACGGCGGGGGTCCTGCTGCTGATCGGCACCGCGCTGTTCGCGCCGCACACGTTGCGCGTCCGGCGCGGGGAATGGCCGATGCTGCTGGCGTACGGGGCGCTCGGCGTGGCCGGTACGCAGCTGCTGTATTTCATTGCCGCGCAACGGATCCCGGTCGGCATCGCGATCCTGCTGGAGTTCCTGTCGCCGGTGCTGATCGCGTTGTGGGTGCGCGTGGTGCGCAAGAAGCGGCTGCCGCGCATGCTGTGGTTCGGGATGGCGGTCGCGATGGTCGGACTGGCGCTGGTCGCGCAGGTCTGGCAAGGGCTGCGGCTCGACGCGATCGGGCTGCTGGCCGGCCTCGGCGCGGCGCTCTGTTCGGCCGGGTACTTCCTGCTCGGCGAACGCGCGGTGGCCGACCGCGAACCGCTCGGGCTGGTCACCTGGGGCATGGTGATCGGCGGGGTGCTCGTGAGCGTCGCCGCGCCGCCGTGGACGCTGCCGCTGGGGATGGCGGGCCAGACCGTCCCCTTCGGAGCGTGGACCCCGCCGCTGTGGCTGCTCCTGCTCGGCCTGGTGATCCTCTCGACGGCGATCCCGTACGTCGCGGGGATCTCCGCGCTGCGCCATCTGCCTGCCTCGGTGGCGAGCGTGGTCGGGCTGCTCGAACCCGTCGCGGCCGCGGCGTTCGCGTGGGCGTTGCTCGGCGAAGCCCTCGCCTGGCCGCAAGCGGTCGGCGCCGCGCTGCTGCTCGGCGGCGCCTACCTGGTCCAACGACAGACCGCCGAGGTCGCCTGACTCCCCCTCCGGACGGAGACGGGAACCAACCTCGCGCGGGATGTGTCCTATCCGCGGGCCCGCCACACTGGAGCGAGCCGCACGAGACACCTGGGGGATCTCATGGACCACCGACCGAGCCGGGCCGAACAGCGCAGAGCCCGCAACGCGCTCGCCCGCCAGGCAGCGATCGTCGTGATGGCGTTGCTGCTGGCGGGCGCGCGGCGCTGAATCAGACCGGGATGACCGTCGGCACGATCATCGGCCGCCTGCGGTAGGTGTCGGCGACCCACCGGCCGACGACCCGGCGCACCGCCTGCGCGATGCGGTGGGTGTCGGTGATGCCCTCGGCTTCGGTCCGCGCCAGCTCCATCTCCACGAGCGGCACGACGGCGTGCAGGGCCTTCGGGTCGTCGGAGAAGCCGCGGCCGGAGATCGTCGGGCTGCTGACCGCGCGGCCGGTGTTCGAGTCGATCACCACGGTGATCGCGATGAACCCGCCCTCGCCGAGCACCAGCCGGTCGGACAGGGTCGACTCGCCGACGTCGCCGACGGACAGCCCGTCCACGTACACGTGCCCGACCTCGACCCGGCCGGTGCGCGAGGCCTTGCCGTCGACCAGGTCCACGACCACGCCGTCCTCGGCGATCACCACGTTGTCCGGCGCGACGCCGGTGCGGATCGCGAGCTCTCCGTTGGCGCGCAAGTGTTTCCACTCGCCGTGCACCGGCATGACGTTGCTCGGCCGGACCGCGTTGTACAGGTACAGCAGCTCGCCCGCGGACGCGTGGCCGGACACGTGCACCTTCGCGTTGCCCTGGTGGACGACGTTCGCGCCGAGCCGGGTCAAGCCGTTCACGACGCCGAACACCGCGGTCTCGTTGCCCGGGATCATCGAGCTGGCCAGCACGACGGTGTCGCCCGCGCGGATCGAGATCTGCCGGTGCTCGCCGCGGGCCATCCGCGACAGCGCCGACAGCGGCTCGCCCTGCGAACCGGTCGACACGAACAGCACCTTGCTCTCGGGCAGGTTGCTCGCCTGGTCCAGGTCCACGAGCAGGCCTTCCGGCACGTTCAGCAGGCCCAGTTCGGCCGCGATGCCCATGTTCCGGACCATCGACCGGCCCACGAACGCCACCCGGCGGCCGTGCCGGACGGCGGCGTCCAGCACCTGCTGCACGCGGTGCACGTGGCTCGCGAAGCAGGCGACGATGACGCGCTGGTCCACGCGCCGGACGACGTCGTCGAGCACCGGGCCGATGTCGCGCTCGGGCATGACGAACCCGGGCACCTCGGCGTTGGTCGAGTCCACGCAGAACAGGTCCACGCCCTCGTCGCCGAGCCGCGAGAAGCCCGCGAGGTCGGTGAGCCTGCCGTCGAGCGGCAATTGGTCGAGCTTGATGTCGCCGGTGTGCAGCACGACGCCGGCCGGCGTGCGGATGGCGACCGCGAGCGCGTCCGGGATCGAGTGGTTCACCGCGAAGAACTCGAGGTCGAACGCGCCGACCTTGCGCTTCTCCCCCTCGCGCACCTCGATCAGCTTCGGCCGCTGGCGGTGCTCCTTGGCCTTGGCCGCGAGCAGCGCGTTGGTGAAGCGCGAACCGTAGATCGGGACGTCCGGGCGCAGCCGGAGCAGGAACGGGACGGCGCCGATGTGGTCCTCGTGCCCGTGGGTGAGCACGAGGCCGTCGATGTCGTCGAGCCGGTCCTCGATCGCGCGGAAGTCGGGCAGGATCAGGTCGACGCCCGGCTGGTCGTCCTCGGGGAAGAGGACGCCGCAGTCGACGATCAGGAGCCTGCCGTCGTATTCGAAGACGGTCATGTTGCGCCCGACCTCGCCGATGCCGCCGAGCGCGACGACGCGCAGGGCTCCCTCGGGAAGGGCGGGCGGGAGGTGCGTCGGGCCGGGTCCGGCGGGAAGTGAGGTCACCGGGGCATTGTCCCAACGCTGGTGTGCGAGGTGGGGGCGGTGTAGGCCGCCTGCGAATCTGCTTGTGCCACCCGTGCACCATGCCAGTCCGAGGCCGCGCTGTCCTCCAGCGGCACGCCGCCCTGGGCGAGATCGGCCGCGATCTGCTCGAACTGGTCGTCGAACGGGGCCACGATCGGCAGCCGCGGGTCGCCGATGTCGAACCCGCGCAGCCGCAGCGAAGCCTTGCTGAACGCCACGCCGCCGACCCGCGACATCGCCCGCAGCACCGGCAGCATCGCGCGGTGGTTCGTGCGCGCGGTCGAGGTGTCGCCCGCCTCGTAGGCCTCGATCATCGCGCGGATCCGGCCCGCCACGACGTGCCCGATCACGCTGACCACGCCGACCGCGCCGACCGACAGCCACGGCAGGTTCAGCCCGTCGTCGCCGGAGTAGTAGGCGAGGTGGGTGTTCGCGATGACCTCGGAGCCGGCGATCAGGTCGCCCTTGGCGTCCTTGACCGCGACGATCCGCGGGTGCTCGGCCAGCCGCTGCAGCGTGTCGACCTCGATCGGCACGATCGAGCGCGGCGGGATGTCGTAGAGCATGACCGGCAGCTCGGTCGAGTCGGCGACCGTCGTGAAGTGCGCGTACAGCCCGGCCTGGCTCGGCCGCGAGTAGTAGGGCGTGACGACGAGCAGGCCGTGCGCGCCCGCCTCGGCGGCGGCTTGCGCCTGCTCGATGCTGTGCGCGGTGTTGTTGGTGCCCGCCCCCGCGACGACGGTCGCGCGGTCGCCGACCGCCTCGACGACGGCGCGGACCAGGGCGGCCTTCTCCTCGTCGGAGGTGGTCGGGCTCTCGCCGGTGGTGCCGTTGACGACGAGGCCGTCGTTGCCGAGGTCCACGAGGTACTCGGCCAGTTCCTGGGCCCGCTTCACGTCCAGCGCCCCGGCTCGGTCGAAGGGGGTCGCCATCGCGGTGAGCACGCGGCCGAACGGACGTCCGGGCGCGGCGGCAGGTGAGGTGGACATGGCCACGACGGTACCTCGTCGGAGCGCCGAACCCGGCCTCGACCTGGTGTGCCACCGGCAACTTCGGAGATTTTCCGCCGCCGCGCCGCTCCCGGCGGAACTTCTCGCGCGGCTACTTGACCTTGGCGGTGATCTGCGCCGGGATCTGGTCGTTGTTGGCCCGCGAGAGGACGCAGTAGATCTTGCGATTGGGGCCGCTGCTGCTGTCGCTGTCCGGCTGCACCTGCCACCCCTGCTGGGTCGGCACGATCGCTCGGTACGACAGCCCGGCGCGCTGCTGCTGCGGCACCACCGAGGAGTGGAACGTCGCCGCGCAGCGGGCCTCGGCGGCCCGGCTGATGTCCTCCAGGCCGGGATACGGGGCGACCGCCGCGTCGTCGTTGCTCCAGTTCTCCAGCGGCAGCGGGTCGGCCGCGTCGTAGACCTCGAGCGTGTGGTTCTTCTTGCAGTCGACGTTGTTGTCCGAGCTGATCACCACGCCCGGCTGGACGACCGCGTTGTAGCAGATCTCGTACGAGGAGAACTTGGCTTTGAGGTAGCCGTCCGGACCGTAGGTGACCGTCTCGGCCTGCTGCTCGTCCTTCTTCGGCGACCACACCGGTTTGCCGAGGAAGAACCCGCCGACCAGCGCGGCGATCACCAGCACCGCAACAGCGCCCGCCCACAGGCCGCGCCTGCTCTTGCCGTCCGGCTTCGCCGCCAGCCGGGTCGGCTGCCCGCCGACGCGGGTCTCCTGCTGCGGCATCACCGCGGTGGCCGGACGCTGCTGCGGACCGGTGGCGTGGGCGAGCTGCGCCCGCGCCTGCGCCGCGGTGAGCCGGGCTTCCGGGTTCGCCACCAGCAGGCCGAGGATGACCGCGCCGAGCGGCCCCTGCACACGGGTCAGGTACGGCACCTCGGTCATGATCGCGTGCAGCGTGGCGGCCGTGGTGGGCCGTTCGAACGCGACGATCCCCTCGACCGCGAAGTACAGCGTCGCGCCGAGCGACCACAGGTCCGATTCCGGCATCGCTTCGCGGCCCTCGACCCGCTCCGGGGCCATGAACGCGGGCGAGCCGACGATCATCCCGCTCGTGGTGAGCCGCGGGTCGTCGATGGCGTGCGCGATGCCGAAGTCGGTGAGCTTCACCCGGCCGTCCGGCGCGACCATGATGTTGGCCGGTTTGACGTCGCGGTGCACGATCCCGGCGGCGTGCGCGGCCTGCAGCGCCGACAGCACCCGCTCCCCGATCACCGCGGCCTGTTGCTCGGGCATCGGGCCGTGCGTGCGCACCAGGTCGGCGAGCGTGGGCGCCTCGACCAGTTCCATCACGATCCACGTGGTGCCCTGGTCGGTGACCACGTCGTAGACCGTGACGACGGCCGGGTCGTTGAGCCGCCCGCCCGCGCGCACTTCGCGCAGGATCCGCTCCGAGAACACCGCGGCGCCTTCAGCTTCGGGCAGCCGCAGCTCCTTGATCGCGACCTGCCGCCCGATCACCTGGTCCTGCGCGCGCCACACGATGCCCATGCCGCCGCGGCCCAGTTCGCCGAGCAGCAGGTAGCGGCCGGCCACCACGCGGCCGGCGGGGGCCGTGCGGTTCGGGTCGTGCGGGCGGGTCTGTTCGTCGGTCACGGGGTCGGGCTCCTCGGTCGGCTTCGCGCAGATGCTAGTCCGACCGTCCGGCAGCCTTGCCGGTTCCGTCCGGTTAGGACAGCGTCAGCCGGTGAAGGTGAGCACGATCAGCACGACGTTGAGCAGGATGATCACCGCCGCGATGACGGCGGCGAGCACCGTGGTGGTCCGGCGGTTGACGTCCGTGCCCATGAGCCCGCGGTCGGCGGTGAGCCGGATGAGCGGGACGAGCGCGAACGGGATGCCGAACGACAGCACCACCTGCGAAACCACCAGCGCGGCACTCGGATCGGCGCCCAGCGCCAGCACGACGATCGCCGGAGTGAGCGTGACGAGCCGCCGCACCACGATCGGAATCCTCTTGCGCAGCAAGCCTTGCATGATCATCGCGCCCGCGTACGCGCCGACCGAGGTCGACGCCAGCCCGGACGCGAGCAGCCCGATCGCGAACAGCAGCGCGACTCCCGGCCCGAGCGCGGCGGCGACCGCGCCGTGTGCGCCTTCGATGGTGTCGACGCCTTGCTGGCCTTGGAGATTCGTCGCGGCCACGAGCAGCATGCCGAGGTTCACCGCACCGGCGAGCAGCATCGCGAACCCGACGTCGTACCGGGTCGCCCGCAGCAGCCGCCTGCGCCGTTCGGGTTCGGGTTTGCCGTGCCGGTCGCGGACCAGTCCGGAGTGGAGGTACACCGCGTGCGGCATCACCGTCGCGCCGAGCATCGCGGCCGCGATCAGCACGCTGTCGCCGCCGCTGAAACGAGGGATCAGGCCGTTCGCGATCCCGGCTGCCGACGGCGATTCGACGAACAGGCTCGCCAGGAACCCGACCGCGATCACCACCAGCAGGCCGGTCACGACGCGTTCGAACGGGCGCTGTCCGCCGCGGTCCTGCACCGCGAGCAGCACCAGCGACACGAGTCCGGTGATGAGCCCGCCCGCGACCAGCGGGAGCCCGAAGAGGAGGTTGAGCGCGATCGCGCCGCCGACGACCTCGGCCAGGTCGGTGGCGATCGCGACGATCTCCGCCTGCGCCCAGTACGCGAGCCGCGCCCGGCCGGACAGCCGGTCGCGCAGTGCCTCGGGCAGCGACTGGCCGGTGACGAGACCGAGCTTCGCCGACAGGTACTGCACCAGCACGGCCATCAGGTTCGCCGCGACGATCACCCACACCAGCAGGTAGCCGTAGCGCGCCCCGGCGCTGACGTTGGCCGCCACGTTGCCCGGGTCGACGTAGGCGATCGCGGCGACGAACGCCGGTCCGAGCAGCGCCCAGCCCGCGCGCAGCCGGGCCACGCCGCGCGGACGTGCCGCTTCCGCCACCGCCATGTGCGCCACTCCCTGGTATCGGCCGCCCCAACTCGAAGTTTAGGCATGCCGAACTTTGCGGGGCAAGGGTGTGCTGCGCCACGCCGCGCCCGCCCTCGCAGACGTCGGCATCGCGCGTCGGGCGCGGCGGGACGGTCCGTGAAGGGCTCCTTGAGGGAATCTGATTCCGGCAAGGAGCCCTTCACGGACTTTCGTCAGGCAGGCAGGAGCACTTCGTGCCCGGCCTCGCGGAACGCCGCCACGGCGCGGTCGAGGTCGTCCGAGCGCACGAGGATGTGATCGGTGTCGAAGGTGGACAGCGAGAACAGCGCGACACCCGCCGCCGCCAGCTCCGAGGCGAGCGCGGAGATGATGCCGGTAAGGGTGAATTCCAGCGGCCCGCGCACGGTGAACAGCCGCCAGCCGTCCTCGACGGTGCCGCCTTCGGGTTCGCGGCCGGTCGGGCAGATCACCGACAGCTCGTCGGGCGTGCGCGTGACCGACACGAGCGCGGGCTCGCCGGGTTCGAGCAGTTCGGCGGGAACGGCGGCGTCGGCGGGCAGCCGCACGACCGAATAGGGGCCGGGGCGGAGGTCGATCGTCAGGTGTTTCATCAGTGCGTTGTCAGCCTTCCAGCACTTTCGGGCTCGAGGCGATCTCGGTGCCGTCGGGCAGGGTCGAAATCGTGAAGTCGGCGAACACGTTGGCCGCCGCCTTGTGCAGCTGCCGCAGGCATTCGATGGCCAGCGAACGGATCTCGACGTCCGCGTGCTCGGTGGCGCGCATCGCGATGAAATGCCGCCAGGCTCGGTAGTTTCCGGTGACGACGATGCGGGTTTCGGTCGCGTTCGGCAACACGGCGCGGGCCGCCTGGCGCGCTTGCTTGCGGCGCAGGGTGGCGCTGGGCGTGTCCGCGAACTTCTCCTCCAGCCCGGCGAGCAGCTCGTCGTACGCGGCCGCGCTGGCCTGCGTGGCCTTGACGAACTTCTCGTGCAGCACCGGGTCTTCGGCGATGACGTCCGGCTCGACGAACTCGGCGTCGCGCTCGGGAACGTAGCGCCGGGAGAGCTGGGAGTAGGAGAAATGCCGGTGCCGGATCAGCTCGTGGGTGAGCGAGCGGGAGATCCCGGACAGGTAGAAGGTGACCGAGCCGTGCTCCAGCACGGCCAGGTGGCCGACGTCGATGACGTGCTCGAGGTACCCGGCGTTGGTCGCGGTCGCGGGATTCGGCTTCTCCCAGGACTGGTAGCAGGCGCGCCCGGCGAACTCGGCGAGCGCTTCGCCTCCGTCGGCGTCGGTGGACCAGGGCACGTCCTCGGGCGGGAAGAACTCGGTTTTCGCGATCAGCTGCACCTTGGGCGGCACCGGTCTCGCTCCCCTCATATCGGCTCCGCCAGCCTAACCCGGCGGCACGGGTGACATCACCGCGCCTTGACGTGACGTCACTCGTGACGCCATAGTGGTGTCATGGACTTGACGCCGTATATCGCGAACCTTCGCGAAGACCTCGCGAACACGGCCTCCGCCGGGGACGAGCAGACCCGGCGGGCGGCCGCACTGCTGTCGTCTGCTCTGGAACCGGCGGTCCGGCTGACGCTGATGAACGCGCTGGCCGACCTGGCGGCCGAGGTGACCGCCGCGCTGCCCGGCCAGGTCGTGGACGTCCGGCTCGACGGCCGGGACGTGCGCGTGGTGGTGACCGGCGGCGAGGATCGTTCTTCGTCCGCGCCTCCCCCGCCGCCGCCACCGCCCGCCCCGCCGATCGACGGCGGCGACATCTCGCGGATCACGCTGCGGCTGGTCGAGCAGATCAAGGGCCAGGCCGAACAGGCGGCCGCCGCGCAGGGGGTTTCGCTGAACACGTTCGTGGCGCAGGCCGTGCAGGGGGCGCTCGGCCAGGCGCAGCAGCACCAGCAACGGCACCAGCGCTGGCACGACAGCAGCAGCGGCGGGGGCCGCACCGAGACCAAGCTGCACGGCTGGGTCGAAGGCTAGAAGGGGGCACCACCATGGGCGAAAACCGGGAAGACCAGGGGAAGAACTCCGAAGACCGGGCTGGGGAACCTGGCTTCGGGACGGAGGAAGCGGCCAGCGCCGACGCTGCTTCGACGACATCCGCCGAATCTGCTGTTCCGGCGGGCGAGGCTGCGTCCGCTTCGGACAGCTCGGCGGACGACGGCGCTTCGGAGGCGGCCAGCGAATCTGCCGCTCCGACAGGTGAAGCTGCGTCCACTTCGGACAGTCCAGCGGGCGACGGCGCTGCGGAGGCCACGAGCGAATCTGCCGCCCCCACGGGCGAAGCGGCGTCCACTTCGGACAGTTCCGCGGACGACGCTTCGGCGGGTTCCGACAGCGCGGAACCGGGTCCGTACGTGCGGCTGCAGGACTTCGAGGCGGACGGTCCGGTCGAACTGGACCTGGGCGTCACGATCGGACGGGTCGAGGTCGTGCTCGGGCGGGAGTCCGGGGTGACGGTGCGGTTGCAGCACGACGCGGGCGATCAGCCGTCGTGGGTGAACGGGGTCAGCAGCCTGCTGTCGTGGGTCGGCGAGAAGTTCGGCGACCAGTTCGGCGGCGTGCCGGAGTTCTCGGTCGCCGACGCGGTGCGCCAGGCGCGGATCGAGAAGACGGGCAACCGGGTCGTCGTGCGGGCGGCGAAGGCGTGGCAACTGCGGAACGTCCCGGTGGCGGTGACGGTGCACGCCCCGGCCGGGTCGCACCTCGAAGTGCGCGCGGGTTCGGCGGACGTCACGGTGACCGGCGCCGCGGGCCGCGCGGACATCCTCACCGGGTCCGGCGAAGTGTCGCTGGAACGCGCGGACGGCGCGGCCACCATCCGGACCGGAACGGGAGCCGTGAAACTCGGCCCGACCCTGGCCGGACTGCAGTTGCGCAGCGGAAGCGGCTCGGTCGAAGCGGCGTCGATCGCCGGACCGGCAACGCTTGGCACCGGCACCGGAAACGTCTGGCTGGGCGCGGTCGAGGGCGACGTCATGGCCCGCACCGGAAGCGGCGACCTCTCGGTGGCCGACGCGGCGTCCGGCTCGCTCGAACTGATCACCGGCTCGGGAGAGGTGCGAGTCGGCATCCGGAGCGGAGTGCGAGCGGAAGTGGAACTGGCGTCGGCGGCCGGGCGGGTTTCGAGCGAATTGGAAGTCTCGGAAACGCCGCCGGAGGGCGCGGTCGCGCTGAAAGTCCGCGCCCGCACCGGAACCGGCAACGCAGTGGTGACCCGCGCGGCGGGCTGACATCCCGTCTGCTTTGGCCTGCACACTCCACTACCCCGAGTGCGCCGAGCAGACGGATGCAAGGGGGAGGCGGCGGGCCGCACCGGAGGCATCCCGGGCGGCCCGCCGCTTCGTGCTGCACGGGGTTTTCCTGGCGGGGCAAAGCGTTTCTGGCGGTGATGGGCTGGATGCGGGGTGCCGCAATGGGTTCGGGACGGGTCAGGGTTGTCCTGCGGGCGCGAGGCCTGCTTCATTCAGCCGGGTCGAAGCTCGGCGGCCGTTTTGGCCTGCGAGTCCTCCGCAGCCGAGCACGCTTTCTCACGCCCGGCAGCTGCCGCAAACTTCCGCGCGCCACGCCATAACCACCGGGAACTTCCGCGAGCCGCCGGGAACCTCCCGCATGCCAAGCAAGGACCTCCGCGCCCGCCAACCTCACCCGCCGCGGCAAAGACTTCCGCGGCCGTCGTGAGTGGCAATTCCGGTAAGCACCAACACCCACTAGCCCCTGCTTACTTCACCGCTCGTCGCAATGCCCGGGCCAGGTCACCCCGCTCCCCCACCGCCACGCCGTCGAGGCCTTGCCATTCCGCCATCGTCCGCAGTTCTCCGGCCAGTTCCGCTGCCACTCGCGGCTGGTCGGCGCCGGGTTCGGCGAACGCGCCCTGCACTCGCAGCACCCCGGCCGCCCGGTCGGATTTCAGGTCCACTCGTGCGGACAGCGCGCCGTCCAGCAGGAACGGGAATACGTAATACCCGTACTCCCGCTTCGGTTCCGGCACGTAAATCTCGATGCGGTACCGGAATCCGAACAACCGCTCCGTCCGCGCGCGTTCCCAGATCAGCGGGTCGAACGGGCACAGCAAAGCCCGCCCGGACACTGCCCGCGGCGTCCGCGCGTCGGCGTGCCGGTACGCGACCGCGCGCCAATCGGCCACCTGGACCGGCTCCAGGACGCCTTCCTCGACCAGCTCCTGGACAGCTTGCCGAGAGACGTCCGGGCCAAGGCGGTAGTAGTCGCGCAGATCGGTTTCCGTCGCCACGCCCAGTGCCCGCGCCGAACGGTCGATCAGGCCGCGCGCGCCCTCCTCCGCGGACACCTTGCGGGACAGGATCTCCGGCGGCACGACTCGCTCCGTCAGGTCGTACAGCCGCTCGAAGGACCGCCGCGTTCCGGTGCTCAGCTGGCCGACGCCGAACAGGTACTCGCACGCCTTCTTCACCACCGAGCGTTCCCACCACGCCCCCGGCCCGCGCCGGACCGCCTCGGTCTCCAGTTCCTTCTCGATCGCTCCGGCGCCGATCGGGCCGTGCTCTTTGATGACCGCCAGCACGTCGTCGAGCAGGCCGGGCATCGTGTCGACCACCTTGGTGTAGTTCCGCCACCAGCCGTCCCGCTTCGCGCCGGACCGCAGCAGCGGCCAGTCTTCGATCGGCAGCAGGCTCGCCTCGTGCGCCCACGACTCGACCAGCAGCCGCGGCTGTCGTGCGCGGTGGCTCCACGCGGCGTCGTCGACCAGCGCCGGGTCGTACGCGCCCAGTCGCGAGAACAGCGGCATGTAGTGCGCGCGCACGGCGACGTTGACCGAGTCCAGCTGCAGCAACTGGACCCGCGACAGCACCTTGGCGAGGTGCCGCCGGGTCGGGTCGGAGGCGGGCCGCGGGTCGGCGAACCCCTGCGCGGCCAGAGCGGTGCGGCGGGCGGCGGAAAGGCTGATCGTCTGCATGATTCCGCCATGGTGCCAGCCACCCCCGACAGTTTCGGTACATTGCCCGCGTGAGTGCCGCCGAAGTCCGTCCCGCGAACCCGTCCGACGCCGCGGAGATCGCCCGCATCCAGCGGCTGACCTGGCGGGCCGCCTACGCCGGCCTGCTGGGCGACGAAGCCATCGACGAACTCGACAAGGCCGACCTCGAAGGCACCTGGGCGGAGACGATCGAGTACCCCGGCTCCCGCGTCTACCTGGCCACCGAGGGCTCGTTCACGGTCGGCTACTGCGTCGCGGGCCCGGCCCCGCAGGACGAAGCCGCCGCGGCCGACGGGTCAGCGCCCGAGGACGCGCCCGGCCTGATCGCGTCGCTGGTGGTCGAGCCGCGCTGGGGCCGTCGCGGGCACGCCGGGCGGCTGCTCGCGACCGCCGCCGCCGACCTGCGCGCGAACGGGCTCAGCCGCGGCATCACCTGGGTCGCGCAGTCCGACCACGCGACGCTCGGCTTCTACCGCCGCGCCGGCTGGTCTCCCGACGGCACCGTCCGCACCCTCGACACCGGCCGCGGCACGCTGCGCGAGGTCCGGCTCACCGGCACCCTGGAACTGGAACTCACACACTGACCGGCTCTTCGCGCTTCGCGAAGACCACCCAGCGCATCACCGAGTACATGAACACGCCCTCGCACGCCCCGGCGATCAGCCGCGACAGGTGGTATTCGACGCCCAGCGCGGCCAATCCGGCGCCCAGCCCGAGCAAAAACGCCAGGTAGTTCACGGCGATCGCCGCCACGTACAGCACCGCCTGGCGGCCCACCGGCGCGTGCGAGCGGAAGTTGAGCGCGCGGTTCAGCACGAAACTCAGCCCGAACGCGACCACGTACGCGACGCTGATCGACAGCCACACCGGCCACTTCAGCCCGCCGTGAAACAGCGTCAGCAGCAGAAGATCGACACCGAAGGTGAAGCCGTTGATCACCGCGAAACCGAGGAAACTCGGCGCGACGATCCGCGGCAACCCGAACGGCAGCACGCGCACGACGGCGGCGCACAACCCGGCGAAACGGTCGGCGATCGGCACCTCAGGCACGGGTTCGAGAGTGGCAGCAGAAGGTGTCCGAGACCGGTCGGCCAGGTGATCTTCTGGGGTTGGCTCCCCGGGAAAGAGTGGGGTTAACCCCCGTGATCTTTTCGTGATGGCTGATAGCTTGGAGTGAGCACGGACACGGAGGGGGTGGCGCGATGGGATGGGTGCTCATCACCCTCGGCGTCGCCTTCGGCTCGGCGATCGTGCCGCTGATCAACGCCGAGCTCTTCGTCATCGGCCTCTGCGCGAGCCAGCCCGGCGTGCCCTGGCTGTGGCTGGGCGGCGCGGTAGCGGTCGGGCAGATCGCCGGGAAACTGATGTACTACCTGGCCGCACGCGGCTCGATCCGGCTCCCGAAATTCCTTCACGACCGGCTGCACCGCGAACGCCCGATGACGCCGCGACGGGTCCGCTGGCAGCTGCGCACCAAGGTGATCCGCGGCAAGATCGAGGCGCTGCGCGAACGCTGCCAGCGCCATCCGCACTGGATGACCGGCACCTACGGAGTCAGCTCGCTCGTCGGGCTGCCCCCGTTCATGGCGACGAGCGTGCTCGCCGGGATGGTCCGGATGCGGCTGACGACGTTCCTCGCCGCGGGCCTCGCCGGGCGGTGGGTGCGGTTCAGCCTGCTGGCGGCTTCGCCCGCGATGTTCGCCGGCTGGCTGCAGTAAGCGACTAGACGTACGTGAGGGGCACCCTGAGGGAATCTGATTCCCTCAGGGTGCCCCTCACGAACATCAGCGGGAGTGCGGTGCCGGCGCTACTTCCGTTCCGCCGCTTCCAGTTCGATCGCCTTGCGCATGGTCGCCCGCGCTCGCCGCCGGTCGCCCGCGATGTCGTACGCGTACGCCAGCCGGTACCAGGGCCGCCAGTTTTCCTGGTCCGCCTCGACCTCCGCGCGGCGTTCGTCGAACCACGCGTCCGCGGCGTCGCGGTCCACGCGGCCGGACGGGCGGCGCGGCAGGTCCGACACGTCCGGCAGGCCGCCCTCGGCGTCCAATCGCCGCGACAGCCGCTGGATCTGCATGCCGGAGCGCCACGTCACCACGACGATCCACACGCCCAGCAGCGGCAGCAGGAACACGCCGATGCCCAGCGCGATCCCGGCGGGCGTCCCGGTCTGCAGCAGCGCCACGGCCCGGTCCGCCAGCAGGACGAGGTACACCACGAGCGCCGCCGTCATCAGCAGCGCGAAATTGCGAGCTTTCACAGGTCGAGCACGTTCTCCAGGCCGACCGTCAGGCCGGGACGCGACACCACCGAGCGCACGCCGAGCAGGACGCCGGGCATGAACGACGTCCGGTCCAGCGAATCGTGCCGGATGGTCAGGGTTTCGCCCTCGCCGCCGAACAGGATCTCCTCGTGCGCCACCAGGCCCGGCAGCCGCACCGAGTGCACGTGGACGTCCTCGACGGACGCGCCGCGGGCACCGTCCAATTCGGACGTAGTGGCGTCCGAGCCCGGAGTGACCCCGGCCTCGGCCCGCGCGGCGGCGATCATCCGCGCGGTGTGCGCGGCGGTGCCGGACGGGGCGTCGGCCTTGCGGTTGTGGTGCAGTTCGATGATCTCGGCCGAGGCGTAGAACTTCGCCGCCTGCGCCGCGAACCGCATCGCCAGCACCGCGCCCAGCGCGAAGTTCGGGGCGATCAGCACGCCCACCGACGGCTTGTCCGCCAGCAGCCCGCGCAGTTCGGCCAGCCGCTCCTCGCTGAAGCCAGTAGTCCCCACGACCGCGTGCAGGTCGTGCGCGATCAGCCAGCGCAGGTTGTCCATCACCGCGTCCGGATGCGTGAAGTCCACGACCACCTGGGCGTTCTCGAGCGCGGCGAAATCGTCGCCCGCGTCCAGCGCGGCCACCAGTTCCTGGTCCGCGGCGCCTTCCACGGCTTTCACCACGGTGGCGCCCATGCGGCCGC
Organism: Amycolatopsis sp. VC5-11; assembly: GCF_037034185.1. Lineage (NCBI taxonomy): Bacteria > Bacillati > Actinomycetota > Actinomycetes > Pseudonocardiales > Pseudonocardiaceae > Amycolatopsis > Amycolatopsis sp. VC5-11. The sequence continues at coordinate 44,617 of NZ_JBAGKF010000021.1, read as the reverse complement.
GTGCGCCCAGCACGCCGACGCGGATCGGGGACTCGGTCATGACGCGATCACCTCGTGCAGATCGTCCGGCAGGTCGTCGGCGTGAGCGTACGGCCCCACCACCGCCGCGGACGACACCCCGCCGGGGCGCCGCAGCAGAGTGCGAGCGAGCGCACACACGTCTTCGGTCGTGACCGCGTCGATCCGCGCGATCGTGTCGTCCACGCCCAGGTACCGGGCGTAGTTCAGCTCGTTCTTGCCGATCCGGGACATCCGCGACGACGTGTCCTCCAAGCCCAGCACGAGCCCGCCGCGCAGCTGGCCCTTGGCGCGCGCGACCTCGGCGTCGGACAGCCCGTCCGCGGCGACCGAATCGAGCACCTCGCGGATCACCCCGGCGACCTGGCCGAGTCGCTCCGGCTGGCAGCCCGCGTACACCGACATGTGCCCGAGGTCGGCGTAGCTCGCCACCGACGAATACACCTGGTACGCCAGGCCTCGCCGCTCGCGGATCTCCTGGAACAGCCGCGAACTCATGCCGCCGCCGAGCGCCGCGTTGAGCACCGACAGGGTGAACCGGCGCTCGTCGTGCCGCGGCAGTGCGCGGAAGCCGAGCATCACGTGGGCCTGCTCGGTGTCGTCCGGGTGCAGCGCCAGCTTCGGCACCGTCTTGAGCCGCGCACGGCCGGACCGCGGCGCGACTGGCGTCGCCGTGCCGCCCAGGCGATCGTTCAGTGCGCGCTTGACCAGCCGCAGCACCTGGGCGTGTTCGACGTTCCCGGCGACCGCGAGCACCATCCGCGGCAGGGTGTAGCGACGGCGGTAGAAGCCGCGCAGCGCGACCGGCGACATCTCGGTGATGGACTTTTCCGTGCCCAGCACCGGACGGCCCAGCGGGTGGTCGCCGAGGATCGCGCTGACGAACTCCTCGTGCAGCAGGTCTTCCGGGTCGTCGTCGCGCATCGCGATCTCTTCGAGGACGACGCTGCGCTCCATGTCCATGTCGCGATCGGTGCACTGCGCTTCGAAGACCACGTCGGTGACGAGGTCGAGCGCCAGCGGCAGATCCGCGTCCAGGACCTGGGCGTAGTAGCAGGTGTGCTCTTTCGCGGTGAAGGCGTTGAATTCGCCGCCGACCGCGTCGATCTCCTCCGCGATCTGGGTGGCGTCGCGGTGGGCGGTTCCCTTGAACAGCAAGTGTTCCAGGTAGTGCGCCGCGCCCGCGACCGGCGACGGCTCGTCCCGCGAACCGACCCCGACCCACAGCCCGACCGTCGCCGACCGGGACGCCGGGACGTGCTCGGTGATCACCCGCAGGCCGCCGGGAAGGACGCTCCGCTTGACGACCGCACCGTCCGAAGTGGACTCGAGCGTACGGGTGGTGCCGACGGGCTGCTCGTGCCCGGAAACCTGCCGTGCCAATGGATTCCTTTGCTCACATGCGGTGAAGGCCCCCTCCCCGGCCGGAGAGGGGGCCTTCACGGACCAAGCTGTGCGGGGCGCGAGCCTTACTTGGCTTCGGCCTTCTCCGCCTCCGCGTCGCCCTCGGCGGGCTTCGCCGCGTCTTCTTCCTTGACGACGATCAGGCTGATCTTGCCGCGGTTGTCGATGTCGGCGATCTCGACGCGGATCTTGTCGCCGACGTTCACCACGTCCTCGACCTTCGCGATCCGCTTGCCGTTGCCCAGCTTCGAGATGTGCACGAGGCCGTCCTTGCCCGGCAGCAGCGAGACGAACGCGCCGAACGCGGCCGTCTTCACCACGGTGCCCAGGAAGCGCTCGCCGACCTTCGGCAGCTGCGGGTTGGCGATGGCGTTGATCTTGCCGATCGCCGCCTCCGCCGACGGGCCGTCGGCCGCGCCCACGTAGATCGTGCCGTCGTCCTCGATCGAGATGTCGGCGCCGGTCTCCTCGGTGATCGAATTGATCATCTTGCCCTTCGGCCCGATGACCTCGCCGATCTTGTCGACCGGGATCTTCACCGACGTGACGCGCGGGGCGTACGGGCTCATCTCGTCCGGGCCGTCGATCGCCTCGGCGATGACTTCCAGGATGGTGAGGCGAGCGTCCTTCGCCTGCTTCAGCGCGGCCGCGAGCACCTCGGACGGGATGCCGTCCAGCTTGGTGTCCAGCTGCAGCGCGGTGATGATGTCCTTCGTGCCGGCGACCTTGAAGTCCATGTCGCCCAGCGCGTCCTCGGCGCCGAGGATGTCGGTGAGCGCGACGTAACGCGTCTCGCCGTCGACCTCGTCGGACACCAGGCCCATGGCGATGCCCGCGACCGGAGCCTTCAGCGGCACGCCGGCGTTGAACAGGCCCATGGTGGACGCGCAGACCGAGCCCATCGAGGTGGAGCCGTTGGAGCCCAGCGCCTCGGAGACCTGGCGGATCGCGTACGGGAACTCGTCCCGCTTCGGCAGCACCGGGACCAGGGCGCGCTCGGCGAGCATGCCGTGGCCGATCTCGCGCCGCTTCGGCGAACCGACGCGGCCGGTCTCGCCGGTGGAGAACGGCGGGAAGTTGTAGTGGTGCAGGTAGCGCTTCGTCGTCTCCGGGGACAGCGAGTCGATCTGCTGCTCCATGCGGAGCATGTTCAGCGTGGTGACGCCCAGGATCTGGGTCTCGCCGCGCTCGAACAGCGCCGAACCGTGCGCCCGCGGGATCACGGCGACCTCGGCCGAGAGCTGGCGGATGTCGGTCAGGCCGCGGCCGTCCATCCGGATCTTCTCGGTGAGGACGCGGGTGCGCATGATCTTCTTGGTCAGCGCCTTGAACGCACCGCCGACCTCCTTGTCGCGGCCCTCGAAGGCCTCGCCCTCGCCGAGGCCGAGCTTCTCCAGGACGGCGGCCTTGACCTCGTCGGTCGCGGCGTCGCGCTCCTGCTTGCCGGCGATCTGCAGCGCCTTGGCGAGCTCGTCGGACGCGATCGCGGCGACGGCCTCGTAGATGTCCGGCTGGTAGGCCGGGTACAGCGGGAACTCGCCGGTCGGCTTCGCGGCGTCGGCGGCCAGGCGCTGCTGCGCCTCGCACAGCACGCGGATGAACGGCTTCGCGGCCTCGAGGCCCTGCGCGACGGTGGTCTCGTCGGGCGCGGTGCCGCCGTCGGCGATCAGGTCGAGCGTGTGCTCGGTGCCCTCGGCCTCGACCATCATGATCGCGACGTCGTCGCCCACGATGCGGCCCGCGACCACCATGTTGAAGGTGGCCTTCTCGAGCTGCGGCCAGGTCGGGAACGCGACCCACTGGCCCTCGATCAGCGCGACGCGCACGCCGCCGACCGGGCCGGAGAACGGCAGGCCGGCGATCTGGGTGGAGGCCGACGCGGCGTTGATCGCCAGCACGTCGTACGGGTCGTCCGGGTTGAGGCTCTGGACGGTGATGACGACCTGGATCTCGTTGCGGAGGCCGTCGGCGAAGGACGGGCGCAGCGGGCGGTCGATCAGGCGGGCGGTGAGGATGGCGTCGGTCGACGGGCGGCCCTCGCGGCGGAAGAACGCGCCCGGGATGCGGCCGGCGGCGTACATCCGCTCCTCGACGTCCACGGTCAGCGGGAAGAAGTCGAAGTGCTCCTTCGGGTGCTTCGACGCCGTGGTCGCCGACAGCAGCATGGTCTCTTCGTCCAGGTACGCGACGACGGCGCCGGCGGCCTGCTTGGCGAGCCGGCCGGTCTCGAACCGGACGGTGCGGGTGCCGAACCGGCCGTTGTCCAGAACGGCTTCGGTCTCGAACACGGTGACTCCGGTGGAGTCGGTCATATGGTCAATCTCCTCTTTGGTTCCTTCGTACGGCGAGAGTCTCCCACTGTGGGACCCGGTTCGCCCGAGGACGCTCGAGGAGGTGTGAGGCCGGTCTTCGATCGAAGCCCCCGGGTCCGTTGCCCGGGAACCACTACCGAGGACCGGCGAGATCGTTCCTCCAGCGCGCTCGCGCCGTGTGGGGGGGTGTGCTTGCGGCGAGGGGGAGCGGCCGAAGCCGCTCCCCCTCGTCAGCACGCTATCGGCGCAGGCCGAGACGCTTGATCAGGTCCCGGTACCGCGCCACGTCCACCTTTTCCGTGTAGTTCAGCAGCCGGCGGCGACGGCCGACCAGCAGCAGGAGACCGCGACGGGAGTGGTGGTCGTGCTTGTGGGTCTTCAGGTGTTCGGTGAGGCCGATGATCCGCTTGGTGAGCAGCGCGACCTGGGCCTCGGGGGATCCGGTGTCCGAGTCGTGCAGCCCGTACTCGGCGAGGATCGTCTTCTTCTCATCGGTGGACAGCGCCACTGGTGGTGCTCCTTGTGCATCTAGTGCCGTGAGGCCCGCACCGCGCCACGCGGCCGGGTGAGACGGTCACGGCCGCCACGGACTGCAGCCGGACCCGATTGCGAGGTTACCAGCCGGTTGAACTGCGGCTTCAGCCGCGTGCGGCTAGCTGGGCAGCGTCGGCTCGCGGCCGGCTCCCGCGCGGCGCAGCGGCCAGGACCGCAGCGTGCGGTACGGGCTGCCGCCGCCCATCAGCTCGACCCGGTCCGCGGTCCAGGCCCGGCCGCGGAAGCCGGCGAGGTGTTCCGTCCACGCCGTCGGCGGCCGCGTGCGGGAGCATCGCGCCAGCGTCAGGTGCGGCCGGTACGGGCGTTGTTCGCCGGAGCCCATGGTGGCGGCCGCGGCGAGGTCGGCGAGGTCCTCCCCCGCCACTCCCAACCACAGCACTCCCGGGAATGTTCCCGAACCGGAGAGCCGGACGTCAACGGATTTTCGGCCGTCCAGTGCCCGGTCGAGGAAGGCGGCGCATCCGGCAGGGTCCGCCTCGCCGTAGAAGGCCAGCGTGATGTGCCAGCCAGCCGGATCGGACCAGCGCAGCAGCCGGTCCCGTTCGCCGAGCGCGTCGGCGATTTCCGCCGCGACGTCGGCGGGCGGGCGCAGTGCGGCGAACAGCTGCATCGGCTACTGGCCCGCGGCTCCCGCGCGGCGGAGCAGGTCGGCGATCGCCGGGAAGTCCTCGTCGAGCAGCTTCGCCGCCTCGGCCAGGTTCTCGTCCTCGGCGACGTCCCGGATGCCCGCGAGCACGATCTTCTCGTCCGAGTTGACCGGGATGTTGTCGCGGCCGACGGTGGGCCGCGAATCGCGCACGTCCTCGAGCGCGGCCTGCATCGCGTCGCGGTCGCCCGCGGCGACCTCGGGCACCAGGATCTTGCGCTCGAGCATGATCATCCTGGCCAGCACGACCGGATTGCCGATCTTCGCCCGCCGCCCGCTCATCACCTGGCTCAGCATCGGCGCGCTGATCCCCAGCACCTCGGCCAGGAACGCCTGCGACACGTCGAAGGCCACGACCAGCCTGCGCACCCGATCGCCCAGCGGCTCCCCGTACCACTCCCGCTGCAGCGCGATGTTCCGCTGGACGATCTTGTGGTCCTCCACCTAGCTCCGCTCCCCTAGCGCTGTCGTCCCCGCGGCCCGGTGCTGCCGGCCCACTTCGCTTCCCCGGCCCGGCGCCGCCGGCCCATCTTGCCACTCCGGGCGTCCCCCGCGGGCCGGAACGCCCGATTCGCCCCGCGCCCGGCCTGTCCCGGGACCGGGTCCGCTCAGCTGTCCGAGCCGAGCGCTTCCCTGGTCCGGGCCACGTCCTCGTCGATCTTCCGCACGAGATCGGCCGGCGCGCCGAACCGCGCCTGATCCCGCAACCGGGTGACGAAGTCCAGCGCGACGTGCTGGCCGTAGAAGTCCTCGTCGACGTCCAGCACGAACGCCTCGACGGTGCGCTCGCGCCCGGAGAACGTCGGGTTCGTGCCGACCGACACCGCCGCGCGCAGGCGCCGGTCCGGATCGGACAGCCGGGTGAACCAGGCCGTGTACACGCCGTCCGCGGGCACGGCGGCGAACCGCGCGGTGGACAGGTTGGCCGTCGGGTAGCCGAGGTCGTGGCCCCGTCCGTCGCCGCGCACGACGATGCCTTCCAGCCGGTGCGGGCGGCCGAGCGCGTCGGCCGCGGCCACCACGTCGCCCGCGTCGATGCACGAGCGCACGTACGTCGAGGAGAAGGTGATGTCGTTGGCGCCGCGGTCGTCGTCGAGCGAACGGCCCTGCAGCTCCGCGCCGTAGGCGACGAACCCGAAGCGGCGGCCGAGTTCGCGCAGCAGCGCGACGTTGCCCGCGGCCTTGGCCCCGAAGGTGAAGTTGTCGCCGACCAGCACCGCGGCCGCGTGCAGCCGGTCGACCAGCACCTCGTGCACGAACTCGTGCGGGCTGAGCCGGGACAGCTCCAGGGTGAAGGGCAGCACGCAGAACACGTCCACGCCGAGCCCCTCGACCAGCTGGGCCTTGCGCCGCAGAGTCGTCAGCTGCGCGGGATGGCTGCCCGGCCGCAGCACCTCGGACGGATGCGGGTCGAAGGTGAGCACCACGCTGGGCACGCCGCGTTCGGCGGCCGTCGCGACGGTGCGCTTGATCAGTTCCTGGTGCCCGCGGTGCACGCCGTCGAACACGCCGATGGTGACCACGCACCGTCCCCAGCCGCCCGGGAGGTCCCCGAGCCCACGCCACCGCTGCACTGTTGTCAACTCTCCCCGAGCGAGGTGCCTTTGCCTCCCACCCTATGCGGGCAGGAGGACCACCACCGAACGGGTCACTCCCTCGGTGTCGGAGGCCAGCGCGAGCACGTGGCCGTCCGGCGCGAAAAGGCCGTACGTGCCGGTGATCCCGGCGGCCGGGATGCGCCTGCCGTACTGGACCGCCTTGGCGGTGGCGGCGTCGAGATCCCGGCGCGGGAACGCGGCGGCGACGGCGGCGTCGAGGTCCAGCGACAGTTCTGGCTTTTCCTCGAGCTGGTCGAGCGTGCGCGCGCGGGCGAGCGTGAACGGCCCGACCGTGGTGCGGCGCAAGGCTTTCAGGTGCCCGCCGACGCCGAGCCCGGCGCCGAGGTCGCGAGCGAGCGCGCGGACGTAGGTGCCGGACGAGCATTCGACGATCGCGTCGAGCTCGATCCGGTCGTCCTCGCGGCGGAGACCGAGAACGTCGAACCGGTGCACGGTCACCGGCCGCGGCGGGAGGACGACGTCCTCGCCCGCGCGCACCCGGGCGTAAGCGCGCTTGCCGTCGATCTTGACCGCGGAGACGGCGCTGGGCACCTGCTGGATGTCCCCGGTCAGCGCGGTGATCCCGTCGCCGATCTGCTCGTCGGTGACAGCGGCCAGGGTTTCCGGCGCGGCCTCGGAGCCGAGCGGTTCGCCTTCGGCGTCGTCGGTGGTGGTGGACCGGCCGAGCGACAGGGTGGCGAGATAGGTCTTGCGGTCGAGCGCGAGGTGGCCGAGCAGTTTGGTGGCGCGCTCGATGCCGAGCACCAACACCCCGGTCGCCATCGGGTCGAGCGTGCCGGCGTGGCCGACCTTGCGGGTGCCCATGATCCGCCGCGCCCGCGCGACCACGTCGTGCGACGTCATGCCCGCCGGTTTGTCGACGATGAGCAGTCCGGGAGGAGGGGCGGGACGACGCGGTTCTTTCGGGCGAGACACGGCGGAAACCCTACCTAGACCGGATTCCGCGGCTGGCGCCCGGTTCTGGGCGGGGGGTGCGGGGTGGTGGGGGGCTGGAGAGGGGTTGGGTTCGGGGCTGGTCCGGGTGGTTGGTCGGCTGGGCGGGCGGTTCGGGCGGGTGGTCCGGGCAAGTGCCCTGGGCGGTCGACCGGCTCGGGCGGATGAGCCGGACGATCGCGCTGGGAGCCAAACCGACCGGGCTACAACGTGCCCGAGCAACCGGCTCGGACGAGTGCCCTGGGCAGCCGACCGGCTCGGGCGGACGATCCGGGCGAGCGCCTTGGGCAGGCTCGGGCGAATGAGCCCGCCAAGCGCCCTGGGCGGTCGACCGGCTCGGGCAAGTGCCCTGGGCAGTCGACCTGGTCTGGGAACCGACCGGGCGAGCGCTCCAGGCTGCCGATCGGCGCAACCGACCAGGGTGAATGCCCCGGCCGACCGCCCTGGGCGACCGAAGCCTGGGGCGGTCGCCGCAGATGGACTCCCCCAGTGAGTGGCCTGGCCACCTGAGCAGGGCGACTGGCTCGGGGCGGCCGCCCCGGACGCATGCCCGGGGCGGTCGAACCGGGTCGGCGCGGGTGGCTCAGGCGGCGGCCACGGCCTCTTCCGGGGCGCGGTCCCAGCGGTGCCGCCGGATGCGGACCGGGACCTCTTCGCCTCGGGCTTCCGCGGCGAATACGTGGGCGCGGGCCCGGCGCCACCACACGAGCATTCGCGAAGCGCCCAGTGCCAGCATGGCCACGACGACCAGCAGCGCGATCCGGAAGTTGCCGCCGGTGGCCTGGAGGAGGATGCCGATCAGCAGGGCGGTCACGGTGGTCGCCAGGAAGCCGCCGACGTTCACCACTCCGGTCGCGGTTCCGACGCGGGACAGCGGGTTGTAGTCGCGGGCGATGGCGAAGCCGATCATCGACGCCGGGCCGCCCAGGGTGAGGAAGGCGAATGCGGGGACGAGGACGCCTACCGGGATGTGGCCGTTCCAGCCGAGCAGCACCGCCCACACGATCGCCGCTCCGGCGAGGTAGCCGATGACCAGCGGCACCCGCAGCACTGGGGCGCGGCCGATCACCGCGCCCAGGAGCGGGCCGCCTGCCATGGAGCCGAATACGAAGACGGTGAGCAGCGCGCTGGCGGTCGCCGCGGGCAAACCTTCGCCCTGCACCAGGAAAGGCACGCCCCACAACAGGGTCAGCACGTTCGGCGCGAACATCGTCGAGAAGTGCACCCAGAAACCCAGCCGGGTGCCGGGAGTCCGCCAGGCCAGTTTGACCTGCCTGCCAAGTTCCGCCGGGCGCACGGGTTCGCGCTTGCGTTCCGGTACGCCTTCGGGGGTGTCGCGGACGCGCAGCGCGACCGGCACCGCATAAAGCACCGTCACCGCGCCGACGGCGAGGAAGGTGACTGTCCATCCTGGACCGTCGAGGAGCAGGGTGAGCGGGACGGTCGCGGCGAGGTTTCCGATGTAGCCCACACAGGAGGTGAACGACGCGAGCAGTGCGTACCGGTGCGCCGGGAAGTGCGCCGCGACGAGGCGCAGGACGCTGACGAAGGTGAGCGCGTCACCGAGGCCGAGGACGCCGCGGGCCACCAGGCCGAGTGCGTAGGTGTCGGCGACGCCGAGCAGCAGCTGCCCGGAGCCGAGGATCAGGACGGCGGCGGTGAGCACGCGGCGCGGGCCGTAGCGGTCGACCAGCACGCCGGTCGGGATCTGCATGGCCGCGTACACGCCGACCTGCAGGACGGTGAAGATGCCGAGCGCGGCGGACCCGACGCCGAAGCGTTCGGCCGCCTTCAGCCCGGCGACGCCGAACGAAGTGCGGTGGAAAACGGCGAGCAGGTACACCGTGACCGCGGTGAGCCAGATGAGCCAGGACCGGACAGGGGCGCGGCCGGCGGGCGTCAAGAGTTCCTCCAGTAAGCAGGCGAGCGTCGGGCTAGGAGGACGACGACGCTGCCGCCTCGATAGTTGTATCGCCTCAGCAACCTCGAGACATAGCCGTGACCGGGGTGTGCTTCACCACAGATCCGCTTCGCCCCGGATGCCGACGACTGTTTCGCCGCCGACCCACACGTCGTCGCCGTCTCGTTCGACGTGCACCCGCCCGCGCCTGCCGAGCCGCGTTCCCTGCGCCGCGACGTACGACTCGGGCGCGATGCCGTCGCCGATCAGCCACTGGCCGAGCGCCGCGTTGAGGCTGCCGGTGACCGGGTCCTCGACGGTGTCGCTGAACGCGCGGACCTCGAAGGCCGTGTCGGATCCGGCCGGCTGCGCACCGGCGACGCCCACCTTGAACTCGCCGAGCGCGGCGAAGTCCGGCTCGATGGCGAGGACGGTCGCCGCGTCGCGCAGCAGCAGCGCGACCCAGCCGGGGCCGTTGTCCGCCCAGCGCCCGTCGAGGACGTCGGCGTCGCCGAGGTGCAGACCGCGCTTCACCGCGACGAGGTCAGCCTCGTCCACCGGACCGCCGCGGCGCAGCGGAGGCGCGGCGAACGCCAGCCGGTCGCCGTCGCGGCGCACCCGGACCAGCCCGGCCCCGCATTCCTGCACGAGGTGCCCGGCTTTCGGCTCTCCCCCGGCGGCCAGCCACGCCCGCGCCGACCCGAGCGTCGGATGCCCGGCGAAGGGCAGCTCGCCGTGCGGCGTGAAGATCCGCACACGGTAGTCGGCGGCCGGGTCGGAAGGCTCCAGCAGGAACGTGGTCTCGCTGAGGTTCGTCCAGCGGGCGAACGCCGCCATCCGCTCGTCGGACAGCCCGTCCGCGTCGTGCACGACAGCGAGCGCGTTGCCTCGGGTGAGCTCGTCGGTGAAGACGTCGACCTGGGTGAACTTCGGCATGCGCCCACCCTCGCATCCGCCGGGCGCCGGCGGCGAGCGGGTTTCGCCGTTATGCCATCACGCCTCCCGCACCGCGCCGACCACGGCCCACCGCCCGGACCGCCATCGCGCCACCACGGCCGCCAGCCGGAACACCATGAACAGCGACAACCCGCTCCAGATCCCGCTCAGCCCCCAGCCCAGCGCCAGCGACAGCCAGATCAGCGGCAGGAACCCGAGCCCGGCGCTGACGAGCGTGGCGGTGCGGAGGAAGGCGGCGTCACCCGCGCCGAGGAGGACCCCGTCGAGCGCGAACACCACGCCCGCGATCGGTTGCAGCGCCACGAAGAACCACCAGGCGTGCGGGATTTCGCCGAGCACTCCCGGATCGGACGTGAACGCGTGCGGCAGGACACTCCACAACGCCGCGAACAGCACGCCGAGGAAACAGCCGAAAATCAAGCCGTATCCGGTGATCTGCGTGGCCACCCCGCGCGCCTGCCGCGCCGCTCCCGCACCGAGCGCCGCGCCGACGAGCGATTGCGCGGCGATCGCGACCGAATCGAGCACCAGGGACAGGAACGTCCAGAGCTGCAGGACCACCTGGTGCGCCCCGACCGCCTCGGTCGAGGTGCGCGCGGCCACCGCGGCAGCGGACACAAAGCACGCCTGGAACGCGAAACTGCGCAGCACCAGGTCCCGGCCGAGACCCAGTTGTGCCCGCATCACCGGGAAATCCGGCCGCAGCGGCACCTTTTCCCGCACCAGCGCGGCGACGAACATCGATGCGGACACGACCTGCGCGACGACGTTCGCGATCGCCGACCCCTCCAGCCCGAGATCGGCGACATACACCAGGACCGGACACAGAACGGCGGAGATTCCGTTGCCCGCCAGCACATAACGCAGCGGACGGGTGGCGTCCTGCACGCCGCGCATCCAGCCGTTGCCCGCCATCGTGACGAGGATCAGCGGCGCGCCGAACAACGCGATCCGCAGCCACGACACGGCCGCCGCGGCGATCTCGTCGCTGCCCGACAGCGCGCGGGCGATCGGCCCGGCCAGCAGTTGCCCCGCCACCAGCAGCACCAGCCCGACCAGCACGCCCAGCCACGTGGCCTGCACGCCTTCGCGGACCGCGTCGGCGCGCCTGCCCGCGCCGTGCAGCCGCGCGGTGCGCGACGTGGTGCCGTAGGACAGGAAGGTGAGCTGCGTGGAGACCTGCGACAACACCACGCCGCCCAGCGCGAGGCCGGCGAGCGGCAACGCCCCGAGATGGCCGACGACGGCGGTGTCGACCAGCACGTAGAGCGGCTCGGCGGCGAGCACGCCGAGCGCGGGCACGGCGAGGCCGAACACTCGGCGGGGCGGGATGCGGTCACCGCTTACGGCGGTGGTCGTGGCGTTTTCGGACACGGGAGGAGAGTAACTACCGGCACCGACAATTCCGGCGACCCGGACCGCGAGGACACTCCTAGGCGGGCAAGCAAGACGCGGGATTCGCTTATCAGGCAAGGGGATCGCCGAGAGACGGGAGTCCTCTGTGGCGTGCTCCGGCACGGGCGGCGGGCTGTCTCAGCTGCGGCCGGACAGCAGGGTTTTCGCGCCACCTCGTGCGGTACGCTCGATTTGGAGACGATCTCCGCTTGCCGACGGGAGGGCAGCGCATGACTGCGGGCAAGCCGCTGCGGGCCGACGCCCAGCGCAACCGCGATCTCCTGGTCGCCAAAGCGCGCGAGATCTTCGACGCGGGCGAGTTCTTCGACCTGCGCTTCGACGACTTCGCCAGCCTGGCCGGAGTGGGCACCGGCACGCTGTACCGCCACTTCCCCACCCGGGAGGCGCTGGCCGAGGCGGTCTACCACGGGGAAGTCGCCGCACTGTGCGACCGCGCCCGCGAGTTGCAAGCCACGCTGCCCGCAGCGGAGGCGCTGGCGACATTCCTGCGCGGCATGGTCGACCACATCGACGCCCACGCGGGCCTGGCCCGGACGCTGGCCACGCTCATGGCCGACCGCTCGAACGCGCTGGCCGGGGGCAGCCAGGCGCTGGAGGAGGCCGTCACCGACCTGGTGGCCGCTGCCGCGCAAGACGGTGCCGTGCGCGACGACGTGGATGCCGGTGCCGTGATGATGGCTCTGCACGGCATCGGCGCGGCCCACGACCGTCCCCGGTGGCGGGCCGAGGCCGACGACGTCATCACCCTCGTGCTGGACGGACTGCGCCGACCGGGCTGACCAGGCGCGAACAGCCGCGAGCGCCGGACCCGGGTCAGCAGTACGACACGGGTCCAACGAACCTTCCGGACGCGGCTGCGCTGATGCTGCCGTCGAACGCGCCCAGCCCGGTTCAGGAAGCCCGCAACAGCGGTGCCCGTCCCAACGCCTTCCGCAGCCGGTCCAGCACCTCCTCCGCCGGACCTTCCGCCGTGCACCCCGCCGCCATCCGGTGCCCTCCCCCGCCGAACTCCGCAGCAGCCGCGGACACGTCGATGTCTCCGGCCGAGCGCAGCGAGACCGTCCACACTGGACCCGGCCCGGCCTCCTTCAGCACCGCCGCGACACCGGCCTCCCGGGTCGCGCGTACCACGTCGATCACCGACTCCACCTCTTCGAGCCGCACCGTCGCCGCGGCGGCCGCGCGCACCACCGTGTGGACGAAGCCGAATCCTTGCGCCCCTTCGGGTTCCAGCCGGGCCTCGGACAGGACCGTCGACAGCATCGGCAGCCACGCGAACGGGTGATCATCGACGATGCGGCGGGCCACCTCGCCCGGGTCGGCCCCGGCTTCCAGGAGGCGGGCGGCGATCCGGTGCGTTTCGGGGCTCGCCCGTCGGAAGCCGCTCGTATCGGTGACCACCCCGGCGTACAGGCAGCGCGCGGCCGCCGCGTCCAGTTCGACCCCCATCGCCTCGACGATCCGCGTGACCAGGATCGCCGTCGCTTCGGCGGTGTCGTCCACGACGTGATGGGTGCCGTAGCGGGCGTTGGTCGCGTGGTGGTCGACGACCAGGACCGAACCGCCCGCGTCGCGGACCGCGGCGACCCGCGGGGCGAGCCTGCCCAGGCGGGCCAGGGTCGGGGTGTCCAACGCGACCAGCAGACCGTCCGTCGAAGGGAGGGCATCGACGGGAGTGATCAGGCCGTCGACGTCCAGCCACGCCAGTGTTTCCGGGGCCTCGTCCGGCTCGCCGAAGGCGACTCGCACGTTCGCGCCGCGGCGATGCAGCACGTGGCCGAGGGCCAGCGCGCTGCCGAGGGCGTCCGCGTCGGGGCGCACGTGGCCGAGCAGCGTCACGTCGGTGGCCCCGGCCAGCAGTGCGGCGGCGGCCTCGATGTCCTGTACCAGGGAAGCTGTCACGAAGTGTCACGCTACGCTCTGTGGGATGCCTGAGTACGTGATCCTCGTTCTGCCTTCCGCCAACCGCGTGTACGCCGCCTCGTCGCCGGCGCTGCTGCGCGCCGAACTGGCGGCCTTCGGCGCCGGTCTGTCCGCCGAGGTGTCGGCGATCGAAGAGATCGAACTCGGCGGGGTGGGGTACGTGAAATTCGCCTGCGCCGCCCCGCTCGGCGAGCGCGACCTGGCGCTGCTGTCGAACCTGTCCTCGCTGTACGCCCTGTTCGAACTGGGCGACGGCGTGCTGCGGCCGGTCGCCGTGCACCCGCTGGCGAAAGCGGACTCCGACCTGCTGACCATCCAGAAGTACCCGGGCAAGACCAACGAGCAGTTCACGAAACTGCTGCTCAACCTCACCCTGCTGGCGACCTCGCGGCCCGCGGACTGGCCGGACCGCGAACTGCACGTCCTCGACCCGCTGTGCGGGCGCGGGACGACGCTGAACCAGGCCGTGATGTACGGCTTCGACGCGACCGGCCTCGACGTCGACGCGCGCGATTTCGAGGCGTACGAACAGTTCGTGAAGACGTGGCTGCGCACGAAGCGCGTGAAGCACACCGCGGAATCCGGGCAGCTGCGCCGCAACAAGGTCCGCCTCGGCCGCCGGCTGGACATCGAGTACGCGTTCGACAAGGACGACTACAAGTCCGGCCGCACCCGCCGGCTCAGCTACCTGAACGCGGACACGCTGACCACGGACGAGGTCCTCCGCCCGGCGTCAGTGGACTTGATCGTGACCGACGCGCCGTACGGCGTGCAGCACGGCAGCCACCGCGAGACCGGTCTGGCCCGCAGCCCGCGCGACCTCCTCGCGGCGGCGATCCCGGTGTGGAACCGCGTGCTGCGGCCGGGCGGCGCCATCGGGATCTCGTGGAACACGCATGTGCTGCCGCGCGAGGAACTGGTGGAGATCCTGGAACGGGCGGGGCTGGCGGTGCGGTCCGGCGGGCCGTACGAGGAGCTGGCGCACCGGGTGGACCAGGCGATCGTGCGGGACCTTGTGGTGGCGGGAAAGCCGGTCTGAATTCGCGCCGGACTGGCAGATCCCCGCTACGCCAGCCGTGGCCCGAGGAATCGCAGGACTTCCGGCAGGACTCCCTGCCAGTACTCCGCCGTGTGCTTGCCCGCCGTGATCCGCGAGACCTCCGGCTTGGCACTGGTGATCAGCTTCCGGTTGGCCGCCAGGAACGGATCGCCGTCGCCGCACCACACGCCGAGGCCTCGCTTCGGGAGTTCGTCGACGTGCCGCAGCGGTTCGGCGGCGGTCCAGTCGTCCTCGGACGCGAAGATGTGCCGGGACCGGGCTTCTGGCCACGTGCGGAACAGGGCCGCGCTGCAGGTGGCCACGGTAGTCACGTCGCGGCGGTGGAGGGCAAGGTTCAGGGCGCCGAAGCCGCCCATGGAGATGCCGAGGAGGCCGGTCATCGGGCGGAGTCCCGCCTCCGACAGCCAGCCGGGGAGTTCGTCGGTGAGCATGCGGTGCGGGTCGTCGTCGCCGTCGGGCATCCAGTAGTGGCTGCCGTCGACCGCGACGACCGCGAACGGCGGGGTGCCCGAGCGGACCGCGGCGGTGAGGGCCGCGGGCACGCCCAGGTCCAGGAACGTGCGGGCGTTCGACCCGCGGCCGTGCAGTGCCACGCAGACCGGCAGGCCGGTGCTGGGGACGTCGTCCGGCGTCATGAGCACGACGTCGACGTCCCGGCCGCGGGCCGCGGAGTGCCTGCGGTGGATCGTGACGGACGCCTTCAGGGGCGACGGGCTGGAGGCCGGGGCAGCCGAGGTCGGCGCAACCACCGGGGCGGAGCGCCCGGTGCAGGCGGAGACGAGCGCCGCGGCACTGCCGAACAGCAGGCCGCGTCGCGTGACACCGGGCTTTGACCGCATCGCTTCAGCCGCGCGTCTCCTCTTCTGCTTGCTCCTCGTCCTCGTCGGCCCGAGGAGCTTTGTAAGGGTCCGCTTCGCCCGCGGGCTGGGCTCCGGTCGCCCGGCGGGCCACCTCGGCGTCCGATTCGCGGGCTTTCGCGAGCAGTTCTTCGATGCGGCGGGCGTCGTCCGGGACGCTGTCCGCGACGAAGGTGAGCGTCGGGGTGTAGCGGACGCCGGTGCCCTGTCCCACCTTCGTGCGCAGGACGCCGCGCGCGGCTTCCAGGGCGGCCGCGGCGCTCGCGAAGTCCGGCTCCGCGTCGAGGCTTTCGCCGAGCACCGTGTAGTACACCGTGGCGTCGTGCAGGTCCGCAGTGACGCGGGCGTCGGTGATGGTCACCGAACCCAGTCGCGGGTCCTTGACGTCGTGTTCGATCGCCGAGGCCACGATCTGCGAGATCCGCTTGGCGAGCTTGCGTGCCCGAGCGGGATCGGCCATGGCTGAGGTCTCCTTCTCCGGATTTCCGGGTGTTCTAGTCGTCCGGGCCGAGCAGCCGGCGGCGCGCGGACAGCAGTTCGAACTCGGGGCGGCCGGCCGCGAACCGCTCGCACGCGTCGAGCACGTCCCGGATGTGCTCGCCGTCGGGGGCGACCGCGGCGACGCCGATGAGCGCGCGCCGGTGCAGGTCCAGATGTCCCGCCTCGGCGACCGAGACGGAAAAGCGTTTCCGCAGTTCGGCCACCACCGGCCGCACCACGGATCGTTTCTGCTTCAACGAATGCACGTCGTCGAGCAGCAAGTCGAGCTCGAGGGCTCCGACAAACAAGCTAGTCACCTCAAAACTCGACGGAACAGCCCGACTGGACCCCACGCGGGGGTCCAGGGGGCTTGCCCCCTGGCGGGGGCGCGGGGGTTCGACCCCCGCACAACACGCTGACGGCGGGGAGGGGCGAGCGCAGCCTGCGAGCACGCCCCTCCCCCAGCGGAAGCCGTCAGCTACGGGGCTTCTCCCGCTGTTCGTAGGTCTCGATCACGTCGTCGACCTTGATGTCGCTGTACGAGCCCAGCGTGAGACCGCACTCGTACCCTTCCCGGACCTCGACCACGTCGTCCTTGAAGCGGCGCAGCGAGTTGATCGGCAGGTTCTGCGCGACCACGTTGCCGTCGCGCAGGAGGCGGGCCTTGGCGTTGCGCCGGATCTCGCCGGACATGACCAGGCAACCCGCGATCGTGCCGATCTTGGAGGACTTGAAGACGTCCCGGACCTCGGCGCGGCCCAGTTCGACCTCTTCGTACTCCGGCTTGAGCATGCCCTTCAGAGCCTGCTCGATCTCCTCGATCGCCTGGTAGATGACCGTGTAGTAGCGCACGTCGACGCCCTCGCGGGTGGCCCGCTCGGTCGCCTTGCCCTGTGCCCGGACGTTGAACCCGAGAACGATCGCGTCGGACGCGGTCGCCAGGTCGATGTCCGATTCGGTCACGCCGCCGACGCCGCGGTGCACGACGTGCAGTTCGACGTCTTCGCCGACGTCCAGCTGCAGCAGCGCCGCTTCGAGCGCCTCGACGGTACCCGAGTTGTCGCCCTTGATGATCAGGTTGAGGCTGCTCGTCTCCTTCAAGGCGGAGTCGAGGTCCTCGAGGCTGACCCGCTTGCGGCGCGACGCGTTGAGCGCGTTGCGGGTGCGAGCGGAGCGGCGCTCGGCGATCTGCCGGGCGACGCGGTCCTCGTCGACCACCAGGAAGGTGTCGCCCGCTCCCGGCACCGAGGTGAACCCGATGACCTGGACCGGACGCGAGGGCAGCGCCTCGGTGACGTCCTCGTTGTGCTCGTCGACCATCCGGCGGACGCGGCCGTAGGCGTCGCCCGCCACGACCGAGTCGCCGACGCGCAGCGTGCCGCGCTGGACCAGGACGGTGGCCACCGGGCCGCGGCCGCGGTCGAGGTGCGCCTCGATCGCGACGCCCTGCGCCTCCATGTCCGGGTTGGCCCGCAGGTCCAGAGCCGCGTCCGCGGTCAGCAGGATCGCCTCGAGAAGCCCGTCGATGTTGATGTTCTCCCGTGCGGAGATCTCGACGAACATCGTGTCGCCGCCGTATTCCTCGGCGATGAGGTTGTACTCGGTGAGCTGCTGCCGGATCTTGTCCGGGTTCGCGCCCTCCTTGTCGATCTTGTTGATCGCGACCACGATCGGGGCCTTCGCGGCCTGCGCGTGGTTGATCGCCTCCACCGTCTGCGGCATGACGCCGTCGTCGGCCGCCACCACGATCACCGCGATGTCGGTCGAGTTCGCGCCTCGGGCACGCATGGCGGTGAACGCCTCGTGACCCGGGGTGTCGATGAAGGTGATGAGCCGCGGCACGCCTTCGAGCTCGGTCTCGATCTGGTAGGCACCGATGTGCTGGGTGATCCCGCCGGCCTCGCTCTCGCGGACCTTCGTCTTGCGGATCGTGTCCAGCAGCCGGGTCTTGCCGTGGTCGACGTGACCCATGATGGTGACGACCGGCGGACGGACCTGCAGGTCCTCCTCGCCGCCCTCGTCCTCGCCATAGGTGATGTCGAAGGTCTCCAGCAGCTCGCGGTCCTCCTCCTCGGGGGACACGACCTGGACGACGTAGTTCATCTCGCCGCCGAGCAGCTCGAGGATGTCGTCCGACACGGACTGCGTCGCGGTGACCATCTCGCCGAGGTGGAAGAGCACCTGCACCAGCGAAGCCGGGTTGGCGTCGATCTTCTCGGCGAAGTCGGTCAGCGAAGCGCCGCGCGGCAGCCGGATCGTCTCGCCGCTGCCCTTGGGCAGGCGGACGCCGCCGACGCTGGGCGCCTGCATGTTGTCCATGTACTCCTGGCGCTTCTGCCGCTTCGACTTGCGGCCCTTGCGCGAGGGCCCGCCGGGACGGCCGAAGGCGCCGGCCGTGCCGCCGCGACCGCCGGGGCCGCCGCGACCGCCGCCGCCGCCGCGGAAACCGCCGCCGCCGGCCGGGGCGCCACCGCCGCCGCCCGGACGGAAGCCGCCACCGCCGCCGCCACCGGGACGGAAACCGCCGCCACCGCCGCCGCCACCGGGGCCGCCGCGGAAGCCGCCGCCACCGCCGCCGCCGGGACGACCGCCGCCGCCACCGGGACGACCGCCGCCGCCGGGACCGCCTCGGCCGCCTGCCGGTCCGGCCGGACGGGCGCGGCCCGGCATCATGCCGGGGTTCGGGCGCGGGGGCATGTTGCCCGGGCTCGGCCGGTTGCCGCCGCCCTGCCCGCCGGGACGCGGCGGACGCTCTCCGCCGCCCTGGCCGCCGCCCGGACGCGGAGGACGGTTGTCGCCGCCCTGGCCGGGGCCGGGACGCGAGGCGGGCGGGCGCGGGGCCGGGGAACCGGAACCGACGCCGAACGGGTTGTTGCCGACCCGCGGGGTGCGCGGACCGGGCTTCGGGCCGCCGGGCTTGGGGCCCTGCGGCTTGGGCGGCACGACCGAACCGGCGGACGACGAGTCCTGCTGCTTCGGGGCCGGCTTGGGCGCGGCGGGCTCGGCCTTGGCGGCCGGGACCTCCTGCGCCGGGGCCGGCTGGGCCGGGGCGGGCGGACGCGGGCCGGGGCGGGGGCCGCCGGGCTTCGGGCCCGGGGACGCCGCCGGCTTGGCGGCCTGCGGTCCCGGCTTCACGGCCGGGGCCTGCTGCGGCGCGGGGGCCGGAGCGGACGGGGCCTGCGAAGCGGCGCTCTGCTGCTGCGGAGCGGGCGGCTTCGGGGCCGGAGCGGGCCGCGGTCCCGGAGTGGGGCCGGGCTTCTTCCCGCCCTTGGCGGGGTACGCGTCGCGGAGCCGGCGGGCGACGGGCGCCTCGACGGTGGACGACGCGGACTTCACGAACTCGCCCTGCTCCTTCAGCTTGGCGAGAACTTCTTTGCTGGTGATGCCGAGCTCCTTAGCGAGCTCGTGTACACGGGCCTTGCCTGGCACAGCTCTCCTCATCTAGGGGAGGCCAGGCGGGGACCCGCTGACCTCGTCCTTATCGTCGCGCGTTCATGGCTTCAGCTTCACGGCTGACTCATGACGGGTCGACCTGCTTCCTTGTTTCCCGCGACCCCGGGAGCGTCCCGGCGTCGTTGTCCTCGGCGAACGCCGCGTGGCGGTGCAGTCCCGCGGCCTCGAGCGCGCCCTGGGCCCGGAGAGCCCGGGGGAACGCCCGCTTCCGCTCGGCTTTGGCCAGGCAGCCCGGTCCCGGGTGCAGCCACGCACCCCGTCCCGGCAGCCGCCGACGTTCGTCGACGACCAGCCGCCCGTCCGCCGCGACCACGCGCAGCAGTTCGCCGGTCAAGTCCCGTTTCCGGCAGCCGACACACGTGCGCACCGGCGAGTGCCGGTGACGCGGGAGGTCGGGGGTGTCCCCAGTGGCCCTTCGCGGGACTTGAACCGTTGTCGAGTCTAGCGCCTGCACCTTCAGTCGGCCGAACCGGTCGCCGCGGCGGGCCGCGCCTGGCCGGCGTGGTCTTGCTCACCCTGCGCCGGACCGGCCGGCTCGGCGGGGGCCGCGTCGCTGCGGATGTCGATCCGCCAGCCGGTGAGCCGGGCGGCGAGGCGGGCGTTCTGGCCCTCCTTGCCGATCGCCAGCGACAGCTGGAAGTCCGGCACGACGACCCTCGCCGTCTTGGCGCGCTCGTCCACGACACGTACCGAAACAACCTTCGCCGGCGACAATGCATTCCCGACGAACCTGGCCGGGTCGTCGGACCAGTCGATGATGTCGATCTTCTCGCCGGCCAGCTCGCTCATCACGTTGCGCACGCGCGCGCCCATCGGGCCGATGCAGGCGCCCTTGGCGTTGACGCCCGGGATGGTGGAGCGCACCGCGATCTTCGACCGGTGCCCCGGTTCGCGGGCGACCGCGGCGATCTCGACGGTGCCGTCGGCGATCTCCGGGACCTCCAGCGCGAACAGCTTGCGCACCAGGTTCGGGTGCGAGCGCGACAGCATGATCTGCGGGCCGCGGTTGCTGCGCGACACCCCGAACACGAACGCCTTGATCCGGGTGCCGTGCTCGTAGGACTCCCCCGCGACCTGTTCGGCCTGCGGCAGCACGCCCTCGGTGTCGCCGACCTGGATCACGACCATGCCGCGGGCGTTGGCGCGCGCGTCGCGCTGCACCACCCCGGCCACGATCTCGCCCTCCTTGGCGGAGAACTCGCCGTAGGTCTTCTCGTGCTCGGCGTCGCGCAGCCGCTGCAGGATGACCTGGCGCGCGGTGGTGGCGGCGATCCGGCCGAAGCCCTCGGGCGTGTCGTCCCATTCCTCGTCGACCTCGCCCTCGGACGTGAGGGTGTGCGCGAGGACGCGGACGAGGCCGGTCTTGCGGTCGATGTCGATGCGGGCGTGCGGCTGGTGGCCCTCGGTGTGCTTGTACGCGGTGAGCAGCGCGGTCTCGATGGCCTCGATGACCGTGTCGAAGGGGATGTCCTTGTCCCGTTCGATCGCCCGCAGCGCGGCGATGTCCACGTTCACTTCGACTCCTCCTTCTTCTCGTTCTCGTCCGCGGTCAGGGTTTTCAGGTCTTCGGCGGGCGGTTGCTTGAATTCGACTTCCACCACGGCCTTCGCGACGGACTGGTAGTGCACGTCCTTGATCCGGCCGTCGGCGAGCACGCGCACGCTCTTCTCGCCCGCGTGGCCGACGCGGCCGAGGTAGGCCGAACCCTCGACGGGCGTGATCTTGACGAGGCGGAACCGGGCGCGCCGCCAGTGCCGGCGCTGGGTGAGCGGCCGGTCGAGGCCGGGCGAGGTGACCTCGAGCGTGTAGGCGCTCGCCAGCACGTGCTCGTTCTCGTCGAGTGCGGCCGAGACGGTGCGGCTGACCTCGGCGACCTCGTCCAGGCCGACGCCGTCGTCGGAGTCGACGACCACCTTCACCAGCTGTCGCCTTCCGGCTTGCTGCACCTCGAGCGAGTCGAGGTCGAAACCCGCGGTCGTGACGGCTTCGGCCACGATCGGCTCCAGCCGGCTGGCGAGTTCGTTGGGCACGTGGAGCACTCCTGTTCGGCCTGTTGGTCGGTGAAGGTCAAGCTTATCCTGCGCCCCCGCGAAGACGCGCGAGCGGCGGCGCACCCGGGCGGCCTGGCAGGATGGGCCGACGTGACCGCAGACCTTTCCCGGCGCGCCGTGCTGCGTCTGGGCGCGCTGAGCGCCACTGTCGCCGCGGCTGTGCCGCTCGCCGCCTGCTCCGGCGGCTACGACGACGCCCCCGATCCCCTGGCCCCGCTGCTGGCGACGGCCGAGGCGGACGCCGCCGCGGCCAGGAAGCTGCCCGCGGGCGGCGACGCGGCCGGACAGGTCGCCGACGCCAGAGCCGCGCAGGCGGCCGCGCTGAAGACCGAGGTGGACCGGCTGAACCGGCCGAAGAAGGCGGCGGACGTCCCCGCCGCGCCGGCTGATCTCGCCGGGTTCAAGGACCGGCTCGCCGCCGCGCGCAAGCAGGCGGAGGACCTGGTGCCCGCGCTGCCTGCGTACCGGGCCGGGCTCGTCGCGTCGGTGGCCGCCGGCTGCGCCGGGCTGCAGCGGGTCGCGCCGGAACTCGGACCGGGGGCCGACGCGAAGGCCGCGGCCGCGCCGTCGTCGGTGCCGAAGGAAGCGGTGGATCCGCTGCAGAAGGCGCTGGCGGCCGAGCACGCGTCGCTGTGGGTGTACGGGTTGGTGACGGCGTTCCTGCCGGGTGATTTCGGGGAAGCGGTGAAGGCCGGGCGCGCGGAACACACCGCGCGGCGGGACGTGGTCACGCAGATGATCACGTCGGTGTCGGCGACGCCGGTGGCTCCTGAAGCGGCGTACGTGCCGCCTAAGCCGGTTACCGACACCGCTTCGGCGGCTGCGCTGGTGGCGAGCGCGGAGGCGGACACGGCGGCGGCTTGGCTTGCCGTGCTTACGCATACCGACGATTCGGGGCTGCGCGGGATGGCTTTGCAGGCGGTGATCGCGGCGGCTCGGCGTGGGATGCCCTGGCGGCAGGAGGCGGGCCTGAAGCCTGCTGCCGTTGCCCTCCCCGGGCAGCCCTCCTAGCACAAGCGCGCAGGCCGGGCCGAACCCGAGCCTGCGCGCTTCACGGGAAGCTCAGCGGAGCTTCCCGGACAGCTTCAACGCGTTCTTCGCGATCCGGTTGAGCAGCTGCTTGTCGTGGTGGCCGTAGTAGAAGTCGGTCAGCACGATCGTCACCTCGGCTCCGGTGGCCTTCGACTCGTACTCCGCCTCGTTGCCGCTCAGTTTCGGGGCGTCGGTGTCGTGGAAGGTGCCGTCGCGGACCAGGTCGCTCACGTTGCCGGTGCCGTCGCGGTCGGTGAGCTGTTTCAGCTCGGTCGCCTTCGCCGCGTCCGGCATCGTCACCAGCACCACCGACACCAGCGCCTTCGCGTCCCCGGACTGCACCGTGTACAGCGCCCGCGCCAAGGACTTGCACTGGTTGTCCTGGAAGAACTTCTTCGCGCCCGAGTACGCGTTGGCGGCGCAGTCGGTCGCCTTGACCGGGCCTTCGGCCAGTTTGTAGTCGAACGCGGGCTTCGCCGTGGTCGCCGGGGGTTCGGCGACCGGCTCGTCCGGCGTGCTGTCGTGCCGGATCAGGTACCAGACGAGCCCGGCCACGACGGCGATCGCCACGAGCCCGGCGCCGCGCAGCAGGAGGGCGCGGTTGCGCGACGGCCCGGGCGGCGGACCCGGCTGCGCGGGCACGGCCGGGATCGGGGCCGTGTCCGAGGGTCCGGGGGTGAAGTGCGGATGGGACACGCGAACACCGTAGTTCACCGCCCGTACGGCCTTCAGCCAGACGCTGCGCCCAGGGCGTCCAGCACGCGTTCGACGTCGTCAGGGCCGTTGTAGAGGTGGAAACCGACCCGTACCCGCCCGTTGCGGACGCTCGCGACGATTCCGGCTTCGGCGATCCGCGCGGGATCGGCTTCCAGCGCCACGATCGCGCTCCCCTGCGGCTCCAGCCCGGCCGCGGTGCGCAGGGAATCGGCCAGTCCGGCGTTGTGGTCGCGCACCGCGGCGAGGTCCAGTGACGCGAAGTAGTCGAACGCTTCCGCGGCGCCGACGTGCGACAGCCACACCGGCGAAAGGTCGAATCCGCGCGCGTTTCCGGCCAGGCGCAGTGGCATTCCGTATACCGAGGACCACGGATCGTCGCCGGCGTACCAGTTCGCGGCGACCGGGCGGGTCCGTTCGTGCGCCCGCGGGTGCACCGCGAGCCAGGCGCACCCGCGTGGCGAGAACAGCCATTTGTAGCCCGCGCAGACGATCCAGTCCGCCCACGCGACGTCCAGCGGCAGCCAGCCCGCGGCTTGCGTGACGTCGATCATGACCGGCACGCCCGCGGCTTCGGAGGCGGCCCGCAGCGCGGCGGTGTCGAGGAGCGCGCCGTCGGCGGACTGCGCGAGGCTGACCGCGACGAGGTCGTGGCCTTCGACGTGCTGCGCCAGCTTGGCGAGCGGCGCTTCGGTGACGTTCGCCCGCTGCGCGAACGGGAACGTCACGCTGGTGAACTCGCCCTCGGCGACCAGGACGCGGGCGTCCGGGGCCAGTCCGCCCGCGACGTTCGCCGCCAGCTGCGACACCGACGCGCCGATCGCCACCCGGT
The DNA here is from genome assembly GCF_037034185.1 of Amycolatopsis sp. VC5-11. NCBI lineage: Bacteria > Bacillati > Actinomycetota > Actinomycetes > Pseudonocardiales > Pseudonocardiaceae > Amycolatopsis > Amycolatopsis sp. VC5-11. The sequence continues at coordinate 20,455 of NZ_JBAGKF010000021.1, read as the reverse complement.
CCGCCGGGACCCCGGCGAGCCGCGCGAATCCGGCGCGGGAGCGGGAGACCGCCTCGTCGAAGTCCGACGGGGTGTCCTTGCCGGTGCGCCACCGGCTGACCGCGGCCTCGACCGCGTCGGCGACCGGGGTCGGCGGGATTCCGATGCTGGGGGTGTTGAGGTATCCGGCGGGGACAGCGAAGTCGGTGTTTCCTCCGAAGATCATGTCCCCCAGATTACGGGAGCAATGCGGTGATTTCGCCGTACGAAGGCGGCTTCATCGGCAGTTCGGTCCCTTCCCACGCTGCGTCTACTGTGGACAGTGCGGCGGAAAGTGCTACCCGGTAGGGAGTTGAGCCGAGACTGACCCGCGCCACGCCGAGGGAGGCCAATTCGGAGAAAGTGGCTTTCCCGGGCAGGTGCAGGAGGTTCACCGGCACCTCGACCGCTTCGACGAGCTCCGCCACGTCCGCTGGCTCGTGCAGGCCGGGGACGAAGACGCAGTCCGCACCGGCGTCGGCGTACGCGCGGACCCGGGTGATGGCGTCCGCGACCGGGCCGACGTCGAGCCAATGCGTGTCGGTGCGGGCGTTGAGGAACATGCCCGGGACGCGTTCGCGCACCTTGGCCAGCAGCGCGGCCTGGACGACGATCGGAGCGAGCGCGTCGGCTCGGCCGTCTTCCAGGTTGATGCCGACTACTCCCGCGTCGGCGAGTTCCGCGACGAGGTCCGCTACTTCCTCGGGATCGGTGCTGAAGCCGTCGGCGAGGTCGACGCTGACCAGGATGTCCAGCGGTGCCAGCGATTTCGCCAGCGCGACGGTCGCTGCGCGGGATTCCGGGGCCCCGTCGGCGAGCCCGGCGGCGGCCGAGACGCCGAGGCTGGTGGTGCCGACCGCCGGGTGTCCCGCGGCGGCGAGGGCGGCGGCGAAGCCGAACTCCCAGACGTTCGGCAGCAACAGCGGACGGCCCGGGACGTGCAACGCGGCGAAGGAGGTCATGTCCGCCACGGTACGACGTCCACGCTTCGGCGGCGGCCGAACTGTCGGTCAGCCGCCGGAACCGCCGGAGAACGCCGCGATCCGGGCCGCCCGGCGACCCGCGACCGCCTTTCGCAATGCCGGAAGCACTGGTCCCGCGAGCTTCTCCAACTCCTTCAGCCGGTCCGCGTGGCGACGCGCGTCCGAGCGGGACATCCCGGCTCCGGACGCAGCGGCGAGGGACGCCAGCGCCGCGGCGGAAGCGTCCACTTCGGACAGCGGCGCGGTCAAAGCGTGGTCGAGCTGTGCGTGCGCGTCGCGTACCCGCGCCGGGTCGGCGGACACCAAGACCTTGCGATGCAGGATCGAACTGCTGCCCTCTTCGAGCAGACCCGCCGCGGAGAGTTGCGTTTCCAGCGACTGCAACGTGTCGTTCCTGCCGCGGCGCAGCAATGCGCGCCACGACGCGGGGCTGTGCGTGCGGAGGTCGGCGAGCAGGTCGTCGAGCAGGAGGTCGCCGGTCGGGGCGGCGGCGGTCGGTTCGGCGTGGCCGCGCTGATCACGGAGGTTGCCGCGCAGCACCAGGTCGGTCACCGCGGCCGCGCGGACCAGCAGGGCCGCGTTGGAGCGGCGGGAGACCGGGCCGCCGTCCGGGTCGCAGGCGAGGAAATACGCTCGCGCGGGCAAGGAGTCGCTCATTGTTTCTTCACCTCTGGCCAGATCGTTTCCCAGGATTGCTTTCGCCCGGTGTACAGCCACATCAGCCCGGGCACCACTTCAGTCACCGAAGAGAAGTACGGCCGCAGCAACGCCGGGTCGAAGCCCGCGAAAAGCACGTTGCGCGCGGAATCCGGCGGCCGGTCGAAGTACCAGTATCCTCGGTGTCCACTGTAGACATTCTTGATTCCGTACCGCGGGCCGTAGTACTCCACGGCCGCGGCGAAGGGGTAGATTTCCCCATATACGGCGGTTTCCCGGCGCACCGGCTCGGGCAGGGATCGATACGCCTGCCCGACCCCGTCCGCCAACTGCTGCTGCGCGGTCTCCCCGGCCGCGAATACAGTGCCGAGCGGAAACGGGCCAAACGAGGTGGCTTTCATCGAAGCTGGCCATACCGGCAGCCCGGCAATGGTGACCGCGGCCGAAAGCGTGAACACGATTCCGACCGGGATCTTCCACCAGCGCACCAGATTTCGCCGCGAAAGCTCCGTCGCGGCCGCGGCGAACGGCAGCGAATACAGGCTCATCAAGTAATACGAGCGGCCGTGCGTTCCGATGATCACCGCCACGACCAGCAGCAACGCCACCGCGAGGTACCGGTACGGCACCAGGTCCGGCGAACGGAACAGCCGCCACGTCCCGTACAGCAGAGCCAGCACGCCGATTCCCATTCCGGCCCCGAGCAAGCCGTCGCGCGCGAAGGTGAGGTAGCCGGGGAATTCGGCCGCGACGACCTCGCCCATCCGGGCGTAGGCCCAGCCGTGCGTGGCTTGCCAGAGGAACGTCGGCAGGGTCGCCACGACGGCGATCAGCGCGCCCAGCCACAGTTTCGGCCGGGACACCAGGTTGCGCGGCCCGAAGACGAGCGCGGACACCAGCACCGCGCCCCACAGCGCGGGGATCAGGAATTTCGTCTGCAGCGACACCGCGGTGACCACTCCGGCCCACACGAGCAGGCCGTCGCGCCGGGTCCGGGTCCAGCGCACCAGGAGGAACACCACGAGCGTCCAGAAGAACGGGTCCAAGGCGTAGGTGGCGACCCAGTGGCTGATGATGATCAGCCCCGAAGTCGCGTACGCCCCGGCCGCCATCGCCTGCGCTCCGCGACCGCCGCCGAGTTCGCGAGCAGTCAGCGCGGTCACGATCACCCCGGCGCCGGCCGCGAGCGCCATCGGCAGCCGCAGCGCGACCAGCGAACCGGGGAACCACTGGTCGAGCGTGCCGGCCAGCAGCGGGACGAGCGGCGGCTGGTCGAAATACCCCCAGGCCAGATGATCTCGACCGGCCACGAGGAAGTACAGCTCGTCGAAGCCGTGCGCGTACCGGGTGCTCGTCGCCGCCAGCAGCGCGACGGCACCCGCCGCGACCGCCAGCACCGGCAGCCGGGCGAACCGCGGGATTCCTTCGCTCGTCATGGCGTCGAGTCCACCGCGCCGGGCGGGTGCGGCGTAAGCGTGCTCGGTAGCTGCCCGCAGCGACGAAAGTGGATCGCTTCCGATCGAGCCGCAACTTTCGGCGGTAACCCGCCACCCGGGCGATGCGGATCCGGCGCGGCCGGGCAGGCGACCGGATACCGTGGCCGGGTGACCAGCACGTGCCGTCCCTGGCCGCGGTCGACCGACTGGTTCTGGCTGGCCGGCACCGCGCTGGTGTTCGCCTGCCTCGACTTCGGGCTTTTCCTCGCCGCCGGGCCTGCCACCGGCTTTCTCGGGCCGTACGCGACGCTCGTGCTGGAACTCGTCTGCGACGCGTCCCTGCTGCTCCTGGCGCGCTTCCCGAACGGCGTCGCCGGCCTGCTGATCGTGGCCTCGCTGGCGATGCTGGCGTCCGACCTCTTCTCCCCCGGCCTGCTCGTGCCCGTCCGCCAGCCGACGCTGATGACCGTCCCCACGATCACGCCGATCGTGCTGGCGCAGCTCGTGCGGCAACTGGACCGGCGGCGGCTGCTGTGGATCGCCGGGTTCCTGGCCCTGCTGGCGACGCGACCGTGGAATCCGGCTTGGAACACCACGCCGTTCGGACTGCTGAGCACCGCGCTGCCGGTGGCGATCTCGCTGTATTTCGAGGCGCGGCGGCAGCTGCTGAGTTCCTTGCGCGACCGGGCTGAGCGCGCGGAACGCGAGCAGCATCTGCTCGCCGAACAGGCGCTGGCGGCGGAGCGGCGACGGCTGGCGAGCGAGATGCACGACGTCGTCACGCACCGGTTGAGCCTGATGGTGCTGCACGCGGGCGCGCTCGGCGTGACGTCGCCGGATCCGTCGGTGAAGTCGGCCGCCGAGGACATCCGCCGCGAGGGGGCGCACGCGCTCGACGAACTGCGCGACCTGGTCGGCGTGCTGCGCAACGGCACCGGAATCGAACCGCCGGTGCCGAATCCGCCGCTGCCGGGCGAGGTGGCGGATCTGGTGGCCGAATCGGTGGCGGTCGGGATCGCGACCGAGCTTTCCGTGACCGGCGACCGGACCTCGGTGTCGCCGACCGTCGCGCGCACCGCGTACCGGGTGGTGCAGGAGGCGCTGACCAACATCCGCAAGCACGCGCCGGGCTGCTCGGCGACGGTTTCGCTGCGCTATCACCCGGGCGGGCTGGACGTGGCCGTCGCCAACACCCGCGCGACCCGGCCGCCGGACGCGGCGCTCGCGGGGAGCGGCTCCGGCGCGGGGCTGAGCGGGCTGCGCCAGCGGGTCGAACTCGTCGGCGGGACTTTCGAGGCGGGCCCGGTGCCCGGCGGCGGGTTCAAGATCGGTGCGATACTGCCCGCCTACGTCCCGACCACGGAAGGTGCTGCCCGGTGATCACGGTCGTGGTGGCCGACGACGAGCCGATGGTGTGCGCGCACCTGCGCACGATCCTCGGTTCGGCCGGCGACATCGAGGTAGTCGCACAGGCGCGGGACGGCGCCGAGGCGGTCGAGGAAGTGGTCCGGCACCGGCCCGCGGTGGTGCTGATGGACCTGCGGATGCCCGGCGTGGACGGGCTCGCCGCGATCGAGCGGATCTGCGCGCTGCCGGATCCGCCCGCGGTCGTCGCGCTGACGACGTTCGACGCGGACACCTACGTCATCCGGGCGCTCCGCGCGGGCGCGGCCGGGTTCCTGGTGAAGTCGACGCCGCCGGAGGACCTGATCGGCCTCGTTCGCGTCGCGGCGGACGGGCACACCGTGCTGTCGCCATCAGCCGCACGCCGGTTGGTCGCGCTGTCGTCGGACGGCCATCGTCGGGATGACGAAGCCCGCCGCCGCACTGCCGGGTTGACGGAGCGGGAGCGGGATGTGTTGGCATGCCTGGGAGAAGGACTGTCCAATGCGGACATCGCCGGGCGGCTGCACCTGGCGGAGGCGACGGTGAAGAGCTACGTGTCACGAATGCTCGTGAAACTCGGCTGCACCAACCGGACCCAGGCCGGGCTGCTCGCCCACGAAGCCGGGCTCGTCGGTCGTTAATTACTTCAGCATCGAGCCCAGCCGCTGCGCTGAAGCCACCACCAACCGGCCCAGTTCGTCCGGGTCCGGAGCTTCGAACAGAGACAGCCCGATGCTCGTGCCCGGTGCGTCCCGGCCGGTCGGCACCACCGCCGAGATCCCGGTGATCCCCGGCGCGATCTCCCCCACCGACACCGCGTAACCGCGTGACCGGGCGCGGGTGATCTCCTCGCGTTCGCCCTCGACCGGCGGTTCCGCCGCGAGCAGTGCGAGCCCGGCCGAGCCGCGGCCGATCGGGTCCAGCTGGCCGCTGCGGAACGACACGTGCATCCGCGCCTGCCGCGGTTCCACGATCATCAGCATCCGCACCTGCTCGGCGTTCTCGCGGACCACCAGGTGCGCCGACGCGCGGCCGGCGTCCGAAAGCTCCTCCAGCACCGGGCGCGCGAGCGTGCGCAGGTCCTGTTCCACCGGCTCGGCCAGGCGCACGAGGCCGGTGCCGAGCGAGATCCGCTTGAACCGGTCGCGCCGGCAGAGGTGGTGCGCCTCCAGCGTGCGGACCAGCCGGTGCGCGACCGTGCGGTGCACGCCGATCCCGTCGGCGATCTCGGTCATCGTGAGCCCCTGCGGGTGCTCCACCAGCAGCTCCAGCACCTGAAGCCCGTGGCTCAGCGTCTTCGACGTCCCCGATTCGGACACACGACTCCCTTGACGACAGCTTGTCCGGCGACCTACTGTTCCTACATATCGCACGGTGCGTGCGAATATAGCACGTTTGCCGTTCGAGGCAACCACCCCGCGGATCGAGGTTCGGACATGAGTGAAGTCCCCGTCGAGGACGTGCTGGCGGTGCATCAGCTCTACGGCCGCCAGAGCCACGCCATCGACTCCGGGCAGGCCGCGCGCTGGGCCGCCACGTTCACCCCGGACGGGGAGTTCGTCTCGCCCAGCTACCCGGAACCCGCCGCGGGCACGGCCGCGCTGACCGCGTTCGCCGAGCGGTTCCACACCGGGTGCGTCGAATCCGGCGAACGGCTGCGGCACGTGGTGTCCACCGTGGAGGTCCAGTTAGGACAGTCCGAGGACGCCCTGCGAGCGCTCGCCTATCTGCAGATCGTCGGGACCCCGGAAGGCGGTTCCCCGCGACTGCACCGGCTCACCGTGCTGGAGGACGAACTCGTGCGCACCGCGGAAGGCTGGCGCGTGCGCCGCCGCACCGTGCACCGCGAGCCCTGAGAAACAACGAGGAGAAAACCCAGATGACCACTCTCGAGCCCACCGGCCCCGGCCGGGTGCTGCACCAGCCCGCGACCGCGCGCTACCCGGAGATGCCGGGCAAGGTCGCCGTGGTCACTGGCGCGGCCCGCGGCATGGGCGCGCGCTTCGCCGCCGGTCTCGCCACGCGCGGGGTGCACGTGGTGGGCGGCGATCTCGACGCCGCCGCGATGACCGCCACCGCCGACGACCTCACCGTCGCGCTCGCTGCCGAGTCCATTGAGGACAAGCCGGGCCGGATCGTCGCGTCCGCTGTGGACGTCACCCGCGCCGAGGACCACGTCGCGCTCGCCCAGCGCGCGATCGACGAGTTCGGCCGCATCGACTTCTGGGTCAACAACGCCGGGATCTTCCCGTACGCCGAGGTTCCGGACATCACCCCGGAGCAGATCCGCTCGACGCTTTCGGTGAACGTCGAGGGCGTGCTGTTCGGCGCGCAGGCCGCGGCCGCGCGGATGGAACCGGGCAGCGCGATCGTCAACATGGCGTCGGTGTCCGCGGTCCGCGTGCGCAAGGGCCGCGCGGCGTACTGCAGCTCGAAGGCCGCGGTCGCGCACCTCACCGAATCGCTCGCGGTGGAACTCGGCGACCAGGGCATCCGGGTCAATGCCATCGCCCCGGGCTACATCGACACCGAAATGACCCGCTGGATCCAGGACGACGCGCCCGCGCTGGCGAAGGCGCTCGACGCGGTGCCGCTGCACCGGATCGGCTCGCCCGAAGAGGTGTGCGGCGTGCTGCTGTTCCTGCTTTCGGACAGCTCGCGGTACGTCACCGGGCACAGCCTCGCGGTCGACGGCGGCTCCCGGCATGTCTGACGCCACCGAAGCCGTGCGCTACCCGGACGTCGTGCTCGTGACGGGCGCGGCGAACGGGATGGGCGCGCAGCACGCCCGTGCGCTCGGCGAACGCGGCGTGCACGTCTGCGTCGCGGATTTCGCTGGTGCGGACGAAATCGCGGACGAGATCCGCGCGGCCGGCGGTGCGGCGACTCCGTACACCATGGACGTCGTCGAGCCGGCACAGTGGACTCGCATGCTCGACCGGATCCGCGCCGAGCACGGTTCGCTCGGCGGGCTCGTGAACAACGCCGGGATCTCGCGGCGGCTGGAATTCCAGGACACCACCGCCGAGGTGTGGGACCGGGTGCTGGCGGTGAACCTGTCCGGGCCGTTCCACGGGATGCGCGCGGCCGCCCCGCTGATGCGCGATTCGGGCGGCGGTTCGATCGTGAACATCTCGTCGGTCTCCGGCCAGATCGGCTACTTCTCCCCCGCCTACTCGGCGAGCAAATGGGGGTTGACCGGACTGTCGAAGTCCGCCGCGGGCAATTTCGCGAAGTGGCGGATCCGGGTCAACTCCGTCCACCCGGGACTGGTCGACACCGGGCTGCTGGCGGGCGCGGACGCGTTCGTCAAGTCCGCTGTGGACAGTGTGCCCGCCGGAAGGATGGCCGACCCCCGGGAAATCACCGACACGGTGCTGTTCCTGCTCTCGGACCGGTCCACCTACTTGACCGGAAGCGAGGTCACCGTGGACGGCGGTCTCGTCTCCAACGGTCTCTACCATCGCATTCTCGCCGAAACCGGAGGTGATCTCGGATGAGCGTCGACGCTGACGTCGTAGTGATCGGCGGTGGCGGCGCGGGCCTCGCCGCGGCGGTGTCCGCTGCCGAGCACGGGGCCTCGGTGATGCTGTTCGAGTCGGAGAAGGAACTCGGCGGCTCGACCCAGCTGTCCGCGGGCATGCTCACCGCCGCGGGCACGAGTGTCCAAAGTGCACTGGGCATCGAGGACACGCCGGAACGGTTCTTCCAGCACTACCTCGACCTCAACCAGTGGCAGCTGAAACCCGGACTGCTCAAGACTTTCTGCCGCGAGGCCGGTCCCGCGGTCGAGTGGCTGATCGGGCTCGGCGCGGAAATCCCGGCGAAGGTGTCGCACGACGCGCACACCCCGGGATTGACGCGCGCGGGCGTCGAGGACGTCTGGCGCGGGCATGTGCCGAAGGACCAGGGTTACGGCCTCGTCCAGGTGCTCGACCGCGCGCGTCGCAAGGCCGGTGCTGAAGCGGTGTTGAACACCCGGGTCGAACGACTGCTCGTGGAGGACGGCCGGGTCGCCGGTGTAGTCGCCGACGGCATCGAGGTCCGCGCGAACTCGGTGATCGTGACCAGCGGCGGGTTCGCCCAGGACCCCGCCCTGCGCTCGCGGTATTACCCGGACGCCGACGCGGCAGGCGAGGATCTGTTCGTCGTCGCCGCGCCCGGCTCCCGAGGCGACCACTTCGCGTTCGGCGAGCAGGTGTCCGCCTCGATCACCGGCGAAGGCTGGGGGCTGCTGCTGCCGACCGCGTACTTCCAGCGCCTGCACCACTGGCAGTCCGGTTTCCCGCCGCGCTCGCGCGTGCTGGTGAACGCGCACGGCCGCCGGTTCATGGACGAGGACGCGTCGTACGCGGTGTCCAGCGGCATCATCTCCGCGCAGGACGGTCCAGTGTGGATGGTCTTCGACGACCGAGCGCGCCGCGACCTCCCGCCGGGCTACGCGCATTGGAACGCCGACTACGTACTGTCCGAAGCGGACGCTGGCCGCACCCTGCGCGCCGACACGCTGGAGGAATTGGCGGGCAAGATGAACGTGCCCGCCGACGCTCTCCGGGCCACTGTGGACAGATGGAACGTCCAGCTCCCCACCGGCGAGGACCCGGAGTTCCTGCGGCACGAAACGCTGTCCGCCAAGGGCGCGGCCGAACCGCCCGCGAAAATCGCCACCGGACCGTTCTTCGCCGCGCGCACCCTGCCCGCCGAACTGGTCTGCACGCACGCCGGGCTGGAGATCGACTCCAGTGCCGCGGTACTCGATGTCCGCGGCGACCGCGTGCCCGGGCTGTTCGCCGCGGGCGAGGCCGGGGCCGGAGTGCTCGGCTTCCGCTACGTCGGCGGCGGCAACGCGGTCGCCAACGCCGTCACCATGGGCCGCATCGCCGGCCGCTCCGCCGCCTGATCCTTCAGAGTTACTGCTCACCGTCGAGGAGAACCCCATGTCCGTCCCCGCCGCAGCCGCCACCACGGCGGACTCCCCGCTGGCCAGACGAACCGTCCGCAAGGTCGGCGTCCGCGTCATGCCGATCGTCCTGCTGCTCTACATCTTCAACTACATGGACCGGGCGAACATCGGCTACGCCCAGCTCGGCATGGCCAAAGAGCTCACCATCACGGCCGCGACCTTCGGCGTCGCGTCGGCGATCTTCTTCCTCGCCTACGTGGTGTTCGAGGTGCCCAGCAACATGATCATGAAGAAGGTCGGGGCCCGGCTGTGGCTCAGCCGGATCGCGGTCAGCTGGGGCATCGTGACCGTGCTGACCGGGTTCGTCGCGAGCGTGACGCACCTGATGATCGCGCGGATCCTGCTCGGCATCGCCGAGGCGGGCCTGTTCCCCGGGCTGCTGCTGTACTTGACCTTCTGGTTCCGCGGCAAGGAACGCGGCCGGGCCATCGCGACGCTCGCGCTCGCGCAGCCGATCGCGCTGATCCTCGGCAGCCTGTTCGGCGGCTGGATCCTCGACCACGTGCACTGGTTCGGGATGAGCAGCTGGCAGTGGGTGTTCATCCTGCAGGGCGCGCCCGCGGTGCTGATCGGCCTGCTGACCTTCTTCTACCTGCCGAACAAGCCCGCCGACGCCAAGTTCCTGACCGCCGAGGAAAGCTCCTGGCTGCAGGCCGAGATCGACCGCGAGTACGTGCCGGAGGAGAAGGAGACGTTCCTCGGCCAGCTGCGCGCGGTGCGCGACGGCAAGGTCCTGCTGCTGGCGATTTCCAACCTCTTCATCGCCTGCGGCCTGTACGGGCTCACGTTCTTCCTGCCGCTGATCGTGAAGCAGCTCGACCCGAAGTACTCCTCCACCAACATCGGCCTGCTCGGCGCGATCCCGTACGTCGTCGGCGCGGTCGGCATGCTGCTGCTCGCCCGCAACTCCGACCGCACCGGCGAGCGCAAGGGCCACGTGATCGCCACCGTGCTGGTCGCGGCGATCGGGTTCTTCGGCGCGATCCAGTTCAAGACCGTGCCGGCGTTGTCGCTGATCAGCCTCTCGCTGGCGGCGATCGGCGTGCTCGGCTACCTCGCGCCGTACTGGGCGATGGCCGCGCGCGTGCTGTCGAAGGAGCACACGGCGGTCGGCCTGGCCGCGATCAACTCGATCGCCGCGCTCGGCGGGTTCTTCGGGCCGTACGCGATCGGGCTCGCGGCGACCGAGAGCGACGTGACGATCGGGCTGTACTTCCCGATCGGCTGCCTGGTCGTCGCCGCGGCGATGCTGGCGTTCCTGAAAGTGCCGCGCGACGCGGGCGCCCGCCTGGCTCGTCCGGTGAAGTAGTTTCGAGTTTGATTATCCCGGCGGCGCGGTTACAGTGCTGTCCATGCAGGACCCCGCCGCGCCGCCGGACCCGGACTCGCTCGACTTCTGGTCGTTCATCGCGCTGGCCAACCGCAGGCTGGCCGACGAGTTCGGGTTCCGCCACCAGCTGGCGACTGAGGTGCTGCTGACGTTGAACCGGGCATCCAACCTGGTCACCTACGACCTCGAATCCGCCGTGCACCGGCCGCGCGGGCGGTCGTGGTCGGCGTTCCGGGTGCTGTTCGTCGTGTGGCTCGCCGGGCCGCTCGAACCGTCGGCCGCCGCGCGGCTCACCGGCATGAGCCGGGCGGCGGTCTCGAATCTCGCGAAAACCCTGGTCAGCGAGGGTTTGCTGACCCGGACGCCCGGCGAGACGGACGGCCGTTCGGTGCGGCTTTCGCTCACCGAGGCCGGGCACGCCGAGATGCTCGAGGTGTTCGAGGCGCAGAACGAACGCGAGGCCGGGTGGGTCGAGGTGCTCACCGAGGCCGAGCAGCGCGTGCTGGTGATGCTGCTCGACAAGCTCATCTCCGGCCGGGCGGGCTTCGCGACCCGCCGCTAGCCCTTCCCCTGGTCCAACTCGGGGACTAGGCTGGTCGGAAAGTAGTACATACTTTGATTACTTCGCGCCGAGGAGGCGACCCATGGCCTACTACCGCAGCGCGGGCAGCATCCCGCCTAAGCGGCACACCCAGCACCGCACGCCCGAAGGCGGGCTCTACTCCGAGGAGCTGATGGGCGAGGAGGGCTTCTCGTCGGACTCGTCGCTGCTGTACCACCGCGGCATCCCGTCCGCGATCGTCGACGCGACGCCGTGGGAACTGCCGGACCAGACGCTCACCGAGAACCGGCCGCTCAAGCCGCTGCACCTCAAGCTGCACACGCTGTTCCCCGGCCAGGAGTGGAAGAGCGCGGACGTCGTGAACAACCGGCGGCTCGTGCTCGGCAACGGCGACGTGCGGATCTCCTACGTCGCCGCCGGCGAGGCTTCTCCGTTGTACCGCAACGCGATCGGCGACGAATGCGTGTACGTCGAGTCCGGCGAAGCGGTCGTCGAGACGGTGTTCGGCGCGCTGCCCGCCCGCACCGGCGACTACGTGATCCTCCCCCGCGCCACCACGCACCGCTGGGTGCCGAAGGGGCCGGAACCGTTGCGCGCCTATGTGATCGAGGCGAACTCGCACATCGCGCCACCGAAGCGCTACCTGTCGCGCTACGGCCAGTTGCTGGAGCACGCGCCCTACTGCGAGCGCGACCTGCACGGCCCGGCCGAACCGCTGGTCGTCGAAGGCACCGACGTCGAGGTGCTGGTGAAGCACCGCGGCTCGCGCGGCGTCGTCGGCACCCGTTACGTGTACCCGACGCACCCGTTCGACGTGGTCGGCTGGGACGGCTGCCTCTACCCGTACACGTTCAACGTCTCCGACTTCGAGCCCATCACCGGCCGCGTGCACCAGCCGCCGCCCGTGCACCAGGTGTTCGAGGGCAACAACTTCGTCATCTGCAACTTCGTCCCGCGCAAGGTCGACTACCACCCGCTCTCGATCCCGGTGCCGTACTACCACTCCAATGTGGACTCCGACGAGGTGATGTTCTACTGCGGCGGGAACTACGAGGCGCGCAAGGGATCCGGCATCGGCCAGGGCTCGATCAGCCTGCACCCCGGCGGCCACAGCCACGGCCCGCAGCCGGGCGCGGTGGAACGCTCGCTCGGCGCGGAGTTCTTCGACGAGCTGGCGGTCATGGTCGACACGTTCCGCCCGCTGGAGATCGGCGAGGGCGGCCACGCGAGCGACGACCCCGGCTACGCCTGGACCTGGGCAGGACGGGGACCGCAGTCGTGACCGACGCACTGACCCGCGGCCTCCTGGACGACGCGGCGGTCTTCCCGCCCGGCCTCGCGCCGCTGCCGGACGCCGTCGCCGCCCACGACCGGCACACCGCTTCGCCGTACGCCGCGATGGTCGGCCCGCTGGTCGTCGCCGCGTCCGGCTTGGCGGAACTGGCTGAAGTCGTCGCAGGCCGCGAAACCCCGTTGCCGCTCACCGTGACGCTGCCCGCCGGGCCGGGCGGGATCGCCGACGTGCTCAAGGCGGTCGACGGGCTCCCGGTGTCGGTCGAATCGCTGGAAATCGCGGTGCCGCAAGGAATGGCTGTCGATGAGTTTCTGTCCGCAGTGGACGGTTGCCCGGTGCCGGTCGCCGTGGAGATCCCGCGCGACGAACGCCGGGTTCCGTTGCTGCGGGCGCTTTCCGGCACTCCGCACAAGGCGAAGTTCCGCACCGGCGGGACGTCGGCCGAGTACTACCCGGACGAAGCCGAGCTCGCCGCCGCGATCCGCGCGACCGCCGAGGCGGGCGTGCCGTTCAAGGCGACCGCGGGCCTGCACCATGCGATCCGCAACACCGACCCGACCACCGGTTTCGAACAGCACGGTTTCCTGAACCTCTTGCTCGCCGCCGATGCGGTCGACCGCGGCACCGACGACGCGGAAGTCGTTGCCCTGCTTGCCGAACGCGACGGTGCCGCGGTCGCCGACCGGATCCGCGCGCTGGCCCCGGAACGCCTGGCGGCGGCGCGCGCTAAGTTCACCTCGTTCGGGACCTGCAGCATCACCGACCCGCTCACCGAACTGACAGACCTAGGCCTGATCGGAGCCCCCGCATGACCGTGCTCGACATTCCCGCCGGCTCCCCCTTCGGCGTCGAAAACCTGCCGTACGGCGTCTTCTCGGCAGGCGGCGGCAGTCCCCGGGTGGGCGTGCGCGTGGGCGAGCACGTGCTGGACCTGTCGATCGCCCTCGGCGACGAGGTGTTCGCCGAGCCGACGCTGAACGCCTTCATGGCACAGGGTTACGACCGCTGGGTCGAGGTCCGCACGCGGCTGCAGACGCTCGTGACCGGCGAGGTGCCCGCCGAAGCCGTGCACGCGGTCGCCGACGTCAAGCTGCACCTGCCCATCGACGTCGCCGATTACGTGGACTTCTACGCCTCGGAACACCACGCGTCGAACGTCGGCCGGCTGTTCCGTCCGGACGCGGAACCGTTGCTGCCCAACTGGAAACACCTCCCGGTCGGCTACCACGGCCGCTCCGGAACGGTCTACGTGTCCGGCACCGACGTGGTCCGCCCGAGCGGCCAGCGCAAGGGCGAGGACGGCCCGGTCTTCGGCCCGAGCACCCGCCTGGACATCGAAGCGGAACTGGGCTTCATCGTCGGCGCGGGCACTCCGGCCAACACCCCGATCTCGCCGGACGACTTCCCTCGCCACGTTTTCGGCGCGGTCCTGCTGAACGACTGGTCGGCCCGCGACATCCAGGCCTGGGAGTACGTGCCGCTGGGCCCGAATCTGGGCAAGAGCTTCGCGACGTCGATCTCGCCGTGGGTGGTCCCGGTGCTGGCGCTGGCCGAGGCCCGGGTGCCGCTGCCCGGGCAGACCTCGCCGGAACCCCTGCCCTACCTGCGGGAATCGTCGCCGTGGGGCTTGGACATCACGCTCGCCGTGGAGTGGAACGGCCAGGAGGTGGCGCGCCCGCCGTACCGCGAGATGTACTGGTCCCCGGCCCAGATGCTGGCCCACCTGACCGTCAACGGCGCCTCGGCCCGCACCGGCGACCTCTACGGCTCGGGCACGATCTCCGGCGCGGACCCGGCGGAACGCGGCTCGTTCCTGGAACTCTCCTGGGGCGGCCGGGATCCGCTGACCGTCAAGGGCGAATCCCGCACCTTCCTCCAGGACGGGGACGAGGTCGCGATCACCGGCGCCGCCACCACGGGCAGCGGCGCGAAACTGGGCTTCGGCGAGGTCCGGGGGCGCATCCTTCCCGCTCAGTAACCAGCGCAACGTACGTGAGGGGCCCCTGAGGGAATCAGATTCCGTCAGGGGCCCCTCACGTACGTCCCCAATGCCACATTGGGTGCATCTGACGCACCCAATGTGGCATTCGGTGCGTCTCACGCACCCAATGCCACATTGGGGCGCTAGCCCCGCCCCCCAACCGCGGCCAGTGCACCCAACCCACCAACGCACCCACCCTCCCCCGCGCCCCGATACGAAGCCGAAACGCGGCGCGGGGGTGCTGGTCAAGGCATCTTTCCCGCCTTGACCAGCACCCCCGCGCCGTCGTCACAATCAAGCTTCGGGGTGCCCAACCGCAGCTACTCCGCGATCGGAGCCCCAGTCTTCTCCCGCACCTCGTCAAGAGAAACCCCCGGCGCCAGCTCCACCAGCTTCAGCCCGTCGTCGGTAACGTCCAGCACCGCCAGATTGGTGATGATCCGGTTCACCACTCCGGCCCCGGTCAACGGCAGCGTGCACTTCTCGACGATCTTCGGCGTCCCGTCCTTGGCGGTGTGATCGGTGATGATCACCACCCGGCGAGCCCCGGCGACGAGATCCATCGCCCCGCCCATCCCCTTGACCAGCGCGCCGGGCACCGTCCAGTTGGCCAGGTCGCCGTTGGCGCCGACCTGCAGCGCCCCGAGCAGCGCCAGGTCGATGTGCCCGCCGCGGATCATCGCGAACGACTCCGCGGAGTCGAACAGGCTGGCCCCGGGCTGCAACGTGACCGTCTGCTTGCCCGCGTTCACCAGGTCGGGGTCTTCCTCGCCTTCCCAGGGGAACGGCCCCAGTCCGAGAATCCCGTTCTCGCTGTGCAACGTCACCTGCACGCCGTCCGGAATGTGGTTCGCCACCTGGGTCGGAATCCCGATCCCGAGGTTCACGTAATCGCCGTCCCGCAGTTCGCGAGCCCCGATCGTGGCCATGTCGTCCCGAGTCCAGCTCACGCCGACGCCTCCTCACGCACGCGCACGGTCCGCTTTTCGATCTGCTTTTCCCGCGCAGTCGCCTGAATCAGCCGCTGCACGTAAATTCCCGGCGTCGTGATCCGCTCCGGATCCAGGTACTCGTCCGAAACCTGCTCGGCCTCGGCGACGGTCACCTTGCCGCAGGTCGCGACGAGCGGGTTGAAGTTCCGCGAGGCGTACCGGTAGATCAGGTTCCCGGCCGGGTCCGCGACGTACGCGTGCACCAGCGAAAGGTCCGCGACGATGCCGCGCTCCTGCACGTAGGTGACGCCGTCGAACTCGGCGTGCGGCTTGCCCTCGGCGATCGGCGTGCCGACGCCGGACTTGGTGTAGAACGCCGGGATCCCCGCGCCGCCTGCCCGCATCCGCTCGGCGAGCGTCCCCTGCGGGGTGAACTCGACCTCGACGGTCCCGTCGAGGTACTGCTGCGCGAACAGCTTGTTCTCGCCCACGTACGACGCGATCACCCGGCGCACCTGCCGGTTGTCGAGCAGAATGCCGAGCCCGGCCCCGTCGACTCCCATGTTGTTCGAGACGATCGTCAGATCGCGCACGCCCGAGTCCCGGACCGCCTCGATGAGGTCGTTCGGGTTCCCGGTGAGGCCGAAGCCCCCGACCGCGATCGTCAGCCCGTCCTCGAGCAGCCCGTCGAGGGCCTCCGCGGCGCTGCGGTACTTCGTCGGCACGGCATCCTCTCCACTTCGTTCGGTGAGTGGTCAGTCCCCGCATTCCACCCAGCGCAGGGGAAACGGGTCAACCGACACGCCGGGATCCCCGGCAAACCTCTCGCGCACCGAACACCCGCGCCCGATGCGTCCACTGAGCGGACGTACCCTCGTTCCCGTGCCCCCCTCGCCTCCCGACCACGTCGTAGGACGGGTGTCCGCGGTCCTGCGCGCATTGTCCGCCTTCCGCGACGGAGCGTCGACCTCGCAGTTGGCGCGCCAGTGCGGCCTCGCCCGGCCGACGGTGCACCGGCTGCTCGCGTCGCTGGCCGCCGAGGGCTACGTCGACCGCGACCGGCAATCCGGCCGCTGGTACCTGGGCCCGGAGTTGTACCTGCTGGGCGAGGCGGCCGCCCCGCGCTACGACGTGACGCAGCAGGCGCGCGCGAGCGTCCACCGGCTGGCCGCGGCGACCGGGGAGAGCGCGTTCTTCTCCGCGCGCCGCGGCAACGAGACGGTCTGCCTGCTGCGCGAGGACGGCGACTTCCCGATCCGGTCGTTCGTCCTGTACGAGGGCGCCCGGTTCCCGCTGGGCGTGGTGTCGGCGGGGCTGGTGGTGCTGTCGATGCTGCCGGACCGGGAGGTCGAGGAGTATCTGTCCACAGTGGACCTGACGGCCGAATGGGGCCCGGCGCACCGGGCGGAGGACGTGCGGGCCCGGGTCGCGCGGACGCGGGAGGACGGGTACTCGACCAACCCCGGACTGGTGGTCGAAGGAAGCTGGGGGATGGCCGCGGCGGTGTTCACGCCCACCGGGGAGCCCGCGTGGGCGTTGACGCTGACCGGGGTGGAGTCGCGGTTCCGGGCGGAACGGCGGGGCGAACTGGGGGCGTTGCTGCTCAAGGAAGCGCATGCGTTGACGAACTTGCTTCGGCAGCCCTCGTGAGCGGCCAGCCGCTCACGAAGCAGTAGCGGCGTTCTCCGCGTCGTAAGCCGCTCGCGCGGCCGTCACCTGGTCCATGTTCTGGCGGGCCCAGCGGTCCAGCAGGTCCAGCGGTTCGGCGAGGTTGCGGCCCAGCTGGGTGAGCTCGTACTCGACCTTCGGCGGGATCACCGGGTACGCGGTGCGGATCAGGATGCCGTCGCGGACCAGGCTGCGCAGGGTCTGAGTGAGGACCTTCTGCGAGATCCCGTCGACGCGCTTGCCGATCTCGGTGAACCGCAGCGGGCCGTCGGTCAGGGCGCCGACGATCAGCACCGTCCACTGGTCGCCGATGCGGTCGAGCAGCTGGCGCGTCGGGCAGTCGCGGTCGTACGGGTTTCCGAGCACGGCGGCCTCCTCACTCTCCGCAAGAGAGTAACACTCCCCCGGGCCGGCAGGCTTTACCGAACCCGAACATTCGTCCCACACCCCTCGTACACCCGCGCGCGACGGTGGTCTCCAGAACACCGACGCAGGAGGACGAGAACGATGCGAG
Organism: Amycolatopsis sp. VC5-11; assembly: GCF_037034185.1. NCBI lineage: Bacteria > Bacillati > Actinomycetota > Actinomycetes > Pseudonocardiales > Pseudonocardiaceae > Amycolatopsis > Amycolatopsis sp. VC5-11. Next base: position 2,731 of record NZ_JBAGKF010000021.1, on the reverse strand, counting down.
GAACGAAGCGGCTGGCACTGGCGGGCTGCGGGATCGCGGCCGGACTGCTCGTGGCCGCGCCGATCGCCAGCGCCGACACGCAGGCGCCGGCCCCGGCTCCGGTCACGCTGAGCCCGCAGGAGGTGCAGCAGATGTGCACGGCCTGGGTGCCGAAACTGCACAAACAGGCCCAGAACCTGACCAACCGGATCAACGGCGGGCCGGAGGTTTCCGGGTCGGTCGCGAATCTCAAGGCACGCGCGAACGACGCCCGCACGAAGGGGCACACCGCGCAGGCCGACCGGCTGCAGAAGCGGGCGGACAAGCGGCAGAGCCGGATCGGGGAGCTGGCGAACGCGACGAAGCAGCTCGACGCGTTCACCGCGGCGCACTGCCAGGCGCCGAAGTGAAACGGCTGATCGCGATCGCCGCCGCGGCCGCTGTCGTCGGGCTCGGCTGCGTTGCGTGCGACGACAGTTCGGCGCCGTCGTCGGGGGCGGCGCCGGACGGCGACCTGAGCAGCATCCAGTCCACGCTGGACTCGATCCAGTCCGACATGGCGGGCGACGGGCAGCGGTGACCCGCGTACCGTTTCCCCCGACGTAGCCGGCCGGAGGAACGGGAGCCCGCATGGGGTCAGCTGGCCGCGGTCTCGTCCTCGTCGTGGAGGACGAGACCGCGATCGCCGAGCTCGCCGCGCTGTACCTGCGGCGCGACGGGTTCGGGGTGGAGGTCGAGCCGGACGGCGCGAAGGCGCTCGAGGCGATCCGCCGGCTGCGGCCGGTCGCCGTGGTGCTCGACATTGGACTGTCCGGAATGGACGGCATCGAGATCTGCCGGGCGCTGCGCGCGGCGGGCGACTGGACGCCGGTGCTGTTCGTGACCGCCCGCGACGACGAGCTGGATCGCTTGCTGGGCCTCGAAATCGGCGCGGACGACTATCTCACCAAACCGTTCAGCCCTCGCGAACTCGCCGCCCGCGTGCGGACTGTGCTGCGCCGCGCGTCCGGCGGTCCGGCCACGACACTGGCTTGCGGCGGCGTGCGCATCGACGTTCCCGGCCGTCGCGCTTGGGCAGGCGAGGCGGAGGTCACGCTCACCTCCACGGAGTTCGATCTGCTCGCTTACCTGCTGCGCCACCCCGGTCAGGTGTTGTCGCGCGATCAGCTGCTGAGCGCGGTCTGGGGCTACGCCGCGGCGGCCGGGACCCGCACGGTCGACGTGCATGTCGCGCAGCTGCGGGCAAAACTCGGCGACGACAGTCCGATTCGGACAGTCCGGGGCATCGGCTACGCGGCGGACGCCGGATGAAAACCACGCTCGCGCTCCGGATCACCGTGGTATGCCTGGCAGTTGCCGGGATCGCGGTGCTCGTGGCCGGGCTGGTCGCGTCCCGGCTGGTCCGCAGCACCGCCGATTCGGTGCTGCAGCAGTCGTTGCGGGATCAGGCGGACGTCGTCGCCGGGCAGCTCGACGGCACCAGCATCGGCAACCGGCTCGCGATCGGCAAAGTGGCGGCGGTCGTGCGGGGGCAGGGCATCGAGGTCGTCGTGCACCGGGTCAGCGGCCAGAATTCCGGGCAGGCGACGGCGGTGCGCGCGGCGGAACGGGCCGGCCTCACGTCCGGAAAGGACCGTTCGACGCGGGTCACGATCGGCAGTGTCGACTACCTCGTGGAAGTGCGCCCGGTCGGCCCGGAAGTCGCGTTCGCGCTCGTGCAGCCGGTGCGCAGCGCCGAATCCACGCAACATGCGTTGCTGCGCAACATCCTTCTGGCACTGGGCATCGGGCTTTTGGTCGCCGCCGTCGCCGGCTACGTCTCCGGTCGCTTGCTCGGCCGACCCCTGCGCCGCGCGGCCGCCGCCGCGGGCAGCATGAGCGCGGGCCGGCGCGACGTCCGGGTTCCGGTCGAAGGCCCAGCGGAGGTCGCGCAGGTCGCGGGCTCGCTGAACGAACTCGCCGACGCGCTGGCCCGCAGCGAATCCCGGCAACGGGAGTTCTTGCTGTCGGTGTCGCACGAACTTCGCACCCCGTTGACCGCGGTGACCGGTTTCGCCGAGGCGATCGCCGACGGAGTCGCGGAAGGCCCGGACGCCCGCCGCGCCGGCGAGACGATCCACCGCGAGGCCCAACGCCTGGAGCGGCTTGTGTCCGACCTGCTGGAACTCGCCCGCCTCGGGGCCGACGAATTCCAGCTCGACCTGGACGTTTTCGACTTCGCCGCGCTGGTCCGGGACTGCGCGGAGGTGTGGCAGCTGCGGTGCGCGCGCTCGGACGTCCCGCTGACCGTCCAGACGCCCCCGGGAGCCGCGATGGTCACCGCCGACGCCCGGCGGCTGCACCAGGTCGTGGACGGGCTGGCGGAGAACGCCCTGCGCGTCACGCCTGCGGGTGCGCCGATGGTGTTCGCCCTGGCGGTCGCGGACGGCCACGCCCACCTGTCGGTCCGCGACGGCGGGCCAGGGCTGGCGCCGGAGGACTACCCGGTGGCTTTCGAGCGCGGCGTGCTCAATGCGCGGTACCGCGACAGCCGCCCGGTCGGATCCGGCATCGGGCTCGCGCTGGCGCACGGACTGGTGACGCGGATGGGCGGGACGCTCACGGCCGGACCGGCGCCCGAAGGTGGGGCCGCATTTACGATCACGCTGCCGTTGGCCTAGTTCACGCACGCGCTGGCAGGGTCATCTTCGGCTGCGCAGCCGTTCACCATCACCCTGCCGCTGGCCTAATTCACGCACCAGCAGGCCGTCGT
>NZ_JBAGKF010000020.1:0-154436 GCF_037034185.1 Amycolatopsis sp. VC5-11 | reverse complement strand
TGCCGTGCCGTGCCGTGCCGTGCCGTGCCGTGCCGTGCCGTGCCGTGCCGTGCCGTGCCGTCGGCTGAGCCAAGTCAGGGCAGCTCGTTCCGTTCACGCCAATGAGCCCGCGGTGCTCGCCGCCGCCGACGAGCACTGCGTCAGCCCAAACCGTCCAAGGCGTCAACCCAACCCGTCAAACCGGCCGCGGCGCACCTCCTTTCCAGCCTTCCGGCCATCGTCATCCACGAACCCCCACACCTGTCAGTCAAAGAAACTCGGCACGTCCAACGCCCCTCCCGATGCCTCGAACTCGTCGTGCACGGCTTTGCGCAGCGCCGCGTCGGCGAGATAGTCGGCGGCTGTCAGAGCCAGCCCCAGCGCGCCGTCGATGACCGCCTGATCACCCGCCGGCGACCCAGCAGCCTCAGCGAATTCCTTGGTGTGCAAGGCGACCGTCGGCCCGGACACCGCGATCATCGGGTGCAGCGCGGGCATCCGGAAAGACAAATTCCCGAGGTCCGTGCTCCCGGTCAGGAACTCCGGCACGATGCCCGGCGGCAGCGGTTTCCGCCCCGTGCCCTGTTGATTGACCGACCACCGTCCGGCCAGTGTCGTGTTGAACCGGATCGGCAGATACGCCGGCTGCGCGTCCCAGCGCAATTCCACTCCGCAGCCCGTCATTTCGGCCGCGCCGTGGGCGATCGCGGTCATCCGGCTGGCCAAGTCGCGCAGCGTGTCGGGATTTGCCGACCGGAGGTAGAACAGGAGAGCCGCCCGGGCCGGGATCACGTTCGGCCGCGCGCCGCCGTCGGTGAAGATGCCGTGCACCCGGTCGCTCGACGGCAGCTGTTGTCGCAGCGCCGACACTCCTTGATAGGCCGCCACCGCCGCGTCGAGCGCGTTGCGCCCCATGAACGGCTGGGCCGAAGCATGCGCGCCGACGCCGTGGAACACCATCTCGAGCTGCCGCCTGCCGAGGAACGGGTGCAGCATGATCACCGCGTCGACATCGTCGAAGACCTCGGCTCGCGCGAGCGTCTCCTTGCCGCCACCGCCTTCCTCGGCAGGGGTGCCCACCAGGGACACACGTCCGCCGAGTCGTTCGGCCACTGCTGCCGCACCGAGGAATCCGCCTGCTCCGGCAGTGCAAATAACGTTGTGCCCGCAGCCGTGTCCCAATCCGGGCAGTGCGTCGTACTCGGACAGAACCGCGATGTGCGGCCCCTTGTTGTCCGGAGTTCCGGTGCGCAACGCGGTGTCCAGCCCGCCGAGGCCTACGGTGACTTCGTGCCCATGGGCGCGCAGCAAGTCGGCGAGCGCGCCGACTGACCGGTGTTCGGCGAACCCTTCTTCCGGATGCGCGTGCAGATCCTGGCTGAGCGCGACGAGTTCGCTCGCGCGGGAACGCACTTCTTCTTCAACCGCAGCACGGGTTTCCGCGTCGGCCCCGGCGTAGTCGGAGCTGAGCGGTTCGGCGGCGGCCACGGCATCGGCGGTGGCTTCGACTAGGGAACGGAGGTGGCTGTCGTCCGGCGGGACAGGTGCGGCGTGGGTCATGCGGGGAATGCTAACTCCGAACCCCGACAGAAATGGATCACCGCACGTCGGACAGCCGACCGGAGACGAGTTGGGCGACGCCGAAGTACTGCTCGCGCACCTCGTCGAAGCCACGCGCGCGCAAGCCGGCCGCGATCTCCCCTCGGTCGAACATGCGTTGCCCGCTGACGATTCCTCCTGCGGTGTCGGCGATCCGGGCCAGCCGGCAGTCTCGGCGGGCGCTCGTGAGCAGGACGATCCGGCCGCCGGGACGCAGAATCCGGGTGAACGAATCGAGCGCGCGTTCCGGCTCGGCGAACATGTGCAGGGCGGCGAAACAGCAGACAGCGTCCACAGTGGACGAAAGCAACGGCGGTTCGACCGCGTCGGCGCGGAGGTAAGCCACGTTCGGCGAGTCAGTTTCTTCGACCGCGCGCGAAAGCATGCTGCGTGCGCCGTCCAGGCCGATCGCGAGTCCGTCCGGTCCCACCGCGTCCCCGAACGCGCGCGTGAACCGGCCGGTTCCGCATGCGACGTCGAGCACGACTTGGCCCGGCTGTAGCCCGAGACGTTCAGAGGCCAGCGCGACCTCGTCGGCCATGCTCGGGCCGCTGGGGCCTTTGAGGACGCGGCCGAGCACGGGCCGCCAGTAGTGTTCGTATACCTGCGGCAGCAGCGTGGTGCGCATGAGCCGCTGGGTGAGCCCGGTGGGCGGGCCGGCCTGGGCCGCGTCGCCGAGGGTGTCGAAGAAACCGTCGGCTGTCGTGGCCGGTTCGCTGAGCAGATCGGTGAGCCGTTGCTGGGTGCTGTGGTGCGGCACGGAGGTCCTCTCGGTGGGATACCGGCAGTATGCGGCATCAGCTGCTCACTCGTTCGAGTGAAGATCTGCCCGATCAAGCGTTCGAGGCCCGGCATTGTCGGTGGCTGTTCCTAACGTCGTCCGCACGGTCTCCGACTCGCGGAGACCAGCGAGGAGGACTGACTGATGACCGCACCGATCCTGCGTCCGATCGACCTGCCCACCGGTGAAATCGCCGTGCATGGGGCCTTCGACCTGAGCGCCGCCTCGCGGTGGCTCGCCGGGGCGGGCCCGGCGGGGTCCTTCGCCGCCGAACCGGGCGTGCTGCGGATGGCGTTCCCGGTGGAGGGGGCCTGGACCCATGCCGGGGCCGCGATCCGGCAGAGATCCCCGGGCACGGTCGAAGTCGGGGTGGCGGCGCCGGTGGAGGTCGCCGCGCGGGTGGTCGCGCAGGTGAGCCGGATGCTTTCGCTTGATGTCGACGAATCGGGGTTCGCCGAGGCCGCAAGCCGGGACTCGGTGGTCCGGCGGCTGCACGCCCGTCACAGCGGAGCGCGCCCAGTGCTGTTTTCGTCGCCGTACGAAGCGGCTTGCTGGGCCGTGCTCACGCAAGGAATGCGGGTCCCGCAGGCGAGACGATTTCGCGAGCAGTTGACTGTGCGCCATGGCCGTCAGGTCGGCGAAGACGGGCTGTTTTCCTTTCCCTCGCCGCAGATTCTGGCCGAGCTGGGCGACGAACCGTCGGTGGGGCCATTCCGGCTCGCGCGCCTCCGAGCTGTCGCCCGGGCAGCTGTAGACGGTCGCCTGGACACCGAGGAGTTGCTGGCGCTGCCGATCCCCGAAGCGATGAGCCGCCTGTGTGCGATCCCGGGCATCGGAGCGTTCTCCGCCGAGCAGATCTTGCTGCACGGCGCGGGACATCCCGATCTCTTCCCCCGCCTGGACACCCAGCTCCACCAGATTCTGTGCGCGGAGTACGCGTTGCCTCCCGACACGCCGCCGGACGAGCTTGAGCCGTTGGCTGAGGATTGGCGTCCGTATCGGTCATGGGTTGCCCATCTATTCCGGTTTGATCGGCTGAAGGTGTCCGTGGAGGTCGCGGACTGAGCGGTACTTGAAGTCGCGGATCGGCAGGAGGGAGATGCCATGGAGTGAGGCCGCGGCCCATACCGAATCGCGGTCGACGGATGTTGCCTGGGCACTCACAGCAGCCAAATAGGGCCTGTGGTGAGGTGTCCGCGTGACTACGCCTGTACTCGCCGTCTCGACTGTGCTCAGTGCTCGACCGGGCACCGGAGAAGTCTCCGGTGCGGCCATGGCCGCGAGCACTGGGACAGTCAGCGCGGCGCTGGAACAGGCGAACACGCCGAGCGTCATCACGTTGGTCACCGGCGCGATCGCTTTGCTGGTCGTGCTGGCCGGCGGGACGCCGTGGCGGTTCGCCCGCAACGTCATCACGATCGTGCACGAGGCAGGCCATGCGCTGGCCGCGGTGACAGTCGGACGGCGGCTGCGGTCGATCCGGCTGCACTCGGACACCTCTGGGGTCACCGTGTCGCGCGGCAAGCCTGAGGGGCCCGGCATGGCGTTCACCGCTTTGGCCGGATACATCGCCCCGTCGGTCCTGGGACTGCTGTTCGCGAGCCTGGTCGGAGCCGACCTGATCACCGCGGTGCTCGTGCTGGTCGCGTTGCTGCTGCTGGGCGTGCTGATCATGGTGCGCAATGCCTACGGCGTGTTCACGGTGGTGGCAAGCGCTGTCGTGCTCGGGCTGGTGGCCTTGGTCGCGCCGAAGGTGGTGCAGGCGCCCTTCGTGTACCTGCTGACCTGGTTCCTGCTGTTCGGCGGGGTTCGGCCGGTGGTGGAGCTTCAGCTCAAGCGGCGGCGTGGCCAGGCGCGGGACTCCGACGCCGATCAGCTGAGCCGGCTGACCGCTGTGCCCGCGGTGTTGTGGGTGCTGGTGTTCGGCGTGCTCACGGCGAGTTGCGTGATCGCGGGCGGGTTGTGGCTGCTGCAACCGTTGGCGTTGTGATGCGGTCGCTGCGGTTGTCGGTTGCGGTGAGGTGACGCGGACTGGCGGCTCGGTGGCGTCGTGCGACGGCGCGCGGTCGCTGGGATGCGGCGGAAGCCCGTGGCGGTGCGGCGGCGACGTTCATGCACGCTCCGCGTGCGAGCGGACGGCGGCCGCGGCGGATTGGTCGAGCGCTGGCTGGGCGGCCGCGGCGGATTGGTCGAGCGCTGGCTGGGCGGCTCACGGATCGGTTGAGCGCTGGCTGGGCGGCTCACGGATCGGTTGAGCGTTGGCAGGGCGGCCCATGGATCGGTTGAGCATTGGCTGGGTTGCCGACGGATTGGTTGAGCGGCAAGCAGTTGAGTGGCAAGCAGTTGAGTGGCAAGCGGTAGGGTGGAACGGCCGGTTATGGGCGCACGCTGTCGTCGGCAATGCCGTGGCAAGCTGTCGCCGCGCTTGGCAGGGCGTGCGCGACACTGCACGTCCGAGTGCTTGGTGGCGTTCGCGCCTGACCCAGCTCTCCTGGGTGGTTGCGATCTCCAACCGCTGCGGGTGATCAGTCACGACGCCGCGGTGAGGGGTGCGGGAGCTGTTCGGCGTTGGTCACGCGTCGGATGTCATTTGCATGCCTTCGTCTGGTGCGCGCCGAACTTGGCCTGGGCACTGGTGAACTTCTCACCGTATTTCGAGGACAGTTGCTGGATCAGGCCGGTGCACGAGAACGAGGTGTAGTCCAGGTATGACTGCGCCGCCTTGGCTGCCTGTTCGTTCCAGTCGACGTCCAGGCTGTCCACCGCCTGGGTGGCGACGTTCTTCGGGTAGCTGTCGCCGTACTTGGAGGACAGCTGATCGATCAGGCCGTTTCGTGAGAAAGCGGTGTAGTTGAGATAGGACAGCGCGGAGTCGCGGGCCTGCTCGACCTGGGGCGGGTACTGCGGTGCCTCGCTCGCTGGGCTGGACTCGACCGGAGGAGGGGATTGCGGAGTCTCGGCGGGCGAACTCGTCAGGGCCTGGGGAGTCTCGCTGGTGGGGCTGGATTCGACCAGTTGCCCGTTGATGCATGACTGTCCGGCTTTGAGTGGAGGGCAGGACTCTTGCGGCGGGTAGCTGGGCGTCGAAGCTGAGGTGGGAGTCAAACCACTGGCGCCGAGACCGCTGGCGTTACCACCGGAGCAGGCGGTGAGGGTGACGGTCGCTGCGGCCGCTGCGGCGAAGATGGCGAGGCCCTTGATCATGCGGTGCTCCTTGGCCTGAGGTGGTTTGTAGTCGTGTGTGCTGCTCCGTTCGTTACGGCGGTGATGTCCACTTAGCTCAGGCGTCTGACTGTCGAACAGCACGTGTTCCGGCGGTCTGATCAGAAGGGCGCGCACTCGTTGCTTTCGAGCGACGTTGGGGTCTGGAAGCCTGTCGGATGCCAGCACGCGTCGCGCTTGGCCAGGAGCTGTGCGCGGGTGCTCCGGCCTTGGCGATCGCGACCTCGTCGCCCAACGGTCGCGGACGCTTTTCGTGCTGCCCGGGCTCAGGGGCGCGAGCAGTGCCACGCCTACGACCACGGCGGCAATCCCGGCTCCACGTCGGCAGAAGGTTGCTCGTTCGCTGGGCACGTCGCTGCCTTTGGTAGGTTTCCGGAACTCATGGGAAGCCTCTCGTGGTCGGTCGGTGCGTCCCGGCGTCTGGCCCGCGATGAGGGTCCCGATGCAGGTCAGAGGCGGGTGTCCGGCAGACTGGACGTCTGCTGAGCCGCCGGAGGGAGACAGGCGATGGACGAGGTCGCGAAGGCCGTCGAGGAGTGTGCGCGGGCGGCGAAGGCGGCTGCGCCGTCGTTGGCTGCCGCCGGGGACGAGGCGGTGGACGCGGCTCTCGTCGGGATGGCGGAGCGGCTCGTCGCGCACCGGGACGAGGTGCTTGAGGCCAACCGGGCCGATGTTGCCAAGGCTACGGCCGACGGGATGAGCGCTGGTCTGCTCGACCGGCTCACCATCACGCCCGAGCGGCTCGACGGGATGGCCGATCAGCTGCGTCTGCTGGCCGGCGCGCCGCACCAGGAGCGGGCCGTCGACGTGTCCACGCTGGACGGTGGGCTGCGGCTGGTCGAACGGCGGCGTCCGGTTGGCGTCATCGGCGCGAACTACGAGGCGCGGCCGAACGTGACGGTCGACGTGGCGTCGCAGCTGGTCAAGTCGCGCAACGGCGGCGTGCTGCGGACCGGGTCGGCGGCGCTTGGCTCGGCGCAGCGGTTGCGGGACGTCGTGATCGCGCCCGCGCTCGAGGCCGCTGGGATCAACCCGGACGTCGTGCAGTTGGTGCCGCGCGTGGAGCGGGAAGCCGCGTCAGCGCTGGTTCGGCTGCCTGGGCTTGTACCGCTGGTCATCCTGCGCGGCAGTGGCGACAGCACGCGCGCGCTGGCGACCGAGGCCGCGGTGCACGGGGTGCGCACGTTGGCGCACGCTGACGGCGGCGGTGTGCTGTACGTCGACGCCGCGGCGGATGCGGGCAAGGTTCGTGACCTCGTGTTCTCGAGCCTCGACCGGCTCGGCGTCTGCAACCGGCTGAACCTGCTGCTGATCCACGAGGACGTGCACGACACGGTGTGGCCGCAGATCGAGTCGGCGCTGGCCGAGCGCGGCGTCACGCCTTCGCTCGCGCCGCACGAGCATCCGATCGGCTACGAGTGGGCGCTGGACTCCGAGCGGGAGGCGACCGTCACCGTGGAGAAGGTCGGCGGGCTCGTCGACGCGGTCGAGATCGCGAACGAGCGCACGTCCGGGCTCGCCGCGGGGATCGCGACCGAGGACCCGGCGGCCGCGGAGCGGTTCTTCGACGGCTACACCGGCACGGGCGTGTTCTGGAACGCGCCGACCCGGCTGCTGGACGGCTTCAAGCTGCTCGCGGTGCCCGAAACCGGCATCAACCTCGACCGGGTGCCGGGGCCGCGCGGGCCGGTGACCTACACCGACCTGTACGTCCGCCAGTACGCCGTAGTGCCTGCCTGACCTGGCCGGAGCACGATGAGCGGATGGGCACGATGACCGGGCGGCCGCACGTCCTGCTGTCCGCGGCGCAATCGCTGGACGGCTACCTCGACGACGCCGGCGCCACCCGTCTGCTCCTGTCCAACGAGGACGACTTCGCGGAGGTCGACCGGCTCCGCGCCGAGGCCGACGCGATCCTCGTCGGCGCGGGCACGGTGCGGGCCGACAACCCGCGGCTCCTCGTGCGCTCCGCCGAACTCCGCCGTGAGCGGGTCTCGGCGGGGCGTCCGGAGCAACCGGTCAAGGTGACGGTCACCAGCAGCGGCAAGCTGGATCCGGCGGCGCGGTTCTTCACCGTCGGCGACACCGAGAAGCTCGTCTACGCGCCGCGAGGCAGTGCGGACAGCTTGAGTGCGGTCGCGACCGTCGTGGAGGTCGGCAGTCCGCCGCGGCTCGAGCACATCCTGGACGACCTCGGCGCGCGCGGGATCCGGACGCTGCTCGTCGAGGGCGGCGGGGCGGTGCACACCCAATTCCTCGACGCTGGGCTCGCCGACGAACTCCGGCTCGCGATCGCGCCGATCATGGTCGGCGACCCGCGAGCGCCGCGGTTTCTCGGGCCGGGCGCGTTTCCGCGACCGCTGGAACTGACGGAAGTGCGGCGGCTCGGAGAAGTCGCGGTGCTGCGGTACCGCGCCGCGGTCGAACCGTCGTCGCTCGATCTGCTGCGGTTGCGGCAGGCCATCGAGCTCGCCGACGAATGCCCGCCGAGTTCGACGTTTCGGGTCGGCGCGGTCGTCGGGCTGCCGGACGGGACGGTGCTCGCCACCGGGCATTCCGGCGAAGGCGATCCGCGCAATCATGCGGAAGAAGCCGCGCTGGCGAAGCTCGATCCGCACGACCCGCGACTCGCCGACGCGACCATGTACAGCTCGCTCGAACCGTGCAGCGATCGTGCGTCCCACCCCAAAAGCTGCACGCAGCTGATCCTCGAAACCGCCATTCCGCGAGTGGTGATGGCCTGGCGGGAACCGTCGTTGTTCGTCGAGGCCGAAGGGGTCGAGCGGCTTGTCGCGGCCGGACGACGGGTGATCGAGGTCCCGGCGCTGGCTTCGGAAGTCCGGCGGGCGAACACGCATCTGCCCGGCGTTCGTCCCTGAGCACCGGACGATCGGGCGCTGCGGCACGGAATCCGCGTCGCAGCACCCGATCGGGAAAACTAGCCGGTCAGCAGCCGCCGTTGTCGGTCCAGACGCCCCATTGGCCGGTCGTGCCGGGTTCCTCGCCCTGGGTCCACCATTTGGCGGTCCATTTGTGGCTGTTGTGCGAAACCACGGTGCCGCCGGTGTAAACCTGCGTTTTCTGCCATTCCGGTGCCGAGCAGGTTCCCGGAGGATTGCTGGTCGGACTGGTCGGGCTCGTCGGCGGAGTGGTCTGCGGCGGGGTCGCGCCGGCGAACCGGGTGGTGAACTTCGTGAAGTCCCAGTCGTTTTGCTGGACGTTCGAGCACACGCTGTTGTCGGTCGTCGTCGTGCATTGCCGGTCGCGGTTCACCGCCCAGAACGTGAACCGGCCGAGGTGGTGGCTCGTCGCGTAGTCGTACACGGTCTGGAAATCGGAAACGTTGAAGTATTCCGAACTGTCGGATTTCCCGTTCATTCCCGAGAAACCCTCGTGCGCGTACGCGGTGGCGCTGTCCCAGCCCAGGTGGCTTTGGAGCAAGCCGTGGAACGCCTCGAGCGCCGACACCTGCGACGCACCTCCGCCGCTGAAACCGCCGTCGAACGGCATGATCGAGAAGTTGTTGGGAGAGAAGCCGATCGACTTCGCCTGGTCCAGCAGCTGGGTGCCGAACCAGCCGGTGCCCGCGGCGGTTCCCGGCATGGTCACCGAGACGAAGAGACCGGGGTTGTCCGCCTGCAATTTCTTCGCGGCGCCGAGTTCGTTCGCGATGGCCGCGGTGTCTTCGTACTCGGGTTCTTCGAGGTCGAAGTCGATGGCTTTCAGGTTGTATTTCGCGACGACCTGCTGGTAGGCCGCGGCGGTCGCGTCGACGGTGCCGCAGGTCTGGCCCAGTTTCGTGCCGCCGTAGCCGCCGACCGAAACCGACACGTCGCCGCCGTTGCCGCGGATGCGGTTGATCGCGTCGCCGACGGTCGTGTCCGAGGAAACCGGCGAGGTGCCGTCCCAGGTGGGGCTGCATCCGCCGCCCTTCGGCGCGAGGATGAAGGCCAGCTGGAACGCTTTCTGCCCGGTCGCGTTCATGACGGTCACCGGGTCCGGCGGGTTGTTGCTCTGCGGCATGAGGTACGGCGCGGCGGCGTACCAGTTGTTGTCGAGGCCGGTCGACGCCCCGGTCTGCGCGTGGGCGGTCGCGGCCACGACGGCGGCCGCCCCGGCCACGGTAGCGGCGGCGACGAGTGTGGCGGCCAGTCTGCTTCGCTGCATCTGTCCTCCGGCGAGCATTCGGAAAATGAATGCGGTAAGCATTGGACTAGACCATTATGAAGTCAAGGTGCGGTCGGCTGCTCTTGTCCGGCGGGGGGCTGGTTCGGGAGGTATGCCGGAATCCGCTGCGGCGGGTTAGCCCTTGTGGCGCAACGGTTCCGCGCAAAAGGACGCGGACCGCCGGGGCGAGTGGTCCGCTGGGGAGAGGGGGAGACGGTGACGGTGCGGTTGGACTGGGCAGGCGCGAGCCGGGGGCGCCGGTCGGGGGTCGCGGTGGCTGACCGGCGGGGGCGGTGCGGCGAGTGGTGGCGTGAGCTGTGGTGGTGGCGTGGCTGGGCGGGGCGGGCTTGGCGGTAGGGCGAGGGTCAGGGGGCGGTTCGGCGAGTGGTGGCGCGAGCTGTGGTGGTGGAGTGGCTGGGCGGGGCGGGCTTGGCGGTAGAGCGAGGGTCAGGGGGCGGTTCGGCGAGTGGTGGCGCGAGCAGTGGCGGGGCGGGCTTGGCGATAGGGCGAGGGTCGGCGGGACTGTTCGGCGGACCTTCGCGGGGGTGGGCGGCTGGGGCCGCAGTTGGCCTAGCGGGTGCGGCCGAAAGGGCGTGTGCTGGCGACGGAAGAGGCGTGGGTCGGGGCGTCGAACGGCTGGCCAGTGGCATGGCGAAAGTGTTGAGCGACGGCTGGGGCGGGGAAAATGCCGTGGAGCTCATAGGAGAGCGCTGGTGGGCCCGCGTCGCGGCTGGAGAAGCGTTGGCGCCGGGTTGCGGATCGGCCCGCAACCCGGCACAGCGAAGGCTCAGTCGTTCTCCAGATCGCCTTCCAGCGTCAGGTAAACCTCGCGCATCTGGGCCATCAACTCCGGATCCGGCTCTTCCCACAGACCCCGATCCGCGGCTTCCGTAAGGCGTTCGATGATTCCCCGCAACGCCCATGGGTTCGCGTCGCGCAGGAACTGCTGGTTTTCCTCGTCCAGAACGTACGACTGGGACAGCTTCTCGTACATCCAGTCGCCCACCACGCCCGCGGTGGCGTCGAAGCCGAAGAGGTAATCGACGGTTGCCGCGAGTTCGAAGGCGCCCTTGTACCCGTGGCGGCGCATCGCGGACAGCCAGCGCGGGTTGACGACCCGGGCGCGGAAGACGCGGGCCGTTTCTTCGCCCAAAGTACGGGTGCGGACGGCGTCTGGGGTGGTGGAGTCGCCGACGTAGGACGCGGGTGCGGAGCCGGTCAGGGCGCGGACGGTGGCGATCATTCCGCCGTGGTACTGGAAATAGTCGTCCGAGTCGGCGATGTCGTGTTCGCGGGTGTCCGTATTCTTCGCGGCTACCACAATGCGTTTGTACGACGATTCCATGTCCTCGCGGGCGGGGCGGCCGTCCAGATCCCGGCCGTACGCGAAACCGCCCCAGACCGCATAGACTTCCGCTAAATCCTTGTCGTCGCGCCAGTTTCCGGAGTCCATCAACGGGAGCAGGCCGGCTCCGTAGGCGCCTGGTTTGGAGCCGAAGATGCGGGTCGTGGCGCGGCGGTCGTCGCCGTGGGCGGCCAGGTCTGCGTTGACGTGGGCGCGGACGTAGTTGTCGGCTTCGGGTTCGTCCAGGGAGGCGGCCAGGCGGACGGCGTCGTCCAGCAGGGTGATGACGTGCGGGAAGGCGTCGCGGAAGAAGCCGCTGATGCGGACTGTCACGTCGATCCGGGGGCGGCCCAGTTCGGACAGCGGGATGGGCTCGATGCCGGTCACCCGACGGGAAGCCTCGTCCCAGACCGGCTGGATGCCCAGCAGCGCCAGGACTTCCGCGGCGTCGTCGCCGGAGGTGCGCATCGCGGAGGTGCCCCACACCGAGAGGCCGACGGACCGCGGCCAGTCGCCGGTGTCTTCGCGGTAGCGGCGGAGCAGGGAGTCCGCCAGGGCCTGGCCGGTTTCCCACGCCAGGCGGCTGGGGATGGCCTTCGGGTCGACGGTGTAGAAGTTGCGGCCGGTCGGCAGGACGTTGACCAAGCCGCGCAACGGGGAACCGCTCGGGCCGGCGGGGATGTAGCCGCCGTCGAGGGCGTGCAGGACGGCGTCCACTTCGGACGAGGTGCCTGCCAGGCGGGGGACGATCTCGGTGGCGGCGAAGGTCAGGACGCGGGCGACTTCGTCATCAGAAGTGCCCAGGACTTCGCTCACCACTGAAGAAACCGAAGAAGGGGACCATGCGCGGGTCTCCATCAAAGAAACCAGCGCGTGCGCGGTCGCCTCGATAGCGTCTACTTCGGACAGCGGGGCGTCCGAGTTTTCCTTCAACCCCAATGCGGAACGCAGGCCGGGGACGGCGCCTTGCTTGCCGCCCCACATTTGCTGGGCTCGGAGCATCGCCAGCACCAGGTTGACCCGCGCCTCGCCGACCGGGGCCTCGCCCAGGATGTGCAGGCCGTCGCGGATCTGGGCGTCCTTGACCTCGCACAGCCAGCCGTCGATGTGCAGCAGGAAGTCGTCGAACTCGGCGTCGTGCGGGCGTTCCTCGACGCCGAGGTCGTGGTCGAGTTTCGCGGCCTGGATGAGGGTCCAGATCTGGGCGCGGATCGCCGGGAGCTTCGCCGGGTCCATCGCGGCGATGTTGGCGTGCTCGTCCAGCAACTGCTCGAGCCGGGCCAGGTCGCCGTAGGACTCGGCACGGGCCATCGGCGGGACCAGGTGGTCCACGATCGTCGCGTGCGCGCGGCGTTTCGCTTGCGCGCCTTCGCCGGGGTCGTTGATCAGGAACGGGTACACCAACGGCAGATTGCCCAGTACGGCGTCGGGGGCGCAGGCGGCGGAAAGGCCCGCGGTCTTGCCGGGCAGCCATTCCAGCGAACCGTGTTTGCCGAGGTGGACGACGGCGTGCGCGCCGAATTCCTCTTCCAGCCAGCGGTAGGCGGCGAGGTAATGGTGGCTCGGCGGCAGGTCCGGGTTGTGGTAGATCGCGACCGGGTTCTCGCCGAATCCGCGCGGCGGCTGGATCATCAGGATGACGTTGCCGGACTGCAGCGACGCCAGGACGATGTCGCCCTCGGGGTTTGCCGACGTGTCGACATACAGCGAACCCGGTGCGGGGCCCCAGTGTTCTTCCATCGCCTCTTGCAACTCGACCGGCAAGGCAGCGAACCAGGCGCGGTAGCGGGCGGCGGGGACGCGGATCGGGTTGCCGGAGAGCTGTTCTTCGGTGAGCCATTCGGGGTCCTGGCCGCCCGCGGCGATCAGGGCGTGGATCAACGCGTCGCCGTCCGGCTGGTCGGTGCCGGTCGGGTCGACGCCGGGGAAAGCCTCGGGGCCGAGGTCGTAGCCGCGTTCGCGCATGAGGCGCAGGAGTTTGATCGCCGACGCGGGGGTGTCGAGGCCGACGGCGTTGCCGACGCGCGAATGCTTCGTCGGGTACGCGGACAGCATCAGGGCGATCCGCCGGGAAGCGGGCGGGGTGTGGCGGAGCCGGGCGTGCGCGAGGGCGATGCGCGCGACGCGGGAGGCGCGTTCGGCGTCGGCGATGTAGCGGGGGAGGCCGTCGTCGTCGAATTCCTTGAAGGAGAACGGGACGGTGATGATCCGGCCGTCGAATTCGGGTACCGCCATCTGGTTGCCCGCGTCGAGCGGGGACAGGCCGTCGTCGCTGGCGGACCAGGTTTCGCGGTCGCTGGTCAGGCACAACGCCTGCAGCACCGGCACGTCCAGCGCGGCCATTTCCGCGACGTCCCAGGATTCGTCGTCCCCGCCGGCCCCGGCTTCCGACGGACGGGTGCCGCCCGCTGCCAGCACAGTCACCAGCAGGGCGTCGACCTTGCCCAGCTCAGCCATCATCTCCGGCGCGCGCGTGCGCAGGGACGCGGTGTGGATCGGCAACGCGCGGCCGCCCGCGGATTCGACCGCGTCGGCCAGCGCGTGCACGAAACCGGTGTTCCCGGACAGGTGGTGCGCTCGGTAGTAGAGGATCCCGATGACCGGGCCGTCGTTCGAGGAAGCGGGCCGGGAAAGCACGCCCCACGACGGCAGTTCGGCGGGCGGTTCGAAGCCTTCGCCGGTGAGCAGCAGCGTGTCGGACAGGAAGCGGTGCAGCTGCGTGAGGTTCTCCGGACCGCCCTGCGCGAGGTACAGATGCGCTTGGGCGGCGATCCCGGCGGGCGTGGTGGAGAGCTTCATCAGCTCCGCGTCCGGCGTCTGCTCGCCGCCGAGCACGACCACGTGCGCACCCGACGCGCGCAGCGTGTCCAAGCCTTCTTGCCAGGTCCGCGGCGTGCCCAGGATCCGGACGACGACGATCGACACGCCGTCCAGCAGCCCGGGCAGATCGTGCAGCGGAAGCCGGGACGGGTTGCCGAGGCGGTAGTCCGCGCCGCTGGCCCGGGCGCTGAGCAGGTCGGTGTCCGAAGTGGACAGCAGCAGGATCACGGCGTTCCTCACTCGGGGTGTCCGCGCCCCGGGTCGTCGGGCACGCCGGCGGGAGTTCCTGGCTGACGGCGGCCGCGGGGCCGCCGGTCACAGTGGCGGGACCGCCCCGGATTTCCACCGGGTTCCTCCGCGTGCCGACGCGTGTGCGCTCTTACTCTCGCCGGGCGCACCGGCGCCGTCAAGGTGAGCAGACCCTCACGCGGGCTTGCTTTCGTCCCCGATCCGCGGGAAGGGCGCGGTGGAGAAGAGCACCTCCACCGCGACCTCGAAGAACTCCGCGATCCGCAACGCCAGGTACAGGCTCGGGCTGTACTCGCCGCGCTCCAGGTACCCGATGGTCTGGTAGTGCACGCCGAGCGCGTCCGCGAGCTGCCGCCGCGAGATGCCGCGTTCGGCGCGCAGCACCGCGATGCGGTTGTAGACGTTCTCGCTCACCGCGCCTCACACACGCTGAAGTGCCCTTTCCCGTCGCGCCGCCACCGACGACCCCGATTCGCGCCGGGCCATCCGCTTCAGCAGGATCGGGGCCAGCGCCAATCCGATCACGGCCCACGCGAGCAGCACCCCCAGGGTCGCCCACGGCCGCCACGACTGCCCGATTTCGACGACGACCGCCTGGTCGGGCAGCAGCGCCGACCGCATGCCGAGGCCGAGCCAGTACATCGGGAACACCTGCCCGACGCCCTGCAGCCAGACCGGCAGCGCGGTGATCGGGTAGAAGATCCCGGAGATCGCGCCGAGCCCGAGCACCGGCAGCATGACCAGGGCCAGCATCCGCGAATCCTGGATCAGCGAACCGATCGCCGCGCCGATCGGCACGGTCGCGACCAGCCCGGCGACGAGCACCCACAGCAGGCTCAGGATCGAGACGAACCCGTCCGGGGCCAGCCCGTCGAACAGGAACAGCGACGGCACCAGCATCACGAGGACGCTCGCGGCCTGCACCATCGAGAACGTCGTGACCTTGCCGACGAGGTAGCCGAGCATCCCGTTCGGCGTCGCCTTGGCGCGCAGCAGCGTGCCGTCCTCGCGGTCGATGACGAGCGAGCCCGCGACGCTGGTCATGCCGTTGAACACGATGCCCGCGCCGATCACGCCCGGCACCGTCGCGGCGCCCAGCGAGAACGAGGTGCCCGGCAGCTGCGCGCCGCGCATGAACAGCAGCGTGCCGAAGATCATCCCGAGCCAGACGAGCTGGCCGATCAGGTCGTCCCGGTTGGTCCACTGCTGGCGGAATTCGATGAACCCGCGGCGGAGCCCCACCCGCGCCGCGGTCCGCTGCGCCGACGCCGTCATAGCGCACCCGCCGGGGCCAGTCCGGATTCCGCGCGCTGCACGAGCGTCAGGTACGTGTCCTCCAGCGACGCGCGCCGGACCTCCAGGTCGGCGACCGCTTCGCCGTGTTGCTTGAACAGCTCGTACACGTACTTCGTCGCCTCCGTGGTCGAGTGCACGAACCGCTGTCCGTCGAGCGTCCAGCGCACCTCGGCCTCGCCGGCGATCTGCCTGCTCAGCTGGTCCGGCGACCCGTCGGCGACGATGCGGCCGCCGCTCAGGATCAGGATCCGGTCGGCGAGCTTCTCGGCCTCGTCGAGGTCGTGCGTGGTGAGCAGGATCGTCGTGTCGTCGTCGGCGAGCCGGTGCACGAGCTCGTGGAAATCGCGGCGCGCCATGGGGTCGAACCCGGCGGTCGGCTCGTCCAGGAACAGCAGTTCGGGGCGGCCGACGATGCCGATCGCCACGTCCAGCCTGCGCCGCTGCCCGCCGGACAGCATCCGGATCTTCTTGCCCGCGTGCTCGGAAAGCCCGACCGCCTCGATCAGTTCGTCGGTGTCCCACGGCCGCCGGATCCGGTCGGTGGAGTACGGCGAGTAGAACGACCCGAGCAGGTCGAGCAGCTCGCGCACGCGCCATTTCCCGTGGTCGCGCCAGGACTGCAGGACGACCCCCAGCCGCGCCCTCCAGTCCTCGCCGCCGCGCGCCGGGTCGGTGCCCAGCACGGACACCTCGCCTGCGGACCGCATGCGGAACCCCTCGAGGATTTCGATCGTCGTGGTCTTGCCCGCCCCGTTCGGGCCGAGCAGGCACAGCACCTCGCCGCGGTGCGCGGTGAACGACGTGCCGTGCAGCACGTCGTTCGCGCCGTACCGCATGCGTAGGCCTTCGACGCGGAGCACGGTGTCCGCTAGATCTCTCATTGGATGACCCCCATCCTGCCTGTGCGATGAAATGTAGCAGATGTACTACATCTGATCGCAAGCCTGTTAAAACAGCCGCGGGTTACAGTGAGCGCCATGCCCAGCCCTGCCCGCGTGCGCGCCGACGCCTGCCCTGGAGTCTTCGCGACGCACGACGCGGCGGACGGGCCGCTCGCCAGGGTCCGGCTTCCCGGCGGCGTGGTGACCGCGGATCGGTTGCGCGCGTTGGCAACCTGTGCGGAAGACCTCGGCGACGGCGACGTCCACCTGACCTCGCGAGCCAACGTCCAGTTGCGCGGCGTGCACCGGCCGGGCTTGGCCGGACGGCTGACCGACGCCGGGCTGCTGCCGTCGCCCAGTCACGAGCGCGTGCGGAACGTGCTGGCCTCGCCGTTGAGCGGGGTACGCGGCGGGCTAGCGGACGTCCGGGGTCTTTCCGCGACGCTGGATCGTGCGCTGTGCGCGCGGCCCGAACTCGCCGAGCTGCCCGGGCGGTTCCTGTTCGGCTTTGACGACGGTCGCGGCGACGTCGTGGGCACTGACGTGTGTTGGCGTGCGGTGAGTTCGTCGACCGGGGTGGTGCTCCTGGCGGGGGCTGATTCCGGCTGGCTGGTGCCGCGGGACGAGGCGGTGTCCGCGCTGCTCACGGTGGCGGAAACGTTTGCGCGCACGCGCGGTTCGGCATGGCGGATCGGGGAACTGGCCGATCCTTCGGCACTGCTGCCGGACGGTCCGCGGGAAGCGCCCCAGGCACGTCCGACGCGGATCGACCCGACGGTCGGGAGGATCCGGCGCGACGACGGCGGCGAAGCGGTGGGCGTCGCGCCGAGGTTCGGGCAGTTGACCGCCGCTCAGTTGCGCACGCTCGCGGACTTCGGCGACGCCGTGGTCACGCCGTGGCGTTCGGTGCTGCTGCCCGGCGGCGCGGACGTCGAACGCCTGCACGCGGCCGGGCTCTCGACGGATCCGGCGACGGCGGAGCTTAGCGCCTGCGTCGGGGCGCCGGGGTGTGCGAAGTCTCTCGCCGACGTCCGCGCGGACGCGGCGACACTGGTCGCGGACGGGGAGCGGGTGCACGTCTCGGGCTGTGCACGGCGGTGCGGACGACCGTCCGGCGCCCACCGCGACGTTGTCGCCGAACCCGGCGGCTACCGTGTCGACGGGCGCTGGACCCCGGCGTCCGAGTTGGCGGATGCGTTGGCGAGAAAGGGACCTTCGTGATCGACTACCTGCGGGACGGGGCCGAGATCTACCGGCACTCGTTCGCCACGATCCGCGAAGAGGCGGACCTGGCGATCCTGCCCGACGACGTCGCGGGCGTCGCGGTCCGGATGATCCACTCCTGCGGCATGGTCGACCTGGTCGACGACCTGCGGTACTCGCTCGACGTGGTCGAGGCGGGCCGCGCCGCGCTGGAGGCGGGCGCGCCGATCCTGTGCGACGCGAAGATGATCGCCAGCGGCATCACGCGCAAACGGCTTCCCGCGGCGAACGACGTCGTGTGCACTTTGGACGACCCCAGCGTGCCCGGGCTGGCCGAACGGCTCGGCACCACGCGGTCGGCCGCCGCGCTGGAACTGTGGCGGGACCGGCTTCCCGGTTCGGTGGTGGCGATCGGCAACGCGCCGACCGCGTTGTTCCGGTTGCTGGAACTGCTGGACGAGGGCGTCGGCGCACCGGCCGCGATCATCGGGGTCCCGGTGGGGTTCGTCGGCGCGGCGGAGTCCAAAGTGGAACTGGCGAAGCGCGCGCCCGCGCCGTACCTGGTCGTGCACGGCCGTCGCGGCGGCAGTGCGATGGCGGTCGGTGCTGTGAACGCGATTGCGAGCGCGGTCGAATGACGGGGCGGCTGTACGGCGTCGGGCTGGGACCCGGCGACCCGGAACTGATGACGGTCAAAGCGGCGCGGCTGATCGGCGAGGCGGACGTGATCGCCTACCACAGCGCGCGGCACGGGCGCAGCATCGCGCGGTCGGTGGCTGAGCCGTATCTGCGCGAGGGGCAGCTGGAGGAGCGGCTCGTCTATCCGGTCACCACTGAGACCACCGATCATCCCGGCGGTTACGAGGGCGCGATCGCCGATTTCTACGAGCTGAGCGCGAAAAAACTCGCCGAGCACCTCGATGCGGGACGCGACGTGGTGCTGTTGTGCGAAGGCGACCCGTTCTTCTACGGCTCCTACATGTACATGCACGAGCGGCTCGCCGGACGGTTCGAAGCCGAGGTGGTGCCCGGCGTGACGTCAGTGAGCGCGGCGGCGTCGGTGCTCGGCCGTCCGTTGGTGCAGCGCGACGAAGTTCTCACGGTGCTGCCGGGAACGTTGCCAGCGCCCGAATTGGCGCGTCGGCTGGCGGACACCGAAGCGGCGGCGGTGCTGAAACTGGGCCGTACTTTCGGTTCTGTGCGGGAAGCGCTCGCGGAGTCGGGCAAGCTCGACGACGCCTGGTACATCGAGCGGGCGACCTGGGGACAGCAGCGGGTGGAGCCGTTCGCGGACGTCGATCCGGAGTCGGTGCCGTACTTTTCCTTGGCGCTCTTGCCGAGTCCGGCCTACAAGTCGCGAGTGGAGGGTGAGCCCGCGGCTGCTTCTTCGGCTCCGGTTCCGGTGGAAGGCGGCGAGGTCGTAGTCGTCGGGCTCGGTCCGGCCGGGCCGGAGTGGCTGACGCCGGAAGCGTCGGCGGAACTGGCGGCGGCGGACCACATCGTCGGCTACGGACCGTATGTCGCGCGGGTTCCGCAACGGGCGGGACAGCAGCGGCACGCGTCGGGGAACCGGGTCGAGGCGGACCGGGCGGTCGAGGCACTGCAACTGGCTTCGACCGGTGCGCGGGTGGCCGTGGTGTCGTCCGGGGACCCGGGCGTGTTCGCGATGGCTTCGGCGGTGCTGGAACAGGTTTCGGCCGGAAACGGCGCCGGCGCGCGGGTGCGGATCGTGCCCGGGGTGACGGCGGCACAGGCGGCCGCGTCGAGGGTCGGTGCGCCGCTGGGGCACGACTATTGCGTGCTGTCCCTTTCGGACCGGTTGAAGCCGTGGGAGATCATCGAACGCCGTCTCGACGCGGCTGGTGCGGCGGATTTGGTGCTGGCGCTGTACAACCCGGCTTCGCGGACCCGGGTGACGCAGCTGGCTAACGCGCGGGAAGTCCTGCTGCGGCACCGGGATCCGGAGACGCCGGTGGTGGTGGCCCGGGATGTCGGCGGGCCGGAGGAGGACATTCGCGTGACCACGTTGGGCGGGCTCGATCCGTCTACTGTGGACATGCGGTGCCTGCTGATCGTGGGCTCGTCGCGCACGGTGGTGGAGGAAGGCCCGGACGGGCAGTCTATCGTGTGGACGCCGCGGAGTTATTCCTGACCTTCGCGCAGCAGCCGCTCCGCCTCCGCGAGGTGGTGGGTGAGTTCTTTCCGTTGCGCGGCACTGAGTTTCGGTGCGTGCGCGGCGAGGGCTGAGGCGATCGAACCGTCCGCGCGGGTGCGGAACATCTCGCGCGCGGACGGTTCGATCTCCAGCCGCGACTTGCGCCGGTCGGTTTCGTCGGGCCGCACGCGCAGGACGCCCGCGTCCGCCATCCGGTGCGTGATCCGGGAAACGAGGCTCTGCGCCAGCCCGGTCCGGCGCGTCACGTCGCTGATCGTCGCGCCGGGGTTGCGGGAGACGTCCTCGACCACCGCCAGTTCTCCCGCGTTGACCTGGTCCGTGCCGGTGTTCCCGGTGCTGGTCAGGGCGATCTCGCGCAGGGTGCGGGCGAGGAGATGCAGGTCGGCGGCGCGCATGGCCCTATTCAATCACTAGTGATACATTCGAAGAAGTATCACTAGTGATGGAGTTGGCGATGGTCGACGACGTGCTGATCGCGCTCGCGGTCGGGATCCTGATCGTGCGGCAGTTCCAGTGGCGGTCCGCCGAACCGCGGCGGATGCTGGTGATGCCGCTGGCGGTGATCGCGGCAGGGCTGGTTTGCCTCGGTTTCGAGCTGGACGGCGGGTTGCAGCCGGCGGACTGGCTGCTGGCCGGCGAACTCGTGCTGGTCGCGG
The DNA here is from genome assembly GCF_037034185.1 of Amycolatopsis sp. VC5-11. Lineage (NCBI taxonomy): Bacteria > Bacillati > Actinomycetota > Actinomycetes > Pseudonocardiales > Pseudonocardiaceae > Amycolatopsis > Amycolatopsis sp. VC5-11. The sequence continues at coordinate 134,062 of NZ_JBAGKF010000020.1, read as the reverse complement.
GCACCGGGACCGCGATGGGGTATGTGACGCGTTTCCGGCGGGCCGGCGGGCTGCAATACCGGCTCACCGGCCCGGGAATCGCGTTGTGGGCGGTGTTTCTCGCGATCCGCATCGGCTCGTTCGCGCTGGCCAGCGTCCTCGGTGCGCAGCTGCTCGACGCGACTGGGCTCATTCTCGTCTCGTTCGGCGTCAACCGGCTCGCGGCGAGTCTCGTGGTGCGTCACCGGATTGTCCACTGTGGAGGTAAAACCCCGGCGTATGCCCGAGGGAACGCCGGAACACGTCGATGAACGCGCTGGTGGTGGCGAATCCGCACAACTGCGCCACGGCGGTGACTGACCGCCCCTCCACCAGCAGCCGCAGGGCGTGGTAGAGCCGTAATTGGGTGCGCCACTGCGGAAATGTCATGCCGGTGTCCGCGCGGAACAGCCGGGTCAGCGTCCGGCCGCTGGCGCCGACCGTGCGGCCCAGTGCTTCCAGGCTGCGTGAGTCGGACGGATCCTCCTCCAGCAACTGGCACACGGCGGCCAGCCGCGGATCGCGCGCGGCGGGCACCTGCACCGGACGTTCCGGCGCGAGGGTGAGCTGGTCGAACAGCACCGCCCGCATCCGCTGGCCTGCCGGCGTCGAGCGGTCCTCGCCGAGTTCGGTGTACGCGATCAGCAGTTCGCGCAGCAGCGGGGTGACCGCGAGGACGGTCGGCTCGGTCACCGGCAACGGGCTCAGTTCCTGCGGAAAGCCGAACAGATGCAGCCGCGTGACGCCGTATGCGCGGTGGGAATGCACGGTGCCCGCCGGAATCCACAGCGCTCGGTGTGCGGGCGCGATCCAGCGCGACCGGTCCGTGTGCACGGCCAGCACGCCGCTGCTGGCGTAGACGATCTGGTGCTCGTCGTGCCAGTGCTCGGCGATGCCCGCAGTGGCCGCCAGGTCGCGGGTGTTCGTCGGCGCGGTCGGCAGGTGGCTGGAAATCGACACAACTCGGCACAATAACGGAATCGCGAAGGCAGGTCCGGGCCCGACGATGATCGAGTGACGACGACACTCCCCGCTCCGACGCGTCCCGCGCGCTGGCCAATGCCGCTGATGGTGCTCGGCCACGCGGTCGACGACCTCTACCAAGGCGCGGTCCCCGCGCTCGTCCCGTTTCTCGTCGCCGAGCGGCATTACGGCTACCTCGCCGCGGCCGGGATCACGGTGGCCGCGACGTTGCTGTCCTCCGTGGTCCAGCCGCTGTTCGGCGTGCTGACCGACCGGCGGCCGATGCCGTGGCTCGTGCCGGTCGGGATGACGGTCGCCGGTGCCGGGATCGGGCTGTCCGGGCTCGCCGATTCCTACGCGCTGACCTGGCTGGCGATCGCGCTGTCCGGTCTCGGCGTAGCCGCCTACCACCCGGAGTCGGCGCGGATCGCGCGCCGGATCGCCGGGCGCGGGCACGTCGGGATGAGCTGGTTTTCCTTGGGCGGCAACGTCGGTTTCGCGCTCGGGCCGATCGTCGTTACCCCGGTGCTGCAGGCGGGCGGGCTGGGCGCGACGCCGTATCTGGTGCTGCCCGCGCTCGTCGCCGCGGTAGTGATCGCCGCGCTGTTCCGGCGGATGAGCGACGTCCATTCCGCGGCGGGGCACAAGGCACACGCCGGGCGCGACGATTGGCGGCAGTTCGGCTGGCTGACCGTGGTGGTCGTCGGACGTTCCATCGCTGCCTTCTCGCTCAACACCTTCCTCGCCATCTGGGTCGCCCAGCGGACCGGCAGCGTGCTCGCCGGGGAAGTGGCGTTGGTGGTGCTGTTCGGCGTCGGCGCGCTGGGCACGCTGCTCGGCGGGGTGCTGGCCGGACGGTGGGGGCGGATCCGGACGGTTTACCTCGCGTATGTCGTGTCAGTGCCCGCGGTCGCCGGGATCGCGCTCGTGCCGGGGTACGGCGTGTTCCCGCTGATCGCGTTGGCCGCGCTGGCGTTGTATGTGCCGTTCTCGCTGCATGTCACGCTCGGCCAGGACTATCTGCCGAACCGGCTCGGGACCGCCAGCGGGGTGACGCTGGGGCTGGCGGTGAGCGTCGGCGGGGTGGCCGCTCCTGCCGTGGGGGCTCTCGCCAACGCGGTCGGGTTGCAGTGGGCGTTGCTGGCGCTGGCGGTGCTGCCCGCGGTGTCGGTGTTCGCGGCGCGGCGGCTGCGGGAGCCGCGGTGAGCGGTCAACCGTGGCGGTGACGCGAGGCCGCGCCGTGTCAGAGATGGCGGTGGAAGCGTCGGCAGCGGTAGACGCGGGAGAACGTGTCCCGCAACTGCTGCTCGCTGGCCGCGTCGGCGTGCAGGAAGGCCCCGGCGACGGTGAATCCCGGGCCCGGGCGAACGGCGCGAGCGGTTTCCTCGCCTCGGGTGTGGACGTGGACGTAGTGCTCGGTCTCGGTGAAGCCGCGGGCGGCGTACCAGCGCAGCGCGGGCGGATCGTCGCGGGTCCAGGCGTCCACCTCGGTGGCGCCCAGGTCACGCAGCCGAGGCAGGACGGTCTCCAGCAGGCCGGTCGCGATGCCCTGGGACTGGTGGTCGGGATGTACGGCGATCGTCTCGATGGTCGCGAGCCGGTCCCGCACTGCCGCGTCGAGCACTCCGGTCACCAGCCCGCCGGTGACCGCCACGAGTTCGACGGCGACGGCGTCGTAGCCGGGCTTGGCCGTCTGCACGTCGTCGTAGTAGGAGGTGTGCAGGAAACTGAGCACCCGGCACCGCAGCCAGGACTCCTCGTCAGCGGGCTCGTAGTCCCGCACGTGCCAGGTGCGCATCTGCGGAAGCATCGCAGCTCGGCTAGCGGGTCGGGTCCTTGCCGTTCGGCTGCGAAGGCCCGGGTCCAGGCGACCACCAGCCCCACACGGTCTTCTCGCCGTGCCGCACCGTCGGCGCCACCCCGGTCGTGTACGGCTCGATCTGCAGCAGCTGTCCCCACGACTGGTAGGGCTGCCCGTTCAGATAGCTCGGCACCTCGGGCTCGTCCGCGATCTCCTCGAGCCAGCCGTTCGGGCCGCCGTTGGTGCTGGACGCCCATTTCGCCTCGTCGGCGAGCTGGCCGGCGGTGATGCGGTAGTCCGGCATCGCGGAGATGCCGTCGTGCGAGGTGACCGGGTTCGCACACGGGTACACGAACGACGCGGGCCAGTCGATGTAGACCGATTTGCCCGCGAGCTTGTCGGTGAGCGTGGTGAAGGTCGGCACGCGCGGCGCGGACGCGGCGATCCAGCCGTCCTCGGTGAGGTCGTTGTCCACCATGACGATCCGCACCGACGTGGTCTCCGGCGGCAGGTCGCGCAGGTTGATCCGGGTGTCGTTCCAGCCGCCGGTGCCCGCGCCGGGCGGGAGCGCGAACTGGCCGCGCAGCACGCGCACGCCCTCGGGAGTGTTCACGCCGTACTCCAGGCTCACCGACGTGGGACGGCGCGGCTGGCTCGCGGTGGCGACCACGATCTGGCCGTTCTCGGTGCGGTCGGTGAGCGCGTACCAGTCGCTGCGCAGCCGTCCGGCGCGGGTCTGGGTGTCGAGGTAGCTGCTCCACATCGGCACCTGGTCCTGCTTGAACCCGTGCGGCGGCTCGGCCAGCGGGTCCTTGTCGTCGACCGGGCTGGTGTGGAAACCAGTCTGGATCCGGCCGTTGTCCTGGTCCGGGCTCGGCAGCGGGTTCGGCGGGTTCTGCGTCACCGGTTTCTCCGGCACCGTCCGCTGTTCGGGCTGCGGGTGCAGGATGCTCTTCGCCGCGTCGCGCTCGACCATCACGTGGTCGGACAGGTTGCAGCTCTTGCCGAACAGGTGCCCGATGTTGGCCGCGCCGAGGCTGTAGCTGTCGCGCTGGAAGTAGATCGCCGCGCCCATCGTGTAGATCTCGCCCGCCGCGACCAGGCCGCACACCACGACCAGCGACAGCGAACCGAGCCGCAGCGACCGGCTCCGGCCCTCCTGCTGGGTCAGCGCCGGGCCCGGCCGGTGCGCGCGGATGTTCTCCACGAACGCGTAGATTCCGGCGATCGCGGCGGCCGCGAGCAGGATCGTCGACAGCGGGATGCCGCCGATCGACGGCGCGACGTTCGTCCACGGCACGCCGATCCGCGAGACGAACCAGTACGTGTTCGGCCCGGTCGCGGCGAGCGCGCCGACCACCAGCAGCACGGCGAGGAACGCGGCGCGGTTGCGGTTGGAGCGCAGCACGGTGGAACTGGTCGCGAGCGCGGTGAGCGCCGCCATCGACGCGCCGACCGCGGCGAACGCGCCGAAGTGGTGCGTCCATTTCGTCGGGGTCAGCGCGAGCAGCAGGAAGAACAGTGCGGTGGTGCCGATCAGCCGCCGGCTCGGCCCAAGCGCCGCGCCGGGGATCCGGCCGCGGCGCAGCAGCACCACCAGGCAGGTGACCGTGCAGAGCAGCACGAGCAGCACCGGGAAGCGGCGCGGCGCGGAGCCGTCCGGCAGGTTCTCGAAGAGCAACTGGTACCGCGCGAGTTCCTGGAACCACGACAGGTTCGGGCCGACCGCGGTGCGGATGCGGGTGGCCTCCTGGACCGTCGCGAACGTCTGGTCGGCGAACATCACCACGAGCACCAGGAAGCCGGACGCGAGAATCGGCGCGAGCATCGGCAGCCAGCCGCTCGCCGACCGCTGCCGGACCAGCTTGAACAGCGGTTTCCCGGCGACCAGGAACGGGGCCACCGCGATCAGCCCGGTCGGCGTCGCGGCGAGGGTGAACGCAGCTGCCGTCAGCCCGAGGCACAGCGGCAGCAGACGGCGGGTGACCAGCGCGCGTTCGACCGCGCAGATCGCCAGCAGCGACCCGAGCGCGGCGACCGGTTCCGGCCGGACGCCGTTGTTGTAGGGCATCCACCAGACCAGGAACACCGCGGCGGCGGCCCAGCCCGCGGCGCGGCTGCGGCGGACCTGCGTGCCCAGCCGCGGCATCACCTCGCGGCTGATCAGCAGCCAGCTGATCACGCCCAGCAGGTACGAGGGCAGCCGGATCCACGGCGGCACCGTGCTGACGTGCGTCATCAGCTCGTACAGGTGGTAGAACCAGCCGAACGGGGCCTCCGCGACGCCGAACCAGCGGTGGTAGTTCGTGAGGTACCCGGTGGCCTCGGTGACCCGGGCCATGGTGAGGATGTAGCCGTCGTCCGAGGTCACCGGCCCGATGAAGACCCACGCGCCGAGGACGCCGAACACCGTCGCGTCGCGGCCGGTCAGCCGCCACCAGCCGACCGGGGCCCAGCGCGGCGCGCGGCGGGCGAACCCGGAGTCCATCCGCCACACCGCGATCAGGCAGCCGAGGAACGACAGCGCGGCGAGGATGCCGACGACGATCTTCAGCGTGGTCGGCGAGGTCTGGTAGCGGGTGTCCGGGACGACCGACACGTGCAGCCCGGCGATCGGGTCGCGCGCGGAGGTGATCGAGGAGTAGATGCCGAGCACGCGCGGCCGGACGTCGCCGGTGGTGTGGAAGATCGGGGTCTTGCCGACCGACAGCGTCATCTGGGTCGCGTCCGAGTCGAGCGTGACCTTGCAGCCGTCCTGCGGCAGCGGCTGCTGCGCGATCTGCTGGCCCTGGCTGGACGCGAGCAGCACTCCATTGTCGACGCGCAGCTGCATGCCGACGCCGTTGGCCGCGTGCTTGCCGGTGCGCCCGTCCGGAACGGTCGAGAACAGCAGCGCGGGACCGTTCGTGCGCGCGTCGAGCGAGCGGATCGTCTCGCAGGGCAGTTCGGCCTTCAGGTCCTGTGCCCAGTACCCGGTCAAGGGCGCGTTGACGGAACGCGTGTCGGAGGCGACGGGCCAGACGACTTCCGCGGTGTCCTGCACGACCGGCAGGAAGGGATAGGCCAGGGCGCACAGCGCCGAAAGCAACCCCAGCACTACGGCAATCGGACGCATTAGAGGAAATCTATTGGGTCATGGTTGACGCGGTTGCGCGGACCCCTCGTCGCGCGGGGTGAACCGCTCGTGGTGTAACGCGCTGGCCAGGGGCGCGCGGCTGCGCCAGCCGTGCCGCTCCAGGTCGGGAACCTCGGCCAGATTCGTTACCGGTCCTATACAAAGCCAGGCCACCGGGCGGATCCCGGCGGGAATGCCGAGCAGGTCCGCGAGCGCGGGTTCGCGGTAAAAACTCACCCACCCGACGCCGAGTCCTTCCGCGGTCGCGGCGAGCCACAGGTTCTGGATCGCCAGGCAGACCGAGTACAGCCCGGCGTCGGCGATCGCGTGCCGCCCGAGCACCGCCGGGGCGCCGCGCTGCTCGTCGTAGGTGACGACGATGCCGAGGCTCGATTCGCGGATGCCCTCGACCTTGATCCTGGCGAACGTCTCCGCGCGCTCGCCGTCGAGGGACGCGGCGAACACGTCGCGTTCCTCGTGCACGTGGCGGGCGAATTCCTCGCGCGTGGCGGGGTCGCGGACGAGCACGAAGTCCCACGGCTGGCTCATCCCGACGCTCGGCGCGGCGTGCGCGGCCTCGAGCACCCGGGTGAGGACGGCGTCGTCGACCGGTTCGCCGGTGAACTCGGCGCGGACGTCGCGGCGCCGGTGCAGGACTTCGTAAAACATGGCGTTCATTGATTCAGCGTTCATCGGCTGAGCACCCATTCGACGGCGGCGGCTGCGTCTGTGGTTTCCGTGGCTTCCGGAGCGGACGGTCGGGGCGGCCGGCGCACGACGACCACCGGCAGGCCGAGTTCCCGCGCGGCGGTCAGCTTCGCGGCCGTCATCGCGCCGCCGCTGTCCTTGGTGACCAGCACGTCGATGTCGTGTTCGGTCATCAGCGCGCGTTCGCCGTCGAGGCGGTACGGGCCGCGGTCGAGCAGCACCTCGTGCCGGCGCGGCAGCGGCTGGCCGGGCGGGTCGACGCAGCGGATCAGGAACCACAGCGGGTCGAGGTCGGCGAACGCGGCCAGGCCCTGGCGGCCGCTGGTGAGGAACACGCGGGTGCCGAGGCCGGGCAGGAGCGCGGCGGCTTCTTCGAGGTCGGCGGCCCAGTGCCAGCGGTCGTCTTCGTTCGGCTGCCAGCCGGGGCGGGCGAGCCGCAGGAGCGGAATGCCGGCGGCTTGCGTGGCGTGGAAAGCGTTGGTGCCGATGCGTTCCGCGAACGGATGCGTCGCGTCGACCACTGCCCGGACACCGTTTTCGCGCAGCCAGACCGTAAGGCCGTCGACGCCGCCGAACCCGCCGATCCGCACCTCTCCGACCGGAAGCCGTGGCCGCGTGACGCGTCCGGCCAGCGAGGAGACCACCGGGACGCCGCGTTCGTGCAGCTGCGCGGCAAGGTCGCGGGCCTCCGCGGTGCCGCCCAGGATCAGGACGGTCATCGCCCGTACCCGACGGCCGCGCGCCACCGGTCGAGCGTGCGCATGTTGGCGAGCGTTTCGGCCCAGGTCAGCTCCGGGCCTTGCCGGTCCGCGACATGCGCGGCGACGTAGTCCGCTTCCCGGGCGTAAATCCCTTGGGTGGCTTCGATTTCGATGACCTCCGGCTCGCCGTCCGACGGAGTCAGCACGATCGTCGAAACGCCCGGCGCGCGCAGTTCGTGGATCCACGCGGGCTTCGGCACGTACAGGTGGCCGGCGGTGCCGTAGATCCGGATGTGGTCGTCCTGGGTGAGCAGGTAACCGCAGGACATCTGCGCGATGATGTCGCCGGGCAGCCGCAGCAGGCCCATCGCGAACTCGTCGACGCCGCTTTCGGTGAGCCGCGCCATGCCGGTGACCAGCGTCGGCTCGACCGCCGGAATTCCCGTCGCGGCCTGCGAAACCAGCCGGGCCAGCGAGGTGCAGTAGCAGCCGACGTCGAGGATTCCGCCGCCGCCGAGCGCGGGGTCGCCGAGGCGGGCGGCGTCGTTCGCGTCGGAGTCGAAGCTGAACGTGACGTCCACGGCGCGGACCTCGCCGATCGCGCCGGATTCGATCAGCTCGACCAGCCGTCGCGTCTGCGGGTGCATGCGGTACATGAACGCTTCCATGAGGAAAACGTCGTTGCGCCGCGCGGCATCGATGACCTTCTCCGCGTCGGGCGCGGTGAGCGTGAGCGGTTTCTCGCACAGCACGTGCTTGCCCGCTTCGGCGGCCCGGATCGCCCATTCCTCGTGCTGCGCGTGCGGAGTGGCGACGTAGACCGCGTCGACGTCCGGGTCGGCGAGGAGTTCCTCGTAGCTGCCGTACGCCTTCGGGATTTCGTACCTGGTAGCGAAATCCTGCGCCCGCTCGGCCGTGCGCGAAGCAACCGCGGTGAGCACGCCGTGGCGGCTTTGCTCGACGCCCGCGGCGAATTCGGCGGCGATGGTCCCGGTGGCCAGCAGGCCCCAGCGCAGTTCGGTCACAACGACTCCGGTTGGCTCGCCCGGTCCCGGGTGCTCGAATACAGGAAACTGTCCGGGAATCCGCCCGCGGCGAGGACCCGGCCGACGAAAATCGTGGCCGCGCGGGTCATTCCGGCGGCCCGCGCTTGACCGGCGATATCCTTGAGCGTGCCGCGGACCACCGTTTCGCCGGGCTGGCTGGCCAGCGCGACGACGGCGGCCGGACAGTCCTCGCCGTAGTGCCCGGCGAGTTCTTCGGTGACGCGCTCGACGTGGTTGATCGCCAGGTGCAGCGCGAGAGTCGTGCCGGTGCGGGCGAAATTCTCCAGCGTTTCGGCGTCCGGCATCGCGGTGGACCTCGCCTGCGCGCGCGTGATCACGAGGCTCTGCCCGATTCCCGGGACGGTCAGTTCGCGGCCGAGCACGGCGGCGGACGCGGCGAACGCCGGAACGCCGGGGACCATCTCGTACGGCACGCCTTCCGGTTCCAGCCGCCGGACCTGTTCCGCGACCGCGCTGTACAGCGACGGATCGCCCGAACACAACCGCGCGACGTCGTGTCCGGCTTGATGCGCTTCGATCAGTTTCGCGGTGATCTGATCCAGGCTCAGGTTCGCGGTGTCGATGCGCTCGGCGTCTGGCGCGCAGTAGGCGAGCAGGTCGGTCGGCGTCATGCTGCCCGGGTACAGGCACACCTGGCAGCGCGCGAGCAGGTCGCGGCCGCGCACGGTGATCAGGTCGGCCGCGCCCGGTCCGGCGCCGATGAAGTAAACGGTCATTTCCAGCTCCACTGCGTGACTGCCCGGGACGGCGTCCATCCGGTGAACCCGCCGAGCGGTTTCGCGTGCTCCACGGAGATCCGTTGCAGTTCCCCGCCGTGCCGGGCGTACGCGGCGGCCAGGATCTGCTCGGCTTCGAGGGTGACACCGTGCGCGACGATCCGGGCGTCGGTTTCGACACACTGGTCGAGGACGCCGGGCACGGTCAGGCCGCCGCCGACGAAGATCGCGTCCGGGCGGGGGAGTCCGGCGAGTGCCTCGGGCGCCGGACCGGTGACCACCTGTAATTCCGGCACGCCAAGGGTATTGGCGTTGCGCTGGACGCGTTCGGCGCGCGCGGGGTCGCGTTCGATCGCGATGGCGCGGTTCAGCGGGTGCGCGCGGGACCATTCGATGCCGATGCTGCCCGCGCCCGCGCCGACGTCCCACAGAAGTTCGCCCGGAGCTGGGGCGAGGCGGGCGAGGGCGGACGCGCGGAGGTCGCGTTTGGTGAGCTGGCCGTCGTGCTCGAAGGCGTCGTCGGGGAGGCCGACGAGCGGGAGGCCGGGACCCTTGCAGAGCACGGCGAACACGGTGAGCGGGCCGGGGTCGCAGGTCCAGCCGTCGGAGCCGCGCTCGTCGTCCGCGCCGAGGTTTTCCCAGGCGGTCAGGGCGGAATCGCCGTACCCGCGGGCTTTGAGCAACTCGCGCAGTTCTGCTGCGGAGGCGCCCAGGACCAGCAGTTTCCGGTTGGGTGCCAGGGCTCGCGCGACGCGGTGGACAGCGCGGCCGACGACTGTCACGACCTCGGTTTCCTCGAACGACCAGCCGAGCCGCGCGCGGGCCAGTGTCGCTGACGAAACCGCAGGGTGGACGTCGAGCGCGTAGCCGCGGTCACGGAGGGTGGTGGCAATGCCGGACAGATACGGATCGCCGCTGGCCAGCACGCACACCTGGCCGGTCTGCTTCGCGAGGATTTCGTCGAGCGCGGGGAGCAGCGGGCTCGGCCAGGGCTGGGTCCGGAGGTCCGCGGGCAGGGATTTCAGCTGCCGTTCCGAACCGAGCACGACATCCGCCTGCCGCACGGCGTCGCGGGCCGCGGGGGTGAGCCCGGCCCACCCGTCGGCCCCGATCCCGACCACCGTCAGGCGTGATTCTTCGCGCACGATTTCCCACCCTAAGCGAAGGCTTCGCTGTGCGATGATCGGCCGGACGCCGACCCACGAGGGAGTGCTCTTGAAGCCCTATCCGTTCACCGCTGTCGTCGGGATGCCGGACCTGCGTCTGGCGCTCGTCCTGTCCTCGATCTCGCCCGCGGTCGGCGGGGTGCTGGTGCGGGGCGAGAAGGGCACCGCGAAGTCGACCATGGTGCGCGCGCTCGCGGGGCTGCTGCCGGGCGTCGACGTGGTGGAGCACTGCCGGTTCTCGTGCGACCCGGCCAGCCCGGACCCGGCGTGCCCGGACGGGCCGCACGCGGCGGGCGCTCCCGCGCACCGGCGGCCGGCGCGGCTGGTGGAACTGCCGGTCGGCGCGGCGGAGGACCGGGTCGTCGGCTCGCTGAACCTGGAGAAGGCGCTGGCCGAGGGCGTCACCGACTACCAGCCCGGCCTGCTGGCCGCCGCGCATCGCGGGCTGCTGTACGTCGACGAGGTCAACCTGCTGCACGACCATCTGGTGGACACGCTGCTCGACGCGGCGGCGATGGGCCGGGCGACGGTCGAGCGCGAGGGCGTTTCGGTTTCGCACGCGGCGCGGTTCGTGCTGATCGGGACGATGAACCCGGAGGAGGGCGAGTTGCGGCCGCAGCTGCTCGACCGGTTCGGCCTGACCGTCGAGGTCGCGTCGAGCCGGGATCCGGAGCAGCGCGTCGAGGTCGTCCGGCGGCGGCTGGCCTACGAAGCGGACCCGGACGGTTTCGCCGACGGCTACGCCTCGGCGGACGCGGAGCTGGCGGCGAAGATCGAGGCGGCGCAACGGCTTCTGCCGTCGGTGAAGCTGCCGGACGAGGCGCTGCGGCAGATCGCCGAGGTGTGCGCGTCGTTCGAGGTCGACGGCATGCGCGCGGACATCGTGACGGCGCGGACGGCGGTCGCGCACGCGGCGTGGGCCGGGCGCGCCGAGGTCACGACCGAGGACATCCGGGTCGCGGCGCGGCTCGCGCTGCCGCACCGGCGGCGGCGGAATCCGTTTGACGCGCCGGGGATTTCCGAGGAGCAGCTGGAGCAGGCGCTGGAGGATGCGCAGCCGCCGCCCGAGGGGCCGGACGACGACGGTCCCGGCGAGCGCGGCCCCGGTCCGGATGACGGCGGCCCGCCGCCGGACGGAGGCCCGTCCGGTTCGGACGGTCCTCCGCCCGCGGACAGCGGCGAAACCCCGGCCCCGTCGGGCAATGGGTCTTCGCCGCAGAAGACGGTCAGTGCCGGGGATACCTTTCGGGCGCGGGTCTTCCGGGTGAAGGGCACCGGCGAGGGCGAGCGGGGTCGTCGGTCGCGCGCGATCACCGACACCGGCCGGACGATCGGCGTGCAGCCGCCCAGCGTGCGGGAGGGACGGCCGCACCTGGTCGCGACGATCCGTGCTGCCGCACCGCATCAGCAGGCGCGGGGCCGGTCCGGGGCGGGTCTCGAAGTGCGGTCCGCGGATCTGCGGTTCGCGCTGCGCGAAGGCCGCGAAGGCAATCTGGTGCTGTTCTGTGTGGACGCGTCGGGCTCGATGGGCGCGCGGGCGCGGATGCGGGAAGTGAAGACCGCGGTGCTGTCGCTGCTGTTGGACGCCTACCAACGGCGGGACAAGGTCGGTCTGGTCACGTTCCGTGGCACGGACGCCGAGCTGGCGCTCCCGCCGACGATCAGTGTCGAAGCCGCAGCGGCCCGGCTGGAAGGCTTGCCGACTGGCGGCCGCACGCCGCTGGCTGAGGGATTGCTGGAAGCCGCGCGGGTGCTGCGGGTCGAGGCGATCCGGGATCCGCGTCGTCGGCCGCTGCTGGTACTCGTCACCGACGGCCGCGCCACGAGCGGTTCCGACGCGGTCGCGCGGGCCAAGGCCGCCGCGGGTTTGCTGACTGACGTGACGACGATCGTGATGGACTGCGAGACCGGCCGGATGCGTCTCGGCCTGGCCGCGGAACTGGCCGGGCACTTGGGAGCCGAGCACGTGCCACTGTCCGATGTGGCCGCTGAATCGCTGGCCTCGGCCGTGCGCGAACGGACGGGGAGGGCTGCCTGATGCCGCAGGGAAAACCGGCTGTCGTGCCGAAGGACGGGCTCACCACGCGGCAGCGCCGCAACCGCCCGCTGCTCGCCGTGCACACCGGCGAGATGAAAGGGAAATCGACCGCGGCGTTCGGCATGGCTTTGCGCGCGTGGAACCAGGGCTGGTCGATCGGCGTGTTCCAGTTCGTGAAGTCGGCGAAATGGCGCGTCGGCGAGGAAGCCGCGTTCAAGGCGCTCGGGAAGCTGCACGACGACACCGGACAGGGCGGTCCGGTCGAGTGGCACAAAATGGGCGAGGGTTGGAGCTGGTCGCGCAAGCAAGGGTCCGAAGAGGACCATGCCGCCAACGCCCAGGAGGGCTGGGCGGAAATCAAGCGCCGGCTCGTCGCCGAAACGCACGATTTCTATGTCCTGGACGAATTCAGCTATCTGCTCAAATGGGGCTGGCTCGAGGTCGACGACGTCGTGTCCACTTTGGCCTCGCGGCCCGGCCACCAGCACGTCGTGATCACCGGCCGTTACGCGCCGCCGGAATTGATCGAGGCCGCGGACCTGGTCGCGGAAATGACGAAGGTGAAGCACCCGATGGACGCCGGGCAGAAGGGCCAGCGGGGGATCGAGTGGTAGCACGGGTCGTCATCGCCGCACCCGGTTCCGGGCACGGCAAAACCACCATCGCGGCCGGCCTGATGGCCGCGTTGCGCACCGCCGGGCACGTCGTGTCCGGGCACAAGGTCGGTCCGGACTTCATCGACCCCAGCTACCATTCGCTCGCCACCGGCCGCCCCGCACGAAACCTGGACCCGTTCCTGCAAGGCGAGGACACGCTGGTTCCGTTGCTGCGCCACGGTTCCGCGGGCGCGGACATCGCGGTCATCGAAGGCGTGATGGGCCTTTTCGACGGCGCTTTGGGCACCGAAGGCTACGCGTCGACCGCCCATGTCGCGCGGCTGCTCGACGCGCCGGTCGTGCTGGTGGTCGACGCTTCGGCGGCTTCGCGCAGCGTCGCGGCGACCGTGCTGGGGTTCGCGCAGTACGACACCCGCGTCCGGCTGGCTGGGGTGATCCTGAACAAACTGGGCTCGCAACGGCACGAGGACGAGATTGTCACCGCGCTGGAAGCGACTGGCGTCCCGTTGCTGGGTGCCTTGCGGCGCAACGAAAACGTGCACGCGCCGAGTCGGCATCTCGGGCTGGTTCCGGCCGCCGAACGAGCCGCGGAGTCGCAGCGGCTGCTGCCGGAACTGGCGGAATGGGTTGCCGCTGGGGTCGATCTCGAAGGCATCGTGCGGGCGGCCCGAAGCGCTCCCGCACTGAATGGTCCTTTGTGGAATGCCGGTCCCGAGTGGGAGGGGCCGCGTGCGACCCTCGCCGCCGCTGGCGGTCCGGCGTTCACCTTCCGCTACGCCGAGAACATCGAATTGCTGGCCGCTCGCGGAATCGACGTCGTGGACATCGACCCCTTGCGAGACAAGGCCTTGCCCGCCGGATGCGCCGGGTTGTACTTCGGCGGCGGATTCCCGGAAGTGCATGCTGCCGAGCTGTCGTCCAATGTGGAACTGCGGACGGCAGTCGGTGAGGCTATCGACGCCGGAATGCCGGTGAGCGCGGAATGCGCGGGCCTGCTGTATCTGTGTCGTTCTCTGGACGGATTGCCGATGGTCGGCGCGGTCGCCGCGGACGCGACCATGACGTCGCGGGGGAAACTCGGCTACCGCCGGGCGGTCTCGGTCGTGGACAACGTGCTCGCAGCGGCCGGGCAACGGGTCACCGGACACGAATTCCACCGCACTGAAATCACTCCCGCACACGGGGAAACCGCCGCGTGGGGCTGGGACCGCAACCTGGACGGGTTTGCTTCCGCTTCGCTGCACGCTTCTTACCTGCACGTTCACTGGGCCGGGCATCCCGAACTGGCGGACCGTTTCGCCTCGCGGGTGCGTGCTCATTCCCTGGCAGCAGTCCATGGCTGAGTACGACCTCCACCACCACGGCGATCGCGAAGTCGGCGAGGGACTTGTCGACCTTGCCGTGAACGTCCGGCTCCCGGCTCCGCCTACGTGGCTGCGTGCGGAACTCGCCGCCGCCCTGGATGACCTCGCCGCCTACCCGGACCCGACCCTCGCCGCGGAGGCCGTCGCTGCCCGCCATGGCCGGGATTTCGCCGATGTCCTGGTGACTGCCGGTGCCGCGGAAGCGTTCACGCTGCTGGCTTCGCTTCCCGCTGAGCACGCAGTGGTAGTCCACCCGCAATTCACCGAACCGGAAGCCGCTCTGCGCGCCGCCGGACACACCGTCGACCGAGTCATCTTGTCCGAAGTGGACGGTTACCGCTTAGATCCCGCCGCGGTCCCTGATTCGGCCGACCTGGTCTTCGTCGGCAACCCGACCAACCCGACCTCGGTCCTGCACCCCGCCGATTCGCTGCGGGCCTTGGCACGCCCCGGGCGGGTGCTCGTGGTGGACGAAGCTTTCCTCGACGCCGTCCCCGGAGAAGTCGAAAGCCTTGCCGGAGAACGAATCCCCGGCGTGGTGGTGGTGCGAAGCCTCACCAAGACCTGGGGCTTGGCGGGCCTGCGAGCCGGATACGTCCTCGCCGAACCGTCACTGATCGGCCGGTTGCGCGCGGTACAGCCACCCTGGTCAGTGTCCACTTTGGCCGCTGTGGCGACGGTTGCCTGCTGTCGTCCCGCCGCCCTGGAAGAAGCTGAAAAACTGGCCGCCGCTGCGGAAGCCGACCGCGACTATCTGGAATCCGGCTTGGCCGCACAGGGAATCCCCGTACTCGGGACCCCGCGCGGCCCGTTCGTGCTGATCCGAGTCTCCGGCGGCGCGGACGTCCGATTGAGACTGCGCGAAGCAGGCTACGCCGTCCGTCGCGGCGACACTTTCCCCGGCCTTGGCCCCGACCACCTTCGCCTCGCGGTCCGAGACCGCGCGACGACGGACGCTTTCCTTGCCGCCCTGGCTAATGCTTCTGGAGCGCGGTGAATTCCTCAAGCCAAGCGTAATTCGGCGCAACCGTGCCGTCGGGATTCTTCTGCACGGTCGCCCGTGCGAACACGCTGTTGAGCAGCCACGGCGGAGTATCCGGTCCGAAGTCCCCGCCCTTGAGCGCGGCGATGCCCTGATCGATGCCGTACGCGGCGACGGCGAGCTTTCCGGTCGCGCGGAACTTCGTCATCTGGTCGGTGAGGAAGTTCTTGTTGTTCTCGAACCACGGGCTGGTGCGGAGGAAATCGTCCCACCGCGCCTTGGGGAACGGCTGGTGCAGCGCGTTGCGGATGACCTGCCAGACCTTGGTGTCCTGCGGCACGTGGTACTTGCCCGCGTACTCGGCCGAGATCCGGTCGGTGAGATGTTTCTTCCACAGTTGCACCAGGGAGAACTCGGTGACGAGGAACTTCTTGCCGCCCAGCTTGGGCAGGGTGTAATCGAGAAACGCCTGAACCTCGTCCGGCGCGCCAACGTGCGGATGAAGGTCGGTGCCCGCGATCTCCGGCGTGTCGCGGACGTACTTCAGCCAGCGTTCCGTGCCCGCGCCAGTCCACTTGGGATCCTCGAGATTGTTGAGCGCGCCCATGTAGAGGACGGTCTTTCCCTTGCGCTGCTTGATCACGTGGGCGGCGACGGTCTCGTAGAATTCGTTGAGCGCGCCGTTGTTCCAGTCCGCCCGCGGGCATTCGATGAACGGCTCGTTGCCGATCACCAGGATGTCGACCTTGTCCATGACCGCGGGAAGCACTTTGTCGACCCGCGCGAGATCGGCCTGCATCTCCGGGGTCCCGGGCCGAGGAATCGGCTTGTGGGAGTCGGGAAAATACGGAAACTTGAGCGACAGAACGGTGCCGTACTGGCGATCGGCCGCTTGCAGCAAGGTCTTGATCGTCGGGTTTTCGGTGGCGCCGTGCTTGTCCAGGTCGGGCATCGCGGTGAACCCGCGCACCCACTTCGCGCCGGACCGCTGAAGCTCGTCCCAGCCCATGGTGTCCGGATCGGCGTTGAAATTCGCCCCGAGCGCTCCGTCCGGCTTGGGCACCGCGGTGTTCGGGACCGGGGCATCTGGCGTCGAACTGCAGGCAGCCGTGGCGAACACCGAAAAACCGGCGGACAACTGGAACAGCCGACGCCTGGTAAGGCGCGCGGATGCGGGCGAGCTGGATGCCACGAGGTCCCCTCGGTCATGCGTCGCGGACTCTTCCTTGGTAACACGAGTGGTGCTCGCGTCGCAGCCTGAGCGTCGATCTCACCGCGCCCGGCGGCGTCCCGGACGACGATGCGAGCGGCGCGTTTTCGTGGCGGACGTCGGCGAAATCCTTGTGTGAGTCACCTGTCCGGTTTGGACTACACCTGGTATGCGACCTAGGCGGTCGCCAGCAACGCCGCGGCCACCGCCACCTCGACGCACCCGCCGAGGACGTCGCCGGTCACTCCGCCGATGCGCTGGACGCACCGGGCCAGCAGCACCGCCGCGGCCGCGTACCCGAGTGCCACCGCGAGAACCCCTCGCCACCACGGCAAACCCGGCACCAGCGCGGCGCAGCCCGCCGCGAGTACGAACACCAGCACGGCCACCAGGACCGGAACCGATCCGGCGACCGTCGCGCCCAAGCCCTCCGGCCGGGCCGAGGGGACCCCTCGTGCGCAGCACAACGAGAGCACGAACCGTCCACAGAGGACGGATAGGACGGCGGCGGCGATGCCGTGTCCATGGGCGATCGCGCCGGTCAGCGCGCCGGTCTGGACGAGCAGGACGAAGAGCAACGTCGCGACACCAGTGGGCCCGGAGTCGCCGCGGCGCATGACGTCGAGGGCTTTCGCGCGGTCGTAGGAGGCACCGAGTCCGTCGGCGGTGTCGGCCAGTCCGTCGAGGTGCAGCCCGCGGCTGCCCAGGGCTACCGCCCCCAGCGCCAGTGCGGCTATGGCCAGTGCGGGGAGTCCGATCGCAGTCCCGCCCGCGACGATGAGCCCCGCCACCGCGGCGAGCGGGAGCGCGGCAAGCGGGCCGAGCGCCATCGCGACACCCGCGACCCGTCGATCGATCACGCGCGGCGCAGGCACCGGGACGGTGGTGAGGGTGCCGACGGCGAGGCGGATTCCGTCGCTGAGCCGGGTCACGAGGCGCGCCCCAATGCGGTCTTCTCGGTAGCGGGGGCGGCGTCGACAGGCGCGCTGGACCCGCCCACCCGCGGCACGACCGAGATGGCCGTGAGGGCCACCCTGAGGGAATCAGATTCCCTCAGGGAGGCCCTCACGGACGTTGGCCGGGGCAAGTCGCCACATGGACCCGGCGCAGTATGGCCAGAGCCGCGCGCTGCGGCTGCTGCGAAAACCCCAGCGGGACGCTGCCCGGCGAACTGAACACCGGGCAGCGTCCACTCGCCACGCACCCCGGTCACCCGAGGTCCGCCAGCAAACCCATCTCCGCGATCACCGCGCGCGCCGCGCGCAGGGTCGGCACGGCTTGCACCGCCCCGCTGCCCTCGCCGAGCCGCAAGCCCAGGTCGAGGATCGGCGTCAACCCCAGCGCCTTCAACGCAAACGCTTGCGCGGGCTCCGTCGAACGATGCCCGGCCAGCCACCACTGCTCAGCCCCGGACGCGATGTCCCGGGCCACCAAGGCCGCTGTCGCCGAGAAGATTCCGTCCAGCACCACCGGGATTCCCCGGACGGCCGCTTCCACCAGGAAACCGGCCGTCGCGGCGAGGCAGGCGCTGCCGAGGGCGGTCAGGCGGTCGAAGGGGTCGGTCACGGGGCGTCGTGACAGGGCAGTGGCGACGACAGCGGTCTTGCGTTCCAAGGCCTCCCCGGACACCCCGGTGCCGGTGCCCACCACCTCAGCTGCGGGAAGGCCCAGCGCAGAAGCCACGACCGCGGCGCAGACGGTCGTGTTGCCGATGCCCATGTCGCCGGGAATGAGAACGTCCGCAGTGGACTCCGAAGCAGCGATGGCACGACCCGCCTCAAACGCGGCAAGTGCCTCGCCGGGAGCCAACGCGTCCTCGACGTCGATGGCACCCGAACCGCGGCGGATCTTGTGGGCGGTGACTTCGGCGGGAACGTCCGAGGCGTCCCAGTCGACCGCGATGTCTGCTACCCGCACGGAAGCACCGACCTGTGCCGCGAGGACCGTTACCCCGCTTCGCCCGGCGAGGAAGACGCGCACCATCGCCGCGGTGACCTCGCGGGGGTACGCCGACTGCGCCGACACCCCGTGGTCGCCGGCGAAGACGACCACGCGGACGTCGTCCAGCGGGCGCGGCGGGACCGCCCCGTGCGCGGCGCTCAGCCAGGCCGCGAGTTCTTCCAGCCGACCGAGCGAGCCGACCGGTTTGACCAGGCCGTCCAGGCGCTCCAAGGCGGCGGCGCGGGCGGCGGCGTCCGGGACGGGGATGGCGAAACTCGGCACGGCTGGCTCCTCACGGAAGGTCGAGCGCCCGCCCGGCGACGATGAGCGACACCCGGTCGCTGTCGGCGGACACCCGGTTGTTGAGTGCGCCCAGCACATCACGGAACAGCCGTCCGGACACCGTTGCGGGCACCACACCGCTGCCGACCTCGTTGCTGACCGCGACGATCGGCACCCGGGCCTGGCTCCACGCGGCGAGGAAATCCTCGAGCCGGTCGTCCAGTCTGCGCTCCCAGCCCGTTTTGCCCGACCACGCGCCCACCTCGTCGAGGACCCGCGAGAGCCAGGTGCCGAGACAGTCGATCAGCAACGGGCTCGTCGCGTTGCGCAGCACGGTCGCCAGGTCGGTGGTCTCGACCGTCGTCCAGTGGCGCGGGCGGCGGGCCCGGTGCGCCTCGACCCGGGCGGCCCATTCCGGGTCCTCGGCCGACGGGGGCAGCCCGGGAGCGACGTACACGAGGTGGGGGTGGTGCGCGACGAGCCGCTCCGCGTGCCTCGACTTGCCCGAGCGGACCCCGCCGAGAACGAGCACCTTGCCGTCGTCGCGTCCGTACCGGCGGAGGGCCTGCGCCAGGGTTTCGAGAGACCCGGCGAGCCGGTGCGTCAGCTTGGTCATACCCGGCATTCTCTCCCTAGCGCTACGGTTCGCCACGTGCCACTCCGACAAGCTGTCACCGCGGCCGGGCTGATCGCCGGATACGCCGCCGACGCCTGCTTCGGCGACCCGCGCCGGGGACATCCGGTCGCGGCCTTCGGCACCGCCGCTGGCCAGCTGGAACGCTGGTGGTGGGCCGATTCCAAGCCGCGCGGGGCGGCGTACGCGGCGGTCTGCGCGGGATCGGCCGCCGGGCTCGGCATCCTCGCGGAACGAGCCGCCCGGAACCGGCCGGGTGTCCGATTTGTCCTGACCGTCGCGGCGACGTGGGCCGTCCTGGGCGGCCGCGGGCTCGCCGCGGAGGGGCGCGAAATGGCGCGATTACTCGAATCGGGTGAATTGCCCGCCGCCCGGCAGCGGCTCAGCCACCTCTGCGCGCGCGACGCCACCGGTCTCGGCCCGGCCGAGCTGACCCGCGCGGCCACCGAATCGATCGCCGAGAACACCTCCGACGCGGTCGTCGCGCCGCTCCTGTGGGGCGCGGTCGCGGGCGTGCCGGGGCTGCTCGGGTACCGCGCGGTGAACACCCTCGACGCGATGGTCGGCTACCGCTCGCCGCGGCACCGCAACTTCGGCTGGTTCGCCGCGCGCACCGACGACTGGGCCAATCTGGTGCCGGCGCGCGTCGGCGCGGTGCTGACCGCGGCGACCGCGCCGCTCGCCGGCGGCCACGCCCGGTCGGCCTGGCGGGCTTGGCGACGCGACGGGAACGCGCATCCGAGCCCGAACGCGGGACAGGTCGAGGCGGCTTTCGCCGGGGCGCTCGACATCCGGCTCGGCGGGACGAACACGTATCACGGCGAGGTCGAGCGCCGGAGCACACTGGGCGACGGACGTCCGCCGGGGGCGAGCGATCTGCGCCGGGCGGTGCGGTTGTCGCGGCTGGTCGGGGCGGCGGCGCTGGCGGTCGCGGCCGGGATCGCGGTGAGCAGGTCGCGGAGTGCGGGGCGGTTCACCGGACCGGCCGCTCCGGGCATTACGGTGGCGGGATGAGCGGGCTGCTGATCGCCGGGACCACCTCCGACGCCGGGAAAAGCCTGGTCACCGCCGGAATCTGCCGCTGGTTCGCGCGGCGCGGCGTGCGGGTCGCGCCGTTCAAGGCGCAGAACATGTCGAACAACTCGATGGTCTGCGCGGACGGCGCGGAGATCGGCCGCGCGCAGTGGCTGCAGGCGCGGGCCGCGCGGGTGGAGCCGGAAGCGGCGATGAACCCGGTGCTGCTCAAGCCGGGCAGCGACCGGCGCAGTCACGTCATCGCGCTCGGCAAGCCGTACGGCACCCTCGAAGCCGGGGAGTACGCCACTGGCCGGGCTGGGCTCGCGGAGATCGCCTTCGGGGCGTTTTCCGAGCTGCGGCAACGGTTCGACCTCGTCGTCTGCGAGGGCGCGGGCAGTCCGGCGGAGATCAACCTGCGTTCCGGCGACTACGTCAACATGGGCCTGGCGCGGCGGTTTTCGCTGCCGGTGCTGGTGGTCGGCGACATCGACCGCGGCGGGGTGCTGGCGGCGATGTACGGCACGCTCGCGTTGCTGTCGGCCGAGGACCAGGCGCTGGTCGCGGGCTGGCTGGTGAACAAATTCCGCGGTGACGTCGGGTTGCTGCAGCCGGGTCTGAACAGCCTGGAGAAAGTCACCGGACGGCCGGTGCTCGGCGTGCTGCCGTGGCTGGACCGGGTGTGGATCGACTCCGAGGACGCTCTCGCCGCGGCCGGATGGCGGCACGAAGCCGCGCAACGCGGATTGCGCGTCGCGGTGGTGCGGTTCCCGCGGGCGTCCAACGCGACCGACGTGGACGCGCTCGCGGCGGAGCCGGGCGTGACGGTGAGCCTGACCGCCGATCCGGACACCGTCGCCGCGGCGGACCTGGTCGTGCTGCCGGGTTCGAGGGCCACTGTGGACGATCTGAAGTGGTTGCGCAGCAGGGGTTTGGCGGACGCGGTGACGGCACGGGCCGCAGCGGGGCGTCCAGTGCTGGGGATCTGCGGCGGGTACCAGATGCTCGCGGAGTCCATTGAGGACGACGTCGAATCCGGGGCCGGTCTGGTAGACGGGCTCGGGCTCTTGCCGACGCGAGTGACGTTCGCGGGGGAGAAGGTGCTCGGCCGTCCGGTCGGCGAATGGCGCGGGCATCGCGTGGACGCGTACGAGATCCACCACGGCAGTGCCGGTCCGGCGGACGCGGAGTCGTTTTTGGACGGTTACCGCGTCGGTTCGGTCTGGGGCACGACGTGGCACGGTGCTCTGGAGAACGACGGATTCCGGCGCGCTTGGCTTTCCGAAGCCGCGGCGCAGGCGGGCATCGAGTGGCGAGCGGCCGAGGGCGCGCCGGGGTTCGCGGACCTGCGCGAGGACATGCTGGACCGGCTGGCCGACGCGATCCAGTCCGAAGTGGACACCGGAATGCTGATGGCGCTGGCGGAGGCGGGCGCGCCGGGCGGGTTGCCGTTCGTGCCGCCGGGAGCTCCCTGACCGGAGGGTTCAGGCGAGTCCGGCGTCGTGCACCAGGATCGCGACCTGTGTGCGGTTCGCGGCTTCGGTCTTGGCCATGATCCGTCCCAAGTGGACCTTCACGGTCGCCTCGCTGAGCCCTAGCGCGCGGGCGATCTCGGCGTTGCTCGAACCCTGCCCGACGGCCACCGCGACCTCGCGTTCGCGGGGTGTCAGGGGTTCGAGCCGGGCGCGGGCGGGTGTCGGCGTGGCGGCGGTGGCGAAGTGCGTCAGCAGCCGCCGGGTGATCGACGGTGACAGCATCGCCTCGCCGCTGCCCACCACGTGCATCGCCTTGATCAGCTCGCGCGGCGGCGTGTCTTTCAGCAGGAAACCGGTGGCACCGTGGCGAAGCGCCTCGTGCACGTACTCGTCCAGGTCGAATGTCGTCAGCACGACCACCGCGGGCGCGTCCGGTTCGGCGGTCACTCGGCGGGTCACCTCCAGGCCGTCGACCTCGGGCATCTGCACGTCGGTGAGCACGAGGTCGGGCCGGTGTTCGCGGACGAGCGCGAGCGCTTCGCGGCCGTCGTCCGCTTCCGCGACCACCTCGATCCCCGGGTCGGACTCCAGGATCATCCGGATGCCGCTGCGCACAAGCACCTCGTCGTCGATCAGCAGGATCTTCAGCACGATTCCTCCGCTCGCAGCGGGAACGCGGCCCGCACCCGGTAGCTGCCTGTGCCGTCCGGGCCGGCGCGGAGTGTTCCGCCGGTCAGCGTGACGCGTTCGCGCATGCCGATCACGCCGTAGCCCGCGCCCGGCAGCCCGGACGAATCGGCGAGCGGGTTGGCGACTTCGACCACCAGGTCGTCGTCGGATGTGGACAGTCGCACGTCGATGGTCGTTCCTGGCGCGTGTTTCGCCGCGTTCGTGAGCGCTTCCTGCACGATCCGGTACGCCGCGCGCCCGATCGGGTCGGGCACGTCCGGCATCGGTTCCGGCAGGCTGGCGCGCACCTGCGCACCGGCGGCGGAGAGGTCGTCGGCGAGCTGGCGGACCCCGCCCAGCGTCGGATCCGGCAGCGAACGCGGCTCCGGACCGTCGTCGCGGAGCACCTTCAGGATGTCGCGCAACTCGTTGAGCGCGGCGGAACTCGATTCGCGGATCACCTCGGCGAGCTGCGCGGTCTCGTCGTCCTTGGCCCGCACGGAAAGCGCGCCCGCCTGCAGCGCGACGATGCTGACCCGGTGCGCGACGACGTCGTGCATCTCGCGCGCGATCCGCCGCCGCTCGGCCGTCACGGCCCGCTCGCCGAGCAGATCGCGCTCGCGTTCGGCCTGTTCCGCGCGGTCGCGCAGGGCCGCGAGCAAGGCCGCGCGCTGGTGCATCCACAGCCCGGCCAGCGTCGGGACGACGACCTCCATGACGAGGGCGAGCCCGAACGTCTTCCAGTCCGGCAGGTTCGCCGGCCGGACGAACGACACCAGCAGCCCGGTTTCCGCGAGCACGGCGACCGCGGTCGGCCAGCGGAGCCCGCGCAGCGAAGCGACGGTGTAAAGAGTGACGGAGGTGCCCCACAACGGCGGCGTGGCCAGCGCGACGCCGACCGAGACCAGCATCGCGGGCAAGGGGAACCGGCGGCGCAGCAGGACTGCCAGGAACATCACCGCGACCGCGACCGGCCAGAACCACGGGTGGTCCGCGTCCGGCAGGTCGCCGGCCAGCGTCAGGCCGAGCACGGCGAGCGCCACGGCCAGGTCGATCAGGTGGTTGCGCACTCCGCCACCGTAAGCCCTGCACGAAATTCCCCCACCGGGCGTCTTCGAGGGAAACCGGGGTCCGGCGGCCGCTCCGGTTGCCGAAGGGTTTTCCCCGGGTATTCTGCCGAGCGTCGCGATCAAACCCAGCCCGGGAGTGCGGATCATGTCCTACGCCGTCGATTCCACCGCCGTGTCGACTGTCGGCCTGGAGTCCTCCCCGGTCGCGGACGCGCTCGCCGGGCTGCGGGCGAACGAGGCGCGTTACTTCAAGAACAAGTACGACCACGTCTTCACCGTCGAGCCCGCGGCCGAGGTCCCCGAGATCATCGACTGGGTGCACCGGATCCTCAAGGAAGAACGCGATCTCGTCATCGCCTCGCGGCCGCTCGAGGCGACCGAATTCGAGGTCGACGGCATCCGGATGTCTTACGTGTTCTACGAGAGCGGCCTGTCGATCAACGTCATGTACACCCTCGAAGAGGGCGGCAAGCGGGCAGTCGGCTTCAAGCTGTCCGACGGGATGGACGTCCCGGAGGAACTCGCCGACAAGTTCAAGTTCGCGCGCCAGAAGTCGAAGCTCGCCGGGACGATCCGCGGGTCCTACTTCGTCATCAAGAACGCGTACTGACCCGCAGCGCGGCGCTGCGCAGGCACAGCAGCAGCGGCAGGGAACTGTCGTCGCGCAGCCTGGGCGGCAAGGCGTTCGCTTCGGCCACCGGTACGCCGTCGGCCAGTTCCTCGCCCAGCGCGGCCAGGTCGATTTCCAGGACGGTGACTCCGGCGCTGTAAAGCCGTTCCGCGCCCTTCGCGCGGCGGCTGGTCAGTTCGGTGCTGTCGACGGACAGCCGGGTCACGCCGAAGAACTCCGGTTTCGCGCCGCGTTCGAGCCAGCGTGCGAAACCGGTCAGCCGCGTCTCGGAGATCTCGTTGGGGCGGACGGCCGCCTCTTCGCACAGTTCGCGTTCCATCCCCGCGCACACCGCGGTGTGCAGGGTCCGGCGGGTTCCTCCTTGCGGGGTAAGGAGATCCCGCGGTTCCAGGCTGCCGCTTCCGGACGGGGCGAGCAGAAGCCCGCTGGCTGAGTTGCGGGCCGACTGGCGGACCACGACGAGCAGGCCGTCCGAGGTGAACGCGATCGTGGACACGCCGACGAGGTCGGCGAGCGTGCTCGCGCCGAGGGTTCGCAGCGCGCCGGACGAGTCGGTCAATTCCTCGTTGCGCAGGTCGTACTCGTGGCCGTCGGCGGAGTTCGTGATGCGCAGCGACGCCAGTTCGTTGCTGCAGACCGCGTCGAAGAACCGGGCGCGATGCAGGACGATCGGCGCCGGCCGTGCCCCGGCGACCGGCAGCGGTTCGCCGCGCATGCCGACGATCGGGCCGTTGAACAGCAACCGGCCGCGAGCCCGCAACGGCAGCACGTGCGGTGCGGTCGCCTTCAGCTTCGCGGGCAGCCGGTAGGGATCCTCGGCGACGGTGATGCTGAAGGTGGTTTCGGCCAGCGCCGCGTCGATGGCGTCGCTGACCAATGCGGTGCCGCGGGAGGGAACCGCCAGGTACTGCGCGTCGGGATAGGCCTGCGGCGGCGGGGTGTCGGCGATCGGGAACGGCGCGACGATCGCGGTGAACTCGTAACCGGCCCACCGTTTCCGCAGCAGGCGGATGTCCCGCACGAGGGTCAGCAGGCCGAGCAGGAGCGCGACGATCGACACGACGACGCCGAACGCGCTCGGCAGGATCGTGACGGCGCCGAGCACGACCCCGAGCGCGGACACGGCGACCGGCCATTCCCCGGCTCCGACGAAGACGAGATAGTCGGCCGTGGCCCGGGCCCGGCGGGTCAGTTTTCCCATCGCCGCACTGTTTAGCACGGATCGGGCCGCCGGGTCACCGAGTCGGGTGAAGTGTTACCGCGAGATCGTTCAGTAGAGGTGGTGACCTGCCGCGGTGGTCCGGCGGGTAAGGGAGGTCTCGGCACCGCGACGAAGTAGTCAAACCCGTTGCGCCGCAACGAAAACTTCTCACCGAGTGCTGATCATTCGCCCAACGCACCACGAAACTCGCGCAACCCCTCGATCAACGCCAGAATCGACGGCCGGGCGTAGTGGTCCCGCCGCCATCCGGCGTACAGCGGCACCGTCAGCATCCCGTCGGGGGTTTCGATCGGGATGGAGCGCAGGCCGAACCGGACCAGGTCGGTCACCAGGCACACCTCGCCGCGGCCGGCGGCGCGGGCCTGGGCGACGCTGGGGGAGCCGGTTTCGTTCAGTTCGGCCGGGACGAGTCCGGCGCGGTGGAACGCCTCGTCCACGACCAGGCGCGCGGCGTTGCTGCGGTTCATCACCAGCAACGGTTCGGTGGCCAGTCCGGCCAGCGGGATGGACTCCGCGTCGTACCAGCGGTGGCCGGGCCGGACCTGCGCGCTGACCAGGACCCGGCCCAGCGCGGCGGTTTCCAGCTGCGCGGGCGGCGGGGACGTCGAGATGCCGAGGTCGGCGCTGCTGTGCAGGAGCCGGTCGAAAACCTGGTCCGGCGGGACCGGGAAGGCATCCCGCAGCACCGGTCCGGCCTTGCCGGTGGCCATGAACGGCGCCAGCAGGCTGTCCACTGTGCTCGGCGGAGCGACGAGCGTCAGCGGGGTGTCCTCGGTGCGGCCGATCGCCGCCATCACCGCGCCCGCCTCCTCCGCGCGGCGCACGAGGTCCTGGGCGATCGGCACGAACCGGGTGCCTGCCGCGCTGAGGGTGAGCGAGCCTGGCGACCGCGAGAACAACGCCACCCCGAGTTCGGTTTCCAGCGCGCGAAGCTGCCGCGACAGCGACGGTTGCGCGACCCGGACGGCGCGCGCCGCGGCGGTGACCGAGCCTTCCCGCACGACGGCCAGGAAATAACGCACCACACGCAGTTCCACGCCTATGCCTCCGAGGTATCGGAATGGGTCCGGACAGGTATTGGACAGCATAGGTCGCGGGACGAAGACTCTGGGGAACACCGCCGCCAGGGAGTTGCCCGTGAACCACGAAACCGCCACCGGCCGCCGGGCCGCGCTCGCCTCCTTCGCCGGGACGGCGATCGAGTGGTACGACTTCTACCTGTACGGGACCGCGTCCGCGCTGGTCTTCGGGAAGCTGTTCTTCCCCGAGCTGAACCCGGCGACCGGCGTGCTCGCCGCGTTCGGCACGTTCTGGGTCGGCTTTCTCGCCCGGCCGCTGGGCGGGATCGTGTTCGGGCACCTCGGCGACCGGGTCGGGCGCAAGAACACGCTGGTCGTCACGCTGCTGCTGATGGGTTTCGCGACCTTCGCGGTCGGGCTGCTGCCGACGTACGCCAAGATCGGCATCGCCGCGCCGTTGCTGCTCGTCGCACTGCGCGCGGTGCAGGGCGTCGCGGTCGGCGGGGAATGGGGCGGCGCGGTCGTGCTCGCCGCCGAGAACGCGCCCGCCGGACGCGGGTCGTACTTCGCGATGTTCGCGCAGCAGGGCTCGCCCGCCGGGTCGATTCTGTCCACAGTGGTCTTTCTCGCCGTGAGCGCGTTGCCGGACGAGCAGTTCCTGACCTGGGGCTGGCGGGTGCCGTTCCTGCTGTCCGGGGTGCTGGTTGCGCTGGGCCTGCTGATCCGGCTGAAGGTCGAGGAACCGGCGGAGTTCGTGCGCGCCAAGGCGAAAGCCGCCGTCGCGAAGGTGCCGCTGGTCGAGGTCCTGCGGACTGCGTGGCGGACCGTGCTGCTCGGCATCGGCGCGAGCATCATGGGCATCGCCGCCGCGTACTTCAGCAACACGTTCGTCCTCGCCTGGTCCACGAACGAACTCGGCATCGGCCGCCAGACCATGCTGTACGTGCTGCTCGGCGCGTCGGTGGTGCAGTTCTGCTGGCAGCCGGTCGCGGCGCGGCTGGCCGAACGCGTCGGCGAAACGCGGTTCATGGCGGTTTCGCTGGGCTGCAACATCGTGGTGACCGTGCCGATGTACCTGCTGATCGCGTCCGGCAATCCGGGGCTGGCGTTCGTCGGCATCGCGGTCGCGACCGTGTGCGGCTCCGGCTACTACGCGGTGCTCGCCGGATTCCTCACCCGCGGCTTCCCGATTCACCTGCGGTACACCGGAATCTCCCTGTCCTATCAGCTGTGCAGCACCATCTTCGGCGGCACCACGCCGTTCATCGCGCAGGCGTTGCTCAACGCGACGCACGGTGCGATCTGGCCGGTCGTCATCTACCACGTCGTGCTGCTGACGTTGACCCTCACCTGCGTCCTGGCGCTCGCCCGCCGGACCGCTGCCGTCGCCGACTCCGCAAAAACCCTGACCCGACAAGGATGAGCTCAGTGCGTCTCGATGCGTTATTCCACAATGGACGTTTCGCCACGCTGGACCGGGACCGTCCACAAGCGACCGCGCTCGGCGTGATCGGCGGCCGGATTGTCGGATTCGACGACGAGGTCCGCGGTCTCGCCGCGGACACCGTGGTCGACCTCGGCGGCGCGCCGGTCGTCCCCGGCCTCAACGACGCGCACCAGCACTTGAGCATGCGCGGCAAGCTGATCCGCGGACTGGACGTCTCGGCCGAAGCCGCACCGACGCTCGACGCGCTCTACCAGGCCGTGGCGGAGCGAGCCGCGACGCTGCCCGCCGACGCGTGGGTCACCGGCGCGGGCTACGACCAGAACAAGATCGGCGCGCACCCCACCGCCGAAGCCCTGCACCGCGCCGCCGGAGGACGGCCGGTCTGGCTCACGCACACGTCGCGGCACATGGCCGTGGCGAGCACCGAAGCCTTTGCCCTGGCCGGATATCCGGACCGGCTGGATGTGCCGGACGTTCCCGGCGGCACCGTGGTGCGCGACGAGGACGGCCGCGCCACCGGCTTGCTGCAGGAACGCGCGACCGTCCTGGTCGACCGCCTGCTCCGCCCCGAGGCGACCGAAGAGGTCATCGCCAACATCGCCGCGGGTGCGCACGCCGCCCTCAAAGACGGCCTGACCAGCGTCACCGAGCCTGGCATCGGCACCGTCGACGGCATCGGCCACGGCCGCGCCGACTTCGATTCCTTCCAGCGCACCCGCGAACGCGGGCTGCTGGGCGTGCGGATGACGGTGATGCCCTACATCACCGCCCTGCGCGACTGCGGGCCGTTCGAACCCGGCGGCGAGTGGTTCGGGCTCGACCTCGGCGTGCGCACTGGCGTCGGCGACGACCGGCTGCGCATCGGCCCGGTCAAAATCCTCTCCGACGGCTCGCTGATCGGCCGCTCCGCCGCGATGTGCTGCGACTACGAGGACGCCCCCGGCAACCAGGGGCTGATGCTGTTCGAGCCGGACGAACTGCGCCGCTACATCCTCGAAGCGCACCGATGCCACTGGCAGATCGCCACGCACGCGATCGGCGACGCGGCCCTCGGAGCGGTCCTGGACGCGTATGAGGAAGCTCAGCAGAAGTACCCGCGCGAGGACGTCCGGCACCGCATCGAACACTGCGCGGTCGCCGACGATGCCGCTGTCGCGCGGATCGCGGAGCTGGGCGTGATTCCCGTGCCACAGGGCCGGTTCCTGTCCGAGATCGGTGACGGACTGCTCGCCGCGCTCGGCCCGGAACGCAGCCGGCTGGCGTATCGGATGCGGAGTTTCCTCGACGCCGGAGTGGTTTTGCCGGGCAGCACGGACGCTCCGGTGGTCGCGGCGTCGCCGTTGCTGAGCATCCACGACATGGTCAACCGCCGGACCGCGGCTGGGCAGCCGATCGGGCCGGAGGAAGCGGTGACGGCTGAGGAAGCGTTGCGGGCGTACACAGTGGGTTCGGCGTATGCGGTGCATGAGGAGAAGGTCAAAGGCACGCTGAGCCGGGGGAAGCTGGCCGACTTCACGGTGCTGAGCGACGATCTGCTGGCGGTCGCCCCAGGGAAGATCGGCGAGATCACCATCGGCGCGACAGTCGTGGGTGGTGAGGTCGCGTACAACGACGGTGCCGCGCACTAAAAAGGACGGGTGCGACGCCGTTGTCGCACCCGTCCGACAGCCGGGGCCAGCGCGGCGGCAGTGACGCGTCAACCCCGAAACTGAACGGGGCGAAGCGCGGCGACGCTGCCGCGCTCGGCCCCGAGTCTGAACGGAGCAGGCGCGGCGACGTTGACGCGCCTGCTCCGAGTTCTCAGGAGATCGGCCGGTCCGTCGGCGCGATCGGGGCCGGGAGCACGCCCCGGCCGGTCAGGAAGGCGTCCACGCCGGCCGCGCACGAGCGGCCCTCCGCGATCGCCCACACGATCAGCGACTGCCCGCGGCCCATGTCGCCCGCCACGAACACATTGTCCACAGTGGTCTTGAAGTCCTTGTCCCGCACGACGTTGCCGCGCTGGTCCAGCTCCACGCCCAAGTCGGTCAGCAGGCCCTCGCGCTGCGGGCCGAGGAAGCCCATCGCCAGCAGCACCAGCTGCGCGGGCAGCTCGGTCTCGGTGCCCTCGACCGGGACGAACTTGCCGCCCTCGTTGCGCACCTCGACCAGCTTCAGCGCCCGCACCCGGCCGTTCTCGTCGGCCAGGAACTCCTGCGTGTTGACCGAGTACAGCCGCTCGCCGCCCTCCTCGTGGGCGGACGTGACCCGGTAGATCATCGGGTACGTCGGCCACGGGTGCGCATCGGAACGCGACTCCGGCGGCTTCGGCATGATTTCCAGCTGGGTCACCGACTTCGCGCCCTGCCGGTGCGACGTGCCGACGCAGTCCGCGCCGGTGTCGCCGCCGCCGATGACCACCACGTCGAGGCCCTTGGCCGAGTACGGCGACTCCTCGAGCTCGCCCGCCGCGACCCGGTTGGCCGGCGGCAGGAACTCCATCGCCTGGTAGATGCCCTCGGCCGAACGGCCCTCGATCGGCAGGTCGCGCCACGCCGTCGCGCCGCCCGCCAGCACCACCGCGTCGTGGTTCTCCCGAAGCTCCTCGACCGTGACGTCCACGCCGACGTTCACCGACGTCCGGAATTCCGTGCCCTCGGCGCGCATCTGGTCGAGGCGGCGGTCGAGGCGGAACTTCTCCATCTTGAACTCGGGAATCCCGTACCGCAGCAGCCCGCCGATCTTGTCCGCGCGCTCGTAGACCACGACGGTGTGGCCCGCGCGGGTCAGCTGCTGCGCCGCGGCCAGCCCGGACGGACCGGACCCGACGACGGCGACCTTCTTGCCCGTCTTGGCGACCGGGACCTGCGGCGTGACCCAGCCTTCCTCGAAGGCCCGGTCGATGATCGAGATCTCGACCCGCTTGATCGACACCGGGTCGTCGTTGATGCCGAGCACGCACGCGGTTTCGCACGGCGCCGGGCACAGCGTGCCGGTGAACTCCGGGAAGTTGTTCGTGGCGTGCAGCCGGTCCGCGGCCTGCTGCCAGTCCTCCCGCCACACCAGCGTGTTCCACTCCGGGATCAGGTTCCCGAGCGGACAGCCCTGGTGACAGAACGGGATCCCGCAGTCCATGCAGCGGCCGGCCTGCTTCTCCAGCTTGGTCGTCGCGAAGTCCTCGTAGACCTCGCGCCAGTCCATCAGCCGCAGGTCCACCGGACGCCGCTTAGGTTCCTCGCGCGTGGTGGTCAGAAAGCCCTTGGGGTCAGCCATGTGCGGCCTCCATGATCGCCTCGTTCACGTCCCGCCCGTCGCGTTCCGCTGCCACCTGGGCGGCGAGCACGCGCTTGTAGTCCTTCGGCATGACCTTGCCGAACCGGTCGACCGCACTGTCCCAGTCCGCCAGCAAGGCCCGCGCGACGGCGGATTCCGTTTCGTTGTAATGCTTTTCGATGGTTTCGCGGAGGAAGTCCACGTCCGCGGTGTCCAGCGGGTCGATGTCGACCATCTCCGGGTTGACCCGGTGCGCCGGCAGGTCCAGCACGTACGCGACGCCGCCGGACATGCCCGCCGCGAAGTTGCGGCCGACCTTGCCCAGCACGACCATCCGGCCGCCGGTCATGTACTCGCCGCCGTGGTCGCCCACGCCCTCGACGACCGCCAGCGCGCCCGAGTTGCGCACGCAGAACCGCTCGCCGACCTGGCCGCGGATGAAGATCTCGCCGCTCGTGGCCCCGTACGCGATCACGTTGCCCGCGATGATGTGGTCCTCCGCGACGATCGGCGATTCCTTCGGCGGCCGCACGACGATCCGCCCGCCGGAGAGGCCCTTGCCGACGTAGTCGTTGCCGTCGCCGTAGAGCCGCAGCGTGATGCCCTTCGGGATGAACGCGCCGAACGACTGGCCCGCGGTGCCGGTGAAGGTGACGTCGATGGTGTCGTCGGGAAGGCCCTCGCCGCCCCACTTCTTGGTCAGCTCGGACCCGAGCATGGTGCCGACGGTGCGGTTCACGTTGCGCACCGGCAGTTCCAGCCGCACCTTGTCGCCCGCCGCCAGCGCGCCCTCGGCGAGCTGGATCAGCGTGTTGTCGAGCGCCTTGTCCAGCCCGTGGTCCTGCTTGACGGTCTGGTGCCGCACCGCGCGCGGCGGCAGCTCGGGCACGTGGAAGATCGGCGACAGGTCGAGCCCGGCGGCCTTCCAGTGGTCGACCGCCTTGCGCTTGTCGAGCAGCTCGGCGTGGCCCACGGCCTCCTCGACGGACCGGAAACCCAGCTCCGCCAGGTACTCCCGGACCTCCTGGGCGATGAACTCGAAGAAGTTCACCACGTACTCCGCCTTGCCGCTGAACTTCTCGCGCAGCTTCGGGTTCTGCGTCGCGACGCCCACCGGACAGGTGTCGAGGTGACAGACGCGCATCATGATGCAGCCCGACACCACCAGCGGCGCGGTCGCGAAACCGAACTCCTCGGCGCCGAGCAGCATCGCGATCATGACGTCGCGGCCGGTCTTGAGCTGGCCGTCGGTCTGCACCACGATCCGGTCGCGCAGCCGGTTGGCCAGCAGCGTCTGCTGCGTTTCGGCCAGGCCCAGCTCCCACGGTCCGCCCGCGTGCTTGATCGAGGACAGCGGCGAGGCGCCGGTGCCGCCGTCGTGGCCCGAGATCAGCACGACGTCCGCATGCGCCTTGGACACACCCGCGGCGACCGTGCCGACGCCGACCTCGGACACCAGCTTCACGTGGATGCGCGCGTCCGGGTTGGCGTTCTTGAGGTCGTGGATCAGCTGCGCCAGGTCCTCAATGGAATAGATGTCGTGGTGCGGCGGCGGGGAAATCAGCCCGACGCCCGGCGTGGAGTGCCGCGTCTTCGCGATCCACGGGTACACCTTGCCGCCGGGCAGCTGCCCGCCCTCGCCGGGCTTCGCGCCCTGCGCCATCTTGATCTGGATGTCGTCGGAGTTCACCAGGTACTCGCTGGTGACGCCGAACCGGCCGCTCGCGACCTGCTTGACCGCGCTGCGGCGCTCCGGGTCGTACAGCCGCTCCGGGTCCTCGCCGCCCTCGCCGGTGTTCGACTTGCCGCCGAGGCGGTTCATCGCGATCGCCAGCGTCTGGTGCATTTCCATCGAGATCGAGCCGTACGAGATGGCCCCGGTGGCGAACCGCTTCACGATCTCCGAAACCGGCTCGACCTCCTCGATCGGCACCGGCGTGCGGTCGCCGAACTTGAAGTCGAACAGCCCGCGCAGCGTCAGCAGCTTCTCGGCCTGGTCGTTGACCGCCTTCGTGTACTCCTTGAAGATGTCGTACTTCCCGGACCGCGTGGAGTGCTGCAGCTTGAACACCGTCTGCGGGTTGAACAGGTGCGGCTCGCCCTCGCGCCGCCACTGGTAGTCCGCGCCGGTTTCCAGCTCGCGGTGGCTGGCCCGGACGCCGTCGACCGGGAAAGCCCGCACGTGCCGCTGCGAAACCTCGTCGGCGAGCGTGTCGAAGCCGACGCCGCCAAGCCGGGAAGTGGTTCCGGTGAAACAGGTGTCGATCACCTCGGCGCCGAGGCCGACCGCTTCGAAGATCTGCGCGCCGGTGTAGGAGGCCACCGTGGACACGCCCATCTTGGACATGGTCTTGCGGACACCCTTGCCGAGCGCCTTGATCAGGTTCGTGGTGGCCTGCTTGGGAGTCACGCCCGGGATGAGGCCCCGGTGCGCCATCTCCTCGACCGTCGCCATCGCCAGGTACGGGTTCACCGCGGCCACGCCGTAACCGACGAGCAGCGCGATGTGGTGCACCTCGCGCGCGTCGCCCGCCTCGACGATGAGGCCGACCTGCGTGCGCGTCTTCTCCCGCACCAGGTGGTGGTGGACCGCGCCGGTGAGCAGCAGCGACGGGATCGGCGCGTGGTCGGCGTCGACCCCGCGGTCGGACAGCACGATCAGCCGCGCGCCGTCCTCGATCGCCTCGGACACCTCGGCGCGGATCTCGTCGAGCCGCTGCACCAGGGCGTCTCCGCCGCCGTTGACCTTGTACCGGCCCATGACGGTGACCGCCTGGAACTCCGGCAGGTCGCCGTCGTCGTTGACGTGAACCAGCTTCGCGAGCTGGTCGTTGTCCAGCACCGGGAACGGCAGCACGATCCGGCGGCAGGACGACGCGTCCGCGGCCAGCAGGTTCGGCTCCGCGCCGATCTGCGTGCCGAGCGCGGTCACCAGCTCCTCGCGGATCGCGTCCAGCGGCGGGTTGGTCACCTGGGCGAAAAGCTGGATGAAGTAGTCGAACAACGGGCGCGAACCGGATGAAAGGGACGCCAGGGGCGAATCGTTGCCCATCGACCCGATCGGCTCCGCGCCGGTGCGGGCCATCGGCTCGAGGATGGTTTCCAGCTCTTCCTCGGTGTAGCCGAACGCCTGCTGGCGGCGCACGAGCGCGGCGTGCAGCGGGACCTCGCGGTCGCGTTCGGGCAGCTGCTCCAGGCGCAGCAGCCCGGCGTCGACCCATTCGTCGTACGGGTGCTCGGAAGCGAGCTGGCCCTTGATCTCCTCGTCCTCGACGATCCGGCCCGCGACGGTGTCCACGAGGAACATCCGGCCCGGCTCCAGCCGTCCCTTGCGGACGATCTTCGCCTGGTCCAGCTCCAGCACGCCGACCTCGCTGGCGAGCACCACGAGCCCGTCGTCGGTGACCCAGTAGCGGCCGGGGCGCAGGCCGTTGCGGTCCAGCACCGCGCCGATCTGCGCGCCGTCGGTGAACGCCACCAGCGCCGGTCCGTCCCACGGCTCCATGAGCGTGGAGTGGAACTCGTAGAAGGCGCGGCGCGCGGGGTCCATTTCCTGATGGTTCTCCCAGGCCTCCGGGATCATCATCAGCACCGAATGCGGCAGCGACCGGCCGCCGAGGTGGAGCAGCTCCAGCACCTCGTCGAAGGAGGCCGAGTCGCTCGCGCCGCGCGTGATGACCGGGTAGATCCGCTTGAGGTCGCCCGGGATCAGGTCCGTCTCGAGCAGCGCCTCGCGGGCGTCCATCCAGTTGCGGTTGCCCTTGAGCGTGTTGATCTCGCCGTTGTGCGCCACGTAGCGGTACGGGTGCGCGAGCGGCCACGACGGGAAAGTGTTGGTGGAGAAGCGGGAGTGCACCAGGCCGATGGCGCTCGTCACGCGCTCGTCGGTGAGGTCGAGGAAGAACTTCTCGACCTGCGGCTCGGTCAGCATTCCCTTGTAGACGATCGTGCGCGAAGATAGCGACGGGAAGTAAACGTCGTCTTCGACCAGCTCGTGCTCGGCGCGCTTGCGCACGCAGAAGGCGGCGCGCTCGAGGGCGAGGCCGTCGAGGTTGTCCTTGTGCCCGGCCAGGAACAGCTGGGTGAAGTGCGGCATGGTCTGCGCGGCGGTCGGGCCGCAGTGCGCGGTGTCGACCGGCAGCTCGCGCCAGCCCACCACGCGCATGTCCTCCTCGGCGGCGATCCGCTCGATGGTGGTCATGGCGCGGCCGCGGCGCTTTTCGTCCTGCGGCAGGAACGCGGTGCCGACGGCGTAGCTGCCCTCTGGCGGCAGCTCGAACCCGGCGACCTCGCGGTAGAACGCGTCCGGCACCTGGATGAGCAGGCCCGCGCCGTCCCCGGTGTCCGGTTCCGCCCCGCGTGCCCCGCGATGTTCCAGATTTTTCAGCGCGACAAGGGCTTTCGCCACGATCTGATGGTCTCGGCGACCGGTCAGGTCCGCGACGAACGCCACCCCGCAGGCATCGTGCTCGTAGGCGGGGTCGTACAGGCCGTCGGTGGCCGGGGTGCTCGAACGGTGGGTCACGGCTGGCCGCCTCCCAAGGCGTTGGCGCGGGTTCTTTCACTCCGAAAGGGGGTTCATCACTGAACCGGTTAACGAAGTGGTCCGAAACCGCGATGGTCAGTCGAGAAGGGAAACCATCCGGTGCCTCCGCTGTCGCGAGGCGCGGCACTGCGTCGCGATGCGTGGCTGACCGCGGCCGGTCGACGACCGGGCCGGGTGCCGGATGGTTTGTCACCGCACGGCGATGGGCGGCGGAAAAAGTTCTGCACGTCGCTGTACAGGCACACGCGCCGGGGTCGGTCAGCCTGTGTGGTGGGGGCCAGCCGGGGCGCGTGGTGGTGACTCCCGGGTTCGCCGGGTCTTATGACGATAGTGTGAATTCGCTGTGATCGACATACGTCATCGCGCTCTCGTGGGAAAGGCCACGCATACGTTGACGCCCTCCGGGGTACTCCCATATGTCGGGCCGTCTCTCCCGCCACGCGGTCAGCGAAGCCGCTGACCTGCGTAAACCTGTCTGCCTGCCGGGTGTCAACCCCGCGTTCGATGCTGGTTGACTGGGGGTCATGAGGGGGAGCGCCGATGACTGATCGTTATCTGTCCGTGGCAGTGGCCGGGCTGCACGAGATCGAAATACGGCGTTCACGGTTCCTGTGCGCGCTCGCTCCGGTGGGCGACGAAGCGGCCGCGCGGGAGATCATTTCGGCCCGCCGGCGCGCGGAGCCCGCGGCGCGGCACCACTGTCACGCGTTCGTCCTCGGCCCGGACGGCCGTACTCAGCGCTCCAGCGACGACGGCGAGCCCGCCGGGACGGCCGGGGTGCCGATGCTGGAGGTCTTGCGCCGCCGCGAGGTCACCGACACGGTCGCGGTGGTGTCGCGGCATTTCGGCGGAGTGCTGCTCGGCGCGGGCGGGTTGATCCGCGCGTACGGCCAAGCGGTGTCGGACGCGCTCGACGCGGTAGGCCTGGTGGAGTACCGGCGATTGCGGCTGTTCGACGTAACCATGGACTACAGGCGGGCGGGCCGCTTCGAAAACGAGCTCCGCGCGTCGCCGTACGTGCTGCACGGGACACGCTTCGAAGCGGCGGCGCACTTCGAGGTCGGCCTCGCTCCCGGCGAGGAAGACCGGTTCAGCGGCTGGCTCGCCGACCTCACCGGCGGCGAGGCTGTCGCGGCCGAGCTGGGGGAGGAGTGGGTGCGCGGGTAGCCCCCGGCTCAGGCCCCGAAGATCAAGCCGCGACGGGCTTTCCGTCCAGCGCCCGCGCCCCGGCCTCGGTGAGCACCGCGCGCACCCGCGCGCCGCACGCTCCGTCCTCGGCGGGTTCGATCAGGCCCTTGCGGACGAGGTCGCGGACCGTGCCCTGGTCGCAGAGGCTCAGCCCGTCGACGAACAGGTCCGGTTCACAGCTGCAGCTGATTTCCGCGTGCCCCTCGGCGACGGCACGCAGGGTTGCCCGCTCCCGATGGTTCAACTCGGCAGTCACGGCGGTTCCTCCTTCTGTCCCGGCCCCTGGTGTACCCCGGGAACGGTTCCAGTGTCCGTCGCGATTGCCGGGTTGTCGCATATTTCACTCCTTTTTACGGGGGTATGTCGCGGGGTAGTCCGGGGGTACCCCTCATACGCCCCACCATGCGTCGGCGAGGGAGACGAAAGTAGGTTCTCGCGGCGCCGGGAGCACGTCGAGGTACCAGCGAAAGTCGCTGTACACGTGCAGAAGCGTGTACGCGAGGCAACGGCGGGAGAAGTCCGGGCCGAGCTCGGCCGGATGGTAACCGTAAGCGAGCAGAAGACTCCGCAGAAATGCCGAGTCGCCGCTCGAAACGAACAAGCCGACCGCCGCGAACTCGTATTCCGGCGCGCCGCGCATCGCGGGTTCGAAATCGAACAGGCCGGACAGCTGCCAGCCATCCCCTTCGCGGGTGACCATCAGATGGTCGCGCATGACTTCGGTGTGCAACGGCACCGTTTGCGGCGTGCCCAGATCGACCGAGTCGACGAAGTCCGGGAGCTGGGCCAGCCAGTGTTCGTCCAATGTGGTCTTGCGGTGGTGGTCGACCAGTTTTTCGCGTTGCCCGGCAAGGAACGCGGCCCAGTCCGGGGGAGCGAGCACGGACAACACCGGGTCGTTCACCGAGTGCAAGGTGGACAGGGCTTCGCCGATCTTCGGGGCGAGCGCGAGTTTGTCCGCTGTGGACAGTTCGGGCCAGACTTGCTTGAGCGGGCGCCCGCGCAGCCGTTCCATCACGACGTAACCCCAGCCGTCGCGGGTTCCGGCGTGCACGACGCCCGGGGTCGGGACGGGGAGCTTGCCGTGCAGGACTTCCAGCATGGTGCGCTCGGTGGTCAGCTCGTCCAGGTGCACCGGCGGATAGAGCTTCAGGACGAGCTGGTCGCCGACGGCGTACACCGGCAGGGAACCGTCCTCGAAGGGCACGGGTTCGCCGGGCTCGCCGAGCGTCCGGAGCAGGTCGCGTACCGCGGGCAGGAGCGCTTCGCGGGTCAGCTGGTCGGGCTCGGTGGCGGACGGGAACATACGCCGACGGTATCGGCGCGCCTTCCGCCGCTGTAGCGAATTACTTGCTGCGTTCGAGCAGGGTGCGCACGGCCGGGCCGATGAGCCGCTCGATCTCGTGGGCGGGCGCGGTGGCGAGCGGGTCCTTGCGGGTGATCGAGCGGACCAGGCCGATGCCGAGCAGCCAGGCCATCGCGAGGTCGGCGCGCAGTTCGGCGTCCGGCGCGTCGGTGAGCCCGGACAGCGCGCGGGTGTACTCGGCGTCGAGCTGCGCGCGCAGCGCCTCGTCGGCGCGGTCGGTGCCGGAGGACCGCAGGTAGGTCTCGATCGAACGGGACGCCGAGTCGTCGCGTTCGAGCAGGCTCCGCAGGGCCGCGGTGAACAGCCGTTCGGGCGGGGTCGTCTCGACCTGGGCCAGGCCGCCGCGCGCCATCACGTGCTCGAACAACGCGTCCTTGCTGCCGAAGTACCGGAACAGCAACGCCTGGTTGACGCCCGCGCGGTGCGCGATGTCGCGCACCGTCGTGCGGTCGAAGCCGCGGTCGGCGAACAGTTCGGCCGCGGCGTCCAGCAGCGCGGCCTTGGTCGCCGTCGCGTCGCGTTTGCGCGAAGGCTGGTCCGCGGCCATCGGTTCCCCCTGGTGTGCGCTGGTGTGCGCGACGAGGTTAACCCGAGTGGCCGCGGATCGGCCGGACGAACTACGCGGACCAGGCGACAGGCAGCTCCTCGGGGCCGTAGACGAGCGTGTTGTGCTTGTATGCCAAAGCTTCCTTCGGCACGGCGAGTCGCAGGTCGGGCACGCGGCGGAACAACGCGGTCAGTGCTTCCTGCATTTCGACCCGGGCGAGTTGCTGTCCGATGCACTGGTGCGCGCCGAACCCGAAGGCGACATGTGTGCGCGGCGATTCGCGGGTGAAGTCCAGCCGGTCGGCGTTCGGGTACCGGTCCTCGTCGCGGTTGGCCGAGTTGAGCGCGGCGATCAGCCAGTCGCCCGCGGCGATCGTCTGGTCGCCGACCTTGACCTCCTCGGTGGCGTACCGCAGCACGCCGAACTGCACGACCGACAGGTAGCGCAGCAGTTCCTCGACCGCGCGCGGCGGGTCGGCGAGGGCCTGCGCGCGCTGCTCCGGGTGTTCCATCAGCACGAGCGCGCTGAGCGCGATCATGTTGGCGGTGGTTTCGTGCCCGGCCACGAGGAGGCTGAGGCCGAGCATGATCAGCTCGTCCAGGTCGAGCGCTTCCCCGGACGCCTCGGCGCGGACGATGAGCTTGCTGAACAGGTCCTCCTGCGGGTCCTGTTGCTTGCCGGCGAACAGCGCGCCCAGGTAACCGGCTAGTTCGTGGAACGCCTGGTCCGTGGTGCCCGCGTCCTGGTCGGTGCTGACCAGCAGGCTGCTCTGGCGCTGGAACAGCTCGCGGTCGGCGTACGGGACGCCGAGCAGTTCGCAGATCGC
Source organism: Amycolatopsis sp. VC5-11 (assembly GCF_037034185.1). Taxonomy (NCBI): domain Bacteria; kingdom Bacillati; phylum Actinomycetota; class Actinomycetes; order Pseudonocardiales; family Pseudonocardiaceae; genus Amycolatopsis; species Amycolatopsis sp. VC5-11. Next base: position 94,467 of record NZ_JBAGKF010000020.1, on the reverse strand, counting down.
CAGCGACGGGATCGGCAGCGCGAAGTCCTGGACCAGGTCGGCGCGGCCGGGCTTGGCGAGCATCGCGTCGAGGTGCCGCTCGACCTGCTCGCGGACGTATTCGCGCAGCCGCTCCACCCGCCGCACGGTGAACTCCGCGACGACCATCTTGCGCAGCCGGGAATGCTCCGCGCCGTCGAGCTGGATGATCGAACCCGGGTCGACCTCGTCGTACGGGTCCAGATCGGCTTTGACGTGCGCCGACGAGGCTCCGCGCGAGCTGAGCGCCGGGTCGGCGAGCACGGCGCGGACGTCGTCGTAGCGGGTGACCAGCCAGGTCTCGAACCCGGCCGGGCAGCGGATCCGCGACACCGGCGAGGTCTCCCGCAACGCGGCGTACTCGGCGGGCGGGTCGAACGGGCAGCCGGCCGGGCGGTCGGTCGGAAGGGCCGGGGTCTCGGACGGGGTGGGCATGCGGATGGCGCCTTTCCTCCGGCGGTGCGGGCATCTTCCACTCTGGAGACGCCCGCACCGGCATGGGGCCGTTGATCGGGATAGGCGACGGAAGGACCACACCTCTGCCCGATTCACCATTCCCGGTTAGACCGGTTCGGCGAGCGGCTCGTCGGCGAAACGGCGGGCGACCCGTTCCGCTCCTGCTCGCGCCCAGGCCGTGGTGGCGAGGACGGCGAGCGCGATGATCAGCGTGGTCCCGCCCGCGACCGCCCACCACGCCGTGGCGTACCCGGTGAGCGGGGTGGCCGCGGCGGCGAGGATGGTGCCTGCGACGGCGACGCCGAGGGTCTGCCCGACCTGCCGGGAGGTGGACGCGACCGCGGCGGCGACCCCGGCCTGGGACCGGGGCATGCCGCTGACCGCGGCGTTGGTGATGGGCGGGTTCAGCAGCCCGAAGCCGAGGCCGAACACGCCGTACGCGATCGCGAGGACCCACAGCGGCGTCGTCGCGGACGCGGTGGTGAGCAAGACGGCGACGACGGTCATCGAGATCCCCGCGGTCAGCAGCGGAATCCGCGCGCCGCGCGTGGCGACCAGGCGGCCGGACAGCGGCGCGGCGATCGTCACGGCCACGGCGGTCGGCAGCAGCATCAGACCGGATTGCAGCGCCGAAAGCCCGCGCACGTCCTGGAGGTACAGCGGCGACAGGAACAGGAACGTGCCGAACGCGGCGAGCCCGCAGACCGCGCTGATCGTGGCCGACGAGAACGGCGCGCTCCGAAAGAACCGCAGCTGGACCAGCGGTTCCCGGCGGCGGAGTTCCCAGCGGATCAGCGCGAACAAGGCGAGTACGCCGAGCCCGGCCATGCCGAGGATCGCTGGTGAGCCCCAGCCGAGCCGCTGGCCTTCGATCGCCGCGGTCACCACCGAACCGAGCAGGACCACGACCAGCACCTGTCCCACCGGATCCGGCCGGCGCGGGTGCGGGGCCCGCGATTCCGGCACGTAGCGCGCGGTCAGCACGAGCGCCGCGACGACCACCGGCACGTTGACCCAGAAAATCGCCCGCCAGCCGATGCTCTCGGTCAGCACGCCGCCGAGCACCGGTCCGACGCCCAGCGAGATCCCGACGATCGACCCCCACACCCCGATCGCGCGCGCCCGCTCGCCGGGGTCGGCGAAGACGTTCGTGATGATCGACATCGCGACCGGGTTCAGCATCGCGCCGCCGAGCGCCTGCACGACGCGCGCGGCGACCAGCCAGCCGATCGACGGGGCCACGCTGCACAGCAGCGAACCGAGTCCGAAAAGGACCAACCCGGCCTGGAAGGTTCGCTTGCGCCCCAACCGGTCCCCGGTGGCCCCGGCGAGCATGAGAAAGCAGGCGATCACGAGCGTGTAGGAGTCGATCGTCCATTGCAGACCGTTGATCGACGCGCCGAGGTCGGTGCGGATGACCGGGAGCGCGACGTTGACGATGGTGTTGTCCATCGCGACGACCAGGATGCTGGAGCAGAGGATCGCGAGAATGCCGAAGCGGCCGCGTGCGGTGTCGGCTCCCATTCAGTGCTCCGTCCAGTCGGTGGTGATTTCTTCGCCCGTTGCCCACACGTCGGCGGCGTAACCGTCCGGGCGGACGAGGACGGCGGCCAAGTCGTGCCAGTCGCGGGTTGAGCGCACGACATTCTCGCCCTCGGCAACGGTGGAACCGAAAGTCACGAGCGTGAACCGGTCCGGCCGCAGCGCGCGATGGAGGGTGCGGCCGTCGGCGAGCGGAAGGTTGGGTACGCGACGGCCGACGAGGCTGCCGTCCTCGGCGTAGGAAACGTCCAGTCCGGACAGCCAGCCGCGCAGTTCGTCCGCGGTGTCGCCGTCGCGGCCGATGAGGTCGGACATCAAGTCCCGCAACGCTTTCCCGCCCGGGGTGAAGGTGACCATGAGCGCCGCCTGGGCGAGGGTGTTCGCCGCGAGCCGGGCCGCGATGGGGCGGCGTTCGGCGTCGTAGGACTGCGGGCCGTCGATGATCCGCCGCGGCGCGCGCCCCTGTACCTCCGCGGCGAGTTTCCACGCGAGGTTCGCCGCGTCCTGCACGCCGACGTTGAGCCCCTGCCCGCCCGCTGGCAGGTGCACGTGTGCGGCGTCGCCCGCGAGGAACACCCGGCCGACGCGGTACTGCTCGGCGTGGCGCGTGGCGTCTCCGGTTCGCGACGCCCACAGCACCTCAGTGATGCCGAAATCGTCGTCGGCGAGCCGCTTGAGCGTCGCACGCAGTTCGGCCTCGTCGGGGATCTGAGTCTGGCGGCGCGCGGCTTCCTCCGGGGTGAGGCCGGTGTCGCCGGGTTCGTGGCCGAAGATCCGGTAAATGCCGCCGGGCAGCGGAAACGCGCTGTACGAACCGCGTTCGTAGTCCCAGTTGTGCGGGTGGGCCGGCGGGCGTTCCAGCTTGACGTCGGCGAGGAACCCCATGGTGGATGCGGGAGTTCCGGGGAAGGCGAGGCCGAGCGCGTGCCGGGTCGCGCTGTGTGCGCCGTCCGCGCCGATGACGTAACCGGCCCGCCGGGTGTCGCCGGTTTCCGAGACGATGGTGACGCCCTGCTCGTCCTGCGTCAGGCTGGCGAGTTTCCACCCGGGCTCGATGACGACGCCTTGCCCGGCGAGGTGTTCGGCGAGCAGTCGCTCGGTTTCCGGCTGCGGCAGCAGGAGCACGAACGGGAACGAGGTGTCGAGCCCGCGGTAGTCCAGCCGGTTCGGCAGAGTCGCGAAATGCGCGGCGGGCACGGGGTTTCCGGCGGCGACCATGCGCGCGGCCAGCGAACCCGGTTCGTCCGGGATCGCGTCGAAAAGCTCGAGGGTGCGCGGGTGGATCGTCGTCGCCCGCGACTGCCCCGCGCGGGTCGGATCCGCCTCGAAGACCCGGACCGCGACCCCCGCCCGGTGCAGGAACGCAGCCGCCGCCATCCCCACCGGTCCGGCGCCGATCACTGCGACCTCGATGTCCATTATTCCCCCTTTGTCGAAGTTCCTGTGGCGAACTCTCTTGACGTCAAGGTATTCTCCCACTGTCTTGATGTCGAGAGAAAGGTCCGTGCCGGTGAACACAGCGCCGCGGGACGCGGTCGACGATCTGGTGGACGCTGTCCGGCGCGGGGGCGGCGACGAGGGTGTGCTGGCCGCGAAGTCGCTGTCCTACCGGCTGCGCCGCGTCGCGCACCAGCTGGAACTGGCCATGCGCCGCGAACTGTCCGCGCACGGGATCGAGCTGTGGGAGCTGGAGATGCTCGCCGCGCTCAAGCGCGCGCCGGGACACCGGCTGACGCCCGGGCAGGTGATGGCCGCGGTCGAGCTGACCTCGGGTTCGGTCACGCACCGGATCACCCGGCTGGAGGCGCGCGGCTGGGTCCGCCGCGACAAGGACCCAGGCGACCGGCGTTCGGTGCTGGTGTCCCTCACCGAGGAGGGCACCCGGCAGGCGCTCGCGTCGTTCGAGCTCAAGACGGAGATCGAACGCGAAATCGCGAAGGCTCTCGACCCGGAAACCATCGACGTGGTGAACGACGCGCTGCGGCGGGTCTCGCATCACCTCAAAGGAAAGGACGAGCAATGAAGCGGGAAACCCTTGGCGCGGCGGCCGTCGTCGCGGGCCTGGCCGCCGCGGCGCCGTCGGTGTGGCAGACGGTCACGCACATCACCGATCCGAGCTACCGCGCACCGGAGGCCCGCCACGGCGAAGGGCACGTGCAGTACCACATGGCGCGCGAAGCCCTGATCACCGCGGGCGCGTTCGGTGCGGTGGGCACCGGTTTGGCCGCCGGGCGGGATCGTTCGCCCGCGCTGTGGCGGGCAATGGCTTGTGCTGCAGGCGGTTTCGTGGCAGCGATGTGGTCGGGCGGTCCGACGACGGGGGTGTGGGCGCCGAACCGGAAGGCGCTGGCGATTCACGTCGCGTCGACGAGCGCGTTGTCGGTGGGCGTCGCGTTGCTGCGGCCCAAGCGGCGTTAGAGGAACACCCGGGCGTTCTCCAGCCATGCCTTCGCGTCCTTGCCGATCGCGGCCAGACCGGTTTCGTCCAAGCCGCGGCGCTGGGTGATGCGGAGGCAGAAATCCCTTGCGCTGCCCCGGATCCGCTGCGCCGCGTCGTCCGGGCCCCAACCCCAGAGGATCCCTTCGGGACTGGTCAGTTCGACCCGGATCGGCTCGGTCGGCAGCGGCAGCTGAGCGGCGTAGAACGACAGGCCGCGCCCGGCCACGCCCAGTGCGGCGATGTGCTTGAGCCGGTCCGTCGGACGGTGCTCGACGCGCACGGTGTCGAAGATGTCCTGCCCGTGCGCCCACGTTTCCATCAGCCGAAGCGCCACCGCGAGGGTCGCGGTCGACTGCGAGCCGTACCACGGAAATGCCTGGTCCAAGGGGATTTCGCCGAGCGCCGCGGCGACTTCGGCACGTCCGGCGCGCCAGTGGTCCAGCAACTCCGCACGCGGTCGCGCGGCTCCCTCGGCCGCGACCGCGTCGGCGTTTTCGCCCAGCACCGCGGCGAACTTCTCCGGCGTCCGGATGGCGAGGACGACGTTCGCGTCGGCTGCCGCGAGATGCGCGATCTGGTGCGCGATCGTCCATCCCTCGGCCGGCGTCGGTCTCGACCAGTCGGGTTCGGCGGACACCACCGCGTCGAGGTCGTCGCCTTCCGCGAGCAAATCGGGCAGCGCGGCTTCGCGGGTTATTTCGGACAGATCCAGGCCGTAGTCCAGCATGCGACCACGCTATCGGCAACGCGGCCGCGGCCGGGTCGTTCGGGAACCGGTCATGGCACTAACGGGCAGCCGGTTTCCGCCGCGACGATCAGGAAGTTCGGCATCCGCACGTGACTCTCGATCCCGTCCGCCAGCGCGGGATCCAACCCCGGCTCGGCAACCTCCCGCACCCGGCAGCCGAGCGCGGCCACTTCGTTGAGATACGCGGAAAGCGGCCGATGGAAGTCGGACGCGTCGCGTCCGGCGATCTCGTACTCGGCCAGATACTCCGTCTGGCGGTACTCGCCGTACTTCCGCCAGGTGCCGAGCAACTCCTCGAACGCCGGATGCACGATGGCGAACACGAACAGCCCGCCCGGCCGCAGCGCCTCGACGCAGGCGCGCATCGCGGGCTTCCACTCGGGAATCGCCATGAGCACCATGCTGCAGACGACGGCGTCGAACGGCTCCATCTCCGGCAGCCGGGCGAGATCCGCCCGCACGTAGGAAATCCCCTCGCCTGCCTTCTCCCGCGCGAACGAAATCAGGCTCTCGGCCGGTTCGACCCCGGTCACCTGGGCCCCGCGTCCGGCGAGCATCCGGCTGAAGTATCCGTTGCCGCAGCCCGCGTCGAGCACCCGGCGGCCGCGCACGTCGCCGAGAAGTCGCAGGAGGACGGGGTTGAGCAGATGCTCTTTGGCGAAGTCCCCGCGCTCGGCGGTCGCTTCCATCGATTCCCGGGTGCTCCCGGAGTTCCACTGCTGGATCGCGGTTTCGTTCGTCCACGCGGAAGTCATTGAACCGAGCCTAGTGCTCCAGCCGCGCCGGAAGGTGTACTTACTACCACCTTCAAGTCGGATAGGAGCGTTACTGCCTCAGGCACGCCGCGACGACATGCTGATTTCGTGCCCGAGGGGCGGGCACCGAAGGGAGTCAGGTGCCATGGCGTGCGGTGTCCCACGGATTCGTCCGAAAACCGTGGCCACTTCGACGTTCCCCTTGCTGGCCACGGTTCTCACCGTGCTCGGGCTGGCGATGATTCCCTGGCTGGTCTTCCTGCACACTGAATTGCCTGCCACCGCTCAGGCCTCGCACTGGGCCTGGACGTGGACCGGGCTGGACAGCCTTGAGGCGCTGGGCCTGCTCGCCACCGGACTGCTCCTCCGACGCGGCGACTGCCGGGCCGGGCTGACCTCCGCCGCGACCTCGGCCCTGCTGCTGGCCGACGCCTGGTTCGACACGATGACGGCTGCTCCGGGTCCGGACTTCCAGTTGGCGGTGCTGATGGCGGTCTTCGCCGAGGTGCCGCTGGCGGTGGTCTGCGCGGTCCTGGCGACTAGGGCCTTCCCTCGGCCGGGTCGCGGAGCGGAAGAGCTCGTGCCGTGACCGGCGTTGGGCGTCGTGCAAGGCCCTTCCTTCCTCGGCCCAGTACCGGAATCGGGTGTGGGAATACCGCGGCGGCACCTCCGCCCGCTCTGGAACTTTCCCGCGATCCTCAGGCCCGGGACGCGCCGAGGAATCGCAGCACGGCGAGGACGCGACGATGGTCCGCGTCGGCCACGGGCAGGTCGAGCTTGGCGAAGATGTTGTTGATGTGCTTCGCCACCGCACTCTCGCTCACCACCAGCGCCTGCGCGATGCCGGCGTTGGAGCGTCCCTCCGCCATCAGCCCGAGCACGTCCCGTTCGCGAGGGGTCAGCCGCGCGAGCGGGTCGCTGTCGCGCCGCAGCAGCAGCTGGGCGACGACCTGCGGGTCCAGGGCGGTGCCCCCGTCCGCCACCCGCCGGACCGCCGCCACGAAGTCGGCGACATCGGCGACCCGCTGTTTGAGCAGGTAGCCCACCCCGCTGGTGTTCGCGGACAGCAGGTCGGCCGCGTACCGCTCCTCCACGTACTGCGAAAGCAGCACCACCGGCGTCCCCGGCCAGCGGCGGCGGATTTCCATCGCCGCCCGCACGCCCTCGTCGGTGAAGCCGGGCGGCATCCGGACGTCGATCAAGGCGAGTTCGGGCCGATGCTCTTCCATCGCAGCCAGCAGTCCGTCCGCGTCGCCGGCTGCCGCGACGACCTGGAACCCGCCCGCCTCCAGCACCTTGATCAGGCCGACTCGCAACAACACCGAATCCTCGGCGATCACCGCGCGCACGGCAGCTCCGCGGTGACAGTGGTGGGCCCGCCGACGGGGCTGCTGACGTGGAAGGTTCCGTCGAGAGAGCCGACCCGCTTGGCCAGCCCGGTCAGACCCGTCCCGGTGGCGGCGTCGGCACCGCCCAACCCATTGTCGGTAACGCGAACGCGCAGCACCTCGCCGATCTGGCGCACCGTCACCTCCGCCCGCATCGCGTTGGCGTGCTTCGTCGCATTGGTCAGCGCCTCGGAAATCACGAAGTACGCGACTGACTCCACGTTGGGCGCCACCCTTTCCTCCAGATCGACCCGCAGCCGCACCGGGAGGGGCGTGCGGGCTGCCAGCCCGGACAACGCCGCGTCCAGTCCTCGGTCTTCGAGCACGGCCGGGTGCAGGCCCCGCACCAGGTCGTCGAGTTCGGAGATCGCCTCCTTCGCCTCCAGGTGCGCTTTCGCGAGCACCTCGCGGGCATCGCTCGGCAGGTCCGGGCGGGTGGCGAGGGCCAGACCCAGATTGACCGCGAGAGACACCAACCGTTGCTGGGTGCCGTCGTGCAGGTCGCGCTCGATCCGGCGGCGCTCCGCGTCGACGGCCTCGATCAGGTCGGTCCGGCTCCCGGCCAGCTGATCGACCCGCTCCTGGAGCCGCTGCGCCCGACTGGGCCCGAGCAGACTCAACGCCAGGCGCGTCTCGGCCCGGGCTACTGCCCGCGCGGTCCAGGGCAGGGCGCACAGGAGGAGGAGCCCAGCCGCTGTGTAAGCCGGTAATTGGGTCAGGTAGCCGAACCAGTGCTGGCGGATTTCGGTTGGCAGCGCCCAGGACCAGGCGTAGGCGAGGGCACCCGCCAAGCCCGCCGCTGCCAGCGCGAGCACCAACAGTTCCAGTAGTGCGAGCAGCGGGCCCAGCAGGAGGTGGTAGCCGATCTTGCGCCAAGGACGCGTCGCCGCGAGCCACCGGACGGTCGAGGACCACGTCCATTGTTCCGGCGGGGGAGCGAGCCGGGGGACATCCACGCCGATGAGCGCCCGGTAGCGAACCCGCTGAACGGCCGTCAGCACCGGGGTGCCGAGCAGGACCAAGGCGGCCGACACGGGACCGGTGAGGAGCCAGTTCTCGGTCCTGGCGGCAGTCACCGCCGCCCAAGCCCATACGGGCACCAGTGCCAGGTGCGGCAGCACGCCCGCGGCGAGAAAGCCGGTGTCCCGCCGCGCCCGGATGACCGCGCGGCTCAGCCCGGCTGGAATTTTCATGGCATGACGCTAGGACACCGCCGGAAGGCGGTGCCATGAAACCCGCACCCGGTCTCATGGTGAACCTAGTGCCACCCGGCCCCCGGAAGCTCCTGGCGGATTGACGCGCGGCCGACGTCGGGTGTAGGCATGTAAGCACCTGCTTACAACGGTACCCGGGGAGTCGTTGGCATGACCACCACGCACACCGAACCGCTCGCCTACCCGTTCAACGAGGAGGCGGGCCTCGCGCTCAACGAGGCCTACACCGCCGCTCGCGAGAACGCCGGGATGATCCGCGTCCAAATGCCGCACGGCGAGGCTGCCTGGCTCGCCACCCGCTACGCCGACGCCCGGCTCGTGCTCGGGGACCGGCGGTTTTCCCGCGCGCTGGCGCAGGAAAGCGACGAACCGCGGATGTCGGAGTACCGGCGTCCGGGCGGCATCCTCTCGATGGACCCGCCCGACCACACCCGGCTGCGCACCCTCGTCGCGAAGGCGTTCACCGCGCGGCGGGTCGAGGAGCTGCGCCCTCGGGTCGCGCGGCTGGCCGACGACCTGATCAAGGAGCTGCGGGAGCACGGGCAACCGGCTGACCTGGTCGATCTGTACGCGCTGCCGATCCCGGTCGCGGTGATCTGCGAGCTGCTCGGCGTGCCGGTGGGCGACCGGCCGCAGTTCCGCGAGTGGAGCGACGCGGCGTTGTCGACCACGCGGCTCACGCCGGAGGAGTCGGAGCGCAGCCGCGAGGAACTGCGTGCGTACATGGCCGGGTTGATCGCCGAGCATCGTGCGCAGCCGCAGGACGACCTGATGACCGCGCTCATCGAGGCTCGCGACGTGCGGGATCGGCTCACTGAGCTGGAGTTGGTGGACCTGTGCGTCGGAATTCTGGTCGCCGGCCACGAAACGACGGCCAGCCAGATTCCCAACTTCGTCTACGCGCTGCTGGACCAGCACGAGCACTGGGAACGGCTGTGCGCGGACCCGTCGCTCATCCCGACCGCGGTGGAGGAGCTGCTGCGCTTCGTGCCGCTCGGCGCCGGGGCCGGGTTCGCCCGGTACGCGACGGAGGACGTCGAGGTCGGCGATGTCCTGGTGCGCCAAGGGGAACCGGTGCTCGTGGCGATCGGCGCGGCCAACCGCGACCGGCTGCAGTTCGGCGCCGCGGACCAGCTCGTGCTGGACCGCGGGGACAACCACCATCTCGGCTTCGGGCACGGGGTGCACCACTGCCTGGGCGCTCCGCTCGCGCGGCTGGAACTGCAGGAGGCGTTGCGGGCGCTGACCCGCGAGTTGCCGGGACTGCGGCTGGCCGGGGATATTGAGTGGAAGACGCAGATGCTGGTCCGCGGACCGCGGTCGATGCCGATTGGGTGGTGACGGATGACCTGGAAGGTCGAGGTCGACGGGGGCACGTGCATCGGCAGCGGGATGTGCGCGTCGCTGATGCCGGAGACGTTCGCGCTGGACGGCGCCACCGCCCGGGCGGTCGCCGAGACCGTGGAACCGGACGAAACCGTGCTGGACGCGGCGGATTCCTGTCCCGCCATGGCGATCACCGTGCGAAACGGTGCGGAGGTCGTCGGCCCGCGGCCCTAGCCGAACACGCCGTCCTCGGTGACCACCGCGGTGATCAACGCGGTGGGCGTGACGTCGAAGGCCGGGTTGAAGACCGCCGCACCGTGCGGCGCGACCTGAGCCCCGCCGAACTCCGTTAATTCGACAGCCGCACGTTCCTCGATGGAGATGTCCGCGCCGGTGGCGATGCTTTTGTCCACTGTGGACGTCGGGGCGACGACCACGAACGGAACACCGTGGTGCGCGGCGGCGATGGCCAGCCCGTAGGTGCCGATCTTGTTGGCCACGTCGCCGTTCGCCGCGATCCGGTCCGCGCCGACGAGCACGCAGTCCACCATTCCGCGTGCCATCGCCGCGGCCGCCGCGCCGTCCGGTTGCACCCGGTAGGGCACCCCGGCCTGCTCGAGTTCCCAAGCGGTGAGCCGGGATCCCTGCAGCAACGGCCGCGTCTCGTCCACCAGCACCGACTCGACCAGGCCGCGCCCGTGCAGGTGCCAGACGACCCCGAGTGCCGTGCCCCACGAGACGGTCGCCAGGTGCCCGGTGTTGCAGTGGCTGAGCAACCGCAACGGCCTGCGCGGGCACGCGTCCAGCACGACTTCCGCCGCGTGCGCCGACGCCGTGCGGTTGCGCTGCTCGTCCTCGTCGAGCATCGCTCGCGCCTCCGCGAGCACCGCATCGGCACCGTCCGGCAGCCGGTCCAGTGCCCGGGAAACGCCCCAGGCCAGGTTGACCGCCGTCGGCCGGGCGTGCGCGATCCGGTCCGCCTCCGCCCGCACGTCCCCGCCTTGTCGAGCCGCCAGCGCGACCCCCAGCGCGCCCGCCGCGCCCAGCGCCGGTGCTCCGCGAACCGCCAGCCGTTGGATCGCGTCGACCAATTCGGGCACCGTGCGCAGCGTGAGCGTGCGGTACTCGCCCGGAAGCGCGACCTGGTCGACGATCACGATCGCCCCGTCGGCCCAGTCGATGGTCCTGCGCATACGCCCTCCGTCCGGAAATCCCGTGGCGGACCGCCGCCGCGGTGAGCGACGATCCGCCTCGTGACCATTGAACGGCAGAACCCGCCCGCCTTGCATCCGACTCCCGGCTACCACCACGTGACCACCGTCGACGCGCGCCGCACCGTGCACCTCGCCGGCCAGTGTCCGCTGACGCCCGGCGGCGAGGTCGTCCCCGGCGACGTCCTCGCGCAGGTGGACCAGGTCGTCGCCAACACCGGGATCGCGTTGACGCATGCCGGCGCGACCCCGGGGGACGTCGTACGCACGGTGATCTACGTGGCCACCTCCGATCAGCCGACCCTTTCAGCGGTGTGGCAGCGGTTCACGAACTCCTCGATCGCCGCGGCGTTCACCACCGCGAGCACGCTGGTCGGCGTGACGTGCCTGGGCTTCACCGGGCAGCTTGTCGAGCTGGACGTGACCGCAGCGCTCGCCTGAATCACCGCCCAGCCGCGGCCAGGCTGCAGCGGGACACCGAGTCGGTCAGCTCCGCACGGTCGAGGTTCCGGCCGATGAGGACGAGCTTGCTGACCGGCGGTGCCGTGCCCCAGTCGCCGGCGTCCGTCAGTTCGTAAATCCGATGCACGCCTTGCAGCACCGTCTTGCGGTCGAAGGCGAGGATTCCCTTGAACCGGTACAGGTCGTCGCCGCGTTCGGCCAGCAGGGCGGTGAGCCACTGTTCGAACGCGGTGCGGTCCAGGGGGTAGTCGAGTTCGATCGAGACCGATTCCAGCGTCGGGTCGTGGTGGTGCGATTCGTCTTCGAGCCAGTCCGGGTCGGCGGCGACGGTGCGGTTCAGGTCGAAGGCGTTGATGCCGAGGATGTCGTCCAGGTCGACGCTGCCGTAGCTGGACGTGAGGATGTCCGCGGTCGCGTTGACCGAGCGGAGCTGCGTGCGCAGTTCCTCGATCTCCGGCTCGGTGATCAGGTCGATCTTGTTGAGCACGATCCGGTCGGCGAACGCGATCTGGTTGCTCACCTGGCCGCCGACACCGTCGTGCTCGCCCTCCTCGAGATGGCTGCCGACGTGCCGCGCGTCGACGAGCGTCACGATCGCGTCCAGCGCGAAGGCCGACGAAACCTCGTCGTCCACGAAGAACGTTTGCGCGACCGGGTTCGGGTCGGCCATGCCGCTGGTCTCGATGAGAATCCGGTCGAAGCGTTCGCGGCGGCGCAGCAGCGACTGCAGGATTTCGATCAGGTCGGTGCGCGCGGTGCAGCACAGGCAGCAGCCGTTGCTCATTTCGATGATCTTCTCGTCGCCGCCGAGCACGAGCGCGTTGTCGATCGGGATTTCGCCGAATTCGTTCTCGATCACCGCGATCCGGTGCCCGTGGTTCGCGGTGAGGATGTGGTTGACGAGCGTGGTCTTGCCGGAGCCGAGAAAGCCGGTCAGTACGGTCACCGGGATTTTGGCCATGGTGTTTCCCTCCTTAAACGTTCCCGCCGAGAATCCGGCGAGCGTGCTGACGTGCTTCTTCGGAGACGACAATGCGATTGCCGTCGAAGTGCGGGCCGCGGGTCGCGTCCAGGCCCATCCGGGACGTCGTCCCGTCGGAGCCCGAGGACGGGTCGAGCGGCGAGCCGGGCAGACCGTCCACAGTGAACAAGTCCTGGTGGGGCTGGAAATGCGTGGCGAGCGCCCAGAGGACGTCGCTGTCGCTGGTGACGTCGACGTCCTCGTCCACCGCGATCACGGTCTTCACGTACGGGTCCCAGCCGAGCAGGCCGAGCATCACCTGCCGGGCTTGACCGGGCCGTCGTTGGCGAAGTGCGACGTAGCAATGGAAGTGCGTGCCGGACGTCGGATAGTGCACCGCGGTGACGTCCGGGAAGCGTGCTTTGAGTTTCTCCGCCATTTCCGATTCCCGTGGCACGCGCGCGAGGTTCAGGTGTTCGTCGGTGTTTCCGCCGACGACGTCGATGAGCATGGCGTCGGAGCGGCGCAGGACGGTGTGCACGCGCAGGAGGTTGTTGGTCGAGCGATTCGAGGAATAGCCGGAGAATTCGCCGAACGGGCCCTCGTCCGCGTGCTCGGACGCGTCGATGGTGCCTTCCAGCACGAAGTCCGACCAGGCCGGGACGCCGATGCCATGCCGTGGGGTACGCACGACTTCGAGTGGCTCGCCAAGCAATCCGCCGGCTACCGCGCGCTCGTCCACGTCGTAGCCGACCCGCGCGGACGCGGCCAGCATGAACAGCGGATGCCCGCCGAGCACCATCGCGACCGGCATCGGTTCGCCGCGTTCGGCGTACTTCTGCAGCATCCGCCACAGATCCCCGCGAGAATGGAGACTGGTCGCCAGTTCGGTGCGGGAATGCGGCATCGCCCGGTGGTAGCTGAGGTTGCCGACGCCGGTGTCCGGATCCTCCGCGACGATGATCCCGCTGGTGACGTAAGGGGAACGGTCGCTGGCGAAGTGCCGCAGCATCGGGATGGTCGCCAAGTCGACCTCAGAAGTCACCTCATCCAGCACCGGTCCGCTGTCCACCATCCGCGGCGGGACCGCGCGGGGCGCCCGCTGTTGGTAGGCACTGTGCAAACCGGACGGTCCAGTTTCGAGCATGCGGGCGATCCGCTGCCGCGAAGCGAACATGTTGCTCACCACCGGCACGTCGAGCCCGGTCACCTTCCGGAACAGCACCATCTCGTGCCGTCCGGCCGCGGCGAGTTCGTAAATCACCCCGGTGACGCCCTCGTCGGCCGGGACCGGGTCGTCGAGGACGAGCACGTCGTCGGGAAACTCGTGGCGGTACTGGTCAACGAAAGCGTGGGGATCTTGCCGGTGGTTCACCGCGAAACTCCTTGCGAGGCGGGCGGCCCCTGCCAGCGCGCGAACAGGTCGTGCTCGATGCCGAACTGGTCGAGCACCTTGCCGGTCAGGTGGGCGAGGATGTCCTCAATGGACTCGGGCTGGTGGTAGAAGGCGGGCATCGGCGGCAGCACGGTCGCGCCCGCCTCGGTCACCGCCACCAGATTGCGCAGGTGCACGAGGCTCAACGGGGTTTCCCTGGCGACGAGCACGAGCGGACGGCGTTCTTTCAGGGTGACGTCGGCGGCGCGGACGAGCAGGTCGTCGCTGTAGCCGTGCGCGATCCCGGCGACGGTTTTCATCGAGCACGGCACGACGACCATGCCCATGGTGCGAAAGGAACCGGACGCGATCGACGCGGCGATGTCCCCGCGCGCGTGGCGGACGTCGGCGAGGTCGGCGACCTCGGCGGGCGGCATCCCGGTTTCCAGTTCGACGGTGCGGTGCGCGGCTCGCGACATGACCAGATGCGTTTCCACCGTGCCGAGCTTGCGCAGCGCGGTCAGCAGGTGGACAGCCAGGTGCGGGCCGCTGGCCCCGGTGATGCCGACGATCAGCCGGGGCCGCTGCGGTTCGGTGCCCATGACGTCCTTTCAGGACTGGGAAAGTTTCGCGGCGGGTTCTCGGTGCACGAGCGGCTCTGCTGGCCGCCGTTTCCGAGCAGCGAAGAAAAGCAGATTCAGCAGCACCGCCAGCACGGTTCCGGTGGCCACGCCGCTCTTGAGGAAAACCTGTGCGGCGAAGGGAAACTGCTTGTAGAAGTCCGGCGCTCCGGCCGGGATGAGGCCCACGCCGAGCGACAGCATGACGATCACCAGGTTGCCGGTCTGGTTGAAGTCCACTCGGGACAGCAGCTGGATGCCGGACACGGTGAGCGCGGCGAACGTGGCGACCGCGGCCGCGCCGATCACCGGCTGCGGGATCGCCGCGATCACCCGGCCGACCGGTTGCACCACGCCGAAAACGACGAGGATCATGCCGCCGACCGCGACCGGGTACCGGCTGCGCACCTTGGTCAGCGCGACGAGCCCGATGTTCTGGCCGAAGGTGGTGTAGGCGAAACCGTTGAACACGCCGCTGAGCGCGGTGAGCAGCCCGTCCACCCGCAGCAGGTTCGCGACGTCGCGCGGCCCGACCTTCTTGCCGACCACCTGCCCGACGGCGAGCCCCTGTCCGGACGCCTCGACCATCAGCACGAAAACGATCACCAGGAACAGCAGAATCGACGGGATGTCGAAATGCAACGCTCCGTAGTGCAGTGGTTTCAGCAATCCGAAAACGGGACCGTCGGCGACCCCGGCGAGACTGCCCAGTCCGGTCAGCCAGCCGACGATCGCGCCGACGGTCAGCGCGATCAGCATCGCCAACTGGCCGAGCAGACCGCGGAACACCCGGTAGAACACCGCGATCAGCGCGAGCGTGAACCCGGCGAGCGCGAGATTCGCGGGCGCGCCGTAATTGTGCGCGGACGGAGTGGAACCGGCGATGAGTTTCAGCCCGACCGGGATCAGCGTCAGCCCGATCAGCGTGATGACGGTTCCGGTGACGACCTCCGGGAACAGCTTGAGCAGTTTGCTGAACAACGGCGCGATCAGCACCCAGAGCACGCCGACCACGAGCAGCGAGCCATACACTGTGGACAGCCCCTGGGTGCTGCCGATCAGCACCATCGGGACGATGCCGTTGGACGCGGCCCCGACGACGAGCGGCATCCGGATGCCGAATTTCCAGACGCCGAACGCCTGCAGCATGGTGCCGATCCCGGCGAGCACCAGGTCGACGCTGACCAGGTCGGCGATCTGCGACTGCGGAAGCCCGAGCCCGGCGCCGACCACGATCGGCACCACGACGACGCCGGCGTACATCACGAGCACGTGCTGCAAACCCAGCAGCACCAGCGGACCGAACCGGGGACGTTCGTCCACCGGGGACGGGGGAGACGGGTGACTGGCCATGATTCCCTCACCTCGTTGGGCCGGCGGGGCCGGGAAACGGCCGGGCCGGGCGGATCGCGGGGCGTCGCCGGAGCCGGACGGGCTGCCGGCGGCGAGGACCCCCGGCCGCGCGCGAACCTGCCGCCGCACCTACGGGGTTATGGAATGAGCGAGGTTTTTCCTTCCCTGCAAGGAGTTTCGACTATGGTGCATCGGAAGCCGCCGAGGGTCAATACCCGGGCGCGGCTTCCGTTCCGGTGCGCGGAGCCCGTTCGCGGCGGTTGAGCACGAGGTTCAGCAGGAACGCCGCGATGCCGCCGGCGGCGATGCCGCTCGTCAGTACCGTCTGCACCACAACGGGCAGATGTTGGTAAAACTCTGGCGCGCCGACCGGCAAAAGGCCGAAGCCGAACGAGATGGCGACGATCAGGATATTGCGGCCGTTGCTGAGGTCCGCCTGGCTCATGATGCGCAGCCCGACCGCCCCGACGGTGCCGAACATGACCACGCCGACGCCGCCGAGCACCGGTCCCGGCAGCGACGCGACGGCCGCGCCGAGCTTCGGCACCAGGCTCATGAGCACCAGCACCGCGCCCGCGGTCGCGACAACGAACCGGCTCATCACGCGGGTGATGCTGACCAGCCCGACGTTCTCGCCGAAGGTGACGACGGTGAACGAGCCGAACACGCCGGCGAACGCGGTGCCGAGCCCGTCCGCGCGCAGTGCCCGGGAAATCTCGGGCGGACCGACGTCGCGGCCGACGATCTGCCCGATGGCGAGCGTGTCGCCGGTCGATTCCACCATGTTCACCAATTGCACGATGATCATGGGCAGCAAGGCGGACAACGCGAACGTCGGCATGCCGAATTCGAACGGCTTCACCACGCCGAACCAGTCCGCCTGCCCGACCGAACTGAAGTCCGCCATGCCGAGCGGAACCGCGACGAGGGTGCCGACCGCCAGCGCGATCAGGATCGCGAAGCGGCGCACCGCGGGCGGGGCGAACCGTTCCAAGCAGACAGTCAGCACGATGATGCCCAGGCCGAGAATCAGCCGTCCGGCCGAACCGTGGTCGGCCGCGTTCGGGTTCGACCCGGCGATCAGCGTCGCGGTGGAGGGCAGCAGCGAGAATCCGATGATCGCGATGATCGTCCCGGTCACGATCGGCGGGAAGAACCGGATCAGCTTGCTGAACCACGGCGCGACCAGCCAGGTCAGCAGCCCGGCGACGATCGTCGCGCCGAAGACCGCGGGCAGCCCGGCCTCCTTGCCGACGATGATCGCCGGGGTGATGCCGGTGAAGGTCGAGCCCATCACGATCGGCAGCCGGACCCCGACGTTGCCGATCCCGAGCGTCTGCAGCAGCGTCGCGATGCCGCTGACCAGCACGTTCGCCGTGATGAGCGTGGCGATCTGCGCGGTGGACAGGCCGACGCCGAGCCCGATCAGCAGCGGGACGGTGACCATTCCGGAGTAGGCGACCAGCAGGTGCTGGATGCCGAGGGGGAGCATCTGCCGGAACCGGGGGACGGTGTCGACCGCGTCGCGGGTTTCGGCTCGGGTGGTGCGCGGACGGAATCGCATGGTTTCCTCCACAGCGGGGAAGGGGGGAGCGCGGATCACCGCGCCCAGGGAGTGAGCAGTCCGCCCATGCCGCTGCGTTCCAGCAGCCGGGCCGCGTGCCGTTCCGCCTCGTCGGCGGCGGCCGCTTCGTCGACGCGGACGCACTGTCCGGCGCGGTAGACGATCTCGCCGCCCACGATCGTCAGCTCCACATCGGACCCGCGGGCGGAGTAGACGAGGGCGGCGACAGCCCGGTGCACCGGGCGCACGTGCGGACGGTCGAGCGCGGTCACGATGACGTCGGCGAGTTTGCCCTCGCTCAACACTCCCGCGTCGATTCCGGCGTAACGGGCCCCCTCGCGGGTGGCCATTTCCAGCGCGTCCTCGGCCCGCAGCGCGGTCGGGTCCAAAGTGGCCGTTCGCTGGCCGAAGACGCTGAGTTTCATCGCCTCGAAAAGATCTTGCCGATGGCCGCAGCTGGGACCGTCGGTGCCGAGCGCGACCGGGACGTGCTGTTTCCGCATGTTCGCGATCTGCGCGGTGCCGGACGCGAGATAGCCGTTGGACGCCGGGTTGTGCGAAACTCCCGCGCCCGCCGCCGCGACCTGCTCGATTTCGGCTTCGTCGAGCCAAATCGCGTGCGCGAGCGTGGCCCGTTCGTCGAGCAGGCCTTCCTTCGCGAGCCACTCGACCGGCCGCACCCCGTGGGTTTCGAGATAGCTGACCGGATCGGTTTTGCTCTCGCAGCAATGGGTGTGCCAGCGAGTGCCGTATTCCCGGGCGAGTTCGACCGTCTGGCGGACGAGTTTTTGCTCCACGTAACAGAGGTTGAGCGCGGCGGGCCAGACGGAGACCTTCGAACTCGGCGGCCGGTGCTGCATCGCCTCGCGGGTGATCGCGAATTCGTCCTCGCTCGAGTAGCGGAACAGTTCGATCGGCTGGCCGCGACGGTCGGCGATTTCGGTGCGCTCGCCCAGCATGCCGCGGGCGACCGCACCGCGAAGCCCGGCTTCCTCGATGACGTCCGCGACGGCGAGCGTCGTTTCAAGATCGCTTGGCGCGTAATGGTTGTCGATCACCGTCGTGATGCCGGCTCGCAACGCTTCGACCGCACCGAGCCGTGCCCCGGCCACCGCTTCCGGTCCGGTGATCGCGATCGAGTACGGCCACATGAATTCGCACAGCCACGGCACGATCGACATGCCTTCGCCGAGCCCTCGAGCGAGTGCTTGGTACAGGTGGTTGTGCCCGTCGACCAGGCCGGGGAGCACGGCTTTGCCGCGGCAGTCGACGACCTCGGCGGCGCGCCAGCGTTCAGTGCCAGGCCCTTCGCCGACGCCGGCGATCCGGTCGCCGATGATCGCGACGTGGCCCGTCTGATGGACAGTGCGCTGGTCGTCGACAGTCACCACGGTGCCGCCGGTCAGCAGGAGATCGCAGGGTTCCGGTTCCGCAGCCGACATCGGGCCGCCCTTCCCCGGGCGGGGTCGGACCCGGCCCGGCGGTCGTCTCCAGCGCGCGGCTGGAGGCAGCTGGCCGAACGGTTGGCCCGAAACGGGAGGTCACCGGCGCCCGGCAGCGCCGCCGGGTCGTTCAATGCAAAGCCCTCGCGGGAGCGGTGTCAAGGGGGGAGTGCGGAAAAGTCTTGCCGCGCAAGGCATTCGGCGATCATGTGTTGACACCGGGCGGCGGAGGTGCTGCACTCGGTTGCGCCGGAGCGCGAATCGCGCTTCCGGGTCCCGTAGGTGCGGTGAAGCGCGGCCGGGGAGTCCTTTACTCAAGTCTTGCGTAAGGAGACATCCGGTGATTATCGATACCCATGTCCATCCGACGAATCTCGTCGACGAAGCCTGGCGGCACACCGGAACCCCGTTCACCGGCGAACGCACGCTGGAAATGATGGACGGTCCATTCTGGATCAACGGCAAGCCGCGGCGCGTGGACGTCAGCTGCATCATGCCGCCGCCGGGGAACACGACCTGGCGCGAGGGCAACAAAACCGGCCGCGAGGGCATCCGCGAATACCAGGCGTACGTGACCTCGCTGGTGCAGCAGTACCCGGACCGGTTCGTCGGCAACTTCATGTACAACCCGCGTTTCGGCCCGGAAAACGGTGCCGCGGAGCTGGCCTTCCACGTGAAGGAATACGGCTACAAGATGCTGAAGCTGCACGCCAACATGCATTCCTACCGCCCGGACCGGGCGCTGGACTGGCTGCGGCCGGTGATGCGGGTGTGCGACGAACTCGGCGTGATCGTGCTGATCCACACCGGGGACGGGCCGTACTCGATCCCCACCCAGTTCTACCCGATCATCCGCGAGTTCCCGAACGTCACGTTCATTCTCGGCCATTTCGGCATCCAGACCGGCGGCGTCTACTGTTTCGAGGCGTTCTGGATGATCCAGGACTCCCCGAACGTGATCGGCGAATCGGGCTGGCTGCTGCAGTCGCGGATCGTCGAATTCGCCAAGGAGATGAAGAAGAGCGACCTGGTCTTCGGCACCGATTCGCCGCCGAACGAGCCCGGGATGTGGGCGCGCGAGCTGGAAGTGCTGTGCCACCAGCCGCCGCAGGGCCTGAACCTGTCCGAGGACGACCTGGAGGGCTACCTCGGCAACAACATGGCCAAGCTGCTCGGCCTCGCGCCGACGCCGCCGCCGAAGGACAAGGCGGAAGCCGAGGCGTATTTGCGCGGCGACATTCCGCAGGCTTCCGCGGCGAATACGCACGCGTCGCATTATCTCGGCTACACGCCTTCGGCGTGGGCAGAGGCCGCTAGTTCCTGATTCCGTCGGCGCGCCGGCTGCGGGGTCAGTCGCACCCGCAGCTGGCGCGCGCGGTCAGATGGACGTCGAGGACGCGGTCGTCCGGCTGGGTGTTCTCGCGGAGCTGGTCCAGAGTGGACACCGCGGCGTCGGCGAAATCGTCGAAGGAATGCCCGGCAGTGGACAGCGCGGGCCAGCTGTGCGCGGCGGCGTCGGTACCGCCGAAACCGATCACTGCAAGGTCTTTCGGCACGTTCAAGCCAAGTTCCGCGGCGACTGTGAGCGTGTCGAGCGCCAGCCCGTCCGCTGTCGCCATGATCGCGCGCGGCCGCTCCGGCGACTGCAACCACCGCCGGATATCGGCTCGCGCGGCATGCCGGTCGAGTCCGGTGCGGACGACGTTGCCCGCGCTCCGCTTCGCCGCTCGCATCGCCTCGGTCCAGCCTCGGGCGCGATCGGCCACCGGCCCGGACCGTGCGGTTCCGGTGAGACAGCCGATCTCGCGGTAGCCGTGCCCGAGCAGGTGCTCGGTGGTCAACCGTCCGCCCGCCTTGTTGTCCAGCACGACGGACGGCGCGGCAGTCCCGGCCGGGGCGTGGTGGTGCAGGTAGACGACCGGAACGTCCAAAGTGGAGTGGGTGGCGGCCGCTCCAGCGATCTCGGCGCGGACCAGCAGCAGGCCGTCCACGCGCATGTTCGCCAGTGATTCGGCGTACCGCAGCTCCTGTTCCCGGGAGAACGCCGAATTCCCGAGCAGGACAAGCGATCCGCGAGCGAACGCGGCCCGCTCGACCGCGTGCGTGAGCTGGGTGAAGTAGCCCTCGCTGCTGTCCGGCACGACCAGCCCGAGTACGTTGCTCCGCGTGGACCGCAACGCCCGCGCGACGAGGTTCGGCCGGTAGCCGAGCTCGGCGATCGCCTGCTCGACCCGCGCTCGCGTGGCGGGCGCGACCGGACGCGGGCCGTTGTTGAGCACGTAACTGACCACGGCCGGCGAGGTGCCCGCCAGCCGTGCGACATCGTCCCGGGTGACCCGCTGCATGCGCCAGACGATACCCGAAGAGCCGTTGACAGTCCCGATCTACACGTGTTGAATCCGTGCAGTCGGCAACGCAGGAAAGCTGGTGGTCATTGTGGACTCGCTGGTACGCGCCGCGGAAACCGGGAAAGCCGCCGGGGTGGGCGAAAGCGCCCTCCGTCCGGACGGCACCGCCAAGGTAACCGGCAGGTTCGCCTATTCGTCGGATTTGTGGATCGAGGGCACGGTCTGGGCGACCACGCTGCGCAGCCCGTACGCGGCCGCGCGGATTCGCTCGATCGACACGAGCAAGGCGCTCGCCCAGCCAGGCGTGCACGCCGTGCTCACCCACGAGGACGTGCCCGGCGCGAAAACGTACGGAATGAAATCCGCCGACCAGCCGGTCCTCGCGGTCGACGAGGTTCGGTATCACGGCGAACCGGTGGCGCTGGTCGCCGCTGACGACCCGGAAACCGCCCGGCAGGCAGCGAAACTGATCATGGTCGACTACGAACCGCTCGACCCGGTCACCGATCCGATGACAGTCCTGGACGAGGGCGTCCGTCCCATCCATCCGGACGGCAACCTGGTCCGGCACGTGAAAATCCGCCACGGCGATCTGGCCGCGGCGCGCTCCGAAGCGGACGTCGTGGTCACCGGCGAGTACGAAGTCGGCATGCAGGACCAAGCTTTCCTGGGCCCGGAATCCGGCTTGGCGATTCCTTCCGAGGACGGCGGCGTCGAGCTGTATGTTTCCTCGCAATGGCTGCACAAAGACCTGGAACAACTGGCCCCGTGTCTGGGCTTGCCGCCGGAAAAAGTGCGGCTGACCCTGGCCGGCGTCGGCGGTGCCTTCGGCGGACGGGAAGACCTCTCCGTCCACGTGCACGCCTGCATGCTCGCCCTGCGGCTCGGCCGTCCGGTCAAGATGTCGTACAACCGCTACGAATCCTTCTTCGGGCACGTGCACCGCCACCCGGCGAAGATGCGCTACGAACACGGAGCCACCAAGGACGGCCGCCTGGTCTACGTCAAAGCCCGCCTGGTTTTAGACGGCGGCGCCTATACCTCAACTTCACCCGTAGTCATCGCCAACGCTTGCTACTTCGTCACCGGCGCCTACGACGTCCCGAATGCCGAAATCGACGGCCTGGCGGTGTTCACGAACAACCCGCCCTGCGGCGCAATGCGCGGTTTCGGCGCCGTCCAATCGGCCTACGGCTGCGAGTCCAATATGGACAAACTGGCGCACGAACTAGGCATGGACCCGATGGAATTGCGGCTCCGCAACGCCATGACCACGGGCACCGTCCTGCCCACCGGCCAAGCCGTCGACGGCCCAGCCCCCGTCGCGGAACTGCTGCAAGCCCTCCGCGACCGTCCGCTGCCGCCGGCTGGCGCTGATGATTTGCTTTCCCTGCCCGGCGGAGCCGCCAACACGACGCACGGCGAGGGGGTGCGTCGCGGAGTCGGCTACGCGGTCGGGGTGAAAGCGATCGGCTACTCAGGAGGCGTCGACGACATCTCGACGGCCCGAGTCGCCTTGGCGGTAGTGAACGGTGCACCGGTCGTCTCGGTGCACACCGCCGCCGCGGAGTGCGGACAAGGCGTCACCACGGTGCAGTCACAGGTAGCGAGCACGGAACTGGGCGTCTCGCGGGTAGTCGTCCTCCCCGCCGACACCCAAATCGGCGACGCCGGTTCCGCGTCCGCCTCCCGAATGACGTGGATGTCGACCGGTGCCGTGCAAGGCGCCTGCCGCCACCTCGCCCGGGAACTCCTGCGCCGAGCCGCCGACGCCTACAGCCTGCCCGCTTCGGCCCTGTCGCTGGGCAACGACCACGTCCTTGACAGCGGCGGACATCCGGTGTGCCCGATCGCCGACCTCGTCGGTTCGGACACTGTCTCGCACACCTTCGAGTACCACCACCGCCCGACCCAAGGCATCGACCCGGAAACCGGCCAGGGCAACGCACACATCGCGTTCGCCTTCGCCGCGCACCGAGCCGTGGTGGACGTGGATGTCGAACTGGGTTTGGTGAAGGTGGTCGAGCTCGCGACCGCGCAGGACGTCGGCAAGGCGATGAACCCGCTGGCCGTAGAAGGCCAGATCGAAGGCGGCAGCGTACAGGGCCTGGGTTTGGCTTTGATGGAGGAAATCCTGGTCGACCGCGAGGGCCGGGTGCGCAACCCGTCCTTCACGGACTACCTGATCCCGACCGTGCTGGACGTCCCGCCGATGCCGATCAGCCTCTTCGAATTCCCGCATCCCGACTCGCCGTACGGCTTGAACGGCGTAGGCGAGCCGCCCACCCTGTCGTCGACCCCCGCGATCCTGAACGCCCTCCGCTCCGCGACCGGCCTGCCCCTGCCGAACGCCCCCATCCGCCCGGACGACATCGCCTTGGCCGGTCGTCGCGCCGCTTCGTGATGGTGGCTCGTGTGCGCTCGTGTGCAGTGGTCCGGCGTTGCCTATTCACAGCGGTCCGTTTCGTGAGCGCGGTAGCGCGTGTGCACTCGTTCGCAGTGGTCCGGCGTGCCCTGTTCGCAGCGGTCCGTTTCGTGAACGGTCCGTTTCGTGAACGTGGTGGCCCGTGCGCAGCGGTCCGCCATGACCTGTCCGCAGCGGTCCGTTTCGTGAGTGCGGTGGCCCGTGCGCAGCGTTCCGCCGTGACTGTCCGCAGCGGTCCGTTTCGTGAGCGCAGTAGCCCGTGTGCAGCGGTCCGGCGCGACCTGTTCGCAGAGGCCCATTTTTCCTTCGTGCCGCATGCCCCCGGCCTTCCTCCCCCTTCTCGCCCGTGCCCCTTTGCCCTTCCTGCCCGTCCCTGACCGGCAGTCTGCCTCCCGGAGGTGCCCCGTGGATTTCCTGACCCCCGCGACCTGGGCCGAAGCCCTGGCCGCCAAGTCCGCCCGCCCGGACGCCGTGCCGCTGGCCGGCGGCACCGACGTCCTGGTCGAACTCAACTTCGACCACCGCCGCCCGCCCGCGCTGCTGGACCTCACCCGGATCGGCGACCTGACCGAATGGACCGAGCGAGACGGCCGGATCCGCCTGGGCGCAGGCGTCTCGTACACGCGAATCATCACTGAATTAGGTACCCGCCTCCCCGGCCTGGCGATGGCGAGCCGCACCGTCGGCTCCCCGCAAATCCGCAACCGAGGCACCGTCGGCGGAAACCTGGGTGCGGCCTCTCCCGCTGGCGACGCCCACCCCATGCTCCTGGCCTGCGACGCGACCATCGAAGTCGCGTCCGTCCGCGGCACCCGGATGATCCCGGCGACGGAGTTCTACCAAGGCGTCAAACGCAACGCACTGGCCCCCGACGAGCTGATCGCCGCTATCCATCTCCCCGCGGCGACCGGCCCGCAACAGTTCGCGAAGGTCGGCACCCGCAACGCAATGGTCATCGCAGTGTGCTCATTCGCCCTGGACCTGGCCCCGGAAACCGGCTGGATCGGCGCCGCGGTCGGTTCGGCCGCCCCGACCCCGCGCCGGGCGACCGCCGCCGAAGACTTCCTCCGCGACGCCCTGTCCGATGCGTGGACCTCCCGCTCTCGGCTGCCGGACGCGGTTCTCCGCCGCTTCGGCGAACTGGCCGCGAGCGCCGCGTCCCCGATCGATGACGTCCGGGGCAGCGCCGACTACCGCATCCACGCGATCGCCGTACTGGCCCGCCGGACGTTGCGCTGGGCCTGGGAAGACTACCGGAAAGGCGGGCAGCCGAAATGCGCCTGAACCTCACTGTCAATGACGAACCGCGCACCGTCGACGAGGTGTGGGAGGGGCAGAGCCTGCTCTCCGTGCTGCGTGATCAACTGGGTTTGCCAGGCTCGAAAAACGCCTGCGAACAAGGCGAATGCGGTTCGTGCACAGTGTATTTGGACGGTACCCCAGTGTGCTCGTGCCTGGTCGCCGCGGGCCAAGCCGAGGGCAGGAACGTCCGTACCGTAGAAGGCCTAGCGGACGGCGACCAGCTGGACGCAGTACAACAAGCCTTCCTCGACACCGGCGCGGTCCAGTGCGGCTTCTGCACACCGGGCTTGATCGTCGCCGCGCACGAGTTGGTGCACCGCGTGGATGCCCCTTCGGATCCAGAGATCCGCGAGGCATTGGCCGGGAACCTCTGCCGCTGCACTGGATACGAAAAAATCCTGGACGCGGTCCGCCTGGCCTCGGCCCGGGTGGGAGAGGCCGCGGGGCCCGGGTGATGTTTGTTGCCCGCTCGATGCTCGCCAGCCTGCGGGGCCGAGCTAGCTCAAGCTGGACTGCGCGCAGCTTGAGCTAGCTCGGCCCTGCACGGGAAGGCGCATCGCGACCTCGACCATGGACCGCGGCCCAGGCTGGACGACCGCGTCCGCCCAGCCAACGGACGGCTCGCCGCTTGCCTGCAACGACCACGCGGCCCCATCCCGGGCTCCAGGTCCGTGCCGGAAACCCCACTGCTTGGTGTGTCGCCCGAGCCTTCCCCCAGCCCCGCGGCCAACGAAGATGGCTCGGCCCGAGGGTGCGCCAGCGCCGGTCTCGGGCTCGGGCCAGCAACCCGCGGGCTCGGCCCGGTCTGTCTCGGGCCTGCGGACCGCACCGGAAACTCGCATCGGACGGTTCGTCAGTCGCCGCCTTGGGCTCGGGCCGGTGACCCGCGTCTGCGGGCTCGGTCCCCGGCTGTCTCGGGCCTGCGGTCCGCAGCGTCGACTTCGCGCCCGGCGGTTGCCCGAACCGATCTTCGGCTCGCGCCGGCGACCCGCGTCCGCGGGCTCGGTCCCCGGCTGTCTTGGGCCCGCCGTTCGCAGCGGCGGCTTCGCGCCCGATGGCTCGTCCGATCCGGCCTCGGCTCGCGCTGGTAGCCCGCGCCCGCAGGTTCAGCCCGCACCTGTCCCAGGCACGCAGTCCCCAGCGCGACCTCGCACCCGATGGCTCGTCCGTCCCGGCCTTGGGCTCGCGCGAGCGATCCGCCCGCAGGTTCGGCTCGCGCCTGTAGCGGGGCCGCCGTTTGCAGCGGCAACGCGCGCTCCCGGCGGTGTGCCCGCACCGATGCCGAACATGTCGTAGGCCTCGCGGCTCGTCCGGCCCGGTCAGAGGCCCTTCATCAGGTCCGTCTCCGTCACCCCCGGCCCCTGTCCTTCCCGGATGAACCATTCCGTCCCGAAGGCCTCACCGAACTTGTCGTCCGGCAGCGCCAGGAAGAACGACTCCTCGCTGATCTGGCTCCGATGCGCGCGCATCGCCGCCCGCTTCACCTTCAGGTATGCCGTGACGTCCACTTCGGCCGTCAGCTCGGCTTCCGGTTTCCCGATGATCATGTCCGCGTCCGGGCCGCCTTCCTCGCCCGCCGCGCGGGCGGCTTCAGCGGCTCGGCGGATCTGGTCGCGGTTCGTCGAGCCCTGGTAAACGCGCGGCGTGCCCGCGAGTTCGGCCGCGCGCATGCCGACCCGGTGGACCTGGATGTGGTCCGGGTGGCCGTAGACGCCGAAGTCGTCGTACACCGTGAGCACGTCGGCCGACTCCTCGAGCAGGATCGCCGCCAGCCGCTTCGCCGCTTCCTCGACCGGCGCGCTCCAGAACGTTTCCGGGCCGTCGTTGGAAGGGTCGCCCATCATCCCCGAGTCCTGGTATCCCAAGAACTCCACTCGCGAGACGCCCAGCACCTCGGCCGCTGCCTGCGTCTCCTGCACCCGGCGGTCCGCGAGCTGCTCGCCGTCGTCGAGCAGGCCCTCGGGGATCTCGCCTTTTTCTCCGCGCGTGGCCACCACGAGCACCACCCGGTGCCCCTCGTCGGCCGCTTTGCGCATCACGCCGCCGGTCATGATCGCCTCGTCGTCCGGGTGGGCGTGGAACGTCACCAATGTCGCCATGCCACCGAACGTACCGGCACCCACCGACAAAAACCGGCGCCCGCCGGAAACGGCTTCCGGGGAATCAGCCACACCCTCCATTGTGGACAGGTCGCCCACATGGGTGGACCTGCTGCTTTATCGGCGCGAGGGGTCCCCTCGCGCGCTCCGGCGCTTGGCTTCTCCCGCCGCCCGGCTTACGTTGGGGTCCGCCGACCGAGGAGGCGTCATGGCAGAACGGACGAAATACATCCTGGACGAGGCCGATCTCCCGGCGCAGTGGTACAACGTGGTGCCGGACCTGCCCGAGCCGCCGCCCCCGCCGCTGCACCCGGGAACCCGCGAGCCCGTCGGGCCCGCGGACCTGGCTCCGCTGTTCCCGCAGGCGCTCATCGAGCAGGAAGTCACCACCGAGCGCTACATCGACATTCCCGAGGAAGTCCGGGACGTCTACCGGCTCTGGCGTCCGTCCCCGCTCTATCGCGCCCGCCGGCTGGAGAAGGCGCTCGGCACCCCGGCCCGGATCTACTACAAGTACGAGGGCGTCAGCCCGGTCGGCTCGCACAAGCCGAACACCGCTGTGCCGCAGGCGTTCTACAACGCGGCGGAGGGCGTCACGCGGCTCACCACCGAGACTGGCGCCGGCCAGTGGGGGAGCGCGCTGGCGTTCGCGTGCGCGACGTTCGGGCTGTCCTGCGAGGTCTGGCAGGTGCGCGCGTCGTACGACCAGAAGCCGTATCGCAAGCTGATGATGGAGACCTTCGGCGCCCAGGTGTACCCGAGTCCATCGGACCGCACCGCCGCTGGCCGGGCGATCCTGGCGGAGAACCCGCAGTCGACGGGCAGCCTCGGGATCGCGATCAGCGAAGCCGTCGAGCAGGCCGCGGCGGATCCGGGCGCGCGGTACGCGCTGGGCAGCGTGCTCAATCACGTGCTGCTGCACCAGACGGTGATCGGCGAGGAAGCGCTCAAACAGTTCGAACTGGCCGGCGACACCCCGGACGTGCTCGTCGGCTGCACCGGCGGCGGCTCCAACTTCGGCGGGCTCGCTTTCCCGTTCCTGCGGGAAAAACTGGCCGGCCGGATGAACCCGGTGATCCGCGCGGTCGAACCGGCGGCCTGCCCGACCCTTACCCGAGGCCGCTACGCCTACGACTTCGGCGACACCGCCGGTCTCACGCCCCTGCTGAAAATGCACACGCTCGGCCACGGCTTCATCCCGGACCCGATCCACGCCGGCGGCCTGCGCTACCACGGGATGTCGCCGCTGATCTCGCACATCTACGAACTGGGCCTCATCGAGGCGCTCGCGATCGGGCAGCAGGAATGCTTCGCCGCCGGGGTGCAGTTCGCCCGCACCGAAGGCATCATTCCCGCGCCCGAGCCGACGCATGCTCTGGCCGCGTGCATCCAGGAAGCGTTGCGCTGCAAGGAGACTGGCGAAGAGAAAGTGATCCTGACCGCGCTTTGCGGACACGCGCACCTCGACCTGCCCGCGTACGGCGCGTACCTGGCGGGCGACATGGTGGACAACGAACTTCCGGACACGGCACTGGAGGAATCGTTGGCAGCGCTGCCCTGAGAGGTGCGGCTGGCGGGGCGCAGGAAGGAAGTGGAGGGGAGCGGAGGGCAGGCGAAGGTGCGTTGGGAGGGTGCGTTTGGTGAGGGTTGGTGGGTTGGTGGAGGTGTGCTGGGAGGGTGCGGTTGGTGAGGATTAGTGGGCAGGCGAAGGTGTGCCGGGTGGGGGCGGTTGGTGGGTTGGCGAAGGCGCGCTGGGAGGGCACGGTTGGTGAAAGTTGGTGGGCTGGCGCAGGTGTGCTCGGAGGGCGCGGTTGGTGAGGGTAGTGGCAGGTGAAGGTGCGCTGCGTGGGAGCGGTCAGTGAGCTGACGAGGCTGCGGTGCGACGGCCCAGTTGCTCCCGCGTTTCGGCGAACGGGCCGTCGGTCATCGTGACCGCGCCGTTCGCGGGCGGATGACGGTGGCGGCACGCGAGCGGCGCAAACCGCCGACGAACACCCAGGCGCCGGCGGCTTTCATGTCGTCGGTGCCTGGGTCGGTGCAAGCCGTCTGGGCGGCCAGCTCCTCGCCGGTCTCCAGCGCGGTTTCGTCTCCCCGGACGGCTAGCAGGTACTGCTTCACGGCGAACTCCCCTGGCGGGGTCTCTTGCCTTGGTTATCAACGCGCGCGACGCCATGAGACACCTCGGCAAGAAGAATTTCTCACCGTTCCTTGGAGACAGTCGCCAGTAGCTCCGGACCCCGCGTCACCAGTCGTTGCTGGGCGAGCGAACCCCACCACCATGCCAGCGCGATGCCGGTCGCGATTCCGGCTGGGATGCCGAGCCACTGCAGTACCGGCAGGTCTGCCAGCTTTCCGGCCACGCCCAGTGCCACCACCGGCAGCGCGCCGAGCACGATGAGCAGTGTGGTCGCCAGCATCAGGGCGGCTCGGGCGCACCCGGGGCGTCCGCCGGAGGACCATGGGCTGCCGCTTCGGCGTTGATCCGGCAAGGGGAAGGCCAGGAAGACTGATTGCAGCATCAGGACTCCGGCACCGGCGCCCAGCGTTGCGGGGACCAAGCCTAGGACCCACGGGTACGCGCCTGGTACGCCGGTGACGCCGGGCAGGACCAGGGCCAGCACCAAAGCCACGGGGGCGACGATCAGGACCCACGCCAGTTGGCGGCCGCGGATGTCGGCTCGTTCGGCGCCGGGGACGACCAGTGTGTGCCACAGGGCGCTGCCGTCCATTCCGTACAGGTTGCCGGACTGCATCGAGGCGAAAAGGACTACTGCGACACCGAAATACGGCAGCATCACGGATTGGCCGCCCCCGCCGGACAGGGCTGGGACGACGGTGATGACGAAGCCGATCAGCAGCGTCGACAGGAGGGCGACGCGGCGGCGGGCGTCTCGCCACCAGGTGTGCAGTTCCTTGCGGGCCACGGCGCCGACCGGGGTCGCGGGCAGCAGGCTGCGTCGCGTGCGGGTGCTCTTCGCGCGGGTTCGGGAGGCTCCGCGGAACGACGGCGTGGTGACCTGGCGGGCCAGCAGCGCGCCCCAGAGCACGACCAGAACCGCTACGACGCCGAGCAGTGCGGCGAAGAGGCCGCCGACCGTGCCCCAATTCCCGACTCCGGCCGCGTGTACCGCGAGCGTGCCCCAACCGGACGGGAGGGCGTGCATGACGCTGACGAAGCCGGGCATCTGACCGGTGACGATCGCCGGGCCGACGCTCCGCATCACGTAGTTGACCGCGACGCCGGACAACCCGGTGAGCGCTACCAGGATGATGCCGAGTTCCTTGCCCTTGCGCGACGTCAGCAGCGTGCCCAGCGCGGCCATCACCACGCGGTACAGCAGCACCACGAACGCCAGCTGCAGCACGGTGAACACGAGACCGACGAGCGCGGCGCCGGCGCCGAACCGCAGGCCGTAGAACACCAAGCCGAGGAACGCCAGCAGGCTCACCACTGCGGTGACGCCCACGAAGCTCGCCGCGAGCAGGCCGACCGCCAGCTTGCGGCGGCCGATCGGCAGCAGTGCGAAGTGTTCCGGCCGCAGGGTGTCGTCGCCGCCGCCGGTCGCGATCGGCGCGAGCACCCAGCCTGCCATCCAGACCGCGTAAATCGAGGTGAGCAGGTCGACGGTGATCCGCGCTTCCGGAGCCGGGAACACCGCGATGCCGATCGTGAACAGGGCCGCCAGCAGACCGAAGAGGCCGCCGACGATCATTCCGGCGATCTGTCGGCCGCGGAGGGAGTTGCGCAGGACTCGGAGCTTTAGTCGGATGAGGATGCCGATCATGCTGGCGCCCCCGTTCCGATGGTCCGCGCGCCGACGATGGTTCCGGCGAGTCGTCCGCGGAGGGAGTTGCGCCGGTGCCGCAGTTTCAGTCGGTCGAGGATGCCGATCATGCGGGCCCCTCCGTTCCGCTGGTCTGCGCGTCGGCGATCTGTCGTCCGCGGAGGGAGTTGCGCAGGACCCGCGGCTTCAGTCGGTCGAGGATGCCGATCATGCTCGCCCCTCCGTTCCGCTGGTCCGCGCGTCGGGGATCTGCCGTCCGCGCAGTGAATCGCGCAGGACCCGCGGCTTCAGTCGGTCGAGGACGCCAACCACGCCAGCCCCTCCGTTCCGCCCGTCCGGCCGCCGACGATGTGCACGAACGCGTCTTCCAGCGTGCCTTCGCCCCGCACGTCAGCCACCGCGCCCGCGGCGACGACGCGTCCGCGTGTGATCACCGCGACGTGGCTGCACAGCTGTTCCACCAACGCCATCACGTGGCTCGACAGCACGACCGCGCCGCCGGAGGCGACGAATCGCTGCAGGATCGTGCGGATCGTCGACGCGGAAACCGGGTCGACCGCCTCGAACGGCTCGTCCAGCACCAGCAGCCGCGGGCCGTGCAGCAGTGCCGTCGCGAGGCCGATCTTCTTGCGCATTCCCGCGGAATAGTCGATGACGAGGGTGCGCTCGGCGTCCGTCAGCTCCAGCACGCCGAGCAGTTCCTGGGCGCGTTCGGCGACCGTGTCCGGCGCTAGCCCGCGCAGCAGGCCCATGTATGTGAGCAGTTCCCGTCCGGTGAGCCGTTCCGGAATGGACAATCCGTCCGGAAGAACGCCGATCAGGCTTTTCGCCCGTTCCGGTTCCCGCCACACGTCCACGCCGAACACGCGCGCTTCGCCGGCGTCTGGCCGAAGCAAGCCGACCGCCATCGACAGCGACGTCGTTTTCCCGGCTCCGTTGGGGCCTACGAGGCCGAAGAACGACCCCCGCGGCACTTCAAGCCGCACATCGTCTACTGCCAGCGTGGTCCCGAACCGTTTGGTGAGTCCGTAAAGCCCCATGGCCGCGTCGTCGGACACCGGTTCCCCCTTCCCGTGGTGTGCGCACGACTGTACGCGGGGTCACCGACAAAAAGCGGGCGGAGTGGTGTCGGAAAGCCGTGGATCCGGGGTCCCGGACATCGCGAGCAGCCCGCGCACCGCGCGCACGAGCTTGGGCCACGAGGTGGGCTTCCGGACGTCGTACGCGCGCAGCAGCTGCCGGAGCATGGTGAGCGTGTCGAAGTAAATGCGTTCGCACACCAGCTGTTCGTCCGCGTCGAAGAGGAAGTACGCGGTCATCCGGACCCGGAACCGCTGCCCGGTGGGCGGGATCTTCCCGAGCGGCCCGCGATGCGTGCCGAGAAGCCAGAATTCGACGATTACCGCATCCGCGCTGTGGCGCAGAGCGATGATTTCGTGGTCTTGATCGGGAAAAGCGCGGCGCGTTTCGTCGTAGTAGCCGCGCACGGCGGAATCACCGTCGTGCACGGTCATCGTCGGCACGATCTCGTAGTGCGGATGCGGGAACGTCGCCAGCACGTCGTCCCAGTCCTGGCGCACCTCGTCGTGGAAGTGGTCGAGGACGAGCTTTTGCCGGGCACGCAGCACTTCGGGCGCGGGGATGGCCAACGGGTCCACGGGTTCCTCCAAACCAGGGGAGCGAAGCCGCAATTTAATCCACACTGTGGGTTTAACGCAAGTGCGCCATGATGGAGCCGTGAACACCACGACGCGCCGGGGACGCCCGCGCAAGGGAGACGCCAGGCTGTCGCGGGAGGCGATCCTGACGGCCGCGCTGGAAGTGGTCGACGCCGACGGGGCGGCAGCGGTCAGCATGCGGACCGTTGCGCAGCGTCTCGGCGTGGACGCGAAGAGCCTCTACCACCACATCGACGGCAAAGAGGCCTTGCTCGACGCCGTCGCCGGACACGTACTGGGCGGGATCGATCTCCCGGAGCTGACCGGGCAGCCTGAAGCGGACCTCCGCGCCATCGCCCAGTCGTTCCGGAAAGCAACCCGAGCGCACCCGCAGGCCGCCGCGTTGGTCCTAACCAGACAGTTGCCGTCGATCGCCGCGCTCGCTCCGGTCGAGGCGGTGCTTTCGGTGCTGCGCAAGGCAGGCGCGTCACCGGAAGAGGCGGTGCACCTGCTGCGCTCGCTCCTGGCCGTCGTCGTCGGCTCGCTTCTGCGCGAGGCGGGCGCGGGACCGGCGTTCGGCGTCACCGACGAAGCCGGGATCGCCCACCGCCGCGCCGAATTGGAGCAGACCGAGCTTCCCGCCGTGGTCGAATCCGCGCCGCATCTGGCGCGGTGCGATCACGAAGCGGAGTTCGCTTTCGCCGTCGACCTCGCGGTAGCCGCCACGATGCAGCGACTCGCTACTCCCCGCAGGTGATCTTCGGCTGCGGGTTGTAGCGGACCGACCGCGTGTGCCGTGAAACTTCCCGGCCCGACGAGGCGTCGCGCAGGATCCGGGTGTCGCTCGCGGTGAAACCGGGCGCGCCGTTGGACGCGTGGCAGTTCTCCGCCGGACCCGGTTTCGTCGGCGGCGGCGTCGGATTCGTGCGCTCGCCGGGGACCGATTCGACCGTGTACCGCTTGGTGCCCCACAGTTTCACGGTGATCGACGACGGCGTCCAGACGGTCTGGATCGCGACGCCGGTATCCGAGTCGTTGGTGAATTTCAGGTCGATCACGCTGGCGCCGTTGGGGTTCTGGAACACCGTCGCCTCGCGCGCGGCCGGGTAGCGGCTGATGTAGTAGCTGTGTTCCTTGTGCCCGGCGTCCTTCATCCCGGAGAAGTACGCCGCGTTGTACAGCGTGGTGGCGAACTGCGAAATGCCGCCGCCGACCTCGCGGGCGGGCGCGCCGTTCTCGATCACGCCGGCCTCGACGTAGCCCTGCGGACGCCCGCGCGGACCGGTGAATCCGTTGAGGCTGAACGTTTCTCCCGGCTTCACGATCGCGCCGTTCACCTTCTCGGCGACCACCCGGATGTTCGTGCCGGAGTCGGCGGCGAACCCGCCGGTGGTGAACTCGCCGATGACTTCCTTGACGCCCAGCTTGTCCGCCTGCTCGGTGGTGACCTTCGCGGGCGTCTTCTTGTAGATCGCCTTGAGCTCGCGGCTGTCGGTCTGCTTCAGCGTGTTCGGCAGCGGCTTGAGGCTCTGCTCCCAGTCGACCGTGTTGCCGTCCGCGGACGGCTCGACGACCGGTTTCCCGCCGGAGAACGCGATGGCCGCGTCCTTGCCCTCCTGCTCGGTGGACTTCAGCTGCGGCGCGAGCGCGTCGGTGACCTTCTTCGGGTCGATCTGCGGGGCGAGGCCGCCGCCGTCCCCGGGCACGAACGTGAGCGCGCCGGCGATCTGCTCCGGCGTCAGCGTCGCGTCCGCGCCTTCGCCCTTGACGACGACCGGCGCGGACACCGCGGGCTTGGCGAATTCGGTGAGCGCGCGCTGAACGCCCTCGGCGGTGGTGCGCACCGGAGTCGGCGTGACCGGAAGGGTCAGTTCGCTGCCCGAAGCCCAGCCGCTCAGCACCTTCGCCCGCGCCGCCGCGACGTCCAGCTTCTGCCCGACCTGCGGCGGGACCGCGACCGGAGTGGTGCCGTCGAACCGGATCGTGCCCTCGGCGGGCGCCCGGTCGACACGGCCGCGCAGGTCCTCGAGCGCCGGGTCGAGCTTCGCTGCCTCGACGTGCGACACGACGCCCAGTTCCCGCGTGCTGAAGAACGACGCCAGCCGGGTGAAGGGGTTGATCGGCTGGTCGCCCGCCTGGTCGAGGGTGCCGCTCCAGTCGAGCCCCAGCCCTGCCTCGGTCGGCGACAGCTTGGTGTGCGCGTTGCCCGCAGTGACCGTGAGCGGCTGGGTGAGCCGCGGCTCGATCTTCCCGCGCAGCTCGCGTTCGGCGACCGGCCGCTCCAGCCCGCCGACGTCCACGCCGGCCACGACGACGCCGCGCGGCACCCGGCCCTGGCTGGTCAGCAGGTCGATGAGGTACGCGACGACCAGGACGCCGAGCACGCCGCCGCTGATCCAGCCGGCTTTGCGCAGGCCGCGCCTTCGCGGCGGGGACGGAGGTTCCTCCGGTGGTACGACCGGCAGGACCTCGGTCTGGTCGCTGTCGGTTTCCGGCCAGCGCGGTTCGTACTGCACCTCACGACCCCTTCGATTCGCTGCGGTCAGGGGCACAGCGTACGGGCCGAGCCGGACATGCCGGACTACTGCCCCCAGCGGAACAAACCGGTCACCCAGCGTCCGGTTCCGGATTGGCGCCGGCGCGGGCGAGGAAGTCGAAGTCGCAGCCCTCGTCGGCCTGCGTGATGTGCTCCGCGTACAGCGCACCGTAACCCCGCTCGAACCGCGGCGCAGGGGCGGCCCACGAGGCGAGACGACGCTCCAGTTCGGCCTCGTCGACCTCCAGCCGCAACGTCCGCGCGGGCACGTCCAGGGTGATCAGGTCGCCGTCGCGGACCAGCGCGAGCGGCCCGCCGACGTGCGATTCCGGTGCCACGTGCAGCACGCACGCGCCGTAACTGGTGCCGCTCATCCGGGCGTCGGAGATCCGCACCATGTCCCGCACGCCTTGTTCCAGCAGGTGCGCCGGGATCGGCAGCATGCCGTATTCGGGCATGCCCGGACCGCCGAGCGGGCCGGACCCGCGCAGCACCAGTACGGAATCGGCGGTGATGCCCAGCGCCGGGTCGTCGATGCGCTTCTTCATGTCCTGGTAGTTGTCGAAAACCACTGCCGGACCGGTGTGGGTGAGCAGGGCGGGGTCGGCGGCGATGTGCTTGATCACCGCGCCGCCGGGAGCGAGGTTGCCGCGCAGCACGGCCACGCCGCCCTCGCTGGCGACCGGGTTGTCGCGCGGGCGGATCACGTCGTCGTTGTGCACGCGGGCGTCGGCGAGCGAGTCGGCGAGCGGACGTCCGGTGACGGTGACCCGGTCGAGATGCAGCAGGTCGGTCAAGCGGGACAACAGCCCGGGCAGGCCGCCCGCGTAGTAGAAGTCCTCCATTAGCCAGTCGCCGCCGGGCCGGATGTTCGCCAGTACCGGCACCCGGCGGGCGATCGCGTCGAAATCCTGCAGCGACAAGGAAATCCCGCTACGGCCGGCCATCGCGATCAGATGGATCACCGCGTTGGTCGACCCGCCTAGCGCCAGCACGGTCGTGATCGCGTCGGCGTACGCGCGCTCGTCGACGATCTTCGCGATCGTGAGGTCTTCCCACACCATGTCCACGATGCGCGCGCCGCTCGCCGCCGCCATCCGGTGGTGCGCGGAATCGACCGCCGGGATCGAGGCCGCGCCGGGCAGGGTCAGCCCGAGCACCTCGGCGGCGGACGTCATGGTCGACGCGGTCCCCATCGTCATGCAGTGGCCGGGGGAGCGGGCCAGGCCGCGTTCGAGTTCGGCCAGTTCGCGGTCGCCGATCGTGCCCGCGCGCCGTTCGTCCCAGTACTTCCACATGTCGGTGCCGCTGCCGAGCACCTCGCCGCGCCAGTTTCCGCGCAGCATCGGGCCCGCGGGCACGAAAATCGACGGCAGCCCGGCGCTCGCCGCGCCCATCAGCAGCGCCGGGGTGGTCTTGTCGCAGCCGCCCATCAGCACCGCGCCGTCGACCGGATACGACCGCAGCAGTTCCTCGGTCTCCATCGCCAGCAGATTCCGGTACAGCATCGGCGTCGGCTTCTGATACGTCTCCGACAGCGTCGCCACCGGGAACTCCAGCGGGAATCCGCCCGCCTGCCACACGCCGCGCTTGACCTGCTCCGCGCGTTCGCGCAGGTGCTGGTGGCACGGGTTGATGTCGCTCCAGGTGTTGAGGATGCCGATCACCGGCTTCCCGAGGTGTTCTTCTGGCTCGTAGCCGAGCTGCCGGGCGCGGGTGCGGTGGCTGAAGTTCCGCAGGTCGTCGCCGCCGAACCAGCGGTGGCTGCGCAGGTCCTCGGGTGCCTTCATTGCTGCGCGTCCTCTCGGTCGACGGATGGCATCTGATATATGATCGTACGTGTCGACGCTCGGAGACGCCCGCCTGGTTGAATGTGCGGGGACGAGCGCGAAAGCCAGGAGGGTCGGCATGCCGTCCACGTTCAGCCTCCCCGCCTCCCGCACCGAGGTGGTGCTGGAGGAGATCCGGCGCGGCATTCTCGCCCGCGAGCTGGTGCCCGGTCAGCAGCTGGTGGAGGCGGAGCTGGCCGCGCGGCTCGGGGTCTCGAAGACGCCGGTGCGCGAGGCGCTCAAGGTGCTGTCCAACACCGGGCTGGTCACGTTCAGCCCGTACAAGGGCGCGTCGGTGTGCGTGGTCGACGGGGAGCTGGCGCGGTCGGTCTACGACGTGCGGATGGTGCTGGAACCGGAAGCGCTGCGCCGCGCGGTGCGGGCGGCGGACCGGGAGTCGTTCGACGAGGCCGCGCAGATTCTCAAGGAGGCGTCGGCCGCGGATGCCGACCAGACCACGTTGAGCCTGCTCAACCGGCGGTTCCACCGTGCGTTGTACGCCGGCTGCGGCAACCCGCTGATGGTGTCGATGCTGGACGACCTGCGCGACCGCGCCGCGCTGATCACCGTGGTCGGCTGGGACGCGAATCCCAGCTGGCGCAAGGAATGGAACGAGCACAAGGCGGTGCTCGCCGCCGCGCGGAAGGGCGACGAGGACGGCGCGGCCGAGCTGCTGCGCGTGCACATCGCGGCGTTCCTCGACCACGTGCTCGAGGCGATCGGGGAGGAGTGACGGCGTGCGGTTGCTGCTCGTCGCGGACACCCACCTGCCGAAGCGGGCGAAGGAACTGCCCGCGCAGGTCTGGGACGAGGTCGCGAAGGCCGACGTCGTGGTGCACGCGGGCGACTGGGTCGACGTGGACACCCTCGACGCTCTTGAAGCCCGCAGCACGCGGCTGATCGGCGTGTACGGCAACAACGACGGTCCTGAACTGCGGAAACGTCTGCCCGAAGTGGCCAGGGAGACGCTGGAGGGCGTCCGGGTGGCGGTCGTCCACGAAACCGGCGACGCGAAGGGCCGGGCGGCTCGCTGCGACGCGTTGTATCCGGACGTCGACGTGCTGATCTTCGGACACAGCCACATCCCGTGGGACACGGTGACGCCCGGCGGGCTGCGGCTGCTCAACCCCGGCTCGCCCACCGACCGGCGGCGGCAGCCGTTCTGCACCTACCAGACTGCGGAGATCAAGAACGGCCGTCTCGGCGACGTCGAGCTGCACGAGCTGCCTCGCCGCGGCTGAGCGGGTAAAACAGGAGGCATGGACCCGGCCCGCGCGCTGCGCGACATCGCCTTCCAGCTCGAGCGCGCCGGTGAACCGACTTACCGCGTGCGCGCGTTCCGTCAGGCCGCCGCTGTGGTCGACAGGCTCTCCGAAGAGGAGCTGGCGTCGCGCGTCGGCGCGAAGACGCTTCAGGCGTTGAAGGGGATCGGCAAAGCCACTGCCGGCGTCATCGAGGACGCGTGGCACGACCGTACGCCCGCGTACGCGGCGAAGCTGCCCGAAAGCAAGCTGCCGGACGGCGGTGCGCTGCGTACGGCACTTCGCGGCGACTGTCACACGCACTCCGACTGGTCCGACGGCGGCAGCCCGATCCTCGAGATGGCCGAGACGGCACGCGACCTGGGGCACGAGTGGATCGTGCTCACCGACCACTCGCCGCGGCTGACCGTCGCGCGCGGTCTGTCTCCGGAGCGGCTGCGGGCGCAGATGGACGAGGTCGCGCGAGTGAACGAGCAACTGGCGCCGTTTCGCCTGCTGCACGGCATCGAGGTCGACATCCTCGACGACGGCGCGCTCGACCAGACCGAGAAGCTGCTGGACCGGCTCGACTTCGTGGTGGCGAGCGTGCACTCGAAACTGCGGATGCCCGCGCGGGAGATGACGCCGCGGATGCTGGCCGCCATCGAGAACCCGCACGTCCGCGTGCTGGGGCACTGCACCGGACGGCTGGTCGGCGGACGCAGCAGGCCGGAGTCGCAGTTCAACTCGGAGAAGGTGTTCACCGCGTGCCGCGAGAACGGCGTGGCGGTGGAGATCAACTCGCGGCCGGACCGGCTCGACCCGCCGATGCGGTTGCTGCGCCAGGCCGTCGAGCTGGGCTGCGAGTTCGCGATCGACAGCGACGCGCACGCGCCCGGCCAGCTCGATTGGCAGGCTTACGGCTGCGAGCGCGCGGAAAAGGCGGGCATCGGACCGGACCGGGTCGTCAACACGCGGACGGCCGATCAGTTACTGCGATGACCGCGCGGGATCGAGCCAGCGCAGCACCGCGATCAGGTCGTCTTGCGCGAGAGCGACACAGCCCGCGGTCGGCCCGCCAGTGGACACGTGCAGAAAGAACGCCGAACCGGCCTTCGCGCGCAACGCCGATTCCTTGCTCGCCGACGTCCGCTGGGTACGGGCCGAGCTCCCGTACCCAGCGGTCGCCGTCGCGGTCCCACGCGGAGGCGGAGTGCGAGAACCTGCTGCGGGCTCAGTTGATCTCGTACGGGTCGCCGTAGACCTTCCACTTCAGCGGCGTGTGCAGATCGAGGTTGCCGTCGTTGAGGAACACCAGCTGCTCGGTGTCGACGCGGGAGGTGTCCGCATGCGCTTCCTCCTTCTTCATGACCACCTTGCGCGCGTCGAGGAACGCCTTGAGGTAGGCGGTTTCGTCGCCGCCCTGGGACGGCGGCTTCGCCTGCGACAGCGCGGCGTCGCGGATCCCGCCGAAGCTGTCGGTGCTCGTGCCGGGGCCGTGCATCACGATGGCGTCGTAGTAGATGAACTGGCCGAGCGCGCCGAGACCGTCGGACTTGCCTTGGTTCACCGCCGGGTCGAAGTACACGCGGTCGCGCTCGCTGTTCTGCGCGGCCTGGAATTCCTCGGTGCCCGCGGCCTGCTTCCACGCGCTTTCGAAGGCCGAGCCGAGACCCTCGTGCGAATCGGAGCCGTTGACCTTTTCCAGCGCGGGCAGGAACTTCGCCAGCGGGTTGTCCGGCACGGACTTGGTGTAGGCCTGCACGAGTTCCAGCATGTCGCCGGTGCCGGAGCAGAACCCGATGATGCCCGCGGTGTACCCGCGCCCGTCGCCGATGTCCTCGATGTAGGAGTACTGCTTCTTCCAGTCGAGCGACGAGTTTTCCGCGCTCGACACCAGTTGCATCGCGATCTCTTTTTTCTCCGGGGAGGCGAGGTCGCCGCCCGAGCCGAGCACCGAGGACGCCGAGGCGGCGAGCGGGGCGGGCACGGCGGCGGCCGAGAGAGCGGGAGTGCTGAGGACGAGAGCGAGGGCCGAGGCAGCCGTGAGACCGGCGGCCAGCGCGGGCCGCATCGTCTTGCGCATGGGGGGAATCCCTTTCCGCGGTACGTGGGCAAGGCGGCCGGACCGGCGAATGAACCGGTTCCGGGTACTGCTGCGGCGTAGCGCCACGATAACCGAGCGTGAAGTGGCGAGGCAAGGGATACGAAAATTTTTCACGGATGTGAATGTCAGTGGTCCACTATGGACGATGAAGGTTGCCTGAAGCAGGCCGGAAAATGACTGGGACCACGGGATCCGGCCGTCATCTGTCTACTGTGGACTCAGGGTGGAGCTCCCGGCGAACCTTAAAGACATGGTAAACTCGTCCCGAGATGACGACTGCTGCCGCCGCTCCCGCGCCGCGGCACCGGTCCATCCTCGTCCTGCTGCTCGCCGCGCTGCTCCTGCTCGGCGTGGCCGTCCCCGGGCCAGGACCGGCTGGCCCGCGTCCGCACGACGCCGAACCCGCCCTGGTCCAGGAACAGGGCCCGCATCTCGTCGCCGCGCATCCGCTGCCGCTCGCCGACGCTCCCGGCGAGATCCGCCTCGCCCGGCCGGATTGGTGCACCGTCCCGTTTTCCGCCGCGCCGCCGGTCGAACTGGACCGCGCGCCCGCAGCCGCCGCGGCACGCGCTCCTCCGGGTTGCTGAGTACTCGTTTCCCACCTGTACCCGGCTCTCAAGAGGATCTCATGAGCAACGGTCATGCTTTGCTGGCCGTCGGCGGCGCGTTTCTCGCCGCCGGCGCCCTCGCCCGCGTCGGCGCCCGGATCGGGCTGCCCACGATTCCCCTGTTCATGCTTGCCGGTTTCGTCTTCGGCCCGCACACCCCCGGACTGTCCCTTGTGGACGATCCGGCCGAGTTCGGCGTACTGGCCGGGCTCGGTCTCGTGTTCCTGCTCTTCTATCTGGGACTGGAGTTCTCGCTCGACGACCTCGCCCGCGGCGGCGCCAGACTCGCCGGCGCGGGGGTGGCCTACCTCGTGCTGAACATCGGCGGCGGGCTCGCGTTCGGCTTCGCGCTCGGCTGGGGCACGCGCGAGGCGCTGGTGATCGCCGGCGCGATCGGCATCTCCTCGTCGGCCATCGTCACCAAACTGCTCCTGGAAACCCGGCGGATGAACAACCGGGAATCCCGCCTCATCATGGGCATCGTCGTGCTCGAAGACCTGTTCCTCGCGTTGTACCTGGCGTTGCTGCAGCCGGTGCTCAGCGGTGCGGACGGCTTCGGCGCGGCGCTCGCCGACTTCGGCAAGGCGTTCGGCTTCCTGCTCGTGCTCGCCGCACTGGCGCGCTGGGGCGGACGGCTCGTGTCGCGGCTCTTCGGTTCGGCGGACGACGAACTGCTCACCGTCTGCTTCGTCGGCGTGGCCGTGCTCGGCGCCGCGGTGGCCGAGGAGGTGGGCGTGTCCGACGCGATCGGCGCGTTCATGGTCGGCATGATGCTCGGCAATTCCCAGGTCGCGCCACGGGTGCACAAGCTGGTGCTGCCGCTGCGGGACGCGTTCGGAGCGTTGTTCTTCTTCATCTTCGGGCTGTCGATCGACCCGGGCGCGGTCGGCACGGTCGTCCTCCCGGTGCTCGCCGCGGTCGTGTTGACGCTGGTGCTGAACCTCGCCGCCGGCGCGTTCGCGGCCCGGTTGCACGGCTTCGACCGCCAGGAAGGCGTGAACATCGGCCTGACTGTGCTCACCCGGGGCGAGTTCTCGCTCGTCTTGGCGACGATGGCGACCGCGGCCGGGCTGGATTCGCGGGTGGCCCCGTTCGTCGCCGGGTACGTGCTGCTCCTGGCCGTGATCGGCCCGCTCGCCGTGCTCCGCTCGGACCGGCTGACCTGGCTGCTTCCGGCCAAGCTCGTGCGGCCGCGTCCGGCCCCGGTGCCGTGAGCCGGGGACGCCGGGCTGTCGCTCGCGGCATATTCGGAAGCCACGACGGTCACGCACGGCTATCCTTGGCCCAAGTATGTCCACTCCAGCCCCCTTCGCAGAGCTGCGCGCCCAGCTGCCCGAATTGATGCTGCGCGACGAGCACCGGCTGCGCCGCCGTCTCGACGGCGCGCGCCGGTCTCGCGACAAGCAGCAGACGGCCGAGCGCATCGCCGCCGACGTCGAAACGGCGCTGCTGCGCGTGCAGCAGCGCCGCGAAAGCGTGCCGAAGATCGAGTACCCCGCCGAGCTGCCGGTCAGCAGGCTCAAGGACGAGATCGGCGACGCGATCCGCGACCACCAGGTGGTGATCGTCGCGGGGGAGACCGGGTCGGGCAAGACCACGCAGCTG
Source organism: Amycolatopsis sp. VC5-11 (assembly GCF_037034185.1). NCBI lineage: Bacteria > Bacillati > Actinomycetota > Actinomycetes > Pseudonocardiales > Pseudonocardiaceae > Amycolatopsis > Amycolatopsis sp. VC5-11. Next base: position 52,049 of record NZ_JBAGKF010000020.1, on the reverse strand, counting down.
CCGAAGATCTGCCTCGAGCTGGGCCGCGGCGTGCGCGGGCAGATCGGGCACACCCAGCCGCGCCGGCTGGCCGCGCGCACGGTCGCCGACCGGATCGCCAGCGAGCTGAAGACCGAACTGGGCGACACCGTCGGCTACAAGGTCCGGTTCACCGACCAGTCCGGCCAGGACACCCTGGTCAAGCTGATGACCGACGGCATCCTGCTGGCCGAGATCCAGACCGACCGGATGCTGCGCCAGTACGACACGCTGATCATCGACGAGGCGCACGAGCGCAGCCTCAACATCGACTTCATCCTCGGCTACCTCAAGCAGCTGCTGCCGCGCCGTCCCGACCTGAAGGTGATCATCACCTCGGCGACCATCGACCCGGAGCGGTTCTCGCGGCACTTCGACGACGCGCCGATCGTCGAGGTCTCCGGCCGGACCTACCCGGTCGAGGTGCGCTACCGGCCGCTCGTGGACCCGGACGATCCCGAGGGCGATCCGGACCGCGACCAGACGCAGGCGATCGCCGAGGCGGTCCAGGAGCTGTCCGGCGAAGGTCCCGGCGACATCCTCGTGTTCCTCTCCGGGGAACGCGAGATCCGCGACACCGCGGACGTGCTGAACCGGCTGGAGCTGCGGAACACCGAGGTGCTGCCGCTGTACGCGCGGCTGTCCGCGGCTGATCAGCACCGCGTGTTCCAGCGGCACACCGGACGGCGGATCGTGCTGGCCACGAACGTCGCCGAGACGTCGCTGACCGTGCCGGGGATCAAGTACGTGATCGACCCGGGCACCGCGCGCATCTCGCGCTACAGCCACCGCACGAAGGTGCAGCGGCTGCCGATCGAGGCGGTTTCGCAGGCGTCGGCGAACCAGCGCAAGGGCCGGTGCGGGCGTACCTCGGACGGCATCTGCATCCGGCTGTACTCCGAGGAAGACTTCGAGTCCCGGCCGGAGTTCACCGATCCGGAGATCCTGCGGACGAACCTCGCGTCGGTCATCCTGCAGATGACGTCGCTCGGCCTCGGGGACATGAACGCGTTCCCGTTCGTCGAACCGCCGGACCGCCGCCAGGTCACCGACGGCGTCCAGCTGCTGCAGGAACTCGGCGCGTTCGAGACCGGCGATTCCTCGAAGCTCACCGAGGTCGGCCGCAAGCTCGCGCTGCTGCCGGTGGACCCGCGGATGGGCCGGATGGTGCTGGAGGCCGCGCAGAACGGCTGCGTGCGCGAGGTCATGATCATCGCTGCCGCACTGTCCATTCAGGACCCGCGCGAACGGCCCGCGGAGAAGCAGCAGGCCGCCGACGCGCAGCACGCCCGGTTCGCCGATCCGACCTCGGACTTCCTCTCCTACCTCAAGCTGTGGGAGTACGTCAGCGAACAGCAGAAGACGCTGACCGGCAACCAGTTCCGCCGGATGTGCCGCACCGAGTACCTGAACTACCTGCGGATCCGCGAGTGGCAGGACATCTTCGGCCAGCTGCGCCAGCTCGCCAAGCCGCTCGGCATCACGCTCAGCACCACCCCCGCCGAGCCGCAGCACGTGCACACGGCGCTGATTTCCGGGCTGCTGTCGCACATCGGGCTCAAGGACCCGGCGAAGGGCGACTACCTCGGTGCGCGCGGGGCCCGGTTCTCGGTGTTCCCGGGTTCGGCGCTGTTCAAGAAGCAGCCGCGCTGGGTGATGTCGGCGGAACTGGTCGAGACGTCGCGGCTGTGGGGCCGGGTCAACGCGCGGATCGAGCCGGACTGGGTCGAACCGCTCGCGCAGCACGTCGTGAAGCGTTCGTATTCGGAGCCGCACTGGGAGCGCAAGCAGGGCGCGGTGATGGCGACCGAGAAGGTGACGCTGTACGGCGTGCCGCTCGTGGCCGACCGGCGCGTGAACTACGGCCGGATCGACCCGGAGATCTCGCGCGCGATGTTCATCCGGCACGCGCTGGTCGAGGGCGACTGGCATACGAACCACCGGTTCTTCGCCGAGAACCGGGCGCTGCTGGACGAGGTCGAGGACCTGGAGAACCGCGCTCGGCGGCGCGACATCCTGGTGGACGACCAGACGCTGTACGAGTTCTACGACGCGCGAGTGCCCGAGGACATCGTGTCCGTGCGGCATTTCGACAGCTGGTGGAAGAAGGCGCGGCGGAACGAGCCGGACCTGCTGTCGTTCGAGAAGTCCATGCTCATCAACGAGGTCGCGGGCGCGGTCCGCGAATCGGACTACCCGGACTCGTGGACGCAGGGCACGCACGTTTTCAAGCTGACCTACCAGTTCGAGCCCGGAGCAGACGCCGACGGCGTGACCGTGCACATCCCGCTGCCGGTCCTGAACCAGGTGACGCCGGACGGTTTCGACTGGCAGGTGCCCGGTCTGCGCGGCGAACTGGCGACGCAGCTGATCAAATCGCTGCCGAAAGCGTTGCGGCGCAACTTCGTCCCGGCTCCGGACACGGCTGCCGACGCGTTGACGCGAGTGTCCCCTTCGGACGGTCCGCTGCTCGACATCCTCGGCGACGAACTGCACGCGATGCGCGGCATCGACATCCCGCACACGGCGTGGGACCTCTCAACGGTGCCGGACCACCTCCGGATCACCTTCCGCGTGGTGGACGAGCGCGGCAAACGGGTGGCCGAGGGCAAGGATCTGGACGAGCTGAAGCGCCGTCTCGCGCCGCGCGTGCGGGAGACGATTTCCAAGGCCGCCAACAGCATCGAGAAGGCCGGCCTGGTGCAGCCGGCGTTCGGCGAGCTGCCGAAGGTGTTCGCGTCGACCCGGCGCGGCCACGACGTGAAGGCGTATCCGGCGCTGGTGGACGAGGGCGCGTCGGTGGCCGTGCGGCTGCTGGACACGCCCGCCGAACAGCAACACGCGATGTGGTCCGGCACGCGGCGGATGCTGCGGCTGAACCTGAACTCGCCGATGAAGTTCATTACGCGGTCGCTGTCGAACTCCTCGAAGCTCGTGCTGAACCGCAACCCGCACGGCAGCGTCGCGGGCCTGCTGGAGGACTGCGTCGACTGCGCGGTCGACGCGCTGATGGCCGCGGCGGGCGGCCCGGTCTGGGACGAGGCGGGTTTCGCCGCGCTGCTGGAAAAGGTACGCGCGGGGTTGAACCCGAAGGTGCTGGAAGTGCTGACGGAGGTCGAGCGGATCCTGCGCGCGGCCATCGACGTGGAGACTCGTCTCGCGGACACTCGCGGCCCGGCCGAATCGCTGGCGGACATCCGCCGTCAGCTGGACGGTTTGGTGCACGCGGGCTTCGTGACGGAGACCGGCGCCGCCCGGCTGCCCAACGTGGTCCGGTACCTGCGCGGCATCGAGCGGCGGCTGGAGAAGCTGCCGCTTGAGCAGACGCGCGACCTGCAGCGGATGGCGGACGTCGCCTGGATCACGAAGGAGTACGAGGACGCGATGGCCACGCTGCCACCGGGGACGTCGTCGCCCGCGCTGGCGGAGGTGCGGTGGATGATCGAGGAGCTTCGGGTGAGCTTCTTCGCACAGACACTGGGGACGGCGCATCCGGTGTCGCTGAAGCGGATCACGAAGGCGTTGGACGAGGCGCTGGCGTAGCCGTCACTTCACCAGGAGCGTGATGGTGGCGGCACCGGCGGAAACCGTTCCGGCGACGGCGGAAAGCGAGGCTGCCACTCCCTTCACGTTGCCGAGCATCCTTCCGAGGGCTTTCGCTGGTGCTTGCGCCTTGAACGCCATTTTGAGCTTCTGCCATTTGTGCTGCCGGATGTGACAACCGAGCAGGATGCCGTTGGCGTTGTTGCGGCAGAACTAGTTCTTCCTGGTGTTCGCGACGCCCGGCCCGATCGACGGGATCGCCCACAGCGCGATGACCGCGATGAAGGCAAGAAAGCTCCAGAAGCTGCCAAGTGTGCGTTGTGTTTTTCTCCCCACCATGGCGCACGACGGTACTGATCATTTCCGATCCGCGGATAGCGCCTTTGCGGTGGAATGTCCCGCAGCGAGTGCGACCGACGGCAACTCCGCGTCCCCCGAACGGATTTCCCGGGTGCCGCCATGTGGTTGCTGGGAAACATGAGTCAGCTGATCACTTCGCCTCCGCGTAATTGTCCACCGATTTCGCTTCCATGGGAAATCGCACCGGGCACGCCTCGCCGAAGACCAGTCGGGCCGCTTCCTGGATCGCTGTCTCCACGATTTCCGCGACCTCATCAGCCAGCTCCGCAGGGGCATGCACGATCACCTCGTCGTGCAGGAAGAACACCAGATGCGCCGGTTCGGGCAGCCGACCGCGCAAAGTCGCCAGCAAGACCGCCGTCAGGTCGGCCGCACTTGCCTGCACCACGAAATTCCGCGTGAACCGGCCCCAACTGCGCGACGCCCGCCGCGCGCGGGTTTCTGTTGCCTCGTCTTCGGTGAGCCCGCCGGTCAAAGCACGCCAAGCAGCAGACGGAGCCGGAGAAGTACGGCCCAGCCTGGACCGAACCCGTTCACCCCGTTCGCCCGCCGCGGCGGCGTGCTCCACATAGGACACTGCGTCCGGGAAACGCTGGCGCAGCAACGCGAGCAGCGGACCGGCCTCGCCGGAGGTGCCGCCGTACATCGCGGACAGCATGGCGATTTTCGCGCGGGAACGGTCGTCTCGCGTGTCTCCGGGGCGGAGCGGGACGTAGCGGGTGCCGGAGAATAGCGCTTCCGCCAGCCGGGCGTACAGGTCGGTAGCCGCGGCGACTTCGGCAAGGCGGCGGTCGCCGGACAGCGCGGTGAGGACGCGCGGCTCCAGTTGCGCACCGTCGGCGACGACGAGTTTCCAGCCGGGATCCGCGGACGCGCACGAGCGCAGCGCGCGCGGGATCTGCAGCGCCCCGCCGCCCCGGGTAGCCCACCGGCCGGACACCACGCCGCCGACCACGTAGTGCGGCCGGAAGCGTCCGTCGGCTACCCATTCGTCCAGCCACGCCCAGCCGTTGACCGAGTGCAGCCGCGACAGTTCCTTGTACTCCAGCAGCGGCGCGACCGCGGGATGGTCGATGTCCTGCAGCAGGTACTTCCGCGCCGCCGGGATTTCGATGCCCTCCCTGGCGAGCGCGCGGACGACGCTGGCCGAGGAATCGGGATTGACCGGCCGCCCGCCCAGCGCCGCGGAGATTTTCGCGGCGAGCTCGACCAAGACTTTCGGGCGTTGACCAGCGGGTACGCGGGGGCCGAGGCGTTCTTCCAGCAGCTGCAGGTGCCGGTCGGCGCGCCAGGGCAGCCCGGCGGCCGAGATTTCCGCGGCGGCCAGTGCGCTGGCGGATTCGGCCGCGAGCAGCAGCCGCATCCGCGCGGGGGCCTCGGTGGCGGCGACGCGTTTCTCCTGTTCGGCCAGCACTCGCCGGGCCGCCGCGGCGACGGTGACTCCCGGCGGCAGCCCGGGGCCGCGCGGGGAGAACAGCGTGGGCTGCGCGTCCTCGCCGAAGGCCGGGCCGTCGTCGGGCGGTTCCTCCCCGTTCGCCCGGGCCCACGCTGCCCGCAAACTGCGCGATTCGCCCTCCCGGCCCTCGTAGGCGAGCAGCAGCCCTTCGGCGAGCGACAGGTCGTGGCAGCGACCCAGCCGCACCCCCGCCTTGATCAGCGTGGGATAGATCTCCTCGGCTGAGGGCAGCACCCAGCGCGGGCTCTCGGCCGCCTCCAGCCGGCGGACCTCGTCGGCCCAGTCGGCGCGCGAAAGCCCGCGGAGGGTCCCCGCGGGGCCCTCGATCGTGTAGCCGGAGTCCTCCTCCCGGCCGGTGATCACCTGCACCGTCCCATTGTGCGGACCAGCACCGACAATTTCTGAGCACCGGCTCTCGAAGCGCTTCCCGGACGGTCCGTGACCGGCATGGGAGATTTCCTCCCCGGCCGGGCACTGGTGCGCGGACGGGCCTTGCTTTACTGTCGAGTAACTCCCATACCGGCGGTACGGAGACCGTCGGCGTGGGCGCTCCCGCCGCAGCAATGGAGGTGCCCGGATGAGTGTGGCCGAGCTGGCCGGCCAGGTGGCAGGCAAGCTGACCGAGACCGTGCGCAGCGTCGAGGTGATGCGCCGCGCCGGCCTGGTGCCGTTTCCCCGGCTCGACGAGGGCCTGCGCTCCCTCGTCGCGATCCGCAAGTACGGCCCGTTCGCCGGCGCGAACCACATCGCCGCGCGGCGCGATTCGACGGCCGTCGGGATCGTCGACGACCTCGGCCCGCTCACCTTCAAGCAGCTCGACGACCAGTCCAACGCGCTCGCCCGCGCCTGGTCGCAGCGCGGGCTCGGGCCCGGTTCGGTGATCGCCGCGCTGTGCCGCGACCACCGCGGGCTCGTGCTCACGATGGCCGCCTCGGGCAAGCTCGGCGCGCGGCTGCTGCTGATGAACACCGGGTTCGCCAAACCGCAGTTCGCCGACGTCGCCCAGCGCGAGGGCGTCACCGCGCTCGTCTACGACCAGGAGTTCACCGGCCTGCTCGACGCGATCGACGAGAACGTCGACCGGTACCTGGCCTGGGTGGACGAACCGGCCGGGCACGAGATCCCGGTGCTCGCCGAGATCATCGCCAGCACCGACGACCGCCCGCTGCCCGCGCCCGCCAAACCCGGCGGTTTCGTCCTGCTCACCAGCGGCACCACCGGCACCCCCAAGGGCGCACCGCGACCGCACACGTCCGCGCTGGCGTCGGCGCAGTTTCTGGACCGCATCCCGCTGCGCTCCGGCGAAGCGACCTTCATGGGCGCGCCGCTGTTCCACGGCACCGGGCTGTCGCAGTTCATCCTCAGCTTCGCGCTCGGCTGCACGGTGGTGATGCGCCGGAAGTTCGACCCGGAGGCGACGCTGAAGGGCGTCGCCACGCACCGGTGCACCGCGCTCGTTCTGGTGCCGACGATGCTGCAGCGGATCGTCGACCTGCCGAAGGAGGTTCGCGACCGGTACGACACGTCGTGCCTGCGGATTATCTTCGTCGCCGGGTCCGCGCTGTCGCCGGATCTCGGCAACCGGGCGAACGAGGAATTCGGCGACGTCGTGCACAACCTGTACGGCTCCACGGAAGTCGCGGTGGCGACGGTCGCGACGCCGGAGGACTGGAAACGCGCACCCGGCACGGTCGGCCGCGCGCCGGTCGGCTGTCGCGTCGCGCTGTACGACGAACATGGCACCAAGATCACCGAGCCGCACGTGACCGGGCGGGTGTTCGTCGGCAGCGGGCTCAGCTTCGGCGGCTACACCGACGGCCGCAACAAGGAAATCATCGACGGCCTGCTCTCTAGCGGCGACGTCGGCCACTTCGACGAGGACGGTCTGCTGTTCATCGACGGCCGCGACGACGAAATGATCGTCTCCGGCGGCGAAAACGTGTTCCCGATCGAGGTGGAGAACCTCTTGGTGGAGCGCGAAGACGTCCTCGAGGCGGCGGTGATCGGCGTCGAGGATCCGGACTTCGGCGAACGGCTCAAGGCGTTCGTGGTGCGCACCGAGGGCTCGACCCTCGACGAGGACGGCGTGCGCGAGTACGTGAAGGCGAACCTGGCGCGCTACAAGGTGCCGCGGGACGTGGAGTTCCTGGACGAATTGCCGCGCAACGCGACCGGGAAGGTGTTGCGGACCAAGCTGAGCTGAGCGCGGTCAGGGGAAGAAACCCTGCACGTAGGGATCGGCGAGGGAGCGGATTTCGGCGGGGGACCCGGCGGCACCGGTGTCGGCGTACGCGCGCAGGCTGGCCCACACGTCGTACGCGGTGCCGCGGTCGAGGGACGCGCTAGGTTCGTCCACAACGAGCAGGTCCGGTTCGGACAGCAAGGCCGCCGCGAGCGCAGCGCGCTGAATCTGCCCGCTGGAAAGCTGGTGGGGAAAGAGCTCCAGCGTCTCCATGGAACAGACCGCTGCCTTGCAGGAGTCCTCGACGCTCCGTCCGCGATAGAGCTGCTGACGCTCGTCCAGCTGCGCGCCGACGGTTCGCTCTGCAGCGAACGCCGTGACCCCGGACTGCGGCACCAGGCCGACGGTGCCGTTGATCCGCACGTCTCCCGAGCTGCGCGCCACCGAGGGAAGCGAACCCGTCAACGCCGCCGCGACGATGGATTTGCCGCATCCGGATTCGCCGAGCAACGCGGTGATCCGTCCCGCTGGCACCGCGAAACACACCGAGTCCAGAACCGTCTCGCGCCACCGTCCGGTGTCGACCACGACGGTCAGCTCGCGCACCTCGGCTACCGGAGTCACGAACCCCAGCCGATGCCGAAGATCCCCGGCCCGAAATCCAGCGCGATCGCGTGCACGCCGTTGCCGCTGTCGAGCCGCAGCCGGCGCCGGGCCGGTGCTTCGTCGGTGGCGTTCGCGTACTGCCAGCACCGGGCGGGCACTGCGGTCGGGTCGAAGCGGATCTCCAGCAGGTACTCGCGGACCGGGCGGCGGAATTCCCGGTAGTGCGTCGCCCGGCATTGCGGGTACGGCGGCCCGGAGTTGCGCAGGGTGTACTCGATGAGGTGCGTTTCGCCGCGTTCCAGCGCGCGGTCGAAGAGCAGTTCGGCCACCAGGATGCCGTGGTCGTCGTCCACTTCGGCGCGGCCGACGCGGCAGTTGCGCACCGGCTGCAAGTCGGGCACCGCCGTCGCGTCGCCCTGTGCGTACACCAGCAGCCAGCGGTCCTGACCGTCCGCACCGGACTGGAACACCGCGCGCGAGGTGACCGAGAGCTGGCCGCCGTCGGCCGCGATGTCGCAGCGGTCGTGCAGGCCGATCAGCTTCAGCTGGTGCTGCTGGTCCAGCGCGTCGGGCGCGCCGACGCGTTCCAGCAGCGGCTGCAGGATTTCGCGGGTGAAGGTGACCGGTTCCTCGCCCGCCCGGTCGCGTCTGCTCGCGCCGCGCGGGCGGGGCGGCGGCAGCAAACCGAGCAGCGCGCCGTCGGGGACGTCGAGGATTTCCTCCAGCACCCGCACCGCCGAAAGCGATCCGGCCCGCTCCGGCTGGCGTTTGCCCGACTGCCAGTAGCTGAGCGCGGTGACGCTGACCGTCGCGCCCCGCGCGCGCAGCCGTGCCTGGATCCGGTCCAGGGAAAGCCCGCTGGCTCCGATCGCGGCGCGCAGCGCGCTCGCGAACGCGGTCCGGCCACCTCCGTCGGTGTCCGGACCGGCGTGGTCCGCCTGCCGCTGCGTCATGTCCCGCCGCCCGCCCCCGCTGGTAACCGACCGTGCCGAGCCCGACACAGGCACGGTAGCAGCCGTCCGACCAGGTTGTACCGCCGTGCCATTCGGACGAACGGGCTAGTACTGGCAACTGGGAACCATTGCCGTGACCTGCGCGGTCGCGCTTCCATGGCCAGGACGGAACGCGCCGCCCCCGGCGCGTCCGGAGCCTCGGCCCCGGCAGCGCGGACCGCGCCCCGCGCCCGGCCGGCGGCCGCGCCCGGAACCGGTGGCCCGGCATGCCCCCAGAGGCCGGGCCACCGGTCATCCGCCGCGGCGAGCGCGAAACTCCTTCGGTTTTCTCCCGGGCCTTCGACGGGATCACACGGACCGCCAGGTGCGGTTACCAGCGGGTAGGCTCCGGGCATGGTCTTGCGGCAGAACATCCTGATCACCGGAGCCAGCTCCGGTCTCGGCGAGGGAATGGCCCGGCAGTTCGCCGCTCGCGGCCGCAATCTCGCGCTGTGCGCCCGGCGCACCGAACGGCTCGACGACTTGGCCGCGGAACTGCGTGCCGCATACCCCGGGATCACCGTCGCCACGCGCGCGCTCGACGTCACCGACCACGACCGCGTCTTCCAGGTATTCGAGGAATTCCGGGCGGAACTCGGCAGGCTCGACCGCGTGATCGTCAACGCCGGGCTCGGCAAGGGACAGCCGGTCGGCGCGGGACGGTTCGACGCCAACCGGCAGACCCTCGAGACCAATCTCGTCGGCGCGGTGGCCCAGATCGAGGCGGCGGCGGGCATCTTCCGCGAACAGCGCGACGGGCACCTCGCGGTGATCTCGTCGTTCATGGCGCTGCGCGGTTTTCCCCGGAATCTCACCGCGTACTCCGCGTCCAAGGCGGGGATCTCCGCGTTCGCCGAGGGTGCGCGGCTGGAGCTGAGCAGCCACGGCATCACGGTCACCGACGTGCGGCCCGGCTACATCAGTTCGGAGATGACCGCTCGCTCGACCAAACGCAACCCGCTTATGGTGTCCGCCGAAGCCGGTGCGCACGCGCTGGTCAAGGCGATCGAAGCGGAACCGAAGCGCGCGTACGTGCCTTCGTGGCCCTGGGTGCCGCTGAGCCTCGCGGTACGCTTGGCTCCTGGCCGGTTGCTGCGGATGTTTTCCTGACGGGACGGGATAAATGGGTGCGATTTACCTGATCCGGCACGGCCAGGCGTCGTTCGGCGCGGCGGATTACGACGCGTTGTCGCCGCTGGGGTTCGAACAGTCCACATTGGTCGGCGCGGAGCTGAAACGGCGCGGGGTCGAGTTCACGCAGGTGCGCTCGGGAACGCTGGCCCGCCAGCGGGACACCGCGGCGACGGCGTTGAAGGCCCTCGGCTGCGACGTGCCGGCGATCGAGGACGAACGCTGGAACGAATACGACCACGTCGACATCGCCGCGCACCACGCGGGCGGTGCGCCGCAAGAGGATCCGCGCGAGTACCAGCGGTTGCTGGACGCCGCGCTGACCGCGTGGGTCGACTCCGGCGACAGCGGCCCGTGCACGGAAAGCTGGCCTGCTTTCCTCGGCCGCTGCACGGCGGCGCTGGCCGAGCTGGCCGGTTCGCTGGGCAAGGGCGAGAACGGGCTCGTGTTCACCTCGGGCGGAGTGCTGGGCGCGGTCGCCGGGTCGTTGCTGGGCACGCCGGGGCCCGGGCTGCTGAAGCTGAACCGTGTCACCGTGAACACCGGCATCACGAAATTGACGTCCGGCCGCGGCGGCGTGAACCTGTTGTCCTTCAACGAGCATCCGCACCTCGAAGGCGAGAACGCGCGGCTGCTCACCTACCGGTAGGAGGCCGGCGTGCAGTTCGGTGAGGTCACCATCGTGCCGGTGAACGGGCACGGTCCGGAAGACGTGGTCGTGGACGCCGAGGGCCGGGTCTACACCGGTGTCGACGACGGCCGGATCCTGCGCGTTTCGCCGGACGGACGGCGGATCGACCTGCTTGGCGACGCCGGCGGCCGCCCGCTCGGGCTGGAGCTGTACGGCGACGACGAGCTGCTGATCTGCGACGCCCGCGCCGGTTTGCTGACCATGCCGCTGGCCGGCGGCGAGACCACGACCCTCGCGACGTCCGGGGCCGGGCTGGACTTCGTGTTCTGCAACAACGCCGCGGTCGCCGCCGACGGAACGGTCTACTTCACGGATTCCTCGCGCCGCTTCGGCATCGACAACTGGCGCGACGACCTCATCGAACAGACCGCGGGCGGACGGCTGCTGCGCCGCACGCCGGACGGGCACATCGACCTGCTCGGCGACGGTCTCCAGTTCGCGAACGGCGTCGCGCTGCCGCCGGACGAGTCCTATGTGGCGGTCGCCGAAACCGGCGCGTGCCGGGTCAGCCGGGTCTGGCTGTCCGGACCGCGCGCGGGCGACCGCGACGTCCTGATCGACGACCTGCCGGGCTTCCCGGACAACATCGCGACCGGTTCGGACGGGCTGATCTGGATCACCGAGGCCAGCCCGCGCCTCCGTGCCCTCGACGTCGTGCGCCGCCTGCCCACGGCGGTCCGGACCGCGGTGCGCGCGTTGCCGGATTCGCTGCAGCCCGCCCCGAAACGCCAGGTGGGCGCCGTCGCCGTCACCCCGGCGGGCGCGGTGGTGCGGGAATTGCGCGGCGAGATCCCGGGATTCCACCTGCTGGTGGGGATCCGCGAGTACCACGGCCGGCTGTGGTTCGGGTCTTTGGAAGAGAACGCGATCGCCTACACGGATCTCTGAAAGGCTTCTTGACTCTCACACCGTGTCAGGCGGTCAACTCGAAGGCGTCATGTTCAGTATCGGAGACTTCGCCCGCCACGGCCGCGTTTCGGTCCGCATGTTGCGGCACTACGACGCGACCGGGCTGCTGCGCCCGGCTCAGGTCGACCTCGCCACCGGTTACCGCTACTACGCCGCCGCCCAGCTGGCGCGCCTCAACCGCGTCATCGCGCTCAAGGATCTCGGCTTCACTCTCCAGCAGGTGCAGGAGATCCTCGACGAGAAGGTCACCACTGAGCAGCTCGGCACCATGCTGCGGCTGCGCCGGGCAGACCTGGAAGCGGCGATGGCAGCCGCGGCGGCTCGGCTGGTCCGGGTCGAGGCGAGGCTCCGAGCGATCGAAAGCGAGGGGCACATGCCCGAGAACGACGTCGTCGTCAAGAACGTCCCCGCGGTGCGGGTCGCGGAGCTGACCGCGATCGCCGCGAGTTTCGAGCCGGAGGACATCGGTCCCGTCATCGGACCGCTCTACGACGAGCTTTTCCGGCGAATGGAGGCGGCGGGCATCGCCTGCACCGGCCCTGGGGTGGCCTATTACGAGGACGTCCCGGAGGGCGACGGCAAGGTCGTCGTCCACGCCGCCGTCGAGGTTTCCGCCCCGCTGCGGGACGGCGACATCCGGGTCCTCGACCTACCGTCGCTGGAGCACGCGGCGACCATCGTGCACCGCGGTTCCATGGAGACGATCGATCCAGCGGCCCAGGCTCTGGCCCGCTGGATCGACGCGAACGGCTACCAGTCGGCCGGCTACCCGCGCGAGGTCAACCTGGAGTGCCCGGAAAACCGCGACGACTGGGTGACGGAACTCCAGGTCTCGGTGACCCGGGCCTGATCAGCGTCCGGTCCACTGTGGACTGCGGCCGGCGGCCCAGGCGGCGTAGAACTCCTTGTGGTCCTTGGCGGTCATCAGCAACGCCTGCGTGATGGCTTCCAGTTCGATCGAGCTGCCGAGGTCGCTGTCGAGTTCGCGGGTCAGCAGCACCTTCGTGGTCGAGTACGCCAGCGCCGGACCGTCCGCGAGGCGGCGCGCTAGCGCGGCGGCCTCACCGGCCAGTTCGGCGTCTGGCACGACCCGGTTCGCCAGTCCGATCGCCTCGGCGCGCGCGGCGGGGAGTTTGTCGCCCAGCATCAGCAGTTCCGTCGCGCGGCCGAGGCCGACCAAGCGCGGCAGCAGATACGCCGAACCCATGTCCGCGCCCGCCAAGCCGACCTTCGTGAACAGGAACGCGAACTTCGCCGATTCGGCCAGCAGCCGGAAATCGCTCGCCAGCGCGAGAACCGAACCGGCGCCCGCCGCGACGCCGTTGATCGCCGCGATGATCGGGATCGGCGTCTCGCGCATGGCTTTCACCACCGCGCCGGTCATCCGGGTGAATTCGAGCAGTTCCGCGGTGTCCATTTTCTGGAGTTCGCCGATGATTTCCTCGACGTCGCCGCCCGAGCAGAACCCGCGGCCCTTCCCGGTGAGCACGAGCACCCGCACGTCGCCGCGGTGCGGCAGTTCGGCGACGAGGTCGCGCAGGTCGGCGTAGACGTCGAAGGTGAGCGCGTTGAGCTTCTCCGGCCGGTCGAAGGTCACCGTCGCGACCCCGTCGTCCACCGTGAACTCGAAGTGCTCCCACGATTTCGTGAGCGGGACACTGGCGCGGAACGGGCTCATTTCTGGATTCCTCCACCGTCGAGTACGAGGGTCTGTCCGTTGATCGCGGCCGCCTCCGGGGCGGCGAAAAACTCCACGGCGTACGCGATTTCGCCGGGTTCGAGCAGCCGTCCGAGCGGGGACGCGGCAGCGAGCGCGGCTTCCGCGTCGGCCTCGTCGCGGCCGGTGCGCTCGCGGATCCGGGCGACCGAGGTCGCGGTCATGTCGGTGCGCACGAACGACGGGCACACCGCGTTCGACGTGACGCCCGTGCCGGCCACTTCCGCCGCCACCGCGCGCATCAGGCCGACCGCCGCGTGCTTCGACGCGGTGTAGCCCGAGGTGTAGCGCGCCCCGGCCAGACCCGCGGTCGACGCGACCGTGACGATCCGCCCGAAGTCGCGTTCGCGCATTCCCGGCAGCACCTCGCGCGTGCACAGGAACGCGCCGGTCGCGTTCACCTCGAACTGGCCGCGCCAGTCGTCGAGGCCGGTCTTCGCCAGCGGCGCGCTCGAGGACACCCCCGCGTTGTTGACCAGCACGTCGACCGGTCCGAGTTGGGCGAAATACGCGCGGACGGCGGCCTCGTCGGTGACGTCGCATTCGGCTCGGCCAGGGGAGTGCACGGTCGCACCGGCGCCGCGGAACCGCTCGGCGACGGCCGCGCCGATGCCGCGGGTGCCGCCGGTGACCACGACGACTCGGTCGGAAAAACTGCTCACTCCCGAAAGCTACACCGCAGCGGGCTGAGGTGTATAGAGTTGGCTCGTGCCCGACACCGAACCCGCCCGCACGCCCCAGGAGCTCGTGATGACGCTGCTGGGCAGCTACGTGCGCCCGCGCGAGAGCAGGCGCGTGTGGTCCGGCGGGCTCGTCGCGCTGCTGCACGAGCTGGGGTTCTCCGACGGCGCGGCGCGGATCGCGCTGACCCGGCTGGTGCGCCGCGGTCTGCTGTCGCGGCACCGCGAGGGCAGGCTGGTGCACTACTCGCTGACCGCGCGCACGGTCGCCCTGCTCGACGACGGCGACCGGCGGATCTTCGGCCTCGGCCGCCGCGACGAACCGGCCGGGACCTGGACCGTGCTGTGGCAGAACATCCCGGAAACCCGGCGCAAATCCCGCGAACGGCTGGTGCGGCGGCTGCGCTTCCTCGGTTTCGGCCCGGTCCAGGACGGCACCTGGCTCGCCCCGCACGACCGCGAGGCCGAGGTGCTCGCCCTGCTCACCGAACTCGAGGTCGCCGAACACGCCGGTCTGATGCTCGGCACGCCGTCCGCCGCGCTGGACGTGCGCCGGCTCGCCGGACGGGCCTGGGACCTCGACGGGCTGTCCGCCCGCTACGCCGCGTTCGTAGCGGAATTCGGCGACTGCCCGCGCGAGCTCGGCGATCCGGAAGCGTTCGCCGTGCGCACCCGCCTGGTGCACACCTATCGCGAATTCCCTTCACTGGACCCGGAACTGCCTGCCGAGCTGATCCCCGCGCCGGAGACCAGGGCCGCGGCGGTCAAGCTGTTCCACGACCTGTACTCGGCGCTCGCGCCACCCGCCCAGCGCCACTTCGACCGAACCCTGTCCACGAGATGAGGAACCCGATGACCGGAACCGACGACACCCAGGCCGCACTCAGTTACACGTCCTATCTGGCCCTCGACGAGGTGCTCGGCGCCCAGCGCCCGCGCTCGGACGAACACGACGAACTGCTGTTCATCGTGATCCACCAGGTCTACGAACTGTGGTTCAAGCAGATCCTGCACGAGGCCGAGTTCCTGCAGGAAAGCCTCGAAGCGGGCAAGACCGCGCATTCGATCCGCACGCTGCGCCGCATCCTGACCGTGCTGAAGGTGGTGGTCGCGCAGATCGACGTGCTGGAGACGATGACGCCCAGCCAGTTCACCAGCTTCCGCGCCCGCCTCGACGCTTCGAGCGGTTTCCAGTCCGGCCAGTTCCGCGAACTGGAGGCGGTGCTCGGCCGCCGCGACGAGCGCGTCTTCGCGCACTACCCGGACGGCGGCGAGCAGCGCACCCGGATCGCCGACGCGATGCGCCGCCCGTCGGTGTTCGACTCGTTCCTGACGTATCTGTCCGGAAAGGGCTATCCGGTCGCCACCGACCGCGACGTGACCCGTCCGCTGGAGCCGTCGCCGGAACTGCAGGAAGTGCTGCTGAAGGTCTACCAGGACGACGGCGGCCCGTCGGTGCTCGCCGAGGCGCTGGTCGACCTCGACGAGGGCCTGCAGGAATGGCGCTACCGGCACGTGAAAATGGTCGAACGCACGATCGGAGACAAGACCGGCACCGGCGGTTCGTCCGGCGCGGCCTACCTGCGCACCACGCTGTTCAACCCGATGTTCCCGGACCTGTGGGCCGTCCGGAGCCGGTTGTGAGCACAGTGGAGTCCTTGCGCGCCAAGGAAAACGCACTCGCCCCGCACTATTCGCGGTTCCGCGTCGCCGACCGGCTGCTGCTGTCCGCGCATTCGCACCAGGCCTGGCCGGACGTCGCCGAGGAGGGGCTGCGCGAAGCGTTCGCCGACGCCGCGGAGGAGGTGGACGAGAAGTGGGGCCGGGCGTTCGCGAAGGCAGGCGAGCTGCGGAACGGGTTCCGGCAGTGGCTGTCCGATCCGCACGGCGACTACGCGCTCGGCCAGAACACGCACGAACTCGTGCTGCGGTTCCTGTCCGCGATCGAGCTGCGGAAGCGGCCGCGATTGGTGACCACGGACGGGGAATTCCACACGCTGCGCCGCCAGCTCACCCGGTTGGCCGAGGAGGGCGTCGAGGTCGTCCGCGTGCCCGCCGCGCCGGTCGCGACGCTGGCCGAACGGCTCGCCGAGCAGGTCGACGACCGCACTGCCGCGGTGCTCACGTCGGCGGTGCTGTTCGAGACGTCGTGGATCGTGCCGGGCCTCGCGCATCTGGCTGACACGTGCCGGAGCCGCTCGGTCGAGCTGGTCGTCGACGCGTACCACGCGGTCGGCGCGGTCCCGTTCTCGTTGCACGACCTCGGCCTCACCAACGCGTGGGTGCTCGGCGGCGGCTACAAGTACCTGCAGCTCGGCGAGGGCAACTGCTTCCTGCGCCTGCCCGCGCACGCCCAGGAGCTGCGCCCGGTGATTACCGGCTGGTACGCGGAATTCGGCGCCCTCGCCGACGACCGCCGGCCGGACGAAGTCGCGTACGCACCCGGCGGCGACCGGTTCGCCGGAGCCACTTACGACCCGTCGAGCCACTACCGCGGTGTACGAGTGCAGCAATTCTTCGCCGAGCAAGGACTCACCGCCGAGTTCCTGCGCGAGGTTTCGCAGCACCAGGTCGGCCTGCTGGCCGGCTGCTTCGACAGCCTCGGCCTGCCGGACGACGTCGTCACCCGCGACCGCGAGACCCCGCTCGACGGCATCGGCGGCTTCCTCTCGCTGCGCAGCCCGGTCGCCGGGCAGCTGTGCGAACGCCTGTCCGCGCGCGGCGTGCGGACCGACAGCCGGGGCCATTACCTCCGGTTCGGACCCGCGCCGTACCTGTCGGATGAACAGCTCGAGACCGCGATTTCCACGCTTCGGGAAGCTGTCGCGGATCTGGGGTGAAGCTCCCGGGATGCGGGTGGTGGCCCGGAGAACGGCGAAGTAGGTTGACGGTGTGCACTGCGGGACGGGCAACCCCCGTTCCCCGGTGCGCACCGTTCACACATTTGCGCGGCCACGAGCCGCGTGGGAGACAAAGGAGTCACCACCGTGACCGAAGGCGTGTTCGGCCGTCACACCGGCCATGAACAAGTCGTGTTCTGCCACGACGAGGCCAGCGGGCTGAAAGCCATCATCGGCATCTACTCCACCGCTCTGGGCCCGGCCCTCGGCGGCACCCGGTTCTACCCCTACGCCACTGAGGACGCCGCCCTCGACGACGTTCTCGCGCTCTCCAAGGGAATGGCGTACAAGAACGCACTAGCCGGCCTCGACCTCGGCGGCGGCAAAGCCGTCATCATCGGCGACCCGAACACGCTGAAGTCCGAAGCGCTCCTGCGCGCGTACGGCCGCTTCGTGGAATCGCTCGGCGGCCGCTACATCACCGCCTGCGACATGGGCACGTACGTCCGCGACATGGACGTGGTCGCCCGCGAAACCCGGCACGTCACTGGACGTTCCCCTGAGGACGGCGGGGCAGGCGACTCCTCGGTGCTCACTGCTTTCGGCGTGTACCAGGGAATGCGCGCGTCCGCCGACCAGGTCTGGGGCGTACCCGAACTGACCGGCCGCCGCGTCGGCGTCGCAGGTGTCGGCAAGGTCGGCCACATCCTCGTCGGCCACCTCGTCGAAGCCGGCGCGCACGTGGTGATCACCGACGTCGCGCCCAGCGCGGTGGAACGCACCCGAGCGGCGTACCCCGGGGTCGAGGTGGTGTCCGATGTGGACGCCATGATCGGGACCGAATTGGACGTCTTCGCCCCCTGCGCGATGGGCGGCGTGCTCACCGACGAGACAGTCGCCGCCCTGCGCACGCAAATCGTGTGCGGCGCGGCGAACAACCAACTGGCGCACCCCGGCGTCGACAAGCTCCTGGACGACCGCGGCATCCTCTTCGCCCCCGACTACCTGGTGAACGCGGGCGGCGTCATCCAGGTGGACGACGAACGCCACGGCTTCGACTTCGCCCGCGCCCAGCGCAAAACGGCGGCCATCTTCGACACGACGAAAGCGGTGTACGACCTGGCGAAGGACGACGGCGTACCCCCTGCCGCCGCTGCCGACCGCCTTGCCGAACGCCGGATGACCGACGTCGGCCGCCTGCGCTCGATCCTCACGGTGTAGCTCGGCCGAGTACGTGAGGGGAACCCCCACGGAACCAGATTCCTTCAGGGTTCCCCTCACGACCCACCACCGGTCGTGCCGGTCGTGAGGGGCCCCTTCACGGACTTGGATTCCCTCAAGGAGCCCTTCACGGCCCGCCACCCGCGCTCGCCCGGGATGCGCTCGCCCGTCCGCCTCGCGCGCGCCCGCCTGTGCTCGCTCGCCCGCGCACGCCCGGGATGCGCGCGCTCGCCGGAATGCGCTCGCCCCGTGCCAGCCCGACCTGAGTTCGCTCGCCCCGCGCTCGCCGGAATGCGCTCGCCCGCCCCGCGCTAGCCCGACCTGAGCTCGCCAGGATGCGCCCCAATGCGGCATTGGGTGCATCCCACGCACCGAACGCCACATTGGGTGCATCTGACGCACCCAATGCCACATTGGGGCGCTAGCCCCGCCCACCCAACCGCAGCCAACACACCCGACGAGCGAGGCACCCACACCACCCCCGCACCCCGATACGAAGCCAAAACACGGGCGGAGGGTGCTTGTCAAGGCATCTTTCCCGCCTTGACAAGCACCCTCCGCCTGTAGTCACAATCAAGCTTCGGGGTGCCCCACGCCACCCTCAGGAACGGCGATCAGCCGCTCTTCCGCCGAAACGTCCGCTTGTTCGCCGCGGGCCCGTGCGCGTGCTGGCTCTGCTGCCCCGCGTTCTCGTGCGCGGCCCCGTCCCGCGCCTTGGCCTGCTTCCGTTCCAGCGCCTCGCGGAACTTCCGCTTGACGTCGCCCTCCCCGTCGCTGGGTGCCGGTTGCGCTTCACTCATGGCTGACCTCCGAAGGTGACGACGTGATACCCCGTCAGCCTGGCACCCTTCCCGCACCTTGGCGAGCCATTTCAGAGTGACGCCACCCGGCGGTGGCTCGATTCGACCGCCTTCCGCGGCACCGGCACGACAGCTTCCGCGACCACCGGAGGATCCCGCCGGACCGCGCGCCATCCAGCACCGGCAGCGAGCCCGAACCCGGCCGCACCAGCCAAGATCACCGCGACCCAGCCGGTCGCCGCGGTGAAAACTAGGGTCCCGGCTCGGCTGTAGACGAAGCCGGAAAGCACCGCCCAGCCCACTATCGCCGCGCCGCCCGCCGCGAGGGGAGTCGTGATCACTGCCACTGCACCGACCGCGAGCGCGACGGCCGCCACGGCATAACCGGGATGCGCGGGCGCGAGCTTCGCCGCGATCGCAGCTGCCACCACCGCCACGCAACCGAGCGGGAAACCGAATCCGCCAGCCAGCCGTCCGTCAATACGCATGCCCCATGGCACCTCGCGCGGGCGCGTAAGGGAGGGCGCGCGGACAGGTTCCGTACGCTCCGGAGCGAGGTATTGACGGCTTCTTGACCCCGGTCAGGCGCGGGCGGCCGCGCGGACGATCGCCGCCACGATCTCCGGCCACAGCGGCTCCGGCAGGTCGTGCCCCATGCCCGGGACGATGACCAGTTCCGCGTCCGGGATCGCCGCCGCGGTCGCCTTCCCGCCGCTGACGTCGATCATCACGTCGGAGTCGCCGTGCAGCACGACGGTCGGCACCCGGACGTCGTGCAGTCGTTCAGTGCGATCGCCCGACGCGACCACGGCGGCGGCCTGCCGCTGCATCCCGACCGGATGCCGTCCCCGGTCGTAGTTCCGGGTTGCCTTGCGCCGCAGGTATTCCTCGGTGGCCGGATAGCCCGGCGACCCGGTCACCCGGTAGTTCGCGACGCTCAGCTCGATCTGCTCCTCGCGCGTTTCCGGAGCCGGCTTGGTGAGCGTTTCCAGCGCGGCGGGCGAGACCTGGCCGACCGACGGGTCGCCGGTCGTCGACATGATCGAGGTCAGGCTCAGCAGCCGGTCCGGGTGGTCGATCGCCAGCTGCTGCGCGACCATTCCGCCCATCGAGGCGCCGACGACGTGCGCCTTCGCGAAACCGAGCGCGTCGAACAGCCCGACGACGTCGTCCGCGAGGTCCGAGAGCAGGTACGGCGCCGGGGCCGTGCCCGCCATGATCCCGGCGAGGTCCGGCGCGCCGAGTTCGTCGAACCAGGTGGACAGGCCCGCGTCGCGGTTGTCGAAGCGCACCACGTGGAAGCCGCGGCTCGCGAGCAGCTCGCAGAAACCCTCCTCCCAGGTGATCATCTGGGCGCCGAGTCCCATCACCAGCACGATCGGCGGCGCGGCCGGGTCGCCGAACGTGTCGTACTCGAGTTCGAGGCCGTTGGCCTGTGCGCGTGGCATGCCCCGATCATGCCGCAGCGCGGAACCGCGTGTGGCCGAGCCGGGCGGTCGCCGGTTACGGTGCACGCCATGCCGACTTCGCGTGCCGGACAGCGCGCCCGGTCCCGTTCCGCCGCCGGGCTGCCCGCGGTCACCGCGAAGAAGGTGATCGACGCGGCGGTGAAGCTCACCGTCGAACGCGGCCTGGAGAACTGGACGCTGCGGCAATTGGCCGCCGCGATCGGGGCGTACCCGGCGGTCGTCTACCACCACGTCGGGGACCGCGACGCGGTCGTGTGCGCGGTGCTCGACCGGGTGGTCGGCCAGCTGCGGCTGCCCGACGAGAAGCTGGACTGGCAGGAGTGGTTCGTCGAACTGCTGACCGGTCTGCGCGAGGTGCTGCGCAAGCACCCGGGCACGGCGCGCCGGATGGCGTCGTTCGGCCCATCGGTCGCCGCGGCCACGCCCACGGTGGACCGCGGCGTCCGGATGCTGTTGGACGCGGGCTTCGGCGACGAGAGCGCGCTCGCCTACACGATGCTCACCACCACCGCGTGCCAGTACGTCGCGCTGGAGGACGACCGGGACTGCAGCCTCGGCCTGCGCCTGGACAACACCGAGGAGTACGCCTCCTACCACGACCGCGAGGACCTGCCCGGGATGGCCGCGCACGGCCGCGCGATGCGGGAGCTGCTCGCCGACCCCGCGGCCGCCGCCGGTTACCATCCGCAGCTGTTCGACTTCGCGATCCGCAGCTGCCTGGACGGGCTCACGTGCCGATTGGCCCGGTTGCGCGGCTGAAATTCGCGAAATTGCCCGGCCGGGGCGTCCGCGCTGGGCCGTCCGCGTGGTCGTGGTGAAAAGTCGGGCTGTCGCCGCGCCGACCGACACCGATTCGACGCCTTCCCGGCGTAGCGTGGACAGCTACCGGGGGCCTCGCCTCCGGAAGGGGCCCCCGGCACTTTCCTCCCCCCTCGTGGTGCCGGGGGTTCTCCTTCCGGTACGTCAGTGCTGGGGCGGGTGCTGGATCGCGGGGAAGACCTGGCCGACCACGGTCACGAGCGACATGGTCAGCAGCGTGTGCACCTGGCGCCGGTCCAGCGAGCGGTGCACGAGCCATTCGCGGCCCGCCGCCTTCACCATGCCGGCGAACGCGCGCACCGCCGCGTTCAGTTCCTCGCCGTGCGCGCTGTCGCGGGACAGCCCGACCGCCTCCAGGACGCGGTCGGCGGACGCGCGGTCGGCCTCGGCGACGATCCGGTCCACCTCCGGGTCGCGGCCGATGCCCTCCGGCGCGATCGCGGCGAGCCACAGCTTCTCCTGCCCGCGCACCATGTCGAGCAGCCAGTCGATGGCGGCGTCCGCGCGTACTTCCAGCGGGCCGTCCGGCAGAATCTGCACCGCAATCCGTGGCACGGTAAGCGCGCGCCGAACGATTTCGAGGTACAACTCCCTTTTCGTTCCGAAATAATGATTGATCAGTCCGCGGGCCACGCCTGCCTCGGCCGCGATGTCCGAAGTGGACACTTCCGAATACGGTCGTTCGCCGAACAGCCGCGCCGCACAGGCGTAGATCTGCTCTTTGCGTTCGTCCGGTTCGAGTCGCCGCCACTTCGGCGCCGGATCGGTGCTCATGGCATCAGTTTGGCATGATCGGTTCAGTAAGGCGGAACAGCCGGGCGGAATGTCGCGGCGGAAACACGTTCGGCTGCTACCGCGCGGTATGGGTTGACGGCTTTGCTCAGTCCGGGAGTTCGATCGGCGCGAGGTCCGCGAAACGGTCGCCGGGGCCGGGATTCGCCGGATCGCTCGTGCCGCCGAAGTGCCGCTGCACGCCCCATACCGCGTTGAGCGCGGTCTGCACCGCGCCCTCGGCCCAGCCCGCCGTCCACGAGATGTCGTCGCCCGCAAGGAACAAACCGCGATAGCGCTCGGGCAGTGAATCCTGCACGAAATGCGTGAAAAGCCGGTGCTGGTACCGGTAATGCCCGGGCAGGTTCGCCTTGAACGCGCCCATGAAATGCGGTTCGGCCTCCCACGACACGGTTACCGGGTCGCCGACGATGTGCCGCCGCACGTCGACGCCGGGGTAGATCTCGCGCAGCGACTGCAGCATCACCTCGACGCGGTCGGACACGCTGAGCGGCAGCCACTTCAGCGAATCGTCGGCCCACGTGTAGGACAGGCAGATCACCGCGGGCCGGTCCGGGTCGTCGCCGAGAAGATAGGTGCCGCGCGGCATCCGGTCGGTCAGCGTCATGCTCATCGTGTCGCGGCCGGTGACCGGGTCGCGGTCGAGCCAGAACGGGCGGTCGACCGGCACGAACACCTTGGAGGAGGCCATGTAGTGGGTGCGCTCGATGGCCGTCCAGTGGTCGATCGGGAACAGCGCCTCGTCGCATTCGATCTTCGACAGCAGCATCCAGCTCTGCGCGGTGAACACCGCCGCGCCGAACGTGCGGATGTGGCCGGAGGCGTCGGTGACGGTGATGTTGTTCGGCGCGGTGCGGTGCAGTCGCGTGACCCCCGGCCGCGGCGCGCCGTTTTCGTGCAGGGAAGCCAGATTCGTCCCGGACGGCCAGTGCGCGAGCTTCTCCGGGACGTGCTCCCACAGCCGTTTCGGGAGCTGCCCGCTGCCGCCGACGATGCTGCGGTGCTCGTCGTCCGCGCCGGTATAGACGACCCGGAGGATTTCCAGAATCGAGTTCGGGAAGTCGGTGTCCCAGCCGCCGGTGCCGAATCCGACCTGGCCGAAGATCTCGCGATGTTGGAACGAGGAAAACGCCGGGGAATCGCACAGGAATCCGTAGAAGGTCTGGTTGTCGAGCCGGGGCACCAGCTCGTTCCAGATCTTTTTCACCGTCGCGACGTCGCGATTGCGGATCGCGGTCTGCATCTCGGCGAACGAGGCGTGTTCATCGAGCGTGCGTTGCCATGCCCGCGCCACTTCGCCGTACACGTCGGGCAGATCTTCGGGCGTGCGCGCGTAATGGCTGCGGCCCTTGAGATCGACGACGGTGCTCGGCGTGGCGGGGGAAAGCGGGTTCGGGAACGGCGTGGTTTCCAGCCCGGCCTTGGCGATGTAGTGGAACAGCGACGTCGACGACGGCGGGAACCGCATCGCGCCCATCTCGGCGACCACGTCGTCGGGCAGCCCGGGGAAGCGGTGCGTGCGCAGCCGCCCGCCGATGCCGTCGATCTCGTAGACGACCGGCCGCAGCCCGAGCTTCATCAGCTCGTAGGCGGCCACGATGCCGGAAAGGCCGCCGCCGATCACCGCGACCTCGGTGCCGTGCGCCTGCTCCGGCACGCTGCCGAGCCCGGCCGGATGCGCGAGGTAGTCGTCGTAGGCGAACGGGAAATCGGGGCCGAACATGGTGATCGGCCGGCCGGCGGGTTCCTCGGCGTGGATCGCGGCGGGAACTGCGGAGGTCATGCCCGGGGTCCTTCGGTGAGAGAGCGGTACAGCGACGGCCGTCGGTCGGCCAGGTACGGGGTTTCGGCTCGCGCCTGGGCGAGCACAGCGGGGTCGAGCTCGGCGAACAGAAGCTCTTCGTCCGGCCCAGCCTTCGCGACGACTTCATCCGGCGACGCGACCGTCGAGCGTCCGCAGTAGGTGAGTTCGCCTTCGGTGTCGCAGCGGTTCGCGTACACGAGGAACAGCTGGCTTTCGTGCGCACGAACCGGAATGAGCAGGTCGGCGATGCGCTCGTACGGCCGCATCAGCGCGGTGGGCACGAGCAGCAGTTCGGTACCCGCGAGCGCGTGCGCGCGGACCAGCTCGGGGAACTCGACGTCGTAACAGATCAGCAGACCGGCGCGGAGACCGTTGAAATCGGCCTGCACCACCGGCTCGTCACCGGGCGAGAACTGGTCGCGGTCGAGATCGCCGAACAGATGCGTCTTGCGGTAGTTCGCGAGCCGTTCCCCTTGCGCGGACAGCAATTGCGCCGAGTTGTACACCGCGTCGCCGGCGCGCTCGGGATAGCCGTAGACCACCGCGATCTGGTGCTTGGCGGCCAACGCGCCCAACTCGGCGGCTCGCGGTCCATCCGCTGGTTCGGCCAGCTCCCCGACGGCTTTCGCGCCGATGTTGTAACCGGTCGTGCCCATCTCGGCAGTCACGATCAACTCGGCACCGCGCTCCGCCGCGGCCGCCATCGCCTCGGGCAGCTGGTCGAACGGTCCCTGGTGGACAGCGATGATCATCGGACGCCTTCCGCGAGCCGCGAGCGACGGATGCTGTAGCCGAAGTAGATGACGAGCCCGACCAGCATCCACGCGCCGAACACGACCCAGGTCGCCCCGTCGAGGCTGAACATCATGTACGCGCAGCAGGCCATCCCGATGATCGGCGTGACCGGCGAGAACGGCACCCGGAACGTGCGCTGCGCCTCGGGACGGCGTTTGCGCAGGATCAGCACGGCGACGTTGACCAGCCCGAACGCGAACAGCGTCCCGATGCTGGTGGCGTCGGCGAGCTTGCCGAGCGGGATGAACGCGGCGAGCAGCGCGACGAACCCGGACACCACGAAGGTGTTGGTGCGCGGCACGCCGGTTTTCTCGTGCACGGTGGACAGCGACTTCGGTACGAGCCCGTCGCGCGACATGGCGAAGAGGATCCGCGTCTGTCCGTACAGGACGGTCAGCACGACGCTGGAGGTCGCCACGATCGCACCGATCGCGAGCAGGATCGCCCAGAGCGGGTTCCCCGAGATCGTGGCGAGCACGTGCGACAGCGCGGCCTGCTTGTCGCCGAACTGCTGCCAGGGCATCGCACCGATCGCCGCGACCGCGACGAGGCAGTAGAGAACGGTCACGATGCCGAGCGACAAGAGAATTGCGCGCGGCAGGTCGCGCTGCGGGTTGCGCGCCTCCTCGCCGGCCGTGGAAGCGGCGTCGAACCCGATGTAGGAGAAGAACAACTTCGCTCCGCCCGCGCTCACCCCGGCCATCCCGAGCGGCACGAACGGCGTGAAGTTCTGAGCCCGGATCGCGGTGAACGCGATGGCGCAGAACAGGATCAGCGTGCCGATCTTCACCACGACCATGATCGCGTTGGCCCGCGCGCTTTCCTTCGCGCCGGCCAGCAGCAGCACCATCGCCAGCAGCACCACGACGATCGCCGGGATGTTGACCAGCCCGCCGTCGCCCGGAGGCCCGCTGAGCGCTTCCGGCAACGTGACGCCGAAGGCCAGGTGCAGCAGTTCGTTGACGTACTGCCCCCACCCGACCGCGACTGACGCGACGGAGACGCCGTACTCCAGCACCAAACACCAGCCGCACACCCAGGCGACCAGCTCGCCGAGCGTCGCGTACGCGTAGGAGTACGAGGAGCCGGAGAGCGGGATCATGCCCGCCAGCTCGGCGTAGGAAAGCGCGGAGAACAACGCGGTGATCCCGGCCAGCACGAACGAAACCACGACCGCGGGCCCGGCCACCGGAACGGCCTCGCCGAGCACGACGAAGATCCCGCTGCCCAGGGTGGCCCCGATGCTGAGCATGGTGAGCTGACTGAGCCCGAGCGTCCGCTTGAGCGGCCCGTGATCCGCCTCGGCCACCAAATCGGTGACCGGCTTGCGGCGCAGCATCGCCGTGCCGAGCCTCCCGCGCGCAGAAGTGGGACTGGTGCTCACCGGGCGGCTCCTAGCGATTGATTGTGACGCCACTGTCGACTTCGAGCCACGGTATCGATCGAAAATTGCCCCGAGAACCGAGATGTGTTGTGGATTGCTGACGGTGACAGGTGATTCATTGCGCTCTCGGGGTCGGTTTCTGCGGGGTTGCTGCTGGGGGTGGGCGGGGTTGCGGGCCGTCGATGACTGTAAGTGATCGGGGTGAGGGGGCTGGGGTGGCGGGTTTGTTTGCGCAGTTCAGGGCCGGGTTATCCGGAGTTGCTCGGGATGAGGCTGAGGAGGATGCGGGGCCGGGCGGTTGCTCGAGGCCCTGCTAGGGCGGCCGTGGGCGGCGGGCCGGGGTGGGCATCGCTGGGGTGGCTGTGAGCGGCGGGCCGGGGGTCGGCATCGCTGGGATGCGGGCAGGGCCGTCGTCGTGGCTGCGGCCCCTCGCATGGGGCTGGGGAAGTGAATGAAGCTGGGCCGCGGGTGCCGTGGCGCGTGCCCGCGTGCTGCTTAGCGGAGGTGTCCGGAGTGATGGGCGGGGCTGGGTTGCGGTTCCGGCGGATCGGGGCAGCTCCGTGATCGGGGCTGGTCGCGGGGGCGGGCGAGGAATTCTGCGGTCAGTGGCGGCGGGTGAGGCGTGCGGTGTTGCCTGGCGGTGAGCCGGGAGAGCAGCACCCGGTCGTCTGCGGCGTGCGGATCTTGGCGCGGAGGGCAACTGCTCCGGCCGCATGCCGCGGACGCTGCGCGAGAGCAAGCACTGCACCGCCCGGCAAGGGCTGGTCAGGAGGCGGGAGCTTCCGGAAGCAGCAAGGTGAACGTCGGCGGATCGGGGCGCGACAGGCGCAACCGGCCGCCTTCGGCTTCGGCCAGGCTTCTCGCCAGGCGGAGGCCGATGCCGTGCCCGCCGGGGGTGTGGTCGGAGAACGGGTCTCGTTCGCCCAGGTCCGGGCCTTCGTCGACGACGTCCACGGCCAGGGCGCCGCCGGCGTCTCGGGCTCGGACGGTGATGGTTCCTTCGCCGTGGTTCACCGCGTTGTCCAGCAGGACGGCCAGCACCTGCCGCACCGCGGGGGCCGACGCGCGGACTGGGGGCGGGTCGGTGATCTCCAGGCGCAGTTCGCGGTGGTCGGGCAGCGGGACGTCGGTCAATTCCGTCAGGAGGGCGGAAAGGTCCAGCTCGTCGCGAGGGGTGCGGCGTTCCCGGGACAGCGCGAGCAGGTCTTCGACGGTCCTTTCCAAGCGGTCGGCGGCGGTGATTCCGGCGCGCACGGCCGCGTACGGGTCTCGGCCGGGGGTTTCCAGCGCGGATTCCAGTTGCAGGCGCAGTCCGGCCAGCGGGGTGCGGAGCTGGTGCGAGGCTTCGGCGGAGAAAGCGCGTTCCCGTTCCAGGGTTTCGCCGATGCGGGTCGCGGTGACGTCCAGGGCGGCGCCGACGCGGTCGATCTCCGGGATCGCCGAACGCCGGGACCGGGCGGAGAAGTCGCCTTCGCCTAGCCGGGCCGCCGTGCAGGCCAGGTCTTCCAGCGGACGGGTCAGCCGGGCGGCGATCCGGCGGGCCACCAGCCAGCTCGCGAGCACCGCGCCGATCGCGCAGCCGGCCATCACCAGCCAGGTGATGCCGACGTCGCGGGTCAGCGCCGAGCGGGGGAGCGCCGCGCGCACGATGCCGGTGAGCCGGGCGCCGGTCAGCACCGGGACGGCCAGCACGTCCTCGTCGCCGACCTTCTGGTTCAGCATGTCGCTGCGGGTCACGGCGACCCCGCGCACGACGTCGTCCGCGGTGGGCGGGCCCTCCCCGGCGAGGAGGTGGCCCTTCGGGTCGTAGACGCCGACCTCCGCGCCGTCCTCGTTGTCCGGGATCTGGAAGCGCTCGCCGGCGGCGAGCGCGTCGGACACGACGACGGCTGTCCCGTCGGCGGCCCGCTCCAGCGCGGCCGTGGTGTGCGTGCGGAAGTACCACAGCGCACCGACGGCGAGCGGCAGCCCGAACAGGCTCGTGGCCAGGACCGCCGCGAGGACGGTGAGCGTCACGATCCGGCGGCGCACCCCGTTCAGTCCCCCTCTAACCGGTATCCGTGCCCGCGCAGGGTGGCGATCCTCGGCACCTCGTACGGCGACTCGGCGGCCGAGGCGAGCTTGCGGCGCAGCGCGGCGATGTGCACGTCGAGCGTCTTGGTGGAGCCGTGCCAGTGCGAATCCCACACGTCCGACATCAGCGTGTCCCGGCTCACCGCCTGCCCCGGCTGGACGGCCAGCCGAGCGAGCAGGTCGAACTCGCGTGCCCGCAGCACGACCTCGCGGCCGTTCAGGCTGACCCGCCTGCTCGCGATGTCGACCTCCAGCGCGCCGATCCGGACGACCGGCGTCGACGGCGCGGCGGGCGCTCCCCGGCGGAGGTGCGCGCGCACCCTGGCGAGCAGTTCGGCCAGCCGGATGGGCTTGGTGAGGTAGTCGTCGGCGCCAGCTTCGAGCCCGACCACGACGTCCATTTCGTCCGCCCGCGCGGTAAGGATCACCAGCACCGCGCCCGGCAGGGCCGAACGCAGCCGCCGGCACACCTCGACGCCGTCGACGTCCGGGAGGCCCAGGTCCAGCAGCACGAGATCGGCCGCCGTCTCGCGCAGCGCGCTCCGGCCGTCCCGGCACCATTGCACTGTGTGGCCGTGCCCGCGCAGCGCGGAGTCGAGGACGCTGCCGATCGCCGCGTCGTCCTCCACCACCAGTACCTTCGCCATGCGGGAAGCCTAACCGGAGCATCCCGGCCGCGTCCGCACGTCCACAGTGGACCCCCAGCGGGACGCGGCCGAGGTCGGGCATAGTGGCTGCATGCTCGGTCTGTACCCGGAACTCGATCCGTACGACCACGGGATGCTGCCGGTCGGCGACGGCAACACGCTGTATTGGGAGGAATGCGGCAATCCCGAAGGCAAACCGGTCGCGTTCCTGCACGGCGGGCCCGGGGGCGGCGCGTCCGCGCGGCACCGGCGGCTGTTCGACCCGGAGCGCTACCGGATCGTGCTGTTCGACCAGCGCGGCTGCGGCCGGAGCACGCCGCACTGCAGCGAACCGGACGTCGACCTCTCGGTGAACACGACCTGGCACCTGGTGTCCGACATGGAGCAGCTGCGCGAGGACCGCGGCATCGACCGCTGGCAGCTGTTCGGCGGCTCGTGGGGCAGCGTGCTCGCGCTCGCCTACGCCGAGACCCATCCGGAGCGGGTGACCGAGCTGATCCTGCGCGGTGTCGCGACGCTCCGGCTCAAGGAAGTGCAGTGGCTCTTCGGCGGGGGCGCGGCGTGCGTGTTCCCGGAGGCGTGGTCGCGGTTCCTCGCGCCGGTGCCGTACGCGCGCCGCGGCGGCGACCTGCTCGAGGTGTACCACGAACTGCTGAATCACCCGGACCCCAAGGTGCACGGGCCCGCCGCGCTCGCGTGGAGCCGGTGGGAGGGCGAGACGGTGAAGTTCACCCCGCGGGAAGAGGTGGTGGCGGCGTTCGCCGAGCCGGAGTTCGCGCTCGCGATCGCGCGGATCGAGAACCACTACTTCCGCCACGGCGGCTGGCTCGCCCCGGACCAGCTGATCCGCGGGGCCGGGAAGCTGTCGGGCATCCCGTGCGTTCTGGTGCAGGGCAGGTACGACGTGGTCACTCCCGCCACCACCGCCTGGGAACTCGCGCAGGTGCTGCCGGGCGCCGAGCTGAAGATGATCGGCGACGCCGGGCACGCCTTCGACGAACCGGGCACGCTGCACGAGCTGATCAGCGCGACCGACCGGTTCGCGGCAGGGTGGGAGGGCAGGTCCGGGCTGTCGAGCGCGGAAGTCGAACGAAAGGAAATCCGCATGCTGTTCGGTGACGAGCACGTTCGCCGTTACGAGGAGACCGACGGGGAGGTCGGGCACGACTGGCAGGAGGGCGTGCCGACGCTGGTGCTCACCACGAAGGGGCGCAAGACCGGGCAGGACCGCAAGTTCGCCCTGATCTACCAGGAGGACGACGGCAACCCGGTGATCGTCGCGTCGAAGGGCGGCGCGCCGAACCACCCCGGCTGGTACCTGAACCTGCAGGAGAACCCCGAGGTCCGCGTGCAGGTGCGGGCGGACAAGTTCACCGCGCGCGCCCGGACCGCGACCGGCGAGGAACGCGCCCGGCTGTGGGACAAGCTCGCCGCGGTGTGGCCCGCCTACAACGACTACCAGAAGAAGACCGACCGCGAGATCCCCGTGGTGGTGCTCGAGCGGGTGTGATTCCCGCCGCGTCCTGAGGTCGCGCGGCACCGAACCGGAGCGTCTTCCGCTACGAATGACGCTCATGGCGCTGCGCACCCGGACCCGGGACCACTGGACCCCGCTCGAAGGGGAGCTGCTCGGCTTCCGCGGCATGCAGAGGTACGGCAGGCGCTTCGCCCGCTCCGGACGGGGCGCCTGGTACCACTTCGCGATCGAGGTCGTGTGGCAGCTGCTCGCCCTCACGAGCCGCTTCCGCGTGCGCGGCGCGCGGAACATCCCGCAATCGGGCGGGGTCGTGGTGGCTTCCAACCACCTGTCGAACGCCGACCCGACGACGCTCACCGCCTTCTGCCTCGGCTCCGGCCGGGTGCCGCGGTACCTGGCGAAGGCGAGCCTGTGGAACGCCCCGGTGATCAAGTCGGTGATGCGTTCGGGCAAGCACATCCCGGTCCACCGCGGCGCGCCGACCGCCGCGGGCGCGTACCGCGACGCCGTCGCCGCGGTGCGGGCGGGCGAATGCGTCGCGATCTTCCCGGAGGCCGGGCTCTCCGCGCACCCGGACGGCTGGCCGGCGAAGGGCAAGACCGGCGCGGCGCGCATCGCGCTGGAGACCGGCGTGCCGGTGATCCCGGTCGCGAACTGGGGCACGCACGAACTGCTGCCCGCCGGTTCCTGGTTCCCGCGCGTGCTGCCGCGGCGGAAGATCGAATTCGTCGCCGGCGAGCCGGTGGACCTCGCCGACCTGCGCGGGCGGGAGCTGACCAGGGACGTGCTGGAGGAGGCGACCGCGCGGATCATGACCGCGGTGACCGAGCTGCTCGCCGGGATCCGGGGCGTGCGCCCGCCTGTCTGACCGGCGGACTCCGCGGTACCCGCGGGTGCCACTGTGGACGATCCGGTTGCACTGGAAAAGGTTTCGCCGCGGATCAGACGGCGGAGGACACGCCGCAGCAGCGGGCGGGCCGCCCAGGACGAGCGGCGGCCGGGCGGAAAGCGGGCGCCGTCACGCCGCCCCGAGCGGGCGCGGGAGGTAGTTTCAACGGTATGAGCGCAGACTATGACGTGGTGGTCCTCGGGGCCGGAGTCGGTGGGTACGTCGCGGCGATCCGGGCTTCGCAGCTGGGCCTGAGCGTGGCGGTCGTGGAAGAGAAGTACTGGGGCGGGGTGTGCCTCAACGTCGGCTGCATCCCTTCGAAGGCGCTGCTGCGCAACGCCGAGCTCGCGCACACGGTGAAGGAGGAGGCCAAGACCTACGGCATCTCCTCCGACGGGGAGATCCGGTTCGACTACGCCGCGGCGTACGAGCGCAGCCGCAAGGTCGCGGACGGGCGCGTCAAGGGCGTGCACTTCCTGATGAAGAAGAACAAGATCACCGAGTACAACGGGCGCGGCACCTTCGTGGACGCCAACACCCTCGAGGTCAACGGCGAGCGCATCACCTTCACCTACGGCATCATCGCCACCGGCGCGACGGCCCGGCTGCTGCCGGGCACGCAGCGCAGCGAGCGCGTGGTCACCTACGAAAAGCAGATCCTCGAAAGCGAGCTGCCGGGCAGCATCGTGATCGCCGGGGCAGGCGCGATCGGCGTCGAGTTCGCCTACGTGCTGCGCAACTACGGCGTGGACGTGACGATCGTCGAGTTCCTCGACCGGATGGTGCCGCTCGAGGACGCCGAGGTGTCGGCCGAGCTGGCCAAGCGCTACCGCAAGCTGGGGATCAAGGTGCTGCTGGGCACCAAGGTCGAGTCGATCGACGACTCGGGAGCCAAGGTGGCAGTGACCGTGTCGAAGGACGGCGAGCAGCAGGTGCTCGAGGCCGACAAGGTGTTGCAGGCCATCGGGTTCCGGCCGAACGTGGAGGGCTACGGCCTGGAGAACACCGGCGTCGAGCTGACCGAGCGCGGCGCGATCGCGATCGACGGCCGCGGCCGGACGAACGTGCCGCACCTGTTCGCGATCGGCGACGTGACGGCGAAGCTGATGCTGGCGCACGCGTCGGAGTCGATGGGCATCGTGGCGGCGGAGACGATCGCCGGCGCGGAGACCATGGAACTGGACTTCGTGATGATCCCGCGCGCGACCTACTGCCAGCCGCAGATCGCGAGCTTCGGCTGGACCGAGGAGCAGGCGCGCGAGAAGGGCTTCGACGTGCAGGTGTCGAAGTTCCCGTTCACGGCCAACGGCAAGGCGCACGGCCTCGGCGACGCGGCGGGCTTCGTGAAGGTGCTGAGCGACGCGAAGTACGGCGAACTGCTCGGCGCGCACCTCATCGGCCCGGACGTCACGGAGCTGCTGCCGGAGCTGACGCTGGCGCAGCAGTGGGACCTTACGGTGCACGAGGTTTCGCGCAACGTGCACGCGCACCCGACACTGGGCGAGGCGGTGAAGGAAGCGGTGCACGGACTGGCTGGTCATATGATCAACTTCTGATTCCTCGACGGTCGCCCTGGCCCGCGGTGGTTTCGCGGTCCGGGGCGCTGTCGTTTCCGGACAGGGAGAACACCAGTTCCGGCCGGGACCACGAGATCTTCGGCGGTTTCGGCGGGACGGTCCCGATCTGCCGGGCGCCCATGCGTTCGTAGAACTTCACCGCGGGCGGATGCGACACCACGCGCACCTCGGTCAGCCCGTTTTCCGCTGCCAGCTCGAGGACTCGCTGCACGAGCCGGGCACCGAGCCCGGTTCCCTGCGCTTCGTCGGCGACGAACAGCAGGTCCAGTTCCGCGTCGGCGAGCGCGGCGAAACCCACTGGCCCGGACGGGCCCCGGGCGACCAGAACCTGGTGCTGGCGCAGGTAATCCGGCGTGACGGCGTATCCCTCCAGGATCGAGGCGTACTGGCCTTGGTAGGCCGACGAGGCGTGCATGAGGTCGGTGAGCGCGGCGGCGTCGGCAGCGGCCGCGCGGTCGATCTTGAACATGGCAGCCACGGTAACCTGCACCACCGACAAAAACTGATCATCGGCTCCGGCGGGCGGGCAACGCGGCGGCGCTGAGCAGACAGAGCACGGCGCCGATCCCCAGCGAGAAGCGCACGCCGACCACTCCGGCGGCGATCCCGCCGAGGGTGATGAAAATGGGTTTGGCGGTGCGGGTTCCGGTGGACCAGGCGGTGAGTGTCCGCGTCAGGACGGTGTCGTCGATCAGCGACAGCCGGTACGCCGAATAGGTCGGGTTGAAGATGCCCGCCACCAGCAACAGCCCGAAGTCCGCGGCGATCAGCAGAACGACTCCGGCCGGTCCGGGAAAGGCGAACGGAGCGGCGAGCAGCCACGGAGTACGCGCGAAACTGGTCCAGAGCAACACTTTCCGCGCGCCGTACCGGGAGCTGAGCGTCGGCGCGAGCCGCGCGCCGAGTAGCCCGCCAAGGCAGGGAACGCCGAGCACCAGCCCGTATTCCCAAGGCGCGAAGCCGAGATCCCGCAACATCAGCACGGTTTGCAGCGGCGTGACCCAAAGAACCGCGCCGCTGAACAACACGGAGTTGAAGAACAGCGGCCGCAGTTCAGGGCTGCGCAGCAGGAAACGCCATCCGTCGGTGAATCCGCGGCGAGCGGGCCCGGAAGCAACCGCAGGCGGTGGTTCCGGCGTACGCAGACGACGGATTCCGAGTGCGGACAGCAGAAACGAGAACGCGTCGATGAGCATCGTCGCGGTCGCGCCCAATCCACTGATCAAGACGCCGCCCAAGGGTGGGCCGGCCGACCAGCAGACCCAGTCGGTGCTTTCGAAGCGGCTCAAGGCGACAGCCCGTTCGTCCGGCGCGACAAGGGCTTTGAGGTGTGCGCCGCTGGCTGCGGAAAAGATGACGGCCGCGGTGGCGACGACGATGTCGACCGCATAGAGCTGCGGCATGGTCAGCACGTGCAGCGCAGCCGCCAGCGGCACGCTCGCCAGCGCGGCACAGCGGATCAGGTCTCCGGTGATCATCGCGGGACGCTTCCGGGCGAATTCGACGCGAGGCCCGAGCGGGAAAGCGAGGACCGCGCTGGCGGCGGCCGAGATGGCGGTGATCAGGGAAACCTGCCACGCGGGAGCGTCGAGCACGAGCACCGCGACGAGTCCGAGGGCACCCGCGCCGACCGTGCTGCCTGCCGTGCTGATCGCGTACGCAGCCCACAGCCGCGCGAAATCCCTCCCCAGGTTCGCCACGAGAGCAGAGTGCCAGCTCCGCTTCGGGCCGGGAAGCGCCCGTTGACGTCTCACCAGGTGGGCCATCCGGGCAGATACCACTTTGGTCGGTGGTATTGGCCGCGGTCGCTATTTAGATTCACGTGACCACAGTGGGTGGCCGGGGGCGAGGACAGGAGTTGTCATGAGAAGAACGAGCCGGGTAGCCGCGTATTCGGTGCCCCTCGCGGTCGGGGTGGTGCTCGCCGGGAGCGGGGTCGCCGTCGCGCAGCCGTCGGCGGCGGACGCGGCGAACGCGCGCGCTGGGACGGGGATCAGCGCGTTGCAGGGGATCAAGAAGACCCTCACCCCGGCCGAGCGGAAGCAGTCCAGCCAGCTCGTCGTGGAGAAGCGCCTGCGCGCGGACCGCGGTCTCGCCGCGCTGCTGCCGGATTACCGCACCGGTCTGCCGGTCACCCAGGCCGGCACGGTTTCGGTCGACATCGCCGGTACTGCCGGAGCCGTGATCGCGAAGGCCGTGCGTGCCGCGGGCGGCACCGTCCAGTCCACCTCGTCCAATGGCTCGGTTCGCGCCCAGTTGCCGCTCAACGCGGTGGACCGGATCGCGGCGCGCGGCGACGTCCGCCAGGTCCAGCCCGCGACGCAGGCGATGACCTGGAACGAGCCCGACGCGCAGCGCCGGCAGCTGGCCAAGAAGGCCGTCGCCGCCGTGCAGGTGTCCGAAGGGGACAAGACCCACGGCGCCGACACCGCGCGCACGCAATACGGCGTGAACGGCACCGGCGTGAAGGTCTGCGTGCTTTCCGACGGCGTCAACTCGCTGAAGAAGTCGCAGGACGCGGGCGAACTTCCCGCCGTCGACGTGCTGCCCGGCCAAGCCGGCAGCGGCGACGAGGGCACCGCGATGCTGGAGATCGTCCACGACCTCGCCCCGGGCGCGACGCTCGGTTTCGCGACCGCGTTCACCAGCGAGTCGAGCTTCGCGGACAACATCCGCGCGCTGCGCAGCACCGGCAAGTGCACGGTGATCGTCGACGACGTCGCGTACTTCGACGAGTCGCCGTTCCAGGACACGCAGGTCGCGCAGGCGGTCAACGACGTGACCGCGGCCGGCGCGCTCTACTTCTCCTCCGCGGGCAACTCCGGCAACCTCACCGACGGCACCAGCGGTTACTACGAGGGCGACTTCCGTTCGTCCAGCACCGCGCTGCCGGGCGTCACCGGCACCCCGCACGACTTCGACCCGGGCAGCGGCGTGCAGACGACCGACCCGCTCTCGCCGGGTTCGCTCGGCAGGCCGGTGACGCTGTTCTGGTCGGACCCGTGGGGTCACTCGGCCAATGACTACGACCTGTTCCTGCTCAACGCTTCCGGCGGCGTCGTCGCCTCCAGCGCCAACTCGCAGGACGGTTCGCAGAACCCGTACGAGAGCCTGACCGTGCCGACGTCCGGCTCCGGCTACCGCGTCGCGGTGGTCAAGTACAGCGGCGCGGACCGGTTCTTCGCGCTGAACGTGATCCGCGGCCGGTTCGTCGACTCCGGTTCGCTCAAGGGCTTCAGCACCGCGGGCGTGACCTCGGGCCACTCGGCGGCGGCAGCGGCGTTCTCGGTGGCCGCGGCCCCGGCGGCGACCGCGTTCGGCCGTCCGCTGGAGACCGGCGACCCGGCGAACCCGGCCGGCCCGTACCCGGGCCTGTTCACCTCGGCCAGCAAGTGGGAGCGCTTCACCTCCGACGGCCAGCGGCACGTCTTCTACAACGCCGACGGCACCGAGCTGACCCCGGGCAACGTGTCCTCGACCGGCGGCGCGACCCGCGCGAAGCCGGACATCACCGCGGCCGACGGCGTGGCCACCTCGGTCGCCGGCTTCCAGCCGTTCTACGGGACCTCGGCGGCCGCCCCGCACGCGGCGGCGATCGCGGCGCTGCTGCTGTCCGGCAAGCCGGCCGCGACCCCGGCGGACGTCCGCACCGCGCTGGTGTCGAGCGCGATCGACCTCGGCGCACCGGGATTCGACGCGGTGACCGGCAACGGCGTGATCATGGCGGGTCCGGCGCTGGCCGCGCTGGGCGTGCCGAAGAAGTAGCGGTTGCGGAAAGGGCGGGCTCCTCGACCGGGGAGCCCGCCCTTTTCAGCGTCCGGCGACCAGCAGGTGGAACGCCCTCGGCCCGTCGCCGAGCCGGTCGTGGCGGCGCAGTTCCAGCCCCGCGTCCGCGAGCGCCTTCTCGATCTCTTCCGGCGGCCGCAGCCGGAAACCGTGGCTGGTGAAGGGCATTTCGCGCATCATCGCGGGATCTCCGATGCCGACGACGAACCGGCCGCCGTTCGCGAGCACCCGCGCGACCTCGGCGAACGCGGGCACCAGGTCGGGGATGAAGTAGACGGTGTTGACGGTCAGCGCCGCGTCGATCGTCCCGTCGCCAAGCGGAAGCTCGGCCATTCCGGCCTGGTGCAGCACCAGCCGTCCGGCGGCGAGGTTCTTCGGGAACGTCCGCCGCGCCCGGGCCAGCGCTGTTTCGGAGATCTCCGCGCCGTGCACGGTGCCGCCTTCGGTCGCGCGCAGCAGGAGGTCCAGGCCGAGACCGCCGCCGAAACCCAGGTCCAGCGCGGTTTCGCCGCGGCGGATCTCCAGCGCTTCGACCGCTCCGGTGACCGGCCCGCGGTTGACGTTGTTGAGCAGCCGGACGACAGCCTGTCCGGCCCGGCCCCGCGGATGGCCCAGCTGTTTGGCGAACCCGGCGAGCAGCGTGTCACGTGGTCCCATGAACCCAGTGTGCCGCGATATGGCAACGTGCGGGCGAACGGACTTTTGAGGAGGCGACATGTCGGAGAAGACCGCTGTGGTCACCGGGGCCGGTTCCGGGCTGGGCCGCCGGATCGCCGGAGCGCTGCTCGACGCGGGTTACCGGGTCGCGCTCGCCGGACGTCGCGAGGACGCCCTGCGCGAGACGGCCGGTTCCGCCGAGAACGCGCTGGTCGTGCCCGCGGATGTCGCCGATCCGGCTTCGGTGGAGGCGCTTTTCTCGGCCGTGCGCAGCGAATGGGGCCGGTTGGATCTGCTGGTGAACAACGCCGGGGTGTCGCTCGGCGGCACCGTCGCGGATCTGTCCGTCGAGGACTGGCGGCGCACCGTCGACACGAACCTCACCGGCATGTTCCTGTGCGCGCAGCAGGCCGTGCGGCTGATGCGCGACCAAGACCCCCAGGGCGGCCGGATCATCAACAACGGCTCGATCTCCGCGCACGCGCCCCGTCCGGCGAGCGTCGCCTACACCGCCACCAAACACGCCGTCACCGGTCTCACCCGCTCGATTTCGCTCGACGGCCGCGCCTGGAACGTCGCGTGCGGACAGATCGACATCGGCAACGCGGCCACCGAGATGACCGAGCGGATGGCCGCGGGCATCCCGCAGGCCGACGGGCGGCTCCTGGCCGAGCCGACCTTCGACGCGGGCCACGTCGCCGACGCGGTGCTCTACATGGCGGGATTGCCGCTGGACGCCAACGTCCAGTTCCTCACCATCACCGCCACCACGATGCCGTTCATCGGCCGGGGATGACGTGGTCGCGGCGCAACTCGTCGAACAGCCGGTAGAACATCTGCTCAGTGTCCACATAGGAGTGGAAACCGGCGCGGCGTGACTTCGACGTGTCCGCGAACATGTCGTAGTCCCACGAGAACACGAAGTCGCCGAAGGCCCACGAAGAGACGTCGGCGTACGAAGCAGTGAGGCCGTGCTTCGCCGCCATCTCGGTCCACAGTGGTTCCTTATCGGCCATCACGGTCGTCAGCGGCAGCTGCAACGGCGAAGCGACTTCGAGGTCGAAGTACGCGGCCAGCTTCGGCCACAGCTCTCGCCAGCGGAAGAGGTCACCGTTGGCGATGTTGAACGCTTCGTTCTGACTGGACGTCGCCGCCCACACTGTGCCCTCGGCGAGCAACTGTGCGTCCGTCATCTCCAGCAGGCTGTCGTACGCGCCGGGCTTGCCGGGAAAGCGCAGCGGCAGGCCGAGTTCCTTCGAGATCGACGCGTAGACCGCGATCACGAGCGCGAGGTTCATTGGGTTGCCGAGCGTCGTCCCGCCGACCACGGACGGCCGGATCGCCGACCACGACCAGCCTCCTGCCGCGGCTCGGCGTTCGAGGAACTTCTGCTGGTCCACGTTGAATTCCGGCGGCATGTGCTGTCCGGCGTCGGCCTCGCGGGCGGGAGTCTTGAACGGGCCGAGGTGCGCGCCGTAGACCTTGTAGCCCTGCATCAGGCTGACGTGTTCCAGCGGGCCTTCGTCGAGGCCGTTCACCAGGTTCTCCAGCATCGCGACGTTCGGCGGTACGAGTTCCGCCCACGTCGGCCGGTCCTGGTAGGCGGCGTAGAACAGGTGCGTCGCGCCGACACCGGCCAGCGCCGCCCGGGTGCCCGCCGGGTCGAGCAGGTCCACGGCGAGGCTGCCCGGTCCGCCGCGCCGGGAGAGCCCGAGCACCTCCCAGCCGTCGAGAGTCCGCAGGTGGGAGATGAGTTTCCGGCCGATGATCCCGTTGGCCCCGGCCACGAGGGCCACGCGTGTGCTGCTCATGTCTTCGATCCTGACCTCGCTCGCGCGATGAGTCCAAGGCTTACTTCTCACCGCTTCGATAAACTATGCTTATGACAAGCCTTCGGCAGCTCGAGTACCTGGTCACGGTGGTCGACACCGGTTCATTCACCCGGGCCGCCGAGCAGTTGCACGTGACGCAGCCCGCGCTGTCGCACCAGATGCGGGCGCTGGAGCACAGCGTCGGCGGGCCGTTGCTGGAACGGTTGCCGCGTTCGGTCCGGCTCACGCCGATGGGGCGCGCGATGCTGCCGCATGCCCGCGCCGCGCTCGCCGATGCCGAACGTGCCCGGTGCGCCGCGCGACAGGCTTCCGGCCAGGTAGCCGGAGAACTGCTGGTCGCCACGGTCTACTCGGTGAGCCTCGGGGTGCTGCCGCCTGCGCTGCGCGTGTGGCGGCGCGAACGGCCGGACGTCGACGTGCGGCTTTTCGAGTACCGCCACGCCGACGAACTGCGCGACGCGATGCTGGCCGGAGAAGCGGATCTCGCGATCGGCCCGCGTCCGGCCGGGTGGACGGGCCCGGTGCGGACGCTGGGCACCGAAGAGTTCGTCGTCGTGCTCCCGGCCGACGGCGCCACGGAGTCCACTTCGGACGGTACGGTCGACCTGGCGGAGCTTGCCGACTGCGCGTGGGTGCACTACGCGCCTGGCCACGGCTTAGCCGAACTTCTCGACGCCGCTTGCGCAGAAGCCGGGTTCCGGCCGCGACCCGCGGTGCGCACGGAACAGACCGCCGCCGCACCGTTGCTCGCGGCGGCCGGATTGGGGCCCGCGCTGGTTCCGGCGAACGTGCTCCCCGCCGAGTTCAGCGGCCGGGTTTTGCGCCCAGGCAAACCGATTCGGCGAGAGCTGGTCGCTTACGGCCGCAGCGAACCGGATCCGTTGACGGCGGCGTTCGGCGAAGTGCTGGCGCAACACGCGCGGGTTTAGTCGCGCAGCCGCGTCAGGTCGATTCCGGCGAACGGCGTCGTCACCGCGTCGTGGACCCGGGCGGACCAGACGGCGTGGCCGTGCGCGGTCCACAGTGGAATCGCCGGAAGATCGCGCAGCGCTTGGTTTTCGGCGACCCGGAACAGCTGCGCGGCTTCTTCCGGTGACGCGGTGGTTTCGGCGGAATTGAGATCGGCGGCGAATCCGGCATCGGTGTAACCGGCGGCGTCCGCGAGCGTGTGGAGGAGGTCGGCCGGGCTCGGCGAGACCGCCTTGACCTCCAGCGCGGACGGACCGGTCGGCTTGCCTCCGGTGGCTTTTCGCTGTGCGGTAACCGAAATTCCCAGACTCTTCGACAGGCCCGCGGCCAACGCCTGCGGCCAGGTGCCGTCG
The DNA here is from genome assembly GCF_037034185.1 of Amycolatopsis sp. VC5-11. Lineage (NCBI taxonomy): Bacteria > Bacillati > Actinomycetota > Actinomycetes > Pseudonocardiales > Pseudonocardiaceae > Amycolatopsis > Amycolatopsis sp. VC5-11. The sequence goes on along the minus strand of NZ_JBAGKF010000020.1, from coordinate 11,580 downwards.
AAGCTGTCGTAGTACACGGCCGCGTCGCCGGTGAATCCGGCTTGGTCCAGCAGGGATTTGGCGGCCGGACCGTCGAAAGTGCACGGACGGCAGTTCCCGGACCGCTCGCCGGGCGCGACTGCCGGCGGCAGCAGTCCCTTGGCCGGGTCCGCCTGGTGCGCGAGCGGACCGGATTCCAGTGCGGCGCGGTCGGTGCCGAGCGCGAAGGCATGCCGCACCGCGGGATCGGCGAATCGCGTTGCTTCGGCGGAAAACACCAGGTATCCGGCGCGGGGGAGCGCCCACATCGCGTGCCGGTCGGCGAAATCGGCGTGCATCGCTTCGTGCCGGTCGCCCGGGACGGACGTGGCGACGTCGAGTTTGCCCTCCTTGACCTCGTCGTACTGCTCCGCCGGATTGCCGACGCGCAGCTCGATTTCCTTGGCCCGGACCGGATCCGCGGCGACCCGGACGAGCTTGCCACCGGAACCGGACTGCCAGTCGCCCTCCAGCCGCAGGGGACCGTTGCCGATCGGATGGCGGGCGAATCCGTTCCAGTCGCGCGATTTCAGCACCGACTCGGGCAGCGGCACGAGCCCGGGCGCGGACAACCAGGCGGGCACCTGATTCGACGGCCGGTCGAGCACGATCCGCAACTGCTTCGCGTCGACTGCGGTTATTTCCTTGGCCCGAAAGGACTTCGTGAGCACCGGTGTGCTGGCCCAGTGGTGATCCGCGATCGCCTTCCAGGTGTCCACATAGGACTGCGCGGTGACCGGCGTGCCGTCGTGGAATTTCCCGGGCCGCAACCGGACGGTCCAGGTCACCCGGTCGGTGCTGGTGATCGACTCGGCCGCGCGCGGGGTGACTTTTCCGCTGGCCGGATCGTAATCGGCGAGCGGAGTCCACAACGCGCCGGTGACGAGCCGCCCGGACGGATCGGTGACGTCGGCGGGCAGCAGCGTGCCGGGTTCGCCGAGGCCGACCGACAGGACGCCGGGCCGGGCGGGTTCGGCCGACGACGAACAGCCGGAGAGACCGGCCGCGACGACGGCGGCGAGCGTGAGCGGGACCAGCAGACGCGATCGCATGCTGTCTTATTACCAGGTGGAAAGCAACGAAAGGCGGTTGTGTCCGGTTAGGGACCGTCTTAAAGTACTTCAGTCACACTGGGGTCTCTTGGAGGTTTCGCGTGCGCCGTTGGTGGATTCGCTCCGGACTGGCAATCGCGACCGCGGCGGCGACGCTCGTCGCCACCGGATTGCCCGCCGCGGCTTGCGAGGACGACAAGCCGGTCACCGAAGCGAAGCACAGCCTCGGCGATCCGGGCGCGGTCAAGGGCGTGCGGCCGGTCGGCAGCGTGCCCGACGCGCAAGGGGCCATTTCGGCGAACTTCCTCAGCTACGGCAAACGCGACGTGATGGTCGTGTCCGGCCAGTTCGGCCTGAAGGTGTACGACCTCACGGAGAATCCGGCGAAGCCGCGCGCGATCGGCGAGCTGAGCCTGCCCGGGCTGTGGGAAACCGAGGACACCGAGGTCGACGCGAAACGCAAGCTCGTGTTCCTGTCCCGGGACCCGCGCGCGTTCAAGGGCAACACGCACACCGGCGAGTCCGGCATCTACGTGGTCGACGTGGCGCGTCCGGAGAAACCGGAGATCCTCAGCTACGTCAAGGTCCCGGCGGGCCACACCACCAGCTGCGTCGACGACTGCCGCTATCTCTGGACCGGCGGCCCGGCGAAGGCCGACGACCAGCCCGCGGACTGGGGCGGCAGGCCGATCTGGGTCACCGACGTGCGCAACCCGCGCGCCCCGAAGGTGCACCCGGACCCGATCGAACTCGCCCGCAACGACGGCAAAACCGACTACGTGCACGACGTGCAGGTCGACAAGATGGGCGTCGCGTGGGTGTCCGGCGCGGGCGGCGTGCGCGGCTACTGGACGTCCGGCCTCCATCGCGACCCGGTGCAGAACCGCTACCGCCTGGCGAGCGCGCTCAAGCCGGTGCCGTACGCGGGCGGCGGAGTGTCGGAAACCGCGGCGCCGTCGAAGTTCCTGCACAACAGCTTCCACCCGGTCGGCTCCCGCGACGACGGCGCCTGGCGCGGGCACGACCTCGTGTACGCCACCGAGGAAAGCTTCCTCCCCGGCTGCGCGGGCGACGGCGTCCTGACCATTTCCTCGCTGGACGGCTCGTACCAGGGCGAAGGCTGGCGGTCGACGCCGGAGAAGCCGTTCCGGATGCGCAGCATCGGCACCTGGAGCGTCGCCGGGCAGGAAGGCAGCGACCCGGTGTCCGACGACTGCTCGGCGCACTACTTCGACCTGCGCGGGCACGTGCTGGTGCAGTCGTTTTACGCGCAGGGCACGCGATTCCTCGACGTGAGCGACCCGTCGAACCCGACGCAGATCGCGTACTTCCGCCCGGCGGACGCGGCTTCGTGGGCGCCGTACTGGCACGACGGGTACGTGTACGTGGCGGACAACAAGCGGGGGATCGACATCCTGAAGCTCGGCGTGTAGCGGCGGGTCAGCCGCGCACCGCGGTCCAACTGGGCCTCGATGAGCGGCAGAAGGGGCTCCTGGAACCGCCTCGGTCGTGGGTCTACGGCAAGTCGGGGGTCTCGCGGGGCACGCTCGGTGCCTGGGCCTGGGACGTACCGCTCGGCCGCATCGGCGTTCATGCCCACGCTTGACCGCTCAGCGGCCCGCCAGTTCGCGGAGGAACTCGCGCGCGGAGAAGGTGACCGCGCGCTCGGCGTACTCGTTGTCCGCCTCGTCTTCCTCCGGTATGCCGAAGTCTCGCCAGGTGACGATGTCGCCTCGCCGCGACACTTTGGCGGCGATGGCGCAGCACTCGATGTCTTCGCATTCGGGGCAGACGTACAGCAGCGTCCGGCCATCCGGTGCGTCACCCGGCGCTTCGCCGAGCACGCGCGCCAAGCGCTGCGGGTCGTGCGGATGATCGGTTGCCAGCACCGAGATCAGATCCAGCTCGGCGTTGACCAAGCTGCGCACGCTGACGCCGTCGATCTCGAAGTCGAGATACCTGCGCTCGCGCTGATACTTCCGGCGCTCGCGGACGGTCGGGACTAGGCGGATCACGCTCACTGATTCTGCCGTCCGGAACCCGCCCCACCAACCGGATATCGGACAGCCAGCCCGTCCAGCAGCGCCTGCAGTCCGATCTCGAACAGGTGGTCCAGATCGAGGTCGTACCCCTCGGCAAGGTCCGCCACCATCCGCGCCAGCACCGGATACCGCCCGGACCCGGTCAGCGCCGCGTATCCCCGCGCCTGCGTCTCCATCCACTGGTCCTCGGTGATCCCGGTCGCCCCCATCGCGTGCCGCTCGCGTTCCAGATGGATCGCCGTGCCCTGGATGTGGTTGTAGAACAACACGTTCAGATCGCACAGGTCAGCCGCGTTCAGGCCGAAGACCGACAACGCGGCCAGCGCGCGTTCGTTGTGCGCTGCGAGGTTCGGCAGCGGCCAGGGCCGGGTGAGCGGGACGAGATGCGCCAGCCACGGATGCCGCCGGTGCACGGACCACAGCGTGCGCGCCGACAGCTCCAACTGCGCCCGCCACCCCTCCGGTTCCCGTGCCGGGTAACCGGTTTCACCGTAGACCGTGTCCGCCATCAGGAAGACCAGTTCGTCCTTTCCGGACAGATACCGGTACGGCGCCATCGCCGGAACACCCAGCCGCGCGGCGAGTCCGCGCATCGACAGCGCCGCGACGCCTTCCGCGTCGGCGATCGCGATTGCCGCGCGCACCAACCGATCCCGGGTCAGCACTGGCCGCTTCGCCTCGGTCTCAGCCTGCTGGCCAGCGACGACATAACCCGACCGCGGTTCAGCACGGAGCACTCCCTCGCGGCGCAACACGTCGAGCGCCTTGGCCGCGGTGGCGTTCGCGACGCCGTGCGTCGACGCCAGCTGACGCGTCGAGGGCACCTTCGCGCCCGGCGGCAGCTGCGAGATCTCGTCTCGCAGCGCGGCGGCGATGCGGAGGTACGGCGGTTCGGTCGGCATCGGGGTCCTGTCTGTACTAGGTCAGGGTGTCATCTGTACTAGGTCAGTTTTGGCGGCGGAAGCCAGGTCACGGCAGGTTCATCAGGGTAATGATGCACCGTACCGAGGGGTGAGGACATGCCTGAAGCACTGGTTTGCGGCGCGGGAGTCGCTGGTTGCGCGTCGGCCTACTGGCTGCGCCGCAGCGGCTACGACGTGACGGTCGTGGAGCGCGCCGAGGGGTTGCGCAGCGGAGGTCAGGCGATCGACATCCGCGGGGTCGCGCTGGAGGTCATCGACCGGATGGGCATCGGCGAGCAGGTCCGCGCCAAGCGCACGCGGATGCGCGGGATGTCGATGCTGGACGCGTCCGGCAACGAGGTGTTCCGTTCCGAGGAACGCACCTTCAGCAGCGGCCGGCTGGACAGCGCGGACATCGAGATCCTCCGCGACGACCTGGTCGAGCTGCTGCACGACGCCGCCGATGTCGAGTTCCGCTTCGGCGACGAGATCACCGCGCTCGACGCCGAGTCCGGCCGGGTCGAGTTCGCCAAGGCGCAGCCGCGCACGTTCGACCTGATCGTGGGTGCGGACGGCGCGCATTCGGCGGTCCGGCGGCTCGCGTTCGGGCCGGAGGACCAGTTCCGCCGCTACCTCGGCCAGTACCTGGCTGTTTTCCCGGCGGCCAACACGGTCGGCCTCGAGGACTGGCAGATCTGGTTCCAGGGCGAGGGCGTCGGCGGCGCGGTCTACCCGGTGCCGGGCAACGAGGAGATCCGGGTGACGCTCGGCTTCGCCGAACCGGAGTACCGCGCGATCCGGGACGTCGCGGAGCAGAAGAAGCTCATCGCGGACCGGCTGAGCGAGGTCGGCGGTCCGGTGCCCGAGCTGGTCAAAGCCATGGAAGATTCCGAGACCTTCTTCTTCGACGCCATGCTCCAGATCCACCTCGACCGCTGGACGACCGGCCGGGTCGCGCTGGTCGGCGATGCCGGGTACTGCGCGTCCGTGCTGTCCGGGCAGGGCACGAGCCTCGCCTTGGTCGGCGCGTACGTCCTGGCGGACTCCGCCGCCGACTACGAGACCCGGATGCGCCCGTTCGTCGAGCTGAACCAGGCGCTGGCCACGGAAAACACCGCCGGACCCGCGTCGGAGGAATCGGTCGAGCGGGCGAAGAACGCGATCAGTCTGGACCGCTGACCCGCCAGCTGGCGGGAGATTCCCGCCGCCCGGCTGGCCCGGTCCGGCTTCCGGGCGGCGAGGATGGGTCCCGCACCCCGATTCCTTGGAGGCTCCCGCGATGACCGCCTATCCGCCGCTCCCGTTCGACCCCGAGCTCGCCGCGGCGCTCGAAGTGCTGGCGGCCGAGCGGCCGCCGATCAAGACGCTCGAGTCGATCCCGGCGGTGCGCGCGGCCGCGGCGAAGCGGCAGATCTCGCTGGAGGAGATCACCACCGACGGCGCCCTCGAAGTGTCCGAAGTGGACGCCGAGGGTCCGCGCGGCCCGATCCCGCTGATCGTCGCGCGGCCGGCCGGGGCGGTCGACGTCCCGGTGCTGTACTGGCTGCACGGCGGCGGCATGATCATCGGCGGACACAAGGGCGGCGACCTGTACTTCCTCAAGGAGTACGCGACCGAACTGGGCCTCGGCTTCGTCTGCGTCGACTACCGGGTCGCGCCCGAACACCCGCATCCGGCGCCGGTCGAGGACTGCTACGCGGGCCTGGAATGGACGGTCAAGCACGCCGCCGAGTACGGCTTCGACTCCTCCCGCGTCGTGATCGGCGGCGCGAGCGCGGGCGGCGGCCTCGCGGCGGGAACGGCGCTGCTCGCCCGCGACCGCGGCGGACCGGACCTGATCGGCCAGCTGCTCGTGTACCCGATGCTCGACGACCGCAACGACTCGCCGTCGGCGATCCAGATGGCCGAGATGGGCAGCTGGGACCGCGCCGCGAACCACGTCGGCTGGACCGCGCTGCTCGGCGACGCTCGCGGCGGCCCGGACGTATCGCCCTACGCCGCGCCCGCGCGCGCCGAAGACCTGTCTGGCCTCCCGCCCGCGTTCCTCGACGTCGGGAGCACCGAGACCTTCCGCGACGAGGTCATCGCCTACGCGAACCGGCTGTGGCTGTCCGGGGTGCAGGCGGAGCTGCACGTCTGGCCCGGCGCTTTCCACGGCTTCGACGGCTCGGCTCCGCAGGCGGCGCTGTCGCAGCAGGCCCGCGCCGAGCGGACGCCGTGGCTGCGGAGGCTGCTCGGCTGAACCGGACGAGCGATGATGGACTGATGAGGGAGCTGGTCACGCATCTGAGCGCGCTCGATCCCGGCGCGGCCGAGACGGTCAAGGTCATCGCCTATTTCGACCGGCTGGTCGAGGGCCGCGCCGGGCTGGAGCCGATCGTGCGCGGGGCGGCGGTGCTGTCCGGCTGCCCCGCGCGGCTGGCCGACGACGAACGCCGGGTGCGCGTCCGCGTCGAACCGGATGGGCGCGTCGTGCCGTCGGACGGACCGCCCGATCCGGAGTGGCCCGCCGCTCCGGTGCGTCCGGACGGGCCGGTCGCGCTGTGGCTGGAACGGCCCGGTCCGGCGAGCCCGGTGGACGCGATGGTGCTGGAGCGCGCGTCGGCCGCGGCTCGGGCGGTGCTGGACCGCACCCGCGGCCGGGTCGTCGATCCGGCGTCCGTGGAAGTGGTGCTCGACGGGTCGGCGGACGAACGAACCCGGCTCCGCGCTGCACATCGGCTTGGGCTCGGCGCCACCGCGCGAGCTGTCGTGACCGACGCGGTCCCGCTGGTCGTCCCTCCACAGTGGACTCCGCCGGAGCGGGCCCGGGTCGGCCTTGGCACTGTCGTGGACCTGGCCGACCTGCCGGTGTCCGGCGAACAAGCCCGGACGGCTTTCCGGTTCACCGCTGCCGAAGACGACCCAGGACCGTCCGTTGTGGACTACGCCGAACTCGGCGGACTGGCCGTGCTCGCCGACGCGGTCGGACCTCGCACCAAACCGGTCGCGGACGTCGCCAGCCTGGAGAACGCCCGCGCGGCGGCCCCGTGGGTGTTGCCCACGCTGGTCGCCGTCGCGGGCGCTCCGAGTCTGCGCGGCGCCGCGAACACGCTGGTAGTGCACCATTCGACCCTGCAGGAGCGCCTGGCCCACGCCGAGCACCTGCTCGGCTGGCCAGTGCGCGATCCCGCCGGCCGGTTGCGGTTGCAGCTGGCTATCGCCCTGTGGCGGCTGCACCGCACCGGTTGATCACGGCGTGAGCAGCGGCAGCAACGGCTTCCGCACCGCCGTCGCGACCCCGTCCGACTCGGCAGCCGCGGCGATCCGCTCGTCCGTCGGCGTTCCGTAGGACGTGGTCCGCTGCCGCAGCGGACGCCCGAGCGGCTCGACCATCGCGCGCATGTCGCTGATCGTCTTGTACGACCCGTTCGCCGCGCCCGCCATCCGGCTGATCGTCTCCTCCATCAGCGTGCCGCCGATGTCGTTGACGCCGCCCTGCAGCACCGCCCGGCTGCCTTCCTCGCCGAGCTTCACCCAGGAACTCTGGATGTTGTCGAACGTGCCGTGCAGCAGCAGCCGCGACAGCGCGTGCACCGCCCGGTTCTCGCGCAGCGTCGTGCCCGCGCGGGCGAGCCCGGCCAGGTAGATCGGCGAGCTCTGGTGGATGAACGGCAGCAGCACGAACTCGCTGAACCCGCGCCGCCCGTTGCGTTCCACGCCCTCGCGCTGCAGTTTGGCCAGCAGTTTCAAGTGCCCGACCCAGTGGCTCGGGTTGTCCACGTGGCCGTACATCATCGTCGCCGTGGTCGGCAGCCCGACGTCGTGCGCGGTGGTGACCACCTCGATCCACGCGTCCGTCGGCAGCTTGCCCTTGGTGAGCACCCACCGGACGTCGTCGTCGAGGATTTCCGCCGCGGTGCCCGGCAGCGAGTCCACTCCGGACTCCTTCGCCCGGATCAGGAAGTCGCGAATGGACAGATTCGTCCGCGACGCGCCGTTCACGACCTCCATCGGGCTGAACGAGTGCAGGTGGATGTCCGGCTGCCGCCGCTTCACCTCGGCCGCGAGGTCGAAGTACGCGGTGCCCGGCAGATCCGGGTGGATGCCGCCCTGCATGCAGATCTCGGTCGCGCCCGCGGCCCACGCCTCGTCCACCCGGTCGCCGACCTGCTCCAGCGACAGCGTGTACGCGTCCGCATCGGTCTTCCGCTGCGCGAAGGCACAGAACCGGCAACCGGTGTAGCAGACGTTGGTGAAGTTGATGTTCCGCGTGACGACGAAGGTGATGTCGTCCCCGACCACCTCACGACGCAGGTCGTCGGCCAGTTTCGTGAGCGCCTCCAGCTCCGGCCCGTCGGCATGCAGCAAGGCGAGCGCGGCGTCGTCGGACAGCCCGGCGGGGTCCTTTTCCGCGCTGCGCAACGCATCCCGGATGTCGGTGTCGAATCGCTGCGGTCCGGTCTTGATCTTCCGGCCGATCTCTTTCCAGTCGCCGTAGACCGAGTCGAAGTCGCCCCGGCGGTCCTCGGCGCGGCCGGTGGTGTCGATCTCGGTGTGCAGGTCGGTGCGGCCGGACTCCTGCCAGCCGCCGTCCGGCTCCTGCCACGGGATCCCGACCGGCATCGCGCCGTCGCGGGCCAGCCCGGTTTCCCCGTCGACCAGCGCCGCGACGTGCCGCGTGACGCGCGGGTCGAGCCACGGCTGGCCGCGCTTGACGTACTCCGGGTAGATGGTCAGCCGCTCGCGCAGCTCGAAACCGGCCTTCTCGGTCTGCCGCGCCAGCAGGTCGATCTGCGGCCACGCGCGTTCCGGGTTCACGTGGTCCGGGGTGAGCGGCGAAACGCCGCCCCAGTCGTCGATGCCCGCGCGGATCATCAGGTCGTACTGGTCGCCGATGAGGTTCGGCGGCGCCTGGATGCGCATCCGCGGGCCGAGCACCAGCCGGGCCACGGCGATGTTCGCGGCCAGTTCTTCGAGGTCGGCGTCCGGGGTCGCGCGCATCTTCGTGTCCGGCTTGGCCCGGAAGTTCTGCACGATGACTTCCTGGATGCCGCCGTACTCGCGGGCGGTCTTGCGGATCGCGAACAGCGCGTCGGCACGCTCCTCGTGCGTCTCGCCGATCCCGATCAGCACTCCGGTGGTGAACGGCACCGAGCTGCGGCCGGCGTCCTCGAGCACGCGCAGCCGGACCTCGGGATCCTTGTCCGGCGAGCCGTAGTGCGGCCCGCCCTTCTCGCTCCACAGCCGGCGCGCGGTGGTCTCCAGCATCATGCCCATCGACGGCGCGACCGGCTTGAGCCGCTGGAAGTCCTGCCAGGACAGGACACCCGGGTTGAGGTGCGGCAGCAAGCCGGTCTCTTCGAGCACCCGGATCGCCATCGCGCGGACGTAGGACAGCGTGTCGTCGTAGCCGTGCGCGTCCAGCCATTCGCGCGCGGCTTTCCAGCGGTCCTCCGGCCGGTCGCCGAGGGTGAACAGGGCTTCCTTGCAGCCCATCTCGGCGCCCTTGCGGGCGATGTCGAGGACCTCGTCCGGCGACAGGAACGGCGATTCGAGCCTGCCGGGGACGGTGACGAAGGTGCAGTAGCCGCACCGGTCCCGGCACAGCCGGGTCAGCGGGATGAACACCTTGCGGCTGTAGGTGATGATCCCCGCGCGACCGGCTTCTTCGAGGCCCGCGTCGCGGATGCGGGAGGCGTGGTCGGACAAAGTCTTGAGGTCGTCGCCGCGGGCGTGCAGCAGCACGGCCGCCTCGGCGACGTCGAGCGTCTTCCCGTCTCGCGCCCGCGCGAGCGCACGGCGCATGGCCGACGGGGTGGGCGTGGTCACGCCAGCTTCGGGCTCCATTCCCGCCACGCTAGGACCCGGCCGCCGCGACCAGCCAGCTCTTAGCCCGCCACCCGCCGCGCGACCGGCCCGAGGTGATCATTAGCGCAGGTTGCGGGCTTGTCGGTGACGGCTGGCGGCGGTATTACCTAAAGGGTGGCGTCAGTGATCGGGAAGCGCATCGGCGGGCGGACGTACTACTACCTCGCCGAGTCCGCGCGCGTCGACGGCAAGCCGCGCGTGGTCGGCCAGCGGTACCTCGGGACAGCCGAGGACATCGCGGCGGCGGTGGCGGGCGGCGATCCCGAGGCGGCTGGCGCGCGCCATCGGTCGTTCGGGGACGTTTCCGCCGTGTGGGGGACGCTGCAGCGGCTCGACCTCGTCCGGCGCGTTGATTCCGTGGCTGGGCCGCAGCGTGCTCGGCCGACACTCGGTCTCCATGTCGCGCTTGCCGTGCTGCACCGGGCGACCGCGCCGGAGACGGAGTTCGAGGAGTGGTGGACCGGCTGTCTCGCGCAGGATCTGGTTCGGCCCCGGCCGCCTAAGGGTTCGATTACGACGGCTGGGCATTGGCGGGCGTTGCAGCGGCTTACCCCGGAGCGGATCGCTGCGGTGGAAAGTGTGGTGGCGGAAGCGGTTCTGGAGCTTCTTGGCGATGACGGGACGGAGGCGCTGGCGGTTGATGTGGCGCAGTTCGCCGCGTTTACCGCTGCGGATTGCACGTTGCCGTCGGCTTGTCAGGACGTGCTGGCCGGGCTCGGGTTGGTCGTCACGCGGGATGGGGCGATTCCGTTGGCGTCCCGGGTTTATCGGAGGGAGAACGCGCCGACCTTCGGTGCGCTGGCCGCCGAATTAGGGGAGCGGCATACGTTGGTTTTCCACTCCGGGCAGGCGGCGCAGCTCGATCTCGGCGCACGGACCGGGTTTGTCGGGTCGCTTCCGTTGGCGGATCATCCGGAGTTGCTTGCGCGGCCCGCGTCCGTGCGACGGCGGGTGGATCCGGAGCGGTTTGCCGGGCTGACTGCTTTTGACACCGTGGCGACTGTGGACGGTGCCCGGCGACGGGTGATCCTTCTTCATTCCGCGACGCTGCACGCGGCGCAGTATCGGGCGTTCACCAGTGAATTGAGTACTACGGTGCGGGAGCTTGACGGGCTGGCTGCGGCGTTGGCGGCTGGGACGCATCGGGGGGACCGGACGCAGGTGCACGCGGAGATGTCGCGGATTATCCGTGGTCGGCGGGTGGAGCGGGTGCTGAATACTGCTCTTACTGGCAACCGTGCTGGGGAACTGCGGTTGGAGCGGCGGGTTGACGAGGCTGCGGTCGCTCGGTTGGCGGAGGAGTTTTTCGGGAAGCAGATTTTGGTGACTGATCGGGATTGGCCGGTTGCTGAGGTTGTGACTGCTTATCGGGCTCGGACTTACCTTGACTCGACGTTTCGCTGGTTGACTGGGTCTGCGGTGGCTGGGCCTTCGCCTCGGTGGGAGTGGACTTCGCATCGGATTGCGGTGCATGCGTTGGTGTCTGTGCTTGCTGCGACGGTCACGCACCTGATGCGGCGGGAGGCGGATCGGGCTGGGATGAATCTTTCGGTGGCCGAGTTGCTGGATCAGTTGCGGGGGATCGGGGAGACCGTGTTGCGGCATCGGTCTACTGGGGGGAGGCCGCGGACTCGGCGGATTTTGTCTGATCGGACTTCTAGGCAGCAGGCGTTGTTTGAGTTGTTCGGGTTGGAGAGGTTTGCGCCTGCTTGAGGT
>NZ_JBAGKF010000019.1:0-156418 GCF_037034185.1 Amycolatopsis sp. VC5-11 | reverse complement strand
CGCCAGCACGACGACCACCGTGTTCCCGCTGACCAGATTCACCAGCGCACCCACCACGATGATCCCGGAAATCGCGTTCGTCACCGACATCAACGGCGTATGCAACGCATGATGCACATGCCCGATCACGTAATACCCGATCACGATCGCCAACGCGAACACCGTCAAATGCGGCAACAACGCCGCCGGAGCCAACGCCGCCAACACCAACACCACCGCCGCCACACCCAACACCACACCGAGCCTGCGACCCGAGGACATCGGCTGCTTCTCCGGCTCCTCCTTCTTCACCGGCGCCGCGGGTTTCTGCGGCGCCGCCGAGACCTGCACCGGAGGCGGCGGCCACGTCAACTCGCCGTTGCGGACCACGGTGATCGACCGGACCACCACATCCTCGAAATCGACCACCAGCCGGCCGTCTTTCTCCGGGGTCATCAGCTTCATCAGGTTCACCAGGTTGGTGCCGTACAGCTGCGAGGCCTGCGCCGGGAGACGGCCCGCGAGATCCGTGTAGCCGAGGATCGTGACGCCGTTGTCGGTCACGACGCTCTCGCCCGCGACGGAGCCCTCGACGTTGCCGCCGTTCGCCGCCGCCATGTCCACAATCACCGAACCGGCCTTCATCGACGCCACCATCTCACCGGTGACGATCCGCGGCGCCGGACGGCCCGGGATCAACGCCGTCGTCACGATGATGTCGACGTCCTTGCACTGCGCCGCATACAGCTCTTTCTCACGCGCTTTGTAGTCCTCGCCCATCTCCTTGGCGTAACCGGTGGCGGAGACTTCGGCGTTCGGGTCCTCGATGGACAGATACTCCCCGCCCAGGCTCTTCACCTGATCCGCGACCTCCGGACGCGGGTCCGTCGCCCGCACGATCGCACCAAGACTTCCCGCAGCGCCGATCGCCGCCAAACCCGCCACACCCGCGCCCACCACCAGGACCTTCGCCGGGTTGACCTTCCCCGCCGCGGTCACCTGACCGGTGAAGAACCGCCCGAACGTATGCGCCGCCTCCACCACCGCCCGATACCCCGCGATATTCGCCATCGACGACAGCACGTCCAGCGACTGCGCCCGGCTGATCCGCGGCACCGCGTCCATCGCCAACGCCGTGATCGGCCGCTTCGCGAGATCCTCCACCAGCTCCGGTTTCAGAGCCGGAGCCAGCAGACTGACCACCGTCGCGCCCTGCTTCACCGCGTCCAACTGCCCGGACGAGGGCGCGTTGACTCCGAACACGATGTCCGCCTCGGCGACCGACCCCACGGTCGCGCCCGCGTCCGCATACGCCTGGTCGAAGAACCCCGACAACAACCCCGCGCCCGGCTCCACCGCCACCTCGTAACCCAGCCCGCGCAGCTTGCCCACCGTTTCCGGAGTCGCCGCGACGCGCGTCTCCCCCGGTTGGGCCTCCTTGAGCACCCCGATCAGCATGCCGTCTCCTTCCCGCTCGTTCGCGGAAGATCCGCCGGCCGGGCCTGACGGCGTTTTGGGTCGCCACCTGGTCCGACTTCGCCCGCTTCAGGTACAGATGCGCTGGATACTCCCATGCCGCCCGGCCTCCGGCAGCCAACCGAAGCCCTTTTTCCACGGCAAGTCCGACGAGATCACGGTCATAGCGCGGGCAGCGGGGCCGACCGGGCCGTTCCCGAGGTCGCGGCGGCGAGCCGGAAACCGCCGACTACCCGGTTGAACCGCCTCACGGGTCCGGCCCGGGCCCGGCTGCGGAGCACGGTCGCCGGATCGATCACGAGGCCCGCAGTGATGTCCACCACTTGACAACCGGCCTGCCCGGGCTCAGCCGACCGGGCGGCGCAGTCGGCTGCTCCGCTCGGAGCCCGCGGTCGCGTGGCGGGTCAGCATGGGCGTCAGTTCGTCCTCGAATATGGGAAGGCCGAGCGGCTCCGGCCTGGCGATCATCTTGCGCACGAGCAGTTCCACCGTGTTCAGCCAGGTCCACATTGGACACGGCCTGCTCCGGCAACTCCTCGGCAGCGGTGAGCCTTTACTCATCACAGGCCACTGAGCAGGACAAATGCCCAGCTTGAGGGTCGACGGGTGCGTTCACCGCCGCGGATACACGTACACGCCTTCGGACTCCTTGTCGACCACCGCGACGTTCCGATCGATCGCCGCGGGCAGCGAGGTCTCCTCGGCCAGCGGTTTCGCCTCTCCGGTGGACAGGTCGATCCGCACCGGGGCTTCGCTGGTCCCGTAGGCGATTCCGTCCGGCCCGACGGATTCCACCTTGACGGCCTTCCGCGTTTCGGTTTCGGCGAAGCAGGAGCCCTTCTTCGCCTCCAGATCGAAGACGACCAGCCCGGCGACGAGATACCGGCCGCCCGGGTCCAGGAACGGCTGCGGCTGCCTGCTGTCCCGGTCGTCCACTGTGGACTGTGCACAGCGGACCGAGGCCAGCACCTGCCCGGTCGCCGCGTCGTGGACCGCCCACATCCGCACGGTCGCGTCGTCGTCGACCGGCCATGCCGCGAGGACGTGCTGCCCGTCCGGAGTGCCGTAGGTGCGCACGTCCGCGCTGCCGACGTTCGCCTTCGCCCCGGGCGGGATCACGTCGCCGCTGAACCAGCCGCCCGGTGTCCAGAACGCCCGGAATCCCTGCACCAGCGCCCCTTTCGCGGTCGCGCCGGGGACGGTGAGGTTCAGATTGCAGTCGCCGATGTCGTGCTCGCAGGGTTTCGGAGCCTTCAGCGCCGGGCTTTGCTGCTCGTAGGTGGCGACCTGGCCGGTGGACACGTCCGCGACCGCGGTCGCCCGGTCCACCTCGACCAGCGCCGTTCCGCCGTCCTGCACGGCGAACCGGCTCGCCGAGGCCGGGACGACGATCCGCCGCGCCGCCTTCCCGCCGTCCGGGGTCGCGCCGATGTCGAAGACGTCGAGGTGCGTGACCTTCTTCGCCTTGTTGACCGCGTCGCCGCCCTCCAGGCCGGTGCTGGCCAGAACCGCGTAGTCCTTGCCGTCCTTGGCCGTTTCGAACAATCGCGTGGAGACGTCGTGGTAGTTGGTCTCCTCCTCGGGCAACTCGACCGGCGCGCTCGTCCAGCGGTCCGCGCCGGTCTTCTCGTCCTTCGCGACGACCCGGACGGTCTTGCCGTCGTTCGACGCTTCCGCGAACAACACCGCACCAGCCCGCGCGGCGAGGACCGGATCGGTGAGTTTGCCGCCGTCAGCCCCGACCGCCGACCAGCCCTTGGCCGCGTCGAACGCGTCGGGAATCTTCTGCTGCGCCGCGGCCGGGTCCGGTTGAGGCGCGGGAGGCACCGGCGGTGCCGGGACCGGCGAAGAACCGCACGCGGTCAGCACGAGCGCGGCGGTGCCGAGCACTACGGCTGCGACCGGCCGGTTCACTGGCCCGCCCCCTCGCCGAGGAGCCGCAACGCACTCTTGTAGGACAGGGTGTACTCCTCTGGCTGGACGTCCTTCCGCTCCACCTTCACCTCATGGTCCGCGGCTTCCTTCAGCGGAACGCACTTGCCCGGCGACGAGCAGACTTCGCCCTCGGCGTCGATCGCGACCTTCTCGTCGGTGTCGTTCGTCCAGGCCACTCGGTAGGAGGCGACCGTGACGTGCACGTCCGGATGCTTCGAGAACCAGGTGCGTACGTGGTCCTTGCCTTGTTCGCGCGGGGAAACCCAGGCGTTGACGTCCTCGGCGGTGGGATCCGGATGCGTCTTGAGCATCTCGAAGTAGCCGGTGACCGCACCGGTGAGCGTGCTGCGATCAGCGGGCGGTGGCGCGGGAGTCGGAGCCGGGTCCGAACAGGCGGAAAGCACCGCCCCGGTGACGAGGGCGCCGGCGATGACAACGGAATTCCTTAGCCTCGGCATGCGAACTGCGACGGCCGGGCGCGAGCGCGGGTTCCCTGCGTGCGGCAGATATTTCGGATCCGCCAGGCCGCGCACCCGAGGTAAGTGCTTGCACTCCGCTAGCACTCGTGGTCTCCTAGAAGCGCTTGCAAAACACAATCACTCCGAAAGGGAAGCCATGATCCGCCGAGTACTCGCCCAGTGCACCGTCTCCGAGCTCGCGCGCGCCGAGAAGTGGTACACCGCGTTGTTCGACCGCGGTCCCGACGCGCGGCCGATGCCTGGCCTGCTGGAATGGCACCTCGACGACGCCTTCGGGCTGCAGGTGTGGTCCGAACCCGACCGCGCCGGGCGGTCGACGGTCGTCTTCGAGGACACGGACCTCGACGCGGTCGCCGCCCAGGCGACGAAGGCCGGTATCGCGCACGACGGGCCGCAACCCGGTGGCGGCGCGCGCATTCTGCCGCTCGCCGACCCGGACGGGAACCGCGTCGTGTTCAGCGGCAAGTGATCCGGCTTGACCGTCCGGCCCGGACCGGCCTAGGGTCGCGACTAGAGAGATCGCTCTAGTCGGGAGACCCGAGGGAGGTCCGATGCCGCGCGTGGAGCTGTCCGCCGGGCCGATCGACTACACCGACACCGGCGGCACCGGGCCGGTTCTGGTGTTCGGGCACGGGTTCCCGATGTCCGGCACGCAATGGCGCAAGGTCGTCCCGCTGCTGGAGGGCTGCCGCTGCGTCCTGCCCACGCTGCCGCTCGGCGCGCACCTCGCCCCGATGCGGCCCGACGCGGACCTGACGCAGTTCGGGGTCGCGCGGCTGCTCGGCGAATTCCTCGCCGCACTCGACCTCCAGGACGCGACAATCGTGCTCAACGACTGGGGCGGCGGCCAATTCCTCGTCGCCGACGGGCTGGCTCCGGCCGAGCACGTCGCCCGGGTCGGCCGGCTCGCGCTCGTCGCGTGCGAGGCGTTCGACAACTTCCCGCCCAAACCCGCGCGACCGGCCGTGAAGCTGCTCCGGCTCCCCGGCGGACCGTGGCTGCACGCCCAGGCCACCCGGACGTCGTTCTACCGCCACGCCAAAGCCGCCTACGGCGGGATGTGCGAAAGCCGGATCCCCGACGACGTTCTCGAGGGCTGGTTCGCGCCGGCGTTGCGGGACAAGGAAATCCGCCGCGACATGGTCAAATTCGCCACCGGGAGCCCGCCGCGGCGAGTGCTGCTCGAATGGACCGAGCGGCTGCGGTCGTTCGACCGGCCGGTCCTGGTCGTGTGGGCGGGCAAGGACCGGATGATGCCCGCCGAGCACGGACGGCGGCTCGCCGAACTGTTCCCGGACGGCCGCCTCGTTGAAATCCCGGACAGCGGCACGCTGATCCCGGAAGACCAACCGGAACGGCTGGCCAAGGAACTGATCGCGTTCCTCGCCGAAACGGGCGCAGAATAACGCGTCAGGCCGACACGGTCAGCGGAAAACGCACTCCGGTCAGTTCCTCGGAGACAGTCCACAAGCGACGGGCGGTCTCGAGATCGCGTGCTTTCGCCGACCGGCCAACGAGTTTCGGCGCGCCGCGGTTCTGCAGGAAACCGCGTGGTCCCGCGTAGCTGTTCCCTGGAACGTCGGCGAGCGCGGCGTAAAGCGTCGGCCGGGCACCTTGTTCGGGGGTTTGCGCGACCACGCGAGTGCCGAATTTCGCGATGGAAGAGAGCACCGGAGTCTCGACTTTCAGCAGATTCGTCGCAGCCACTCCCGGATGCGCGGCGGTCGCGAGCACGGGCGAACCGGCGTCGGTCAACCGGCGCTGGAGTTCGGCGGTGAACAGCAGGTTCGCGAGTTTCGACTGCCCGTAGGCCGCCGTCGCCCGGTACGGCTTGCGCTCCCAGTTCAGGTCGGCGAAATCGATCGAGCCCACGCGGTGGCCGTTCGACGAAACCGTCACCACCCGGCCGCGAATCTGCCGCAGCAGCAGGTTCGTGAGCGCGAAATGGCCGAGATGATTGGTGCCGAACTGGGATTCGAAACCGTCCGCGGTGCGCGACAGCGGCGGGATCATGATGCCGGCGTTGTTGATCAGCAGGTCGATCGGCTCGGTGAACTCCGCCGCGAACGCGCGGACCGAAGCCAGGTCGGCGAGGTCGAGCCGGCGGACTTCGGCATCGCCGGGCAGCTGGTCAGCGACCTCGCGGCCGCTGCGCGGATTCCGCACCGCGAGCACGATCCGCATGCCCTTGGCGGCCAGCGCCGCCGCGGTCGCCCGCCCTAATCCGCTGTTTGCACCGGTGATCACGGCGGTGCGGCCGGTCTGGTTTTCCGGAAGAAGGTCCATGCCCCCAAAGTAGGCACCGGCAACAATGTTGTCAACGGAAACATGCTGCTAGACTGATCGGGTGCCCGACCAGTCCGAAGACCGCCCCTACCACCACGGCAGCCTCCGCACCGCCTTGCTCGACGCGGCCGAACGCGGGTTGCGCGCGCACGGGGCCGATCAGCTGTCGCTGCGCGACCTGGCCAGGGAGATCGGCGTCAGTCACGCCGCGCCGCGCCGGCACTTCCCGGATAGACAGGCATTGCTCGACGCGCTCGCCGAAACCGGTTTCGCCCGCCTGGACAGCGCGTTGCGCACGGCATTGAAGACCGCCGAAGACTTCCCGGGCCGCGTACGCGCCGCGGCAACGGCGTACACCCGCTTCGCCACCGAGAACTCGGCGCTGCTGGAACTGATGTACACCAGCAAACACCGCCCCGGCGCGTCGCGGATCGTGCAGGCCGCCGAAGCGCCGTTCGCGCTGATGAACGACCTGATCGTCGAAGGCCAGCAGCAGGGCGCGTTGCAGGAAGGGCCGCCGCAGCGGATCGGCGTCGTGCTGTTCGCGACGCTGCAAGGAATCGCGACGCTCGGCAACGGCGCCCTCGTTCCGCCGGAATTGCTCGACGGGCTCGTGGACACCGCCGTCGAACAGTTCCTGCGCGGCGCTCGTCCATACTGTGCCGATGGTTACTGACCCGACCACAGCCACGGCCGAATGACTTCGCCGCAACGGTTGCGTGCCGCTTCGGGGGTCGGCCTACTTTTGGTCGGATCAGTAACGAAACCGGCGGGCCGAGCGAATGGCGCGGACAATTGGATACCGTGGGCGGCATGGCTGACCAACGACCGCTCGGCTTGCGAGAACGCAAGAAGCTCGACACGCGCAAAGCGCTGAGCGACGCCGCCGTGGCGCTGATGTACGAGAGAGGTCCAGACAACGTCGTCCGCGAGGACATCGCCGAGCGGGCCGGAGTGTCGCTCCGGACGTTCAGCAACTACTTCGCCACGAAATACGACGCGGTCGCCTACCGGCAGGAACACCGGATCCGGCTCAGCGCGGAACTGCTGCGCCGCCGCCCGGCGGACGAACCGCTGTGGACCGCGCTCGCCGAATCGCTCATCGAACCGCTGCGCGCCGACGGGGTGCCGTACGGGCAGCCGGCATCCGAGCAGCTCAGCGCGGTGCAAGCGTGGAGCGCGACGCCGGAGATGCGCACCGCACTGGCCCGCGTGCAAACCGGCGACCTGGTCAAGGCAATCGCTGAACGCACCGGCACCCGGGTCGGCGACCTGTACCCGCAACTGGTATCCGACGTCGCGATCGCGGCGATGACCACGGTCCTGAACCGGTTCCTGGACGAAAGCCTGGAAAAGACGGTCCCGGCGACGCTGCGCGACGTATTCGCGCGGATTTCCCGGGGGCTTCCGCCGCAGTGATCAACCCCGCGACGCCGCGGGCAGGGAGTTCTTCCGGCTATGCGCCACAAACTCCGCCCGCAACACCCACCGATTGCGCGGCAAAGAACCCGGCGACGCTGCGCGAGGCATCCGCGAGAACTCCCCGAGGACTCCCGCCGCAGTGATCAACCCCGCGACGCCACGGGTAGCGAGTTCTCCCGGCCATGCGCCACAAACTCCGCCCGCAACACCCGCCGATCCTCCTCTGTGAGCAACCGATACGGGCTAGTCCGACTCGGCGCGAACCACACCTCGCCGCCCTCCCAACCCAGCGCACGCAACGGCGCCTTGTCCACCTTGCCGCTGCCCGTCACCGGAGCATCGTCGATGATCCGGACGAACGTAGGCCGCCATTTCGTCCCCAGATCCGGTTGCGCGGCAAGGAATCCATCAAAATCGACCGGATCGAATGCGGCATCCGCGGCGAGGATCACCGACGCCATGAGCAGGTCCCCGGTCCGCGGATCGGGCACGCCGTAGCAGTGCGCCGCCGCGAACGCCGGGTAGCGGCCCAGGATGCGCTCGACCGGGGCGGTGCCGAAGTTCTCGCCGTCCACGCGGAGCCAGTCCGCCGCCCGACCCGCGAAGTACAGGTAGCCGTCGCGGTCGCGGTAGCCGAGGTCGCCGGTCCAGAAGTCCTCGCCGCCGAATTTCAGCCGTTCGGCCATCGCGGCCGGGTTGCGGTAGTAGCCCTCGAACGTTTTTCCCCGGCCCACCGCGACGATCTCGCCGGTCGCTTCCTCGCCGTTCAGCAGCAGACCGTTCTCGTCGAATTCCGCGAGCGGGCATTCCCGGTTGTCCTGGTCGCGGATTTCCGCGCGCATTCCGGGCGCGGGACGGCCCAGCGCGTTCGGCGGTGCGTCCGGGTCCGGCACGATGCGGATTCCGCCTTCGCTGGACCCGTATCCTTCCCGCACTTCACAGCCGAACCGACGGCGGAATTCGGCGGATTCGCCCGGCGCGGCTTCGGAACCGAAGGCGACCTCCAGCCGGTTGTCGGCGTCGGTCGGCTGCTCCGGCTGGGCGACGACGTAGCTCAGCACCCGGCCGACGTAGTTGAAGTAGGTAACGCCGTGCGCGCGCAGGTCCGGAATGAACTGCGACGCGGAGAACTTCCGCACCAGCACGATCGTCGCGCCGACCTTCGCCGCGGCGGCGAGGTTCATCATGATCGCGTGACCGTGGAACATCGGCAGGCACAGGTAAGTGACCGAATCGCGGTGCAGCGAGACGCGTTCGGCCAGCGCGTCGGTCAGCCGGCCGAGGCGGCCGTTGCTGCAGATCACCGCTTTGGGCGTGCCGGTCGAGCCGGAGCTGAACAACAGCAGGAAGATCGCCGCCGGGTCCGGGAGCCGCGCGGGCAGGTCCGCGCCCGCGTGCGCGGCGAGCAGATCCTGGTACTCCGGCGATTCCACGTCGAGG
Source organism: Amycolatopsis sp. VC5-11 (assembly GCF_037034185.1). Taxonomy (NCBI): domain Bacteria; kingdom Bacillati; phylum Actinomycetota; class Actinomycetes; order Pseudonocardiales; family Pseudonocardiaceae; genus Amycolatopsis; species Amycolatopsis sp. VC5-11. The sequence continues at coordinate 147,401 of NZ_JBAGKF010000019.1, read as the reverse complement.
ACCCGGCGGACGGTCGGCAGCTCAAGGCTCGCCACCTCGTCGCGGTAGAGCGGTTCGGTGAGCAGGACGTCGACGTCCGTGTGGCTGATGTCCGCCGCCAGCTCCGCGCCGCGCCGGGTGGAGTTGACGCCGACCAGGACGTCCCCGGTCACCGCGGCGGCGAGGATCCAGAACACGAAGTCCGGCAGGTTCTGCAGCAGCACCCCGACGTGCCGCTGCGTCCGCCCAGGCCCCGGCTCGAAGGTGCGCAGCAGTGACGCCCGGACCGCGGCCTCGCCGACGACTTCAGCCCACGTCCAGCTTCGGCCCTCGAACCGCAGCCCCTCGTGCGAGTCCGTGCGCCGGGACCGGACGACTTCCGCGAAGGTCTCCATCAGCGGTCCGCCGCGAGCACGATCGCGGAGTGCGGCACCGGAGAACCGCCGGTGACGAGCACGTGTTCCAACGACTTCGCCGGTTGGTTCACCGAACTGCCGCGAATCAGCCGGACGCCCTCGGCGATTCCGTTGACCCCGTGGATGTAGCCCTCCCCCAGCTGGCCGCCGTGCGTGTTGACCGGCAGCCGTCCGTCGAGTTCGAGCGCGCCGCTGGCGATGAAGTCCTTCGCTTCGCCGCGACCGCAAAATCCGTATTCTTCCAGTTGCAGCAAGACCATCTGGGTGAAGGCGTCGTAGAGGATCGCGGCGTCGATGCCGTCCGGCCCCACGCCCGCTTGAGCCCACAATTGCTCGGCGACCAGCTGCACCTCGGGCATTTCGTCGATGTCCTCGCGGTAATAGCTGCTCATCGAGATCTGTTGCGGCCCAACGCCTTGCGCCGCCCCGGCGATCACCGCGGGCGGATGCGGAAGGTCGCGAGCCCGTTCCGCGCTCACGATCACCAGCGCCTGTCCGCCGTCGCTTTCCTGGCAGCAATCGAGCAGCCGCAACGGATCGGCGATCATCCGCGACGACTGGTGGTCTTCGAGCGTGATCGGCCGTTCATGGAACCAAGCCTTCGGATTCACCGCCGCGTGTTTGCGCGAAAGCACCGAAACCCGGCCGAAGTCCTCGCTCGTAGCCCCGTATTTGTGCAGGTACCGCCGCGCCAGAAAGGCTTCCTGTTGCGCGGGAGTGAGCAGGCCGTACGGATTGATCCAGTTCCGATATTCCTGATCAGTGTTCGCGGTGTAGGCGAACGGCGGCGGCCCGGCCCCGAAGCGGTGGCCCGAACGTTCGTTGAATGCCCGGTACACCACAACGACATCCGCGACCCCAGAGCTGACCGCGAGCGCGGCCTGCTGCACCGGCGCGCACGCCCCGCCGCCACCGTGCGGAATACGGCTGAAGAACTTGAGCTGCGGAATACCGAGTGCCCGCGCGACCGCGATCTCCGGGTTGGTTTCCATGGTGAACAACGCGAATCCGTCGACTTCTTCGACGGGAATTTGCGCGTCGGCAAGGGCGGCGAGAACGCATTCGCAAGCGAGCTGCCATTCGCTGCGTCCGGAATTCTTGCTGAATTCAGTCGCGCCGATCCCGGCGATCGCGGCCTGCCGCGCGAACCCGCTCATGCCGCCACCGTCACTCGGGCCGACACATGCACGCCGCGTTCGTGACTTCCGGTGACTTTGATCGTCACTGCGTCCTGAGTCGCTTCGATGACCTCGCCGGCGAAAGTGAGCGTGTCCCCGGGAAACAACGGCAGCCCGAGCCGCAACGACACCTTGCGGATCCGGGTCGCCGGGCCGCAGACGTCGGTGACATAACGGTCGATGAACCCGTTGGTGGCGTTGATGCTGATGAAGATGTCCGGCATTCCGCGTTCCCGCGCTTTGCCCGGATCGTGGTGCACGTCCTCGAAATCCTGGGACGCGATCGCGGTGGCGACGATCGTGGTGCGGTCGAAGGGAATCGCCAGCTCCGGCAGGCGGTCCCCGAGAGCCAAGGTCATCGGGTGTGCTCCTTCGGGTCGCGCGGCCGCAGCTGCGGGAGGATTTCGCCGTGCGCGTGCTCGCTGAAACCGACCTGGAGCGGCAGACCGACCTCGAGCCGGTCGTGGTCGACCCCGGCGATGTCCGCGACCAGCCGGACGCCCTCCTCCAGATCGGCGAGCCCGACCGCGAGCGGGTAGTCGAACGCGGGATCCTTCGGGTGATATAGCACTGTCCAGCTGTGCAATATCGCGCGGCCGCTCGCGACGACCGTGTCCCACGCGAAACTCCGGCACACCGGACACGCCGGGCCGGGCGGATGCCGGAGGGTCCGGCAGCCGGTGCAGCGCTGGATTTCCAGGCGCCCTTCGCGGGCGGCGGCGAAGAAGAACTGGTTGTCCTGGGTGATCGTGAGCCGCGGGACCGCGGTGTGTTCCCCCATCACTCGCTCCGTTCGGCCGGGCGGAACCGCAGGATCCGGAAGCGTTCGTCGACCAGCAGCTCGCCCGCTTCGTCCACGTAGTGCTTGCGCAGCGTGACGAAATGCCCGTAGCCGAGCGCGGTGCGTTTGCACTCCGAGACGGCCTCGATGGTGAAATGGCAGGTCACGTGCGTGCCTGGAGATATCTCACGGACGTACTCCTGCTCGACGTCGGTGGCCACCACCGAGGTGTAGCCGGCCGCGTCGAGCACGTTCATCAGCCGCGAGTACGCGAAATCCTCCACCGCGCCCTCGCGGCGCAGCTCCTGAAGCTCGCGGTAGCGCCGGTACCCGGCCATGATCCAGGTCGAGCACATCGCCGGCGGCGCGACGATGCCGGACCGGCCGGCCGCCTTCGCCGCGGCGTCGTCGACGTACACCGGATTGCGGTCGTCGAGCGCCTCGACCCAGTTGCGGATCATCGCCTCGTTCACTGCGTACCGCGCCACCCGCGGCGGCTCGGCCTGCTGGCCGGTGAACTCGGCGAAGTCCGTCCGGAGACCGGTCATCACCCCTCCTTGAGCAAGCGTTTGGCAGGACGGTAAAAGCGCGCGGACGGGCGGGCAAGGGAAAGTCCCGGTGGGCGGACGGCTCCGGTGATCGCGGTTCTTGCCGGGCACTCGCTCGGCCTGACTGCGGCCCGGTGCGGCCTTCTCGCAGCGGTGCGGCGATTCTCCCCGGCGGGCTGCCTTGGCGGGTGCGCTGTGGCGATACCTGCGCGGCGGGGCGGAGCACCGGCCGACCCCGCGAGGAACGCCGCGCACCCGCGGGCCAATGCCCTCCGCTGCGGGGAAAGAATCAACGAAGCCGCCCTGGCTGGGCGGCTCGGCAGGCAGCTCCGTGGCGGCGCGGCGAGCGATCCCCGCGACAAACTCGCCAGGCAACTCCCGTGGCGACTCGGCGAACGATCCCAACGACGGCTCGGCGAGCAATCCCCCGGCAGCAGCGCGGCGAGCAATCCCCGCAACAACTCGCGAGGCAGCTCGGCCGCGAGGCTCACTCCCACCGCACCAGCCGCCGCACCACCTTTCCCGTCGCGTTGCGCGGCAGCGGGTCCCGGGTCAGGAACCAGGCCGTCGGGACCTTGTACCGGGCCAGCCGGTCGGCGAGATAGCCGCGCAGTCCGTCCGCGTCCACTTCGGACTCCGCTCGCAGCACCACCTTCGCCGCGACGATCTGCCCGTAATCCGGATCCGGCAGCCCGGCCACGATGCACTCGGCTACCCCGGGATGCCCGGCCAGCTGTTCCTCCACCTCCGCCGGGTAGATGTTCTCCGCCCCGCGCAGGATCAGGTCGCTGCGCCTGCTCAGCACGAACAGCGCACCGTCGCGCAGTTGGCCGAGGTCGCCGGTCCGGAACCAGCCGTCGGCGGTGAACGCGGCGGCCGTCGCGGCCGGGTCGTTGAAGTAGCCGAGCATCACCTGCGGGCCGCGGAGGTGGATCTCGCCGTCGACACCGTCCGGGACCGGGCGGCCTTCGGGGTCGCGGATCTGCACTTCCATGTTCGGCACCGGCCTGCCCGCGGTGTCCGGGTCGGCGAGGAGTTCGGCGGGGGTCGCGAGGGTGGCCGCGGTGGACGATTCGGTCAGGCCGTAGTTCGTGCTCAGCGACGCGGCCGCGCCCGGCAAGGCGCCCCGGAGCTGGTCTTTCAGCTCGGCGGTCGACGGCGCGCTGCTCACCGAGACCGTCTTGAGCGTGCTGAGGTCGTACCCGGAGAGATCGGTTTCGACCAGCCGCGACAGCATCGTCGGGACCGCGCCCCAGTTGGTGATCCGTTCGGCCTGCACGAGCTCCAGCACCCGGTGGATGTCGAATTTCCCCTGGTACAGCACGGCGGTGTCGCCCACCGCGAGCCGCACGACGGCGAGGTTGTGCAGGGCGGCGATGTGGAACAACGGCGTGGCCAGCAGGAATCGGCGGTCCCGCGCCGGACGGCCGAATTCCGCCGCCAACGCGTCGTTGAACAGGTGGAACCAGACCGCGGCGAGCACGTTGCGGTGCGAGTGGGTCGCGCCCTTGGGGTGGCCGGAAGTGCCGCTCGTGAAAAGGATGACGGCGGGATCGTCCTCGTCGACCGACTCCGGTTTCAGCTTCGCGCCTTCGTGCCGTCCGAGGAGTTCCCGGTATTCCGGGCTGCCGAATTCCAGCACCGGGTACCGATCCGCGACCAGCGGTTTCCGGGACGCGTCGGTCAGCACGACCTTCGGCGTGGTCAGGTCGAGGCCGTGCGCGACCTCCGGCGCGGCCCACATCGAGTTCATCCCGACCGCGACCGCGCCGAGCGACACCGCCGCCCAGAAACCGACTATCCATTCCGGACAGTTCGCCGCGCACAACGCGACCCGATCGCCGCGACCGACCCCGTATTCGGTCCGCAGCACCGAGGCGAGCGCCGCGACCTGGTCGTAGTGCTGGGCGAAGGTGAGCCGACTGTCCACAGTGACCAGATAGTCGCGATCGCCGAACTCGCGCGAGGCCTCCAGCAGTTCGGTCAGGCACCGGTGCCGCCGCGCGAACACCCTCGCCGGACGGCCCGCGACCGGCTCCGGCCGGATCTCGAACTCCGCGCCCGGCGCGGTCAGCCGCGCGATGATGTCGTCCCGATCGGTCATCGGTCGCCTCCCGTAGTGATCATCGGATCGTCAGCTGCCCGCCGTCGACGTTCCAGCACTGCCCGGTCACCCAGCCCGCCTCCGCGCTGGCCAGAAAGACCGCGGCCGCCGCGATGTCGAGCGGCTCGCCCACCCGCCGCAAGGGCACCTGCGCGCGAACGTACTCGGCCCACGAAGCCGGATCCACGTCGTCCAAGCGGCTCGTGCCGACCACGCCGGGGCACAGCGCGTTCACCCGGATCCCGTGCTGGCCCAGCTCTTTCGCCGTCGAGGAGGTCAGCGACTGCAGCGCCGCTTTCGACGCGGAATAAGCCGCCGATCCCGCTCCGGACAGCTTCCCGCCGATCGAGGAGATGTTCACGAACACCCCGCCGTCGCCCTGGTCGACCATCCGCCGCCCGAACGCCCGCGTCATCAGGAACGGCCCGCGCAGGTTGACCGCGATGACCCGGTCCCAGGTCTCGACGTCGAGGTCCAGCACCGGCAGCCGATCCGGTCCGCGCGCGGCCGCGGCATTGTTGACGACGATGTCCACACGGCCGAACGCGTCGAGAACGGTCGCCAGCAGCCGGTCGATCTTCGCCGGGTCGGCGACGTCGCTCACCACCGGCAAGGCCCGTCCGCCGGACTCGCGGATCTCGTCGGCCACGGACTCGATGTCTCGCCAGCCCGCGGCCTGTTCTTCCGGCGGGAACTGCTCGCGCGGGCGACCGCTGCCGGTCACCGCGACCGCGCACCCGGCCTTCGCCAGCTCGACCGCGATCGCCCGGCCGATCGACCGCATCCGGCCCGCCCCGGTCACCACCGCGACTTTGCCCTCGAACCCGCTCAGCGGATACATCTCAGAGCCGTTCCACGATCGCCGCGGTCGCCTGTGCGCCGCCAGCGCAGATCGCCACCAGGCCGAGCGTCTGGTCGCGGCGCTCCAGTTCGTCGACGATCTCCGCGAGCAGCCGGATCCCGGTCGCACCGACCGGATGGCCGATCGCGATGGCACCGCCGTTGACGTTGAGCCGGTCCTCGTCGACGCCGAGCGTGCGGGCGAACGACAGCGGCACCGACGCGAACGCCTCGTTGACCTCGAACAAATCGATGTCGGCGATCGTCATCCCGGCCCGGCCGAGGACGCGCTCGGCCGCGCGGATGGGCCCGTCCAGCAGGTACTTCGGTTCCGCGCCGACGATGGTCTGCGCGACCAGCCTCGCGCGCGGACGCAGGCCGAAGGTCTGATCGGCGTCGACCAGCAGCGCGGCCGACGCGCCGTCGGAAATCTGCGACGCGGTACCCGCGGTGTGCAGGCCGTCTTCCTTGATCGGGGCGAGTCCGGCGAGGGCTTCGGTGCTGGTGTCGCGCAGGCCTTGGTCGCGGTCGAACAGGCCGCCGTCGAGCGGGACCGGCAGGATCGAACGGCCGAACCGGCCCTCGTCCCAGGCACGGCGGGCGCGGTGCTGCGAGCGGAGGCCGAACGCGTCCAGGTCCGCGCGGGTGAGCCCGCGCCGCGCGGCGATCCGGTCGGCCGCCTCGTACTGGGCGGGCAGGTCGACCTTCCAGGACTCCGGGCGCGGACGGCCCGCGTCGCCGAGGTTGCTCAGCAGCGGCACCCGGCTCATCGACTCGACCCCGCACGCCATTCCGGCGTCCACCAGCCCGGCCGCGATCTGCGCGGCGATCAGGTGCACGGCCTGCTGCGCGGACCCGCATTGCGCGTCGATGGTGGTGGTCGCGGTCTCCTCCGGGAGCCCGGCGTGCAGCCAGGCGAACCGGCCGACGTTGTTCGACTGCTCCCCCGCCTGCGTGACGCATCCCGCGACGACATCGGTGACCAGCGCCGGGTCGATACCGGTGCGGTCGAGGATCCCGCGCTGCACGTGGCCGAGCAGTTCGACCGCGTGGATGCCGGACAGCGCACCGCGCCGCTTGCCGAACGGGGTGCGGATCGCATCCACAATGACCGGCGTACCCATCAGGCACCTCCTGGAGTCGTGCGGGCCCAGGCGTCGGTGAAGACCGCCGCGTCGCCGCAGGTCATTTTCAGGCTCAGCTCATTTTCCTGCTGCCACACGGAAATTCTTAACGTCTCGCCGGGGATCACCGGACCCGCGAAGCGCGCACCCAGCTCGCGGAGGCGTGCAGGATGGCCGTCGAGGAAGTGGTCCACGACGGCCTTGGCGACCAGGCCGTAGGACGCGAGCCCGTGCAGGATCGGCGCGGCGAAGCCTGCTTTCGCCGCGACCTCCGGGTCCGCGTGGAGCGGATTTCGGTCTCCGTTCAACCGGTACAGCAGCGCCTGGTCCGGCGTGGTGGCGACTTCGAGCACGTGTGTCGGATCGCCTTCCGGCGGCTTCGGTCCGGCTGCGGTGCCTGGGTCTCCGCCGAAACCACCCTCGCCGCGTGCCCAGACGGACATCTTCGAGGTCCACAGTGGACCGTCAGCGTCCGCGACCTCGTGGGCGAGCACGATGACCGCGGCTTTGCCCTTGTCCTGCACCTCCGCGATCCGCGTCGTCCGTTCCGCCGAGCCGGACGACGGCAGCCGGTCCCGGTGGAACGTGACGACCTGTCCGGCGTGCAGCAGCCGGGTCAGCTCGACGTCCACGCCAGGCAGCGTCAGCCCTTCTGCGGGACGGTCTCCGGCGGAAATCCCTTGTCCGGCAACGAGTGCGAAGGTCGGGAGGACTTCCAGGTCCCGTTCGTAGCTGTACCGGAGGTCGGTGCCGGAGCCGAGGGAAAGGTGGTACAGCAGCACGTCGCGAGTGGTCCAGGCGATCTGCTGGGTGCGCGGCGGGGCGTTGAGCGCTTTGTCGACGTCGATGGGCACGGGATCCTCCTAGGCCGGGGCGCCGATCGGGGGTGCGGACGGCAACCGGTCCCCGAGTTCGGCGGCGAGTGCGTCGGCGGTGCCGAGAGTGAAGGCGACCTGCCGGCCCCAAAGGAAGTAGCGGTGGATCGGATAGTCGACGTCCGCGCCGATGCCGCCGTGCAGGTGCTGGGTCGCGTGCACGACCCGGAGTCCGCCGCGTGAGGCCCACCATTTGGCTACCACCGCGGCGATCTCCGCTTCGTCCTCGCGGCCCTCGTCGAGCAGCCAGGCGGCGCGTTGCGTGCAGACGCGGATCGCCTCGGTGTCGAGGTAGGCGTCCGCGGCCCGTACGGCGACAGCTTGATTTGTCGACAGTGGACGTCCGAATTGGACTCGCTCCGAGGTGTATTTCGCGGTGGTCGCCAATGCTTCGGCACACACGCCGACGCTGACTGCGGCGAGTGCGACCCGGAGCCTCCGGAGTGTCCATTGCAGAGCGTCGTCGCCGGTAGCCAGGATGTCTTGCGGGGTGACCACTGCTCCGTTGAACGCGATTGATGCGTGGCTTTCGCGGCTGGTGACCTCGACAGGTGTCACGCTGAGGTTGGCTGTCGGCACGAGTACTAAGTGGACCTGGTCGGCTTCCTTGACTGGCACCAGCGCCAGGTCGGCCTGCGCGCCCGCGGGAACCGAGACGACTTCGCCATTGAGTTCAAGGTCGTCGCCAAGCCGGGTCGCGGTCACCGATACCGTGTCGTCGAAGGCGCCGACCAGCAGCGTCGAACCGTCCAGCACGCGCGGCAGGATCCGGTTCCGCTGGTCGTCGGAGCCGAACTGCGCGACCGGCAGCAGTCCGCCCGCGATGACATTCCACAATGGAACCGGCGCGACGTGCCGCCCCACTTCCTCGAGCAGCACCGCCAATCCGGACATCCCCAGCCCGGCCCCGCCGTCCCTTTCGGACAGGCAGATCCCGAGGAGGTCCGCCTCCGCGAGCACCCGCCAGAGGTCGGCGTCGAACCCGCCCTGCTTTTCGACGGCCGCCACCCGCTCGACGGTCGCACGGTCGGCGAAGATCTTCGCGGCCAGCTCACGGACCGCGCCCAGGTCGTCGTTGAGGTCGAAATCCATGTCAGCTCCTGGCCTTTTCCGGACGGCGGCGCGCGGACAGCGTCATGCCGAGGGTTTTCGCGGCGACGATCTCGCGCAGCACCTCGTTCGTGCCGCCGCCGAAGGTGTTGTTCTGCGCACGGCGGGCAAGCGTCTCGACGCGTCCGTTCACCGCCGCACCGGGCGAATCGGGGCGCAGCAGGCCGCGAGCGCCGAGCACTTCCTGAAGCCTGCTGTACGCGGTCACCACCGCTTCGGTGCCGAACACCTTGGCGGCAGCCGAATCACCGCCGCCGAGGGTGCCCGCGGCGACGTCCGCGACCAAGCGCAGGTTGATCAGATCCGTGGCGCTGAGCAGCGCATACACCTCGGCGAGGGTGTGCCGGACCCACGGCAGGTCGTACACCGTGCCCGGGCCGAACGGTTCCTCCCGCGCCCACTTGAGGACCGCGTCGTACATCTGGTTCGCGATGCCGCCGCGCGCGGCGAGGGCGACGCGTTCGTGGTTGAGCTGGCTGGTGATGAGCCGCCAGCCGTTGTTCAGCTCGCCGACCACATTGGACAGTGGAATTCGGACGTCCTCATAGTACGTTGCCGACGTGCTGATCCCGCCCACCGTGTGGATTTCAGTAGCGGAGAATCCTGGAGTGTCGGTCGGCACGAGCACCACCGAGATACCGCGATGCGGCGGGGCGTCCGGATCGGTCCGCACGGCGAGCCAGATCCAGTCGGCGAAGATCCCGGCGCTGGTGAAGATTTTGCTGCCGTTGATCACGAGCTGGTCGCCGTCAATCTTCGCCCGCGTCTGCAGCGACGCGAGGTCGGTGCCCGCGCCGGGTTCGGTGTAGCCGATGGCGAACATCAGCTCGCCGCGCAGAATGGGCGGCAGGAAGAACTTCTTCTGTTCCTCGGTGCCGTGGTGCATCAACGCCGGCGCGACCGTGTTGAGCGTGACCAGCGACAGCGGCGCGCCGGCGCGCAACACCTCGTCGTAGAACACGAAGAGCGCTTCCGGGTCCTCGCCGCGGCCGCCGTATTCCTCCGGCCAGCCGAGGCCGAGCCAGCCGTCCGCGCCCATCCGGCGCAGGATCCGGTCGAACACCGGGCCGCCCTCGGTCTGCTCGACCAGCGCGCGGCGGTCGTCCTCGTCGATGATGCGGGCGAAGTACTCGCGCAGCTCGGCGCGGAGCCTTCGCGAGCGCTCCGACAGCTCCGGATGCATGCGGTTTCTCCTCAGGATCGGGTCAGCGGGGCAAGCCGAGGACGCGGTGGGCGATGACGTTGAGCTGGATTTCCACGGTTCCGCCGCCGAACAGCACGGCGGGCAGGCCGAGGTGGTCGAGGACGTGCCCGCCCTCCGCGCTCGCCGAGCCGGGGCCGAGCAGGGCGATCACCTCGCGCGAGCCCTCCTGCTGGGCGAGCGCGCTGAACACCTTCTGCACGCTGACCTCGGCGCCCAGGTCCGTTCCGGCGAGCCGGGCCAGCACACCGCGGAGGCCGAGCGTCGCGAGCGTGAGTTCCCGCGACGCGCACCGGCCGAGCGCGGCCAGCGCGTCGGGATCGTCCGGACGGTCGCGGAGCAGCTGGCGGATCCGGTCGGACGAACCGTGCGCGAGGGTCGCGCCCATGTTGTGCCGCTCGTTGGCGAGCGTGGTGGTCGCGAGCCGCCAGCCGCTGTCCGGTTCGCCGACCAGGTTGCGGTCCGGGACGAACACGTCGTCCAGGAAGACCTCGTTGAACTCCGCGCGTCCGGTGGCCTGTCTGATCGGGCGGACGGTGACGCCTTCCGCGGCCAGATCGACGAGGAAGTACGAAATCCCCTGGTGCCGCGGCGCGTCCGGGTCGGTGCGGGCGAGGCAGACGCCCCAGTGCGCCTCGTGGGCCAGCGACGTCCAGACCTTCTGCCCGGAGATCCGCCAGCCACCGTCCACTTTGGCCGCCCGGGTCGTGAGCGAGGCGAGGTCGGAACCCGCGCCGGGTTCGCTGAACAGCTGACACCAGCGGATTTCCCCGCGCAGCGTCGGCATGACGAACCGCTCGCGCTGCTCCGGAGAGCCGTGGACGAGCAGAGTCGGCAGGACCCATTCGCCGATCACCGTGGTGGGCTGCGGAATTCCGCGTCGCTCGAACTCCTCGGCGATGACGGCTTGTTCGAGCGGTCCGGCGTCCAGCCCGTACGGCTTCGGATAGTGCGGAGCGGCGAGACCGGCGTCGGCGAGCACCTGAACGGACGCCTCGGTCTGGTCGAGAACGGACGAGACCTGGCGGCGCAGTTCGAGGCAGTCTTCGGGGCTGGCGAGGGTCAGATCGCGGGTCGTGGTCCGGGCGCGTTCGCCGAGGGTGCGGGCGGCTGATCGGCCGAGGGAGCCGGACAGCGCGACGGCGCGTCGCCAGTACAGGTGCGCGTCGTGTTCCCAGGTGAATCCGATCGCGCCGAGCAAGCGTACGCAGCTGACGGACGCGTCCACTGCAGCCGGGAGCGCGGCGTGCCTAGCCTGCGCAGCCGCAAGCGCTTGCTGCGCAACGGAATGCTGCTCGGCGCGAGCCGCGTCCCAAGCGGCGGCCGTCGCGATCTCGCGGTGCAGGAGGATGCCCGCCGCTTGATGCTGGACGGCTTGGAACGAGCCGATCGGACGACCGAACTGGACACGGGTGCGGACGTGGTCGACGGCGCAGTCCAAGGTCCAGCCGCACAGTCCGGCTGCCTCCGCCGCCGCTGGGACCGCGAGGGCCAGCTCCGCGCGTTCCGGGTCGATCTCAACGACGTTGTCCTGAGATACCAGGAAGTTCTCCAGCTTGAGCCGAGCCGCGGATCTGGTCAGATCAACGGCCTCGACTGGGATCAGCTGGCCGGGCTCTGGTCGCAGCACGAACCAGATCTCTTGTGCGCGGACGACCGCGATCTCCGCGTCCGCGAGCCCGAGCGTCGGACAACTCGTGCCGTTGACCTGCCAACCGTCGGCGGTGCTGGTCGCAGTGAGGCCGTCTAGTACGACAGCCCCGGTCGCACCGGCGGCGAACGCGGCCAGTGTTTCCGTCGGTTCGGCAGCGGCGAGGACGGCGCTGGCCATGACGGTCGGCAGGAACGGCCCGGGCACCAGGTGCCGGCCGAACTGCTCGGCGACCACGGCGAGTTCGAGCAGCCCGCCGCCTTGGCCGCCAACGGATTCCGGCAGGTGCAGCGAGTGCCAGCCTTGTCCGGTCAGGGCTTTCCAGAGGTCCGGCCGCCCGGGTTCGGCGCGCGTCTCGGCGATCGGCGCGTGCCGGGCGGCCCAGCCGGCGGCGGACGCGGCCAGGTCGCGGTGTTCCTCGGACAGGGCGATGGGCACAGGTCAGATCCGTTCGACGAGCACGCAGCTGGTGGCGGCCGCGGCGCAGATCGCGATCATCGCGAGACCGGCGTCACGGCGTTCGAGTTCCTCGACGGCCGTCGCGAGCAGGCGGATGCCGGTCGCTCCCGCCGGATGGCCGAGCGCGATCGCGCCGCCGAGCACGTTGAGCTTGTCCTCCGGGACGCCGTGCACCTGCGCGAACGACAGCGGGACGGCCGCGAACGCTTCGTTGACCTCGAAAAGATCGATGTCGCCGATCGTGAGACCGGTGCGGTCGAGAAGCTTCTGCGCGGCGGCGACCGGCCCGTCGAGAAGGTATTCGAGGTCGCCGCCGATGACGCACTGCGCGAGAAGCCGCGCCCGCGGGCGGAGCCCCAGTTCCTCGGCGCGGCCGCGGGACAGGAACAGCGCGGCACTCGCGCCGTCGGAGACCTGGGACGAGGTGCCCGCGGTGTGCAGCCCGTCGGGGACGGTGGCGCGGAGCCCGGCGAGCGCTTCCGTCGAGGTCTCGCGGAGGCCCTGGTCTTGCGTGACCAACTGGCCGTCCGGCATTTCCAACGGGAGGACTTGGCGATCGAAAAGCCCAGCGTCCCAAGCCTTTCGCGCATTGTGCTGGGAGCGGAGGCCGAACGCGTCGAGGTCCGCCCGGGTCAGCCCGCGCTTCCGAGCGATGCGGTCCGCGGCGGTGTACTGGTCGGGAGTTTCCAGGGACCAGTCGGCGGGCCGCGGCGTGCCCGCGCCGGACCCCTGCTTCGGGGTGAGCGGCACGCGGGACATCAACTCGACGCCGCACGCGACGCCCGCGTCGGCCGTTCCGTTCGCGATCTGGCCGGTGAGCAGGAAGGACGCCTGCATCGAGGTGCTGCACTGGGCGTCGATCGTGGTGGCCCCGATCGCGGCCGGGAGCCCGCCGTACAGCCAGGCAGTGCGGACGACGTGGCCGTACTGCTCGCCCAGCGGCGTCACACACCCGCCGATCACCTGGTCGACCGCACCCGGCTCGAGCCCCACGCGGTCGAGGACGCCGCACTGGACCCGGCTGAGCAACTGGACGGCGTGCAGGGCGGAAACCCAGCCGTCGCGCTTGCCGAACGGCGTGCGCACCGCGTCGACGAGGACTGGCGTGGTGTCTTTCAAGCCCGGATCTCCTTGTCGCGGAAGGCGGGACCGGCCCCGGGAATCGAGCAAGCGTTTGGTTGGAGGTTAGCTCTGGAGCGGTGAGCGGGACAAGCACAGGTACTGGTGAGCGGGAGTGGCCCGGAGGCGGGCGTGCCACCGCATGAGCGGACCCGGCACCCGTTTCTGGGCAGGCCCGACCCGCCCGCGCCACTCCGCTCGCCAGCGGACACGATCTGCCCAGCCTGCGCTGCGGCTCCCCCGTCTCGCTCCGCCGATGCCACTCACCGGGAGCGATCACCCGCCGAGCCCGCGCCCACGGCACCACGTCGGCATCCCCACCCCGCCACTGCCCGCCGCCGAAGCCATTCACCGCGAGCAGTCGCCCGCCCCGAGCCCGCGCCCACGGCACCACGTCGGCATCCCCACCCCGCCACTGCCCGCCGCCGATGCCACTCACCGGGAGCAGCCACCCGCCAACGGCTCGCCCTCGGCACCATGACGGCATCCCTTCCCCGCATTGGAGGCCCCGTGTCCCACCCCAGCACCGCCCTGTCCGGCCGCACCGCCATCGTCACCGGGGCTGGAGCGGGGCTCGGCCGGGCCGAAGCGCTCGCGCTCGCCGCGCAGGGAGCGAACGTCGTCGTCAACGATGTGAGCGCGGCCGGGGACGAGGTCGTCGCCGAGATCGAGGCGCGTGGCGGGCGGGCGTTGGCCGTCCGGGGCGACATTGGCGGCTGGCAGTACGCCGAGGACCTCGTCACCGCGGCGACCGAGCACTTCGGGTCGCTCGACATCGTCGTCAACAACGCAGGCATCACTCGCGACGCGATGCTCTTCAACCTCAGTGAAAAGGACTGGGACGACGTCATCCGCGTCCACCTCAAGGGGCACGCGGCTCTCTCGCGCGCGGCGGCGCGTCATTGGCGGCAGGTCAGCAAGACCACCGGCGAGCCCACCTACGGACGGCTGATCAACACGGCGTCGGAGGCCTTCCTCCTCGGCGGCGCGGGGCAGCCGAACTACGCGGCGGCCAAGGCTGGGATCGCGGCGCTGACCTTGTCCTGTGCGCGCGGGTTGAGCCGCTACGGCGTCCGCGCGAATGCGATCTGCCCGCGCGCCCGGACGGAGATGACCGACGGGATCTTCTCCGCCGGGCGCAGTGCGGGCGGGTTGGACATCCTCGCGCCGGAGCGGGTCGCGGCGTTCGTCGCGTACCTCGCGGCCCCGGCGGCGGACGCGGTGAACGGGCAGGTGTTCGTCGTGTACGGGGACATGGTCGCGCTGCTCGCCCCGCCGACCGTCGAGCAGCGGTTCGTGTCCGGGCAGGGGGCGTTCGATCCGGCGGAGCTGGAGCGGACGATCACGCCGTACTTCGCGGAGCGCGACCCGGGGAAAACGTTTGCGGCCAGCGATATCGCGGGGCTCGACGACACGGAGACGACCGGCCCCTCGTGAGCGGCAACGCCGGTTAGAACCGGCAATGCCGCTCACGACGTCACCGCACGGCCGCGGTCATCTCCTCCAGCATCGGCCGGACGTCCCGGCGGCGGTAGCCGAGCAGTTCCGTCTCGCGGGCGTCCGGTTCGTACGCGATCGTCGCGCCGCGGCCGGGCACCAGGACCCGGTCGGGCAGGAACGGGTGCTCCTCGTCGCGTTCTTCCAGGGTCCGCCCCGAACCGGAGACGTCGAAGATCAGCTGGAAATAGTCCCGGAAGCTGAGGTTTTCGTCGCCCACCAGGTACGCCGCACCGGATTCCCCGCGCAGCAGCGCACCCTCGACCGCTTCGGCCAGGCTCCGCACGGACAGGTAGTTCGTCCCGCCGACCGGCGCGAAGTCCGGCACCTTCCCGGCCAGCTCGCCGTCGGCCCAGGCCAGCATTTTCGCGAACTGCCGCGTCGACCGGCCGGGCGCCATGCCGACGATCGACGGCGGGTTCAGCGTGCACACCGCGAACCCGTCCCCGGCCAGGGCGCGCGCTCCTTCGTCGGCGAGGCGGCGCGCGTCGACGTACGGGTTCGTTTCCGCGAGATCCGGCCGGACCTGGTGGTAGTAGCTGCCGATCTGAACGAAACGTCCGACGCCGGCCCGCTTCGCGCGCTCCGCGATCGCGGTGACGCCGTCGATTTGGTACGTCCGCCAGAACTCCTCGTCGCCCCAGCCGGTGACGTGCCGGATGTCTTGTCCGGCCGCGAAAACGACGGCGTCGAACGGAGCCAGCGCGGCCTCGTCGAAACCGTCGTGGGCGTAGTCGCCGAGCAGCACCGGCAGGCCCGCCACCAGCGAATCGGCGTCGGGTTCGTGGCGTCCGGCGACCGTGACGGCGTGCCCGGCACCGCTCAAGTGCGCGGCGGTGTTCGCGCCGATCATGCCGGTGCCGCCGATGACCAAGACCTTCATGCGCATTCCTCTATCCGAAGTGGACCCGGCCGCCGTCGACCACCGGACCGCGTTCCGACGTGATCCGAAGCCCGCCGCCAGACCAGCCTTCGACCTGCAATTCCTCGCCGGGGAACACCGGCGCGGCGAACCGGCCTTCCAGTAACGTCAGGTCCGCCGGATGCGCGCCGACCTGCCGGGCGGCGACCAGCGCGCCCGCGCCGAGGGTGGCCAAGCCGTGCAGAATCGGCCGGGGCTGGCCGATTCCGGCCGCTGCCGCGGGGTCGACGTGGATGTGGTGCCGGTCCCCGAGCAACCGGTAGAGCAGGGCTTGGTTGTCCGCAGTGGACAGTGGAGCGGTCCAATCCGGACTGTCCAAAGCGGGCGGACGACCGGGTCCGCGTTCGCCGCCGAACCCGCCGATGCCAGGGCAGAACAACGACCACGTCGCGACGAAGTAGTCCGATTCGACGGCCACTTCATAGACCGCCGCGCTGCCTTTGTCCCACACCTCCGGGACCCGGGCCCGCATCGAAATCTCGCCCGCAGGCGGCAATGGCTTCAAAACCTGGAGCCGTTGCGAACCGTGCACCGCGTTGCCGACCTCGAACGCGCCGGCCGAGCCGAGGACGTCCGGGGCCCATTGGGCGAGCGTCAGCGCGAACGGCGGCAGCACCCGCAACCGGTCCTCGAACACCAAGTCGAGTTCGTCCGGCCGGGCGCCGATGGCGAGCGCGTAGAGGATCGGGTCGCGGTCGGTGTACGCGACGGTGCGTTCGCCGAGGACCCGGCCCTTCCACTCCGCGGGGCTGTTCACTGCGCCCCGTAAACCGGTTCGGGCGCGGGCGCTTCCTTCAGCAGTTCGCGCAGGGCCGGGCCGACCTCGTCGGCGGTCCAGCGGCGGTCCAACTCGCGGGACGGACCGTGGCTCCAGCCGTTCTCCACGCAGATCCGGCCGCCCTCGACCTCGATCACGCGCCCGGTCACGTCCGCGGCCTCCTCGCTGGCGAGCCACGCGACGATCGGCGACACGTTGCCCGGGTGCATCGCGTCGAAGCCGTCGTCCGGCGCGGCCATCTGCGCCGCGAACGGACCCTCGGTCATCCGGGTGCGCGCGGCCGGGGCCAAAGCATTCACCGTAATGCCGTACCGGCCGAGTTCCGCCGCCCCGACCAGCGTCAACGCGGCGATCCCGGCCTTGGCGGCACTGTAGCTGCCCTGGCCGACGCTGCCCTGCAGACCCGCGCCGGAGGTGGTGTTGATGATCCGCGCCGCCCGCGTACGCCCGGCTTTCGCCTCCGCGCGCCAGTAACCCGCGGCGTGGTGCATCAACGCGAAGTGCCCCTTGAGGTGCACCGCGACGACCGCGTCCCACTCCTGCTCACTGGTGGTCACGATCATCCGGTCGCGCACGAAGCCCGCATTGTTCACCACGATGTCCAGCCCGCCGAACGCGTCGACCGCCTGCTGCACCAACGCTTCCGTCGCCGCGAAGTTCGCGACGTCGGCACCGTTGGCCACCGCTTCGCCGCCCAGCGCGCGGATCGCCTCGACCACTTCGCCGGCCGGACCGTCGGACGCGCCTTCGCCCGCGCCCGAGGTGCCGAGGTCGTTGACCACGACGCTCGCACCCTGGCGGGCGAGCTCCAGCGCGTGCTCGCGCCCGAGCCCGCGGCCCGCCCCGGTCACGATCGCGACCCGGCCTTGCAACATCCCGCTCACATCATCTCCGTTTCGTCGGCCGGCAGGCGAGGCGGTTCCCCGTAAACCAAGCAAGTGTTAGGCTACCAAGCAATCGCTAGGTTAGGAACGCACGTGACGATTTCCACGCAGCTCCACGACAACGGCACCTTCGTGGTCACCATGGACTACCCGCCGGTGAACGCCCTGCCGGTCGCCGGATGGTTCCGCCTCGCCGAAACGGTCCGGGAGGCGGGCGAGGACCCGGCGGTGCACGTCGTCCTGCTCAGGGCCGAGGGACGCGGCTTCAACGCGGGCGTCGACATCAAGGAAATGCAGCGCACCACCGGATTCGACGCCCTCGTCGGCGCGAACCGCGGCTGTTACCTGGCATTCAAGGCGATCTACGAATGCGCCGTCCCGGTGATCGCGGCGGTGAACGGCTTCTGCCTCGGCGGCGGCGTCGGACTGGTCGGCAACTGCGACACGATCATCGCCGCCGACGACGCGTACTTCGGCGTCCCCGAGGTCGACCGCGGCGCACTGGGCGCGGCGACGCACCTCGCCCGCCTGGTCCCCCAGCACCTGATGCGCACGCTGTACTTCACCAGCCGCACCATCGCGGCGAAAGACCTGGTCCAGCACGGCTCGGTACTGGAAACCGTGCCCGCCGCCGATCTGCACGACGCCGCGCTCGCGCTGGCCGGCGAGGTAGCCGCGAAGGACCCGCGCGTCATCCGGGCCGCGAAAGCCGCGCTGAACGGCATCGACCCGATCGACGTCAACCGCAGCTACCGTTACGAACAGGGCTACACCTTCGAACTCAACCTCATCGGAGCCGCCGACGAACACCGCGACGCCTTCGTCGCCACCGGCCGCCCGATGAACGACTGACCTCTCGAGGAGACCCGTGCCTCTCCGCACCCCGCTCACCGAGCTCACCGGCGTGACCCACCCGATCGTGCAAACCGGCATGGGCTGGGTAGCCGGCCCGCGCCTGGTCTCCGCGACAGCCAACGCCGGCGCGCTGGGCATCCTCGCATCCGCGACGATGACCTACGACGAGCTCGACCACGCCATCAAGGAAGTCAAGCAACGCACGGACAAGCCCTTCGGAGTGAACCTCCGCGCCGACGCGGGCGACGCCGCCGAACGCGCCGAGTTGCTGATACAGCACGGCGTCAAGGTGGCATCTTTCGCCCTGGCGCCCAAAAAAGACCTGATCGCCCGGCTGAAGGACCACGGCCTGGTCGTCATGCCCACCGTCGGCGCCGCCCGGCATGCCGAAAAGGTCGCCTCGTGGGGTGCCGACCTGGTGATGATGCAAGGCGGCGAAGGCGGCGGCCACACCGGTCCGACGGCCACCACCCTGCTGCTGCCATCCGTACTGGACGCAGTTGATATCCCAGTAGTCGCCGCCGGAGGCTTCTTCGACGGCCGCGGACTCGCCGCCGCTTTGTCTTACGGCGCAGCAGGAATCGGCATGGGCACGCGCTTCCTGCTCACCAGCGACAGCGCAGTGCCGGACGAAATCAAACGCACCTACCTGGGCTTCGGCCTGGACGGAACCGTCGTCACCACCAAGGCAGACGGCATGCCGCACCGTCTGTTGCGCACCCCGTTCATCGAAGGCCTCACGAAGGAAGGCTTCGTGCAACGCATGGCCCGAACGCTGCGCCGTACCAAGGATTTCAAGCGCCTGAGCGGACAATCTTGGCCCTCCCTGATCAGCGACGGCCTCCGCATGAAGCGCGGCAGCGACCGTTCGTGGACGCAGACGATGCTGGCCGCCAACACCCCCATGCTGCTCAAAGCCGGCCTGGTGGAAGGCGATACCAAGGCCGGGATGCTGGCGGCCGGGCAGGTGGTCGGAGTGATCGAGGATCTGCCGAGCTGCGCGGAACTGGTGACTCGAATCGTCGACACCGCACAGGAACGGTTGAAAGCCACCGCTGCGCTGGCGGACTAGATCGGAACCGGCTGTCTTGTCCCCGGATCTGCTCCAGGTTTAGGTTCGGGGCCATGACGGAGACTCCCAGGCTGCCCGGCTTGACCTTGGCGGACGCCGACCGGCTGGTGGCGTCCGCGCTCGAGGTCGCGGCCGAACGCGGCTTCCCGCCGCTGGCGGTGGCGGTCCTCGACGTGGGCGGGTCGGTGATCTCGCTGCGCCGGGCCGACGGCGCGATGCCGATGACCAGCCGGATCGCGGTGGCGAAGGCGCGCACCGCGTTGCTGACGCTGCGGCCCTCGGGCAAGCTCGAGCTGCCGGGCGCGATCGTCGACAGCATCCAGCATCTTCACGGCGGCGACTACGTTCCGTTCGCCGGAGGCATCCTGATCACCGCTGACGGGGTGGTTCTCGGCGCGGCCGGAGCTTCCGGCGGACATGCGAAAGAGGACGAAGAGGCCGTCCAAGCCGCTGCGGACCGGTGGCTCGTGAGCGGCAATCCCGGTTAGCACCAGCAGTGCCGCTCACGACACCCAGCTCACAACCGCTCAAGCACGGTCACGTTCGCCTGGCCGCCGCCCTCGCACATCACCTGCAGGCCGTACCGCCCGCCACTCCGCTCCAGCTCGTGCAGCAACGTGGTCATCAACCGCGCCCCGGTCGCCCCGATCGGGTGTCCCAGCGCGATCCCGCCGCCGTTCACGTTGACCTTCTCGTGCGGCACGCCGATCTCCTGCATCCAAGCCAACACCACCGGCGCGAACGCTTCATTGCACTCGAACAGATCGATGTCCCCCACCGACATCCCGGTCTTCTCCAACGCCCGCTGAGTAGCCGGAATAGGCGCGGTCAACATCCACACCGGATCAGCCCCGTACACGCTGATGTGATGCACCCGAGCCCGCGGCGTCAACCCGTGCTCCTCAACCGCTCGCTCGGAAGCGATCAGCAACGCCCCAGCACCATCACTGATCTGCGACGCCACCGCAGCCGTGATCGGACTGCCTTCCTCCAACGGCTTGAGACCGGCCATTTTCTCCAGCGTCGTATCCCGCCGAGGACCTTCATCCACCGAAAACTCGCCGACCGGCGCGATCTCCCGCGAGAACCGGCCGGAATCAATAGCGGCCGAAGCCCGGCGATGGCTCTCCAAAGCGAACTCCTCCAGCGACCGCCGGGAAAGCCCCCACTTCTCCGCGATCATCCGCGCCGAACGGAACTGCGACACTTCCTGATCCCCATACCGAGCCTGCCACCCAGGCGACTCCGCAAACGGCGTGCTGAACCCGAACTGCTGCCCCACCACCATCGCCGAAGAAATCGGAATCGCAGACATATTCTGCACTCCCCCGGCAACAATCAGATCCGCAGTCCCCGACAGCACCCCCTGCGCCGCGAAATGCACCGCCTGCTGACTGGACCCGCACTGCCGATCGATAGTCACCCCAGGCACATGCTCCGGCAGCCCGGCCACCAGCCACGCAGTCCGAGCCACATCCCCAGCCTGCGACCCGATCGTGTCGCAACAGCCGAACACGACATCGTCCACCGCGCCAGGGTCGATCCCGGTCCGCTCCACCAGCGCACGGATCGCGTGCGCCCCCAAATCCGCGGAATGCGTCCCCGCGAGCGAACCACCGCGCCGCCCGACCGGAGTGCGAACCGCGTCCACCACATATGCCTCAGGCACGAATCCTCCAGAATCAGGGATGCTGACTGCTCACCGAAACGACTTCACCGGTGAGATAAGACGAATAAGCACTAGCGAGGAACACCATCACATTGGCGACTTCCCAGGGTTCCGCAGCCCGCCCGAACGCCTCGCGCCCCTTCAGTTCGGTCAGCAATTCAGCAGTGGTAACCTTCTCCAGGAACGGATGCATCGCCAGACTGGGCGACACCGCGTTGACCCGGATCCCTGACGAAGCCAGATCCATCGCCGCCGACCGCGTCAACGCCATCACCCCGGCCTTGGCCGCCGCGTAATGCGCCTGCCCCTCCTGGGCCCGCCAGCCGATCACCGACGCGTTGTTCACGATCACCCCGCGGTAACCGCGTGCGATCATCCGCCGGGAAGCCGCCCGGATACACCGGAAAGTCCCGGTAAGCGTCACGTCGAGCACCAACGACCACTGCTCGTCCGTCATCTCGGTGATCGAAGCCGTACCGCCGAGACCGGCGTTGTTCACCATGACCTCGACCCCGCCGAACGGCTCGGCCGCGTCCAGCAACGCGGCGACCTGCTCCTCCTTGGTCACGTCGCACACCACCGACGCGACCCGCTCGGAGCCGAACTCCGCCCCCAGCTTGGCAGTCGCCTCAGCGAGCCGGCGCTCGTGCGTATCCCCGATCACGACTGCCCGGGCACCTTCCTCCAGGCACCGCCGGGCAACCGCCGCCCCGATGCCCGCGCCCGCCGCGGCAGTCACGACGACCACGCGCTCGGCAAGCAACCCGTGCCCCGGCACGTAATCAGGCGCGGGCTGTTCCGGTTTAACGCTCACGGTCGCGGCTCCCTAGGCAGGCCGAGCACGCGCTCGGCGATGATATTGCGCTGGATTTCGTCCGAACCGCCGTAAATGGTGTCGGCCCGGCTGAACAAGAAAAGCGTCTGCTGAGCATCAAGATCGTAAGCACCGGCGGTAGTCAACGCGGAACCCCCGCGGACCTCCATCGCCAGTTCACCCAGCTCCCGATGCCACCGAGCCCACAACAGCTTCGACACCGAAGCTTCCGGCCCCTGCGACCCGGCCTCATACGCACTCAATGTCCGCAACGCGTGCACCCGCAGCACCTCGAGGCCGACCTCAGCCCGCGCCAACCGATCCCGCACCACCGGATCGTCATAACGCCCGTTCGCTCGCGCGGCAGCAACAACGCCAGCCAATTCCCGGGCGAACCCGACCTGCTGCCCGATCGTCGACACTCCGCGCTCGAACCCGAGCGTCGCCATCGCGACCCGCCACCCGTCCCCGGGCGCGCCGACGACCAGCGACTCTTCGGTCCGGGCCCCGTCGAAGAACACCTCGTTGAACTCGCTGGTCCCGGTCAGCTGCCGGATCGGCCGGACCTCGACCCCGGGCTGGTCCATCGGCACCAGCAAGTACGACAGCCCGGCGTGCCGCCGAGAGCCCGGCTCGGTCCGCACCACCGCGAAACACCACTGCGCGTGCTGAGCGAGCGACGTCCAGATCTTCTGCCCGTCGATCACCCACTCGCCGCCCTCCAGCCGGGCCCGCGTCCGCACCCCGGCCAGATCCGACCCGGCGTCCGGCTCGGAATAGCCCTGGCACCACAGCTCGGTGACCCCGACGATCCCCGGCAAGAACCGCTGCCGCTGCTCGTCCGTGCCGTGCGCGATCAACGTCGGCCCGAGCAGTTCCTCGCCGAGGTGGTTGACTCGCGCCGGCGCGTTCGACCGCGCGTACTCCTCGTGGAAGATCACCTGCTGCAGCAGGCTCAGCCCGCGCCCGCCGTACTGGACCGGCCAGCCGAGGCACGTCCAGCCGTGCGCCGCCAGATGCTGGTTCCACGCCTGCCGTTCCTCCGGCGCTTCGTGCTCGCGCCCGGACCCGCCGAGGCCCTTCAGCGCGGCGAACTCGCCCGCGAGGTGGTCGCCGAGCCACTCGCGCACCTCGGCGCGGAACTGCTCGTCCTCGGGGGTGTAGCGAAGATCCACCCGTCCTCCTGGTCCGCCGGTGCCGGTCCCGCCACGCTACCAAACCAAGCACTTGTTTGGTAGCATCGCCGCCGAACCGAGAAGGAGTGATGCGCGTTGAGCGGAACCGAAGAAAGCACCGACGAGCAGGTCGTGACGTACGAGGTGCGCGGTCCGGTCGCGGTCGTCACGCTGAACCGGCCGCAGTACCGCAACGCCCAGAACTCGAAGATGACGTACGCGCTCGACGCCGCCTTCACCAAGGCAGTGGACGACCCGGACGTCAAGGCGATCGTGCTGGCGGGCAACGGCAAGCACTTCTGCGCCGGGCACGACATCGGCACCCCGGGCCGCGACATCGACCAGAGCTTCGAGCGCAAAGCGGTCATCTGGTGGGACCACACCGACCGGGCGGGCGTCGATTCGCGGTTCGCCCGCGAGTCGGAGGTCTACCTCGGCATGTGCCGCCGCTGGCGGGAGATCCCGAAGCCGGTGATCGCGATGGTGCAGGGCGCGTGCATCGCGGGCGGCCTGATGCTCGCGTGGTCGTGCGACTTCATCGTGGCCTCCGACGACGCGTTCTTCTCCGACCCGGTGGTGCGGATGGGCATCCCGGGCGTCGAGTACTTCGCGCACCCGTGGGTGATGAACCCGCGCGCGGCGAAGGAGTTCCTCTACACCGGCGACCGGTTCGGGGCCGACCGTGCGCAAGCGCTCGGCATGGTCAACCACGTCGTGCCGCGCGCCGAACTGGAAGAGGCGACGTTCGCCATCGCCGAGCGCATCGCGCAGATGCCGCAGCTGGGGCTCGCACTGACGAAGAAGGCTGTCAACCAAGCCGAAGACCTGATGGGCATGCGGTCCGGAATGGACTCGGTGTTCGGCCTGCACCACGCCGCGCACGCCCACAACGCCGAGCTGGACACCGATTCGCTCGCCGGGCTCGACGCGCGTTCCATGGCGAAGGCCAACAAGAAGGCCGCGGGAGAGTCATGAGCCCGGAATTCACCGCCGCGGAAGAAGAATTCCGCGCGGAAGCCCGTGCTTGGCTGGCGGAGAACAGCCCGGGCCCGCTGCCGTCGATGGACACCGAGGACGGCGCCCGCGCGCACCGCGAGTGGGAAGCGAAACTCGCCGACGGCCGGTGGTCCGTGGTCACCTGGCCGACCGAGTACGGCGGCCGCGACGCGACGTTGACCGAATGGGTGCTGTTCGAGGAGGAGTACTACCTCAGCGGCGCGCCGACCCGGATCGCGCAGAACGGCATCTCGCTGCTGGCCCCGATCATCTTCGAGCACGGCACCGACGACCAGCGCCAGCGGCACCTTCCGCGCACCGCCAACGGCACCCGGATCTGGGCGCAGGCCTGGTCCGAGCCGGAGGCGGGCAGCGACCTCGCCGGGATCCGCAGCACCGCCGTCCGCGACGACGACCGCGGCGGCTGGGTCCTGGGCGGTCAGAAGATCTGGAGCTCCCGCGCCCCGTTCGCGGACTGGGGTTTCGGCCTGTTCCGCTCCGATCCGGAGGCCGAACGGCACCGCGGGCTCACCTACTTCCTGTTCCCGCTCGATTCGGCCGGCGTCACCGTCCGGCCGATCGCCCAGCTCGACGGCGACTGCGGGTTCGCCGAGATCTTCTTCGACGACGTCTTCGTGCCTGATCAGGACGTCCTCGGCGGGGTCGGCGACGGCTGGCACGTCGCGATGAGCACGGCGGGCAACGAACGCGGCCTGTCGCTGCGTTCGCCGGGCCGGTTCCTCGCGGCTGCCGACCGGCTGCTGGATCTCTGGGCCGAGCGCGGAGCCGAAGCTCCGCACTTGCGCGACCGGGTGGCCGACGCCTGGATCAAGGCCGAGGCCTACCGGCTCTACACCTGGGACACCGTCGACCACGTGCAGCACGGCGGCGACGTCGGCGCGGCGGGCAGCGTCAACAAGCTCTTCTGGACCGGGCTCGACCTCGGCATCCAGGAAACCGCGCTGGACCTGCTCGGCGCGGGCCAGGAGGTGCGCGGACGGTGGACGGAGGACTACCTGTTCGCCCTCGGCGGCCCGATCTACGCCGGCACCAACGAAATCCAGCGCAACATCGTCGCGGAACGGCTGCTCGGCCTCCCCCGCGGCGACCGCAGGAAGGCACAAGCATGAAGTTCCGGCTGTCCGCCGAACAGCGCGCGTTCGCCGAAGCGCTGGACGCCCTGCTGGGCGCGGCCGACGTCCCCGGCGTCACCCGGTCCTGGGCGGCCGACCGGCCGGAATCCGGGCTGCTGCTGTGGAAACAGCTCGCCGAACTGGGCGTGACCGCGCTCGGCGTGCCCGAGAAACACGGCGGCGTCGGCGGGACTCCGGTCGATCTCGTCGTCGCTTTCGAACGGCTCGGCTACCACGGCGTGCCGGGCCCGGTGATCGAGTCGATCGCCGCCGCGCCCGCGCTGCTCACCGACGCTTCGCTGCTGTCCTCGCTGGCTTCCGGCGACGCGGTGGTGACCTTCGCGAGCGCGCCGGACACTCCGTACGCGCTGGATGCCAACGTCGCGACGGACGTCTTCGTGGTCGGCGATTCGCTGGCTCGGGCGGAAATCGGCCGCTCGCTGCAGTCGGTCGATCCCTCCCGGCATCTGTTCGAGGTGACCGCCGGTGCCGAGGTTCAGCCGCTTTCCCCGGAAACCCGCGCACAGGCGCTCGACCTCGCCAGCCTCGCCTGCGCCGCGGAGCTGCTGGGCTGCGGCGAGCGGATGCTGGCCGACACCGTCGCCTACCTCGGTCAGCGCCGTCAGTTCGGCCGCGTGATCGGCGAGTACCAAGCACTCAAGCACGCCGCCGCGGACGTCCGCGTGGCGCTCGACTTCGCCCGTCCGCTGGTGCTCGGCGCGGCCCGCGAACCTAGCGCTCGGGCGATCTCGGCAGCGAAGGTCGCCACGTCGGACGCGGCCCAGCTCGCCGCGCGCACCGGGCTGCAGTTGCACGGCGCGATCGGCTACACGCTCGAGTGCGACCTGAGCCTGTGGCTGTTGCGGGTCCGGGCGCTCGTGGGCTGCTGGGGCACGCCCGCCGCGCACCGCGCGCGGGTGCTGGAGAGCCTGATGAGGGGCCGCTGATGCACTTCGCGCTGACCGACGAACAGCGGGAACTCGCCGCCGCCGTCCGAGGGCTGGTCACCCGGCGGGCCGCGAAGACCGATCTGCGGGCGGCGATCGACTCCCCCTCCGGATACGACACCGAATTGTGGACCGCGTTGTGCGAGCAGATCGGCGTCGCGGCGCTGGCCATCCCCGAGGAGTACGGCGGGGCCGGGTTCAGCCTCTTCGAGACACATGTCGTGCTGGAGGAACTGGGCGCGAGCTTGACCCCGTCGCCGCTGCTGGGGTCGGGAGTGCTTGCCGCACAAGCATTGCTGGCCGCGGACGCGCCGGAACTGCTTCCCGGGATCGCGGCGGGCGAGGTCGTCGCGCTGGCCTGGGCGGATCGCGCCGGACGGCATCGGACCGGCGGTTCGGACGTGGTCGCGTCCTCGGGCGTGCTGAACGGCACCGCGACGTTGGTGTTGGACGGTGCGCAGGCATCTCACCTGCTCGTAGTTGCCATGGCAGATGGACGCCCCGCGCTGTTCCAAGCCTCCGCGACGCCTGAAGCGACCCCGGCGGTGGACCAGACGCTCAGGTTCGCCAAGGTGGAGTTCCGCGACACCCCGGCGACCTTGCTCGCCGCCGACTTCTCCGAAGCGCTCCCCCGGCTGCACGCCATCGCCGCGATCGCTTGCACCGCACTGCAAGTCGGCGGTGCACAGTCCTGTTTGGACCGAACCGTCGCGCATCTCAAGGAACGCGAACAGTTCGGCCGCCCGCTCGGTTCGTTCCAGGCGTTGAAACACCGGGTCGCGGACATGCTGGTGCAGGTCGAAACCGCGCGCTCGATCTCGTGGGCGGCCGGATTCGCGGCGAGCAACGGCGACGATGTCGTCCAGCAGGCGGCGTACGCGAAATCGTGGTGCAGCGAGGCTTTCACCGCAGTCGCCTCGGAAACCGTCCAGCTGCACGGCGGGATCGCGATCACCTGGGAACACGACGCCCAGCTGTATTTCAAAAGGGCGCACGCGCTGGCGCAGCTCTTCGGCGACGCCCGTGAGCACCGCGCCCGGCTCCGGAGCGACGCATGATCCACCACGTCGGAATCACCGTGCACGACCTCGCCGCGTCGACCGAGTTTTACCGCGACCTGCTGCGCGGCAGCGTCGAAGGGCCGTTCGAGCGCAGCGGTCCGCGGATCGACGAGGTCACCGGATACCCGGGAGTGATTGTGCGCCAGAGCTTCGTGTCGGCGGACGACGGCGACACAGTGGTCGAGCTGCTGCAGTACGAAAACGGGTCGCCGAAGCGGATCGACCCGGACCACGGGCAAGCGGGCGCCGCGCACGTCGCGATCACCGTCGCCGACCTGGACGCGACGCTGGAGCGGCTGCGCGGACGCGGGGTCGCCGCGATCTCGGAGCCGATCGTCACGAGCCATCCGATGGCGGGCTGCCGCGCGGTGTACGTGCTCGATCCGGACCGGGTCCGCGTCGAACTGGTGCAACTGCCCGCCTGAGCAAGACGAACACACTGGAGGAACGAATGGGCGGCAAGTCCATGACCCTGGACGGCGTCACCGAGTACGTCCGGTCCGGGATGACCGTCGGGATCGGCGGCTGGGGGTCGCGGCGCAAGCCGATGGCGATGGTGCGCGAACTGCTGCGCAGCGACGTCGAAGACCTCACGCTGGTCACCTTCGGCGGGCCCGAGGTCGGGCTGCTGTGCGCGGCGGGCAAGGTGCGCCGGGTGATCTACGGGTTCGTCTCGCTCGACACGATCCCGCTCGACCCGCATTTCCGCGCCGCGCGCGAGGGCGGCCGGGTCGAGACGACGGAGTACGACGAGGGCATGTTCGTCGCGGCACTCCGGGCAGGCGCCAACCGGCTGTCATTCCTGCCGACGCGAGCCGGGCTGGAGAGCGACGTGCTGCTGATGAACCCGGAGTTGAAGACCGTCGCGTCGCCCTATGACGACGACGTCTACATCGCGGTGCCCGCGGTGCGCCCGGACGTCTCGCTGCTGCACCTCAACCGCAGCGACACCCTCGGCAACGGCCAGTTCCTCGGCCCAGACCCGTATTTCGACGACCTGTTCGCGATGGCGTCGGACAAAACGCTGCTGAGCGTCGAGAAGATCGTGGACACCGAGGACCTCACCGCCACCGAGCGGTCGACGTCGCTGCTGATCAGCCGGATGTTCGTGAACGGCGTGATCGAGGCCCCGAACGGCGCGCACTTCACCTCGTGCGACCCGGATTACGGCCGAGACGAGGCGTTCCAGCGGCATTACGCCCAGTCGGCGCAGGACGAGGTCTTGTGGAAGCAGTTCCGCGAAACCTTCCTGACCGGCGACGAGGCCAGCTACCACGAAGCAGTGCGCGCTTTCCACCGCGCGACCGAGAAGGAGTCCGCATGAGTGCCCCCGCAACCCGCGCCGAGGTCTGCATCGCCGCGTGCTCCGACGCGTGGCGCGGCTCCGGCGAGGTGCTGGCCCACGCGGTCGGCACGGTCCCGGCGGTCAGTGCGCGGCTGGCCCGGCTGACCCATTCCCCCGAGCTGGTGCTGTCCGACGGCGAATGCCACTTCATGGCCGACCCGCCGCCGCTGGGCAAGACCGCGGCGGCGGGCGGGACGGTCGAGGGCTGGGCCCCGTTCGGGCGGATCTTCGACATTCTCAACACCGGGCGGCGGCATTCGATGATGGGCGCGAGCCAGATCGACCGGTTCGGCAACCAGAACATCTCGCTGATCGGCGACTGGCGGAAGCCGAAACGCCAGCTCATCGGCATGCGCGGCGCGCCGGGGAACACGGTCAACCACCGCACCGACTACTGGGTGAGCCGGCATTCGAGCCGGGTGTTCGTGGACCGGGTGGACGTCGTGTCCGGGGTCGGCAACGACCGGGCCCGCGCGCACGCGTCGACGGCGTTGCGGTTCCACGACCTCGGCGTCGTGGTGACCGACCTGGCGGTGCTCGACTACGACGAGGACGGCCGGCTGAAGGTGCGCTCGCTGCACCCGGGCGTCACCGAAGACGAGGTGCGCGCGAACACCGGTTTCGAGCTGGACTTCAGCGGTGCGGGCGTGTCGCGGGTGCCGGACGAGCACGAACTGGCCCTGATCCGCACCGTGCTCGACCCGAAGAACGCCCGGGACCGGGAGGTCAAGGAGTCCCGGTCCTGAACCGCTCAGTCGGCGAGCAGCCCGCCGTACAGCATCGCGAGGTACTGCTCCGCCACGACGTCGTGGCGGAGCTTTCCGCGCGGGTTGTACCAGCGGACCGACGACCAGACGGTGTCCCGGATGAACCGGTACACGAGGCTCACCTCGAGGTCGGCGCGGAATTCGCCGGTCTCGCGGCCCGCCTGGAGCACGCCGAGCCACAGTTTTTCGATCTTCAGCGACGTCTTCCCGACGAATTCGAAATCGGCGAGGCTGCCGACGACGGCCGATTCGTTCTGGTAAAGCGCCACCGCGAACGGCCGCTCGTGAATCGTCGCGAAGGCGGTGTACACCAGCGCGTCGAACTGCTCGCGCGGCGTGCCGTCCTTCCCGGCGATCTCGGTGAACGCGGCCAGCAGGTCGTCCATGAACTCCTTGAGGATCTCGCGGAGCATGTCCTCCTTGGACGCGAAATGGTGGTACAGGCTCCCGGAAAGGATGCCCGCCTCGTCGGCGATGTCGCGGACGGTGGTCTGGGAATAGCCCCGGGTCGCGAAGAGCTGAGCGGCGATGCCCAGCAGCTCGCCGCGCCGGGTGCCGCCGTTCTTGACCGGGGCCCGGCCGGTTCGCGGAGTCATCGCATGGATCCCTTCCTGCCCGCTGCTTTCCCCTATGCTACCGAACAAGCACTTGTTCAGTGAGGAGACCCGCGTGTCGACACCTCGCACGATGCCCGCCCTGCTCGACGAAGCCGCCCGCCGCCACGGCGGCGCCCCGGCTGTGGTCGACGGTACGACACAGCTGTCCTGGACCGCATTGCGGGAGCAAGTGCGGGTGGTTTCCCGCGCGCTGGCCGCGGTCGGCGTCCGGTCCGGCGACCGGGTCGCGGTGTGGTCGCCGAACCGGGTCGAGTTCATCCTGACGTTCCTGGGCGCGCAGTGCCTCGGCGCGGCGCTGGTGCCGATCAACACCCGGTACCGCGGCGAGGAAGCCCGGGTGGTGCTGGAACGGTCCGGTGCTTCGGTGCTGGTGCTGTGCAACGGATTCCTCGGCAACGACTATCTCGGGATGCTGACCGAGGCCGCCTCCCGTTCGGGCGGGTCCGGTGCGGTGCCTGGACTTCCGCAGCTGCACACCGTGATCGACCTCGGATCGGACGGCGTCGCGTTGCCGTGGAACGAATTCCTCGCCGGGGCGGAGTCGGTGCCCGCTGTCGACGAATCCGTGGTGACGCCTTCGACGGTGGCGGACATTCTCTATACCTCGGGCACCACCGGAGTGCCCAAGGGCGTGATGAGCACGCACGCCCAGACGATCGGCGTCGCGGACGTCTGGGCGAAGGGCGCGTCGCTCACTCCCGCCGACAACTACGCGATCGTCAACCCGTTCTTTCACTCCTTCGGCTACAAGGCCGGGGTGGTCGCGGCGATCACCGCTGGCACGACCATCTACCCGGTGCTGACGTTCGACCCGGTCGCGTTGATGGAGTTAGTCGAGCGAGTTGGCATCTCAGTGCTGCCCGGTGCGCCGACCATCTTCACCACGCTGATCAACCACCCGCGCCGCACCGAATTCGACCTGTCGTCCCTGCGCTTCGCGATCGCCGGCGCGGCTTCGGTGCCGGAGAACCTGTTCTCGGACATGCTGGAAATCCTCGGTTTCGAGCAGGTCGCGCAGGCGTACGGACTCACCGAATGCGTGGTGGCGACCCAGTCGAGGCCGAACGAGGACCCCCGCCACGTCGCCCACACGACCGGCCCGGCGGTGCCCGGCCTGGAGATCCGCGCAGTCGACAGCGAGGGCAAGGACGTGCCGGTCGGCGCGGACGGCGAAATCCTCATCCGCGGCGAGTTCGTGATGCTCGGCTACTTCGACGACCCGGACGCGACCGCCGCGGCGATCGACGCCGACGGCTGGCTGCACACCGGCGACGTCGGACAGCTGGACGAACACGACTGCGTCAAGATCACCGGACGGCTCAAGGACATGTTCACCGTGGGCGGGTTCAACGTGTACCCGGCCGAGGTGGAAAACGTGCTGAGCACCCATCCGGACGTCGTGGAAGCCGCGGTGATCGGCGTGGACGACGCCCGGATGGGTTCGGTGGGGCGCGCTTACGTGACGCTGTGGGCGGGGGTCGAACTGGATGCGGAGGGGCTGCGCGAGTACTGCCGGGAGCGGCTGGCGAATTTCAAGGTGCCACGCGAGTTCGTGGCGATCGCGGAGCTGCCGCGGAACGCGAGCGGGAAGATCGTGAAGCGGGAACTGGCCTGACGGTCGCGGCTCACCGGGAACTCAGCGGAGCGGGCTCCGACGTAGTAGCCCGGAAAGTCCGCCCCAGCTCTGGCCCCCGGCCGACGTAGTGGCGAAACACGTAAAACAACGGCTCCCAAGCAGCCACGCGAATGTGCCGGAGATCCGGTTCCGCAAGTGCCGGATGGACGTGCACTCGCAGCACCTCGGCCTCGACGATGCCGAGACCTGGGTCGCCGGGATGCCGCACGGCCGTCACCTGGCATTCGACCTGGAGCGGGCATTCCGCGGCCCGGTCGACCGCGACGAGGTCGGCCGGGACCGGGGTCAGACGGGCGGCGCCGAATTTGTCGCGTTCGGTCCGGAACTGGCCTGCCTTGTGCTCCGGCACCACGGGAGCGCCGGTCAGCCCGGCCAAGCGTTCGACGGCGGGCCACAGTTCGGCGCTCGGGTAGTTCAGCACGCAGTCCGGCCGCTCGCGCAGGTTGGCGAAGGTGTGTCCGGTGCTGCCGAAGCCGAGCACGGCGGTGCGGCCGAGCACCCAGGCCGACGACATCGGGGCCAGGTTGGTCGTCCCGTCGGCGTTCGCACTGGACAGCAGCACGACGGGCGTGCCGGGGTAGAGCACCGGCGGGTCGATCACGACGGAATCCATGACCGCATCCTGGCGGCGGGACGGTTCGGCGGGCACCGAACCGTCCCGCGCGATCAGGCGAGCCGCTCCAGCACCATCGCCATGCCCTGGCCGCCCGCCGCGCACATCGTCTCCAGACCGAACGTCGCATCCCTCGCCTGGAGGCCGTGCAGCAGCGTCGTCGCCATCCGCGCGCCGGTTGAGCCGAACGGGTGCCCCAGGGCGATCGCCCCGCCATGCACGTTGACGCGGTCGAGGTCCAGGCCCAGCTGGTCCACGCACGGCAGCACCTGCGCGGCGAAGGCTTCGTTCATCTCGACCAGGTCAACGTCCTCAACGGACAGTCCGGCCCGGCCCAACGCCTGCTGGCTCGCCTCGACCGGGCCCAGCCCCATGATCTCCGGGCTCAACGCCGACACCCCGGTGGCGACGATCCGCGCCAGCGGCTGGATCCCCAGTTCGCGCGCCCGGACGTCGCTCATCACCACGAGCGCGGCCGCCCCGTCGTTAAGCGGGCAGCAGTTCGCTGCGGTAACCGTCCCATCTGGACGGAACACCGGCTTCAGTTGAGATACCTTCTCCAGCGTCACGCCCGCGCGCGGACCGTCGTCTGTGGACACCACGCTGCCGTCCGGCAAGGTCACCGGCGTGATGTCCTTCTGCCAGAACTCCCCCGCCGCCTCGGCGAGATTCTGGCTGCGCACCGCGAAGGCGTCTTGGTCCTCCCGGGACACTCCACAATGGTCAGCGACGTTCTCCGCGGTCTCGCCCATCGCGATGTAGACGTCCGGCAGCGCACCGTCTTTCCGCGGGTCTGTCCATTGCAGACCGCCGGCGGCCCGCTTCTCCGTCACAGCCATCGCGTCGGCGTACCGCGGGTTCTTCGTGTCCGGCATGCCGTCGGCTTTCCCTTGGGAGAACCGCGAAACGCACTCGACGCCCGCCGACACGAACACGTCGCCCTCGCCGGCGCGGATCGCGTGCATCGCCATCCGCGTGGTCTGCAGCGAGGACGCGCAATAGCGATGCACAGTCGTGCCGGGCACCGCGTCGAGGCCGAGTCGCAGCGCGACCATCCGGCCGAGGTTGTACGCCTGTTCCCCGGCCGGTTGCGCGCAGCCGAGCATCAGGTCGTCGATCCGGCCGACCTCCGGGACCGCGGCCAGCGCGGCTTCGACCATCTGCGCGGCGAGGTCGTCCGGCCGCAGGTCCTTGAGCGAGCCCTTGTACGCCCGCCCGATCGGCGAGCGGGCGGCGGAGACGATCACGGCTTCGGGCACAGCGAGGTCCTCCTCAGGCGTTCGGGGTGTGCTGGAGGAAAGCGGGCCATTCGCCGCCTCCGTCCACATTGAGCACTGCTCCGCTGACATGGCTCGCGAGCGGCGACGCGAGCAGCAAACAGGCTTGGCCGACCTCGGCCGGCGACGCGAACTGTCCGCGCGGGATCGTCCGGGCGACCGCGTCGCGCTGTGCCGGATCGCCGTAGTGGTCCTCGGAACCCGGCGTCTCGACCAATCCGCAGCTGACCGCGTTGACCCGCACCCGCGGAGCCCACTCGACCGCCAAGCTGGTCGTGAGACTTTCCAGCGCCGCCTTCGCCGCGCCGTACACCGCGGTGCCCGGGCTGGGCCGCCGCGCCGAAATCGACGTGATGTTCACCGCCGACGCCCCGGGCGTCTCGCGCAGGATCGGATGCGCCGCCTGGAGGACATACGCCGCGGACAGGAAGTTGAGCTCGTTGATCTTGCGGTGAAACCGCGGCGACGCCTCGGCGAACTGCGCGAACGGCGCGCCGCCCGCGTTGTTGACCACGACGTCGAGCCGTCCGTGCCGCTCGCCGATCTCCTCCAGCCACTGCCGGACCTGCTCCGGCTCCCGCACATCGACCTGCGTGAACCGCGGCTTGCGGCCGTCCGCCTCGCGCAGCTGCCCGGGTTCCGTGCGTCCGCAGATCTCGACCTTGGCGCCCGCTTCGAGGAACGTCGCCACGATGCCGTCGCCGACTCCGCGCGCTCCGCCGGTGACGAGGACGACGCGATCGGTCAGGTCGAAGCTGACAGGCATGCTGCTCCTTCTCGCCGGGAGCGCTCAGCTTACCAAACAAATGCTAGGTTGAGGACGAGGAGGTTTTCCATGCCACAGGAAGCAATCCGGCGAGTCAGCATCGTCACCGGGGGCGCGCTGGGGATCGGCGGGGCGACCAGCCGCCGCCTCGCCGCGCGCGGGGACCTGGTCGTGCTGAACGACATCGACGCCCCGGCCGCTGCCGCCGCGCGCGCCGAGATCGAGGCGGCCGGCGGCGAGTGCGAAACGGTCATCGGCGACATCGTGGCGGACGAGGTGGTCGAGGCCGTCACCGCCGCGGCCCTGCGCCTGGGCGACGGACGGATCGACGTCCTGGTCAACAATGTCGGCGATTTCCGCCCCGCTTCCCGGGATTTCCTGCACAGCACGCCGGAGCAGTGGGCGCGCTTGCATGAACTGAACCTGCTGCACGTCTTCAAGCTCACGCACCAGGTGCTGCCGCACATGATCTCGCAGGGCTCCGGCGTGATCGTGAACAATTCGACGGTGGAAGCGTTTCGCGGCATCCCCGGGCACGCGGTGTATTCCGCTTACAACGCCGGAGTTTCGGCGTTCACGAAGAGCCTGGCCGTCGAGGCGGGACGGCATGGCGTGCGGGTGAACGCGATCGCGCCGGATCTCGCGGACAGCCAGCAGACTCCCGCCGCCGCGATGCTGCGCGACAACGACCCGGCGGCGATCGAAACCTGGGTGCCGCTGGGCCGGTTCGGGCACGTGGACGAATACGCGAAGGTGATCGAGTTCCTGACGACGGACGCGGCTTCCTACGTCACCGGCCACACGATCCCGGTGGACGGCGGGACGCTCGCGGCGTCGGGATGGTATTTGCGGACGAACCGGAAGGGGTTCACGAACTTTCCACGGGAAACGTGAGGCGGTGAGGCGGTCCGGCTCCCTTCGGCTCACGCCACCCACGGCCCCGTCCTCGCCTCACTGCTGCCCGTCCTCGGCCCGTCACAGCCCCGCCTTCACCTCACCACGGCCAGTCCTCCCCCACTACAGCCCCGTCTTCACTCCCCCACAGCCCGTCCTCACCCCGCCACAGCCCCGCCTTCGCCCCGTCACAGGCCGTCCTCACCCCGCCACAGCCCTGCCCTGACCGCACCACGGATTCGTCCCTCGCCCCGCGTCGGCCCTGCCGTCGCGCCGCCAGGCCCCGTCTTGGCCGCATCGCGACTCCGCCCGCCCACCAACACTCGCCGAGCCCGCGCACCACCACGGCCCCTCCCACGAGCCGCCAACCCCCGCCCGGCCCACGCGCAGCCGACCAGCCGGGCGGCAACCCGAACGGTGCCTCGTGAGTGTTCATACCGGTTAGAACCGGTATG
The DNA here is from genome assembly GCF_037034185.1 of Amycolatopsis sp. VC5-11. NCBI lineage: Bacteria > Bacillati > Actinomycetota > Actinomycetes > Pseudonocardiales > Pseudonocardiaceae > Amycolatopsis > Amycolatopsis sp. VC5-11. Next base: position 111,843 of record NZ_JBAGKF010000019.1, on the reverse strand, counting down.
AACACTCACGAACCGCTCAGCCCACGTACCCCGCAGGCTTTCCCCAGTCCGCACCCCGGGTCGTAGTCCGGTCCACCAGCACGCATCGCGTCCCGGTGAAGTTCGTCGGCATGCACTTGTTGCAGTGGATGCACAACGACGGCGTCTCCGGCTCCGCCGCGATGCGATTCACCAGATCCGGCTCGCGCAGCAACGCCCGCCCCATCGCGACGTACTGGAACCCTTCCCGCATCGCCAAATCCATCGCCGCGCGGTCGGTGATCCCGCCGAGCAGCACCATCGGCAGCTTCACCGCGGCTCGGATCTGCCGCGCGTCCTCGAGCAGAAACGCGTCCCGGTAAGGATATTCGCGAATGAAATGCTTCCCGACCGCCTGCACGCCCAATTTCAGCGGCTGCGGCATCACCGCCGCGAACTCGCGGACCGGCGCGTCCCCTTTGAAGAGGTACATCGGGTTGAGCAGCGACGATCCGGCGGTCATTTCGAGCGCGTCGCAGGTGCCGTCGGCTTCGAGCCACTGCGTCACCGGGATCGCCTCGTCGAGCCAGAAGCCGCCGGGTGCGCCGTCGTCCATGTTCATTTTCACGATCACCGCGATCCGGCCGCCGACGGCGTCGCGCACCGCACGCATCGTGTCGCGCGCGAGCCGGGCGCGGTTTTCCAGCGAGCCGCCGTATTCGTCGGTGCGATGGTTGAGTTTCGGGCTCAAGAAGGAACTGATCAGGTAGTTGTGTCCTAAGTGGACCTCGATGGCGTCGAAGCCGCACTCGATGGCGCGCAGGGCCGCGTCGGCGTGGGCGCGTTTGACGCGTTCGATGCCCGCGTGGTCGATTTCCTGGGCGAAACTGAGCGTCGTCTTGTGGAAGTACCGGCTCGGCGCGAGCGCGGGCAGCCCGTTCCCCTTCGGATTCGCGACCGGCCCGCCGTGCCCGATCTGCGCCGAAACCGCCGCGCCCTCGGCGTGCACCGCGTCGGTGAGCACGCGCAGCCCGGGCAGCGATTCGTCGGTCCAGTAAATCTGATGCCGGTCGGTGCGGCCTTCCTTGGCGACCGCGCAGTAGGCGACCGTCGTCATCCCGACGCCGCCCTTCGCGTAGCCGACGTGGAAATCGACCAGATCCCGGGTGACCCGGCCGTGATGGCTGAGCCCCTCGTAGGTCGCCGCCTTGACAACGCGATTGCGCAACTGCACCGGCCCGAGCCGGGCAGGAGCCAGCGGATCGGGCGGAGTGGGGGTCGTGGAAGTCACCCTGCCACGGTAGGAAACGGAGGGACTGGCCCGCTCCCACGATCTCGGTGACCGGGAGAGCGGCGGGCTCTTGAGTGCGGTAACGCCGGGGCCGGGCCCGGCGACTTCTCTTCATGCCTCACCGGAGGAGAAGCCGCTCATGACCGATTTCAAGCCGCGCCCCCGCTATCACCCCGACGCGTTCACCGGCCCCGTCGCGATCGCCGAGCGGCTCAAGGAAGCGTCCGAGACGGACGGGCCGACGGACTACGCGAACCGGATCAACCTGGAGATCCTGGGCCAGCTCGCGGCGATCCGACGGCACGCGCTGGTCATCGCCACCATTGTCGTGCTGTGGGCGATCCTGACCTCGATCGGGATCATCGTCATCATGGCGCAGCTGCTAAGCAGTGCGTCGCCCGCATACCGCTACTGAGGGACCGGCCAGGGAGCCGCTTCCTCCAGCTGCGCCGCCAACGACAACAGCAACCCCTCCTGCCCCAGGTCCGCCGCGAACTGCACTCCCAGCGGCAGTCCGTCGTCGTCCCTTCCGAGCGGCAGTGAGATCGCAGGCATCCCGGTCACGTTGAAAACGCTCGTCCACGCCGAGAACCCAGCCGCGTGCTCATAAATCGACGCGGGATCCGTCGTGTCCAGCAAGCCCAGCGGCGGAGTCGGGAGTGGCAGGGTCGGCGTGAGCAGCACGTCGTAGGAGGTGAAGACCTGCCCGACCTCCCACCCGATCTCCTGGGCCCGCCGCAGGGCGCGGTGGAGTTGGTTGGCGGTCAGGCCCCGGTAGTGGTCCAGCAGCAGCTCGGTGAACGGCTCGACATCGCCCGGCCGCAGTTCGCGGCCCAGGGCGGCCAGCCGGTCTTCGACGATCACCACCAGGTCCGCGCCCATCAGCACTCCGCCGGTCGTGCGGACGTCCGGGAAATCGAACGGGGCCACGGTTTCCTCGACGTGATGGCCTAGTTCCTCGCACAGTTTCGCCGTCTGCTGCACAGCGGCAAGGCACACCGGATGCGGGTCGACGCCGGTTCGGGCTTGGGTGGCGAGGCCGATGCGGAGGCGGCCGGGGGTGCGGCGGGTCGCGTCGAGGAAGGTGCCGGGAGACGTCGGGGCGGCGAAGGCTTCACCCGGGAGTGGTCCGGCGATCGCGTCCAGCAGGGCGGCGCTGTCACGGACAGTCGTGGTCACCGCGTGGGCGACGGAGACTGGGGCGGCGAGGGTGCCGGAGTCGGGGGCGCCGGTGGTGCGGCCGCGACTCGGTTTCAGGCCGACCAAACCGCACATGGCCGACGGGATGCGGATCGAGCCGCCGCCGTCGGTTGCGTGGGCGGCGGGGACCAAGCCCGCGGCGACGGCGGCCGCGGAACCGCCGCTGGAGCCGCCGGGTGAGCGGGACGGGTCGTGCGGGTTTCGGGTGGGGCCGTGCAGTTGCGGTTCGGTGCTGGCGTTGAGGCCGAATTCCGGGGTGTTGGTGGTGCCGAGGATGACCAGACCGGCGCGTTTGTAGCGGCGGATCAGTTCGCTGTCCACTGTGGACACCGCAGAGGCGAAGAGCGCGCTGCCCTGGGTCGCGGGGAGACCGGCGATTTCGGCACCGAGATCCTTGACCAGGAATGGGACTCCGGTGAGCGGGCCGTCCGGGAGTCCGGCGTCGATTTCCGCGAGCGCGGCTTCGAAGCGACGGCCGACGACGGCGTTGAGCTGCGGATTCGCCTCCTCGATGCGGACGATCGCTTGCTCGGCGGCTTCCCGGGCGGACAGGTCGCCGCGGCGGATGGCGGCGGCGGTGTCGAGGGCTGAAAGGGTGGACACAGCGAGGTCTCCTCAGAAGGGCTCAGCCGAAGAAGGCTTGGCCGCCGTCGAGCGGCACGGTGGCTCCGGTCAGGTAGCGCAGGTCGGAGCCGACCAGCGCGACGACGGCGCGGCCGATGTCCTCCTCGCATTCCCCGATCCGGCCCATCGGAATGGTCGCGACGAATTTTTCGGCCTCTTCGGGATTGTGCTCGGTCCACCATTTCAACCCGGGCGACAACGCGTGCGGCGCGATCGCGTTGACTCGGATCCCGTCGCGCGCCCACTCCACTGCGGCAGTGCGCGACAGCGAGCGCAAGGCTTGTTTCGCTGCGGCGTAAGCACCGTAGGTGGTGGGATCCCAACGTACCATCGCTGATGTGACCAGGTTGACGATCGAACCGTCACCGGTCGCCTTCAAATGCGGGTGTGCAGCTTTCATGAACGCGAAAGCCGCGAACGGGCCGGTCTCGAAACCGCGCGCGAAATCCTCGTCGCTCATTTTTAGCAATGGACTGAAAGCGCCGGAGTACGCATTGTTGACCAGAATGTCCAGCCGGCCGAACCGCGCAACAACCTCGTCGACAACGCCGGGAATAGCCGTAGTATCCGCGACATCGCACTCGAACGGTTCCGCGGAAGCTCCCCGCTCGCGCACGAGGCGGCAGGTCTCGTCCAGTTTGGTGCGCGTACGCCCGAGAACCGCGACCGACACCCCCTCCCCTGCCAGCGCCAGCGCGATTCCTTGCCCGACGCCTTGTCCGGCACCCGTCACCAGGGCCACCCGGCCCGCGAGCGTGTTCATCGGCCTCCTTCGTCTGGGGCAACCGGTCGCGCGACGTGTTTCGCCACGAAAATGCCGTCGGCGGAAACGCAAACCTGGCCGCCGGCGAGAATTTCGCCGGTGGTGTGGATCCGGCGGCCCTCGCTGGATTGCTGCCGCGCGCGAATCGTCAGTTCCTCGAAGAGCGGGGTCGTCCGGTGGTAGCGGACGCTGAGCGTGCCGGTCATTCCGTCCGGCCCCGGCCTCCAGCTGTTGGCGACGCCGAGCGCGTGATCCAGCAGCAGCGCGGAAATCCCGCCGTGCACACAGCCCGGCGGACCCTGATAAGGCAGGCCGAGCGTCACGGTTCCGGTGACCGAGCCGTCCGGCAAACCGTGCAAGTGCAGCGGCGGGGCGAGCGCGTTTTCCGGGCCGGTGACGGGATCGTGGCGCGGTCGCCCGGCCCACATTCCGACGAACCGGTCGTGCCGCTCCGGCGCGTGTTCTTCGAGCTGGTCGGCGATCCGGTCGAGTTCGCGGGCGATCTCGGTCATCGGCGCGGCGCTGTCCGCACCCGCGTGCAGGAGCGCGCTGACCACCCGGCGGGCGGCCGCGACGGCAGCGTCGATGCCGTCGTCGTTCGGAACGGGCGACAACGGGACGTTCTCGGCGTAAGTCGTCATCAGTAGTGCGCCGCCGGGCGGAGGGTCGCCTCGGCACCGCCGTCGACGTAGACGACCTGGCCGGTGATGTGCGTGGTCGCGGCATCAGCGAAGTACGCCAGGACACGCGCGACGTCTTCCGCAGCTGCGTAACCGTGCAGCGGCATCGGGACTGCTTTGTCCATCACGGCTTTCATCTGCGGGTCGGCGAAAAGCCCGTCGGTCATCGGCGTCCGGACCACGCCGGGCGCGACCACGTTGACCGCGATTCCCGCGTCGGCCCATCCTGCCGAAACCGACGTCCGGCGCGCCCATTGCGCGATCGCGGACTTCGAGGACGGGTACAGCTGGAGCGCGCGATTGTCCGCGATCGCCGCGCGGGCGGCGGTCAGTGCGGCTTGCTCGTCGCCGCGCAGGCAGGCGTCGACCACGGTGGGGTCGTTCGGCTGGGTCCCGGAGATCGAGCCGACCAGGACGACCCGCGGCGCCTCGGATTTCGCGAGCAGCGGCTGCAGGGCTTCGATGAACTCGGTGCTGCCGAAGTAGTTCACCGTGACCATGGCTTCGCCGGGGTTCGACGTGCCGGCACAGGTCACCACGGCGTCGACCTGTCCGGTGCGCTTGCCGACCTCCTCGGCGGCAGCGGCGCGGCCGTGCGGGGTCGAGAGGTCCGCGTCCACGTCGCTGCCCGCGAGGTCGACGCCGAGGACCTGGTCGCCGCGTTCGGCGAGGAGACCGCTGAGCGCCGCCCCGATCCCCGAACTCGCTCCGGTGACGACGACGGTGCGCGGCATGAGGGCCTCCTGAGGTGGGGTTCCGGGAACGGCCCCGACGCTACGAGGACTCAGCCCGGCGCGGCGGTCCCATCCCGGTCACCGGGAGAACCCGGCCCGCCCAGCCCCGCCAGCAGCAACCGGCAAGCCAGCACCGTGTCCGCTTCCGCTTCCTCGGCGGTGATGTGCCCGTTCAGCTGGGACGTCAGCACGCCGTACCAGGTCTGCTCGATCAGCCGGACCAGACGGCGGTCGTGCTCGCTCGCCTCGGCCACCCCGGCGACGCGCAGGATCAGGTCGGCGAACTCCACCGTCGCGGCCATGTTCGGCGACTCCCCCGCGACGGTCGCGTTGTTCGACTGCAGCATCGCCTGCGCGAGCCGCGGCCGTTCCAGCAGGCGGCGGGCGGCGTCGACCAACACGCGCGCGACCGCCTCGGCCGGTTCCTGGCCGGGTTCGACCGGGACGCTGTTGCGGTCCAGCTGCTCGACCTGGCTGTGCAGCAGCGCGGTGAACAGGACCGTCTTGGACGGGAAGTACCGGTAGAGCGTGGCGATGGCGACGCCGGCGTCGCGGGCGACGTCGAGCATCTGGATCCGGTCGAGGCCGTGCTCGGCGCCGTGGTCCGCGGCCGCTCGCAGGATGCGGCGGTAGCGCTCCTGCTGCGCGGGCGAACTCGGCGTGGCCGGCGCCCGGTTTTCGGCGACTCTCGGCACCGCGACTCCTCCGCTCGTGATCAGGCCATTCTCGCGCACGATCCTCCCACCGGGCGCCGCCGCTACCGGTGAGTGGGATGACCGCGCCCCGGCGCGCCGCGGATGCGGTTGGCTCGCCGGGTCGCGACGACTTGGAGGACTCATGGCTTTCGACGACCAGTTCGACGTGGTGGTGGTCGGGTCCGGCGCGGGCGCGCTGACCGGCGCGTACCTCGCTGCCTGGGCCGGGTTGCGCACCGCGGTGGTCGAGGCCGCGGACCGGCTCGGCGGGACTTCCGCGTACTCCGGCGCGGCCTGCTGGCTGCCCGGCACGCAGGTCCAGGAGCGGTTCGGGGTCGCGGATTCCACCGCCGCCGCGCGCGAGTACCTGCGCGCGCTGCTCGGCGAGGACCGGACCGGGCGGCAGGAGGCGTTCCTGGCGAAGGCGCCGGAGCTGGTCGCGGCGCTGGAGGCGGATCCGGCGCTCGAGTTCGAATGGCGGGCGTTCCCGGACTATTTCGACCGGCCCGGCCGCGTCCCTGGCGGACGCTCGTTCGTCCCGGTCGACCTGCCGCTGTCCGAGCTGGGCGAACGGGCCGAGCTGGTGCGTCCGCCGGTAGACCGCGACCGCGCCGGCCGCGGGCACCGCGACGCCCCGTTGGACGGCGGCCGCGCGCTGATCGGCCGGCTGCTGCTGGCCTTCGACGCGACCGGCAACGGCACCGTCTTCACCAGTACGCCGGTCGACGAGCTGGTGGTCGAGAACGGGCGGGTCGTCGGCGTCGGACCGCGGCGGATCGGGGCGACCTACGGCGTGCTCATCGGCGCCGGCGGGTTCGAGCGGAACGCGGACCTGCGGGAACAGTCCGGCGTGCCCGGCTCGGCGGCGTGGTCGATGGCACCCGCGGAAACGAACCGCGGCCAGGTCCTGGCGGCGGCGATCGCACTGGGCGCGGCCGTCGACCTGATGGACGAGGGCTGGTGGTGCCCGGGAATCGCGATGCCGGACGGCGGCGCGTCGTTCACGCTCGGCTTCCGCGGCGGACTCGTCGTCGACCGCGACGGGCGGCGGTATGCGAACGAATCGCTGCCATACGACCAGATGGGTCGTGAGATGGCAGCGGACCCGGCGCGGCGGATCCCGTCGCACATCGTGTTCGACAGCCGCGAGGGCGGACGGCTGCCCGCGATCGCGTTGCCGGGCGGACGGCCGGACGACCATCTGGCGGCCGGCACCTGGGTAGAAGCGGACACGCTCGCGGAGCTGGCGAAGCTGATCGATGCTCCGGAGCTGCCGGAGACGGTCGCCCGCTTCAATTCTTTCGCCGAGGCTGGGCACGACGCGGATTTCGGCCGGGGTGAGGACGAATACGCGCGGCACTTCGCGAATCCGGTACTGGTGCCGGTAGATCGCCCGCCGTTCCGCGCTGCCCGGCTGGTGCTGTCGGACCTGGGCACGAAGGGCGGCCTGGTGACCGATCCGGACGCCCGGGTGCTGCGCGAGGACGGTTCGGCGGTGGAAGGCCTTTACGCGGTCGGGAATTCAGCGGCTTCCATGACCGGCGGTTACTACCCGGGGCCGGGTATTCCGTTGGGCACCGCGATGGCTTTCGCTGCCCGGGCGGTCGACGATCTGGTGGCGCGGGCCGGAAGCTGATCCGGAGCCGCAATTTTTAAGGAACGATCGTTCTTGACTGATCGTTCCTCAAAAGGCTACCGTCAGGACATGGGCAGGCGAAGGGCATTCGACGAGGACGAGGTGGTGCGCGCCGCCGTGGGGTTGTTCGGCGGCCGCGCGTACGACGGAGTGTCCGTCGACGACCTCGTCACGCACCTCGGCGTGCACCGCAACAGCTTGTACAAGACGTTCGGCAGCAAGCGCGGCCTCTATCTGGCCGCGCTGCGCCGCCATCTCGCCGACGACGTCCGTCCCCTGGCCGAAGCGCTCGCCGCGGCGCCGGACGCCGCGACGGCGCTCCGGCTCGTCGCGTCGGCTGACCTCGGCATGCTGCTGCTCGCGGCGGTCGAACGGGCGCCGGCCGACGAGGAGGCGGCTGCCGAGGTCGCCGAGGCGCTGGCCACGCTCGATCAGGCGATTGCCGACGCGCTCGGCATTTCCACCGCACTGGCCGCCGCCCTCACGTCCGCCGCACTGGGCCTCCGCTTGCGCGGCGACCCCGGCGACCCGGGCACCGCGCTGGCCCAACTGCTCGATCCCCTTAACTGACAAGGAAAAGACATGGCATTGGTCACCATCGACGGCGGCAACCTCGTCGTCGTGATCGAAGGTCTCGACAAGCTGTGGGCCTTCAAGAGCAGCCTGACCATCCCGCTGGCCAACGTCCGCGGCGCGACCGCGGACCCCGGCATCGCCGCCGACCCCAAGGGGATCCGCGCGCCCGGAGCCCACGTGCCCGGCGTGATCACGGCGGGCACGTTCCACCTCGACGGCGAAAAGGTCTTCTGGGACGTCAAGGATCCGGCGAAGGCCGTCGTGCTCGAACTCGCCGACGAGCGCTACGCCCGCCTCGTCCTCCAAGTCGACGACCCGCGCACGACCGTCGCACTGGTCGAGAAGGCGCTGCGCTGATGCTCTCCCACCTCGCAGCAGTCGCACTGACCATGGCCGCCCCCGTCGCGGCGGTGCCCGATCTCGTGCCCGCTGCCGACCGCGAAATCGTCTTCACCGTCGAGGGGACGCCGACGTACGGCACCCTGCACGTTCCCGCGCACCGAGCCGGCCAACGTTTGCGCGCCGCGCTCCTGCTGCCCGGCAGCGGCCCCACCGATCGCGACGGCAACCAGCCGCGCATGTCCCCGAACACCCTGGCGCAGGTAGCTGATGCGCTCGACCGCGACCGGGTCGTCACGCTGCGGTTCGACAAGTACGGAACCGGCGCCACTGGGCTCGGCGCCTACCGCGACCATCCCGAAACGCTCGACTATCCGGCGTTCGTCCGTCAGGCGAAAGCCGCCTACGAGACGTTGCGCGAACAGCCGGAGACAGCACCGCACGCGCTGACTGTCGTCGGGCACAGCGAAGGCGCGATGACCGCGCTGCTGCTCGGTGGCTCAGTCCGTCCCCGCCCGGCCGGCCTGGTGCTGCTGCAACCCCAAGCCCTCCGCTTGCTGGACCTGGTCGCGCTGCAGCTGCACGCCCAGATCGCCGAGGCGGCCCGCCACGGCCAGCTCGACCCCGAGCAGCAGCGGACTGTCGACGCGGCGATCGACGCCGCCGTCACCGCCCTGCGCGAACACCGGCCGGTCGACGCCACCGGCCTGCCGCCCGCCGTCGCGCAGCTGTTCCAGGGCTTCCAAGGGCAGAACGGCCGGTTCGTGGACAGCGACGACGCCGTCTACCCGCCTGCCACCGCCGCGGCGCTGCGGCCGGGGACCAGGGTGCTGCTTACCTGTGGCACGAATGACGCGCAAGTTCCTTGCGCTACAACGGATGCGCTGACCGTCGCCCTGCGCCGCGCGCACGTCGGCGGACCGGGCCGGGTGCGGCTGCCCGGAGTGGACCACCTGCTGCACGACGCCGGCCATCCGGATACGCCCGCGCCTGCTGTGCTCGACGCCCTGCATCGATTTGCGGGGCGCTGAGGGGTCGTGAGTGGCGATCGCGGTGCTAACCGGGATCGCCACTACACCCACCCTCACTGCGGCGAAGTGAACGCCGCCAACTGCTCCGACCCGGACCAGTCGTGCCCCCAATAACTGTCCCGCGTGATCTCCTCCGCCGTATAGAACCGCTCGTCCACCAGCATTCCCTCGGTCCCGTACTCCAGGTCCCACCCGCCAGGCGCCCGGACGTAGAACGAGACCATCTTGTCGTTCGTGTGCCGCCCCAGCGTCGAGGACACCGAGAATCCGCGTTTGCCGACCTCGTCCAGGGCTCGGCCGACCGCGTCGAGGGAGTCGACCTCGACCATCAGGTGCACCAGGCCGGGCGGTTCGCCGTGCGGGGCCGGGCAGATCGCCAGGCTGTGGTGGCGCTGGTTGACGCCCATGAACCGCACCCGGCGGGGTTTCTGGTCCGGGGCCGCGCCGCCCATCGCGACCGCGCCGCGCGGGAGGAAGCCGAGCACCTCGGTGTAGAACGTCTCGACCTCGGCGAAGCTCGTCGTCGGCAGCACGACGTGGCCCATGCCCTGCGCGCCGGTCACGAACTGCTGCGTCCACTTCGTCCGCACCGGGTCGTGGTCGAGGACCGGGCCGAAGAACACCTCGACCGGGGTGCCGGACGGGTCGTCGAAGGTGAGCGCCGAATCGACGCGGCGTTCGCGGCATTGCTGTTCCGACAACACTTTCACCGCGGTACCGGACGCCTCCACCGCGCGCCCGACGGCGGCCAGCGCGAACTGGTCGCGCACCTCCCAGCCGACCGCGAGCACGCGGTCGTCCTCGCCGGGCAGCACGATCAGCCGTGCCTCGCGCTCGTCCATCCGGAGGTACAGGCCGTCGGCGACCGGGCCGGCCGACTCGGCGAAGCCCAGCGCCTCCACGGTCAACTCGCGCCAGCGCGGCACGTCCCGGCTCTGGACTCGGAGGTATCCGAGCCCTCGGATCTCGGTCATGGCGAAACTCCTTGCGGGGTGGGAAAAAATCAGATCATGGACAGCATCGGTCCGGGCGGCGGCTCGACGTCGAGGTCGGTCAGCGCGGACGCGTGGAACACCGAACCGGGCACGTGGATCGCGTGCGCCAGGCCCATGTGGCCGTCGCGCCAGAACCGCTGGATCGGGTTGTCCATCCGCAGGCCGTTGCCGCCGCTGCGGGCGACCACCTCGTCCATCGCGCGCACCGCCCGCCACGCCGCAGCGACCTGGGTGCGGCGCGACGCGGCACGGTCCGCGAGCGTCGCCGGCTCGCCGGCGGCGGCCTTGTCGTAGAACCGGGAAACGTTGTCCAGCATGGCGATTCGCGACGCTTTGATCTCCTCGGCGGCGGCGCTGATCGCGTACAGCACGTACGGATCGTCCTTCACCCGGGTGCCGGTGATTTGCACGCGCGTGCGTTGATATGCCAGATGCGCGGCCAACGCACCTTCCGCGATGCCGATCACCGCGGACGTGATGCCGAGCGGGAAAATCGTCGTGAACGGGACGCCGTACGTCGGGTTGGCGCGACCGGATTCCCGCAGCGCGCTGCCGTCGGTCATCCGGCTGAACGGCACCGCGCGGTACTCCGGGACGAACGCGTCCTTGACGACGATGTCCTTGCTGCCCGTGCCGCGCAGGCCGACGACGTCCCAGGTGTCCTCGACGATTTCGTAGTCCGCGCGCGGCAGGATCACGTGGTAGTTCCGGGGCGGCTGCACCACATTGCCGTCCGCGTCGCCGAGGAAACCGCCGAGGAAAATCCAGTCGCAATGGTCGGTTCCGGACGAGAACTGCCACCGTCCATTGAAGACATACCCGCCGTCGACCGGCTTCAGCACACCCATCGGCGCATACGGCGAAGCGATCCAGGTGTCGTTGTCCGCACCCCAGATTTCTTCCTGCACGCGACGATCGCAGAGCGCCATTTCCCACGGGTGGACGCCGACGATCCCGGCGACCCAGCCCGTCGAACCGTCGAGCGAAGCCAGCCGCATCACCGTTTCCGCGAATTCGCGCGGATGCGCTTCCGCACCGCCGTAATCGGCGGGCTGGAGCATTTTGATCGCGCCGGTTTCCCGGAGCACCTTCGCCGCTTCGTCGGCGAGCCGGCCGAGCCGCTCGTTTTCCGGTCCGAGCGCGGCGATCTCTTCGGACCGTTCCTCGACGGCGGCAAGAGCGGGATGGGTCATGGCGCTTCCCTTTCTCCGGTCCGGATACGGTGCGGTCCCGGCTGCCCTGAGCCTCCCAGCGGAACCCGCGAGCGCGCGGGTGCGCTCCCGGTCAACGGGATCAGGGCCGCGGCACCTGGTTCCGCACTACCTTGCCGGTCACGTTGCGCGGCAACGGTTCCGTCCCGATCCGCCACCGCGACGGGACCTTGTAATACGCCACCCGCTCGGCCGCAAACGCCCGCAGCTCCTCCGCGTCGACCGGTGCCGAGACCACCACGACCGCAGCCACTTCCTGCCCCAGGTCGACATGCGGTACGCCCAGCACAATGCATTCCCGCACCGCCGGGTGTTCCGCGAGCACGTTCTCCACCTCGGCCGGATAAACGTTCTCCCCGCCGTGCAGGATCAAATCCGAACGCCGTGCGGTGAGCCGGAGCAGCCCCTCGGAAAGAACCCCGATGTCCCCGGTGTGCAGCCACCGATCGGAGTCGATAGCGGCCGCGGTGGCCTCGGGGTCTTCCCAATAGCCGAGCATCGTGAACGGACTGCGGACGCAGATCTCCCCCGCACTGCCGTCCGGCATCACCTCGCCGAACGCGTCCCGGATCTCCAGTTCCACCGTCGCGATGGGACGCCCGACAGTACCGGGGAAAGCGGCCAGATCATCCGCATTGGCAACGGAAATCGCCGTGGACGATTCCGTCAGCCCGTAACTGTCGACTAATCCCTGTTCCGCTATCGGGAGTTCCGCGCGCAGCCGTTGTTGAAAGGCCGGCGAAGAAGGCGCAGCACCGAGCGTGAACGCAGTCAGCGAAGAAAGATCATACCGCTCGAGGTCGCCGTGTTCCAGCAGCCGGTGCGCCATGGTCGGCACGACGCCCCAGTTCGTCACCCGCTCAGCCTCGACCAACCGCAGCACCCGCTCCGCGTCGAAACCGCCCTGGTGCACCACGACCGCGCTGCCGTCGGCGAGCCGGGGCACCACCAGGTTGTGCAGTCCGGCGATGTGGAACAGAGGCACCCCGAGCAGGTACCGCCGCGCGGACGGCTCCGCCGGATCGCCGAGCGCACGGGCGATTTCGCTGTTCAGGCGGTGGAACTCGATCACCGACGTCAGGTTCCGGTGCGTGTGCACCGCGCCTTTCGGCCGTCCGGTGGTGCCGCTGGTGTAAAGGATGACCGCCGGATCGTCCTCGGCCACAACGCACGAAGGCAGCGGTACCTCCCGGCGCGCCAGCCGGGGAATGTCCTCCTCGACGGTAAGCACCGGCACGCCGTCCAGCAGCGCGGCCCGCTTCGAGTCGGCGACCACCAGCGACGGTCGGGTATGACCGAGCGCGTACGCCAGCTCCGGCCGCGACCACCACGCGTTGTAGCCGACCGCGATCGCGCCCAATGACACGGTCGCCCAGAACGCGACCACCCACTCCGGACTGTTCGCGGCCGCGATCGCGACCCGGTCGCCCTTGCCGATCCCGTACTCGTCGCGAAACGCACAGGCCACCGACGCCACCTGCCGGGCGTGTTCGGCGAAGGTGATCCGCCGGTCAGCCGTCACCAGATACTCGCGTTCACCGTGCCGCGCCGAGGCCGCGAGCACCTCCCCCAGCGACCGCGCGCGATGGGCGAACACCGTCATCGGCACGCCCAGCACCTCTTCGGTGCGCAGTTCGCACGGTCCGCCGGGCGCGGTCAGTGCCTGCCGAGGATCAGCGGAGAGGCTCATCCAAGGTCTCCCTCCTCGCACCGGTGCGGGCGTGATTGTGCCTGCTCGCGGCGGGGAGCGCCGGGCCGATTCCAGTGACCGGGACCGGCTCAGCGGAACGCTGGCTCGCCGTACGCGCCTTGCCGCAGCAGCCCGGGCGACTCGGCCCGGCCGTCGAGAACCCGGTTGGTGCGCCGGGTGACCTTCCAGCCCTCGTCGGTGCGGGCGAGCGCCCAGTGGTTCGCGGTGGCGCGCCGGATGACAAAGCGGTCGTCCTGATATACCACCATCAGCGAGTGGCAGACTGCGATCGCCGTGTCGCCGTCGACGGTCACGTGCGGCGGGCCGACGAAGTGCGCGCATCCGCCGGAGATCCAGCCTTGGTGGGCGCTCGACCGCACCATCCGGGCCAGCTGTTCCCGGCCTTCGAGGTAGATCTCGTCGACGTCGTACGCGCCGTCTTCGGTCCACAGCGCGGCGACGTCCTCGGCCGCGCCGGCGTCGACGAGCGGACCGTACGCGGCGATCAGCCTGCTGATCTCGCGTTCGTCCTCCAGCCGCGCGAGCCGCGCTTCCAACTGGGCGATCCGGTCCACTTCAGACCTCGCTTCCTAGCTCGGCGAGCGCTTCGAGCTGCTCGCGGTAGTGGTCGGCCGAGTGCGCGGCGATCCGCGCACTGACCGTCGTCGCCCCGGCCTCGACCACGCGGGCCAGCCGCTCCCGGCAGGAGCCCGCGCCGGGGTCCAGCGGCCGTCCGGGCGACAGCACGACCTGGAAGCCCTCCGGCAGCGCGACCGTGCCGAGCATCCGGCGCAGATCTTCCAGCGACAATCCGAACGGGACCCAGCCGTCGGCCAGCTCCACCGCCCGCCGGAGCGAGCGCTTGGTTCGGCCGCCGATCCACAGCGGGACTTTCGCCTGGACGGCATGCGGTTCGACGATCATCCCGGCGAAGTCGTAGTGCGGTCCGCGGTACTCCGGCAGCCGCTGCGACAACGCGGCCCGCAGCGCCCGCAGCGCGTCGTCGGCCCGCTCGCCGCGCTGTTCGAACGGCGCGCCCAGCAGGTCGAACTCCTCCCGCAGCGATCCGACGCCCAGGCCGAGCACGAGTCGTCCGCCGCTGACCGTGTCGAGCGTTCCGTAGCGCTTCGCGATCTCCAGCGGGTGGTGATATCCCAGCACGAGCACCTGCGTGACCAACCGGATGCGGCTGGTACGAGCAGCCAGGAAGCCGAACGTCGCGAGCGGATCCCAGTACGTCGAGCCGCGCTGCTCCGCCACCTCCACCGGCACCGCGACGTGCTCGCTGCAGGTCAGGTGATGGAAGCCGAGACGGTCCGCGGTCTCCGCGATCCGTGCCAGGTCTTCGATGCCCGCGCTGTCCTCCCAGGTGTTCGGATCCCCCGGCAGCCGGGTCACCACGGGGCTCACGAGGCCGATGTCCATGCCGCCATGCCTACCGGCCGCCGCGCCGGCGCGAGCGCGTTCTCCCGCTGATCGGGAGCCGTGCCGCACTCGTGACCCGCCGCGTGTTGACGCTCCGGGAGGCCGCCGTGTTACCGTCAAAACTAGAAATGATTTCAATTCGTCCGCGAGGAGCACAGCATGACGGTGGTCGCGATCGAAACGGACTCCCTCGGCACGGATGTCGCGCGGGACCGCGCCCTGCCGCCGTCGATGGTCGAGCGGATGACGCTGATCCTCGACGCCTTCGACGCGCCGAGCACCCGGCTCACCCTCGAGCAGGTCGCGCGCACGACCCATCTCCCCCGTTCGACCGCGCACCGCATCCTCGACCAGCTCGTGCGGCTGCAGTGGCTGTCGCATTCGTCGTTCGGCTACGCGCTCGGTGCACGGGCGCTGAACCTCGGCGGCACCGGCGGCAACCACCTCGAACTGCGCGAGGCGACCGCGGCCGTGCTGCACGAACTGCAGTTGCGCACCGGGATGGTCGCGCACCTGGCGATCCTCGACGGCGCCGACGTCCGGTATCTCGACAAGGTCGGCGGCCGGTTCGCCGCGGTCGTCCCGTCGCGCGTCGGCGGCCGCGCGCCCGCGCAGTGCACCGCGCTCGGCAAGGCGATGCTCGCGTGGCTGCCCGCCGAACAGGTCGAGGACCGGGTCATGCCGACGCTCGACCGCCAGACCAGCCGCACGATCTGCGACATGGTGACGCTGCACCGCGAACTCGGCCGGATCCGCGACCGCAACGGCCTCGCCTTCGAACGCGGCGAATGCTTCTCTGACATCTCTTGCGTCGCCGCTGCCATCCGAGGCCCGGAAGGACCCGAGGCGGCGA
Source organism: Amycolatopsis sp. VC5-11 (assembly GCF_037034185.1). Classification (NCBI taxonomy): domain Bacteria; kingdom Bacillati; phylum Actinomycetota; class Actinomycetes; order Pseudonocardiales; family Pseudonocardiaceae; genus Amycolatopsis; species Amycolatopsis sp. VC5-11. The sequence continues at coordinate 96,142 of NZ_JBAGKF010000019.1, read as the reverse complement.
TCTCTCTCGTCGGCGACGCCCAGACCGCACTGGAGCGTGTCGCACCGCTCGTCGTGGTCGCCGCGCGGCAGGTCACCCAGGAGTTGTACCCGATGGTCCGGCTGCGCACCGCCGAACCTGCCTGGAACTGACCGTCCATAAAGGACTCTCAGTCACCGAGACGCCAATGGCCTCGGGGCTGCCCGCCGTTCTACGTTCAGTCTCGCAGAAGCGGGGCACTGGAAGGAGATCCGACGATGACCACAGTGGAGCCGGCACCGGACGAGGTCCGCGTGATCGAGGCCGGCGCGGCGCCCACGCGGTTCGCCCGCGGGTGGCACTGTCTCGGGCTGGCCGAGAGCTTCGCCGACGGCAAGCCGCATCCGATCACCGCGTTCGGGCAGAAGCTCGTGGTGTTCGCCGGCGAGGACGGCAAGCTCAACGTGCTCGACGCGTACTGCAGGCACATGGGCGGCGATCTGTCGCAGGGCACGGTGAAGGGCAACGAGGTCGCCTGCCCGTTCCACGACTGGCGCTGGGGCGGCGACGGCCGGTGCAAGCAGATCCCCTACAGCCGCCGGGTTCCGCTGCGGGCGCGCACCGCCGCGTGGACGACGATGGTGCAGGACAAGATGTTGTTCGTCTGGAACGACCCGGAGGGCAATCCGCCGCCCGCCGACGTCGTCATCCCGCGCATCGAGGGCGCCACGCGCGCCGACTGGACCGACTGGACCTGGTACGAAACGCACGTCGACACGAACTGCCGCGAGGTCGTCGACAACGTCGTGGACATGGCGCACTTCTTCTACGTCCACTTCGCTTTCCCGACCTACTTCAAGAACATCTTCGAAGGACACGTCGCCACCCAGCTGCAGCGCGGGACTTCACGGGAGGACGTGCGTCCGCCCGCGAAGGACGGCCAGCCGAAGGCGCTTGGCAACACCTCCGTCGCCTCGTACTACGGGCCGTCTTTCATGATCGACGAGCTGACATATCACTACGAGGGCATGGACATCGACGCCGTCCTCATCAACTGCCACTACCCCGTCACGGCGAATTCGTTCAAGCTGCAGTACGGGATCATCGTGAAGCGCACCGACAAGCTTTCCGGCGCCGAAGCGGAGGAAACCGCGCGCAAGATGGGCGATTTCATCCGGATCGGCTTCGAGCAGGACGTGCAGATCTGGAAGAACAAGACCCGGATCGAGAACCCGTTGCTGTGCGAGGAGGACGGTCCGGTCTACCAGCTGCGGCGCTGGTACGAACAGTTCTATGTGGACGTCGCGGACGTCACGCCGGAGATGACCGAGCGGTTCGAGTTCGAATTGGACACCGCGAAGCCGAATGCCGCGTGGCGCAAGGAGGTCGAGGAGAACCTCGGCCGCCGGACCGGCGAGCGCGTCTGATGGCCGTCCGCCCCGACAACCGGCTGCTGGACGAGCCGATGCGGCCGGTCCGATGCGGAACGTGCGAGGCTTGGCTGAAGGTGCGCAAGAGCAGCTGGTATCAGACGAGCATCCAGTGGGATACCACGGCTTCCGAGCGCTGTGTCGAACGATCCGCCTGTGCTGAGGACCTGTTCCGCGGCTGTCACGCGCTCCAGGATTCAATTGACCGGGCGGTTGCGGACGGGGGAATTCCGGTGGCTGGCGAATGAGCACGCACGAGAAGTACGGGCCGTGGGCGGTCGTCGCGGGCGGTTCGGAGGGTGTTGGCGCGGCGTTCGCGCACCAGCTCGCCGAGGCCGGGATCAATCTGGTGCTCATCGCACGCAAGCCTGAACCGTTGGCGGAAACTGCGGCCGCGGTCGAAGCGCGGGGGGCGGAAGTCCGCACTGTGCAAGCGGATCTGCTCGATCCGGAGGCGCTTTCGGCGATCCGGGAAGTGACAGACGGGCTTGAGGTCGGTTTGCTGATCTTCAACGCTGGAGCGAACAGTTACGGGCACGAGTTCGTGACCGGGGATTTGTCGAAGGTGCGCGGAGTAATCGATCTGAACATCACCGCGCAGCTCGCGCTGACACATCACTTCGGCGCGCTGATGGCAGCACGCGGGCGAGGTGGGATCTTGCTGGTCGGCTCGCTGGCGGGGTATCTCGGGCAGGCGGAGATCAGCGTGTATTCCGCGGTGAAGGCGTTCGGCCGGGTGTTCGCCGAGGGGCTGTGGCTGGAGATGCGGGACCGCGGCGTCGACGTCCTCGAGCTGGTGCTGGGGGTCACCCGGACTCCGGCGATGGAGCGGGCCGGGCTGGCGTTCGACCTGCCCGGGCTGAACGTGGCCGAGCCGGAGGACGTCGCGCGGGAGGGTCTGGCGCACCTCGCGGACGGGCCGGTGTGGGTCGCGGGCGGGAACCGCGCCACCGCGGAGAAGCGCAGCGGATTCCCGCGTGCCGAACTGGCGCTCGCCGCGCACGAGGCAACGCGAAAGCTGCTCCCGGCGCGGTAATTCACGCGGAGACAGGGGCGGACTCAGGCCGAGTCCGCCCCTTCTTTCGTCAGGAATCCGCTGACCGCGGCGTGGAAGCCAGCCGGGTCCTCCACCCACGGCAGATGACCGGCTGGCAACTGGACGCGCGACGCCACCGGCAAGGCGCGTTCCAGCGAGTCCACCGCCGAGCGCGGCCGGATGTCCGCTGTTCCGTCCACGATCAGGGTCGGCACCTTCAACCCTTCGCACTGACCACGCAGGTCCGGCCAACGCTCGCGGTTCAGCGCCGCGTTGCACTCGAAATTCACGCCGAACCACGGGTCAGCCATGACTTCGGCGTGTTCCAGAGCGCGTTCCCGGTCGGCGAAGTCCGCTGACCACTGCAGGACGCAGTACTCCCGGTCTTCCTCCGCGGTGCGGTCCTTGGCTGCCAGCGATTCCCACCGCATCAGGCGGTTTCCCAGAGAGTTGCGGAGGTTGCGTTCGTAGTCCGCGTGCCAGGTCGAGTCGTCGTCGATTCCGGTGCCGGAGACGTAAACCAGCTTCGTCACGCGATCCGGATGCGCCAGCGTGTAGCGCAACGCCAGCTGCGCACCCCACGAGTGGCCGAGCAGCGCGACGCGGTCCCAGCCGAAATGGGCTCGGACCGTGTCGAGATCGGTCACTGTCGTCTCCACCGAGTACGGTCCCCGCCGCTCCGACCGGCCGCATCCTCGCTGGTCCCAGCGACAGACGGTCGCGGCTGCCGAAAGGTCAGCCGCGACGTCCGCCATCATGTCCCACAACCCCGGGCCGCCGTGACAGAAGACGACCGGTTCGCCGTCGCCCGTCTTCGCCGCCCAAAGCCGGATACCGTCTTCCGTCCGCACCGCTTGCTCCACGCGACGCAGTATGGCCGCTGTCAGGCCTGCGCGACCGCCACCCGGGCAGCCGTGTCGCTTTCCTCGACCAGCCCGCCCTGCGCGGGTTTGCGCCCGTGCTTCATCACCAGGATGATCGCCACCCCGACGATGCCGACGACACCCGCCCACAGGTACGACTGGGTGAACGCGGCGTCGCCGTAGATCACCGCGTGCGACTGGGGCAGCGTCATCCGGACGTGCCCGGACATGATCGCTCCGGTCACCGTCACCGCGGCCGACGCCGCCAGCATCGCGATCACGCCCGCGATGCAGTTGCCCGCGCCGCCGAGCCGCGCGGGCAGGGCGTCCTGCAGCAGGTTCGCGTTGGAGGAATGCAGGAACCCGACCGCGAATCCGGCGACGAAGCTGGTGATCGCGACCTGCCACTGCACGGTGAACATCCGCGAGCCGAGGAACATCACCACGAGGAAGCACAGGCTGGACGCGAGCAGCACCTGCCGCGCGCCGATCCGCTTGGACAGGTAGCCGCCGAGCGGGCCGACGACCATGCCGACGACGCCGAGCGGGAACGTCCACAGTGCCAGTTGCAGCGCGGAAAGTCCGACGCCGTAAGTGTTTCCGGGGATGTGCGGCGTCTCGAACATGGTCGGGCTGAGGATGCTGTGCGCGTTCATCATGTACGACACCAGCCCGACCGCGACCACCGTCGGCAGGAATTTGCGGCCGACGAGCACCCGCAGGTCGATCAGCGGTTCCTTGGCCTTCAGCTCGCGCAGCACGAACGCGGCCAGCAGCAGCACCCCGAGACCGAACGCGCCGACAGTGGTCGTCGAGCCCCAGCCCCACGTCCCGCCTTTGCCGACCGCCACGAGCAGAATGCCGAGGCTCGCACCGAGCAGAATGGCACCGAGAATGTCGAACGACGATTTCACCCGCACCGTGCTTTCCGGCACCAGCCACGCGTGGAGCGGAAGCAGCACGCCGACGTAGATGACCATGAACCAGAACACGCTGCGGAAACCGAAATTGTCGATCAGCGCTCCGGCGAGAAACGGCCCGGCGACCGCGCCCATGCCAATCCCGGTGACCACCGAACCGAGCGCGATCGGCACGTACGAGCGCGGGATGACGTCGCGGACGAGTGCGTAGGAAATGTTCACGATGCCGACCAGGCTGCCCTGCAGCAGTCGGCCGATCAACAGGACGGCGAACACGTCGGTCGTCGCGCAGAGGATGCTGCCGAGCAGGAAGATCGCGCCCATCACGAGGATGATCCGCTTCTTGCCGTAGCGGTCGGCGGCCTTGCCCGCGAGCGGCAGCACGACCGCGCCGGCGAGGGTCACCACCGAGGCCGCCTGCGCCACGTCGAGGGTCCGGAAATGCGCGGCCATCCCGGGCAGCGCCGGATACACCATGAGGATTTCGAACGTGGCTATTTCGGAGAGCAGAATGATCAGCGCGCAGACCGCGATGATCCGCCCGCGGGAAACAGGTCCGTTCGCCGGATTCAGGTCGAGTGCCATGCCGGTCCCTTTCCAGAAGTGATCAGGGGAATCCCCGCCGGAATACGAGGTCCCGCGCTGATGAGGCCGGAATCGACGTGAGCGTAATCACGGCCGCCGCACCGCCCTCGCACGATCCCGCTCACCGGGAGTCCGCGTCAGATGGGCGACATTGAGGACCACGTCGATGCCGCCGAGTTCAGCCGCCGCGGCCGAGATCGCGGACCGGTCCATGCCCACCTCACTGAACCTCGTACGTAACCTTGACCTCGTCCGTCCTAGGCCGGGCCTGACAGGCCAGGATCAACCCCTCCGCAAGATCCCGGTCATCCAGGACTTCGTTGTGCGCCAGATCCACTTCACCGCTCACGAGCACGCAAGCACAGGCACTGCACGCACCCTCCCGGCACGAGAACGGCGCGTCCAAACCAGCGGCCAGGAGGACATCGAGCAACGCATTCTCCCGTGGCCAAAGCAAGGTCCGCGTTTCCCCGTCAAGCTCGACCTCCACCGTGCTCGCGGGACCGTTATCGTCCACCTCCACCGCCGCGAACGGATCGCCCGTGAGCGACGTGAACCGTTCTACCGTAATGCTTTCCACGCCAAGTCCATTAAGGACCGTTGAAGCCAAATCCATGAACGGGCCCGGTCCACAAAGGAACGCTTCCCGATCTCGGTACGGCGCGGTCAACGCCCGAAGCCCGGCCTCGGTCGGCAAGCCCTGCACTGACTCCAGCCAGTGCAGCACGGTCAACCGATCCGGATGCTCCTTCGCCAGCCGCAGCAAGTCGTCCCGGAAGATCACCGACTGCTCGTCCCTATTCGCGCACACCAGGGTCACGTGTCCGGACCCGGCCCGCAGGCAGGACTTCAGGATCGACAGCATCGGCGTGATCCCGCTTCCGGCAGCGAGCAGCAACACGTCGGCGTCGAGCGAATGCGGCGTGAACGTGCCCGATGGCCGCAGCACCTCCAGCACAGTCCCCTCGACCGCGTTGTCCACCAACCAATTCGACCCGTACCCGCCCGCGGTGCGCTTCACCGTGATTCTCGCTGGCTCGTCGCAATGCGGGGAACTGCACAGCGAATAGCACCGCGCGACACTGTCCTCAGTGGACGGAATCCGCACCGTGAGAAATTGACCGGGCAGGTAGGAAAAACTGCCGTCGATCGGTTCCAGGACCAGCGAATGCGCGTCAGCGGTCTCGCGGACCACCTCGGTCACCCGCACGCGCATCGCGTTCATGCCGAGCGCGCGGCCGCGTGCTGCGCCGCGAGATAGCCGAAGACGATCGACGGTCCGATCGTCGCGCCTGGACCGGCGTATTCGTTGCCCATCACCGCGGCGGTCGTGTTGCCGGTGGCGTACAGGCCGTCGATCGGCGAGCCGTCCTCCCGCAGGACCCGGCTGTTCTCGTCGCACACCAGGCCGCCCTTGGTGCCGAGGTCGCCGACCTCGATGCGGAACGCGTAATACGGACCTCGCTCGATCACGTCGAGACACGGGTTCGGCAGCGTCGGATCGCCGTAATACCGGTCGTAGGCGGAATTCCCGCGGCCGAAGTCCGAGTCCGCTCCGGCGCGGGCAAAGCCGTTGAACCGCTTCACCGTTTCCGTCAATGCGTCGGCCGGAACGCCGGTCTTCTCAGCCAGCCCAGCGAGAGTGTCCGCACGGTGCGCGATGCCCGCCGCGTAGTACGGCTCCGGAATCGGCGCGCCCGGCAAAATCTGTGCGAACGGGTATCGCGCCCGGGCTTTGGCGTCCATGACGAACCAGGCGGGCACGTGTCCGCCCTCGAGCTGGGCGTGCACGAAGGTGACGTACGGCGCGGACTCGTTGGTGAACCGCGTGCCCTCAGCCGACACGATGACCGAACGCGGGATCGACCGCTCGGATACCAGCGGCACGACTGCACCCGACGGGTGCCGCACGGACGGCATCCACCACGCGTCGTCCATCAGGTCGGTGGCCGCCCCGACGCCCAGCCCGGCCTCGATGCCGTCGCCGACGTTCTCGCGCGCACCGCCGCTGTAGTCGTCCCACGCGGCTTCCGGCAAATAGCGTTTCCGCAGATCAGCGCTGTGCTCGAAGCCGCCGGTCGCCAGCAGCACGCCACGGCGGGCACGGATCCGCCGCGGCACGCCGTCGTGCTCGGCGACGATGCCGGTCACCCTGCCGTCCTCGACGACCAGCTCGGTCATTGGCGACCGCAGCCACAGCGGTACCCCGGCGTCCTTCAACGCCATCCGCAACCGCGCGACCAGCGCACGACCGCCGGTCGCCATATGCCGGCGCCGCACCACGTTGGACGACACTCGCCAAGCAGCGATCACCGACGCCCACCGGCCGCGCCAAGTCCGCTTGACCATCGCCAGATCGTGGTAATCCTTCGCGGTGACCCACAGGCCGAGCGGACCCTTCATCGTGTTCGGCCGCTGGTACCGCTCGTCCTCGCCGAGCTGCCGGGTGTCGAACGGCTTCGCCTCGACCGACCGGCCGAGCGGGCGACCGCCCTCCATCTCCGGGTGGTAATCGGCGTATCCCTTCACCCAGAAGAACCGCAGCCACTTGCTTCTCTCCAGCAGCTCCATCGCCGCCGGACCGTGGTCCACATACGCGTCGAGCCGCTCAGCGGGCACCCGCCCCTCGGTGAGCAGATCGAGGTAGCGACGGATCGACGCACGGCTGTCGTCGTGCCCGGCCGCGCGCAGCGTCGGGTTGTTCGGGATCCAGATGCCGCCGCCGGAAATCCCGGTGGAACCGCCGTACATCGCGCCCTTCTCGACGACCAGCACGTCCAGCCCGGCCGCCGCGGCGGTCAGCGCCGCGGTCATCCCGCCGCCGCCCGAGCCGACGACGACGAAGTCGTATTCGGCGTCCCAGACCATCACTCGCCGTCCTTCCGGAGCAGGAACGCGAGGACAGCGCTTTCCCACGCGTCCTTCTGCTCGATCATCGTCCAGTGGCCGCAGTTCGGGAGAATGTGCAGTTCCGCGTGGGGAATGGTGCGCATCGGAATCAGCGCCATGTCGAGCGGGCTGACCCGATCGTCGCGGCCCCACGTGATGAGCGTGCGGGCGCGGATCTTGCGCAGCGTCGCCCACAGCGGGGTGACGTCGAAAGCCGCGGCCGCCTGCGCCTGCAGCACCCCTTTGCCGTACATTTTCTTGGCGCTGGCCAAGGAATCCGGCGCGGTAGCCAGCTTCCACCGCTCCTCGATCAGCTCTTCGGTGATCAGGCCGCGGTCGAACACCATCGAGTTCAGCCACTGCACGAGCCGCTCGCGCGTCGGGTCATCGACGAACTCGGTCAGCAGGTTGATGCCCTCGCCCGGCGCCGGGCTGAAGATGTTCGTGCCCATCCCGCCGACGGTCACCAGCCGGCGAACCCGGTCCGGATGCTCGATCGCGATGCGGGTGGCGACGAATCCGCCCATGGAGTTGCCGACCAGGTCAGCGGCGGCGATGCCGAGCCCGTCGAGCAGGTCGAGCACCGCGCGTTCGGCGGCGGGCATCGGCGGCGCGTCGACCGGGTCGCTCACGCCGAAGCCGGGGAATTCCAGGATCAGGCACCGGAAACGCGCGGCGAACGACGGCAGGTTCGCGCGGAAGTTCTGCCATCCGGTGACGCCGGGACCGGATCCGTGCAGCAGCACGACCGGCGGGCCGTCGCCTGCTTCGTGGTAGCGCAGCACGCCCCGGTCGGTGCGAAGTTCGCGCAGCGTCGCGTCGTGGCTCAGTTCCGGCATGGCTGACCTCTTGCTCGTGGGTGCGGGATGCCGCCGAAGCTAGCCAGCCGCCGAACCCGCGCGCGGCGGAAGTCCCGGTCACCGAGAGAGCCGGGATCAGGGTTCGCCCGCGGCTTTTACCGTCGAGTCATGCAAGCCACCGAAGCACCGAGCCCGCTGGAGATGCGCCGCGCACTGAGCCGGTTCGCCAGCGGGGTCACCGTGGTGACCGGCGTCGACCACGACGAGGCGGTGGGGTTCACCTGCCAGTCCTTCACGTCGGTGTCGCTGGAACCGCCGCTGGTGCTGTTCTGCGCCGACCGCGGCGGCCGAGCGTGGCCGCGCATCCGCTCCGCTGGACGGTTCTGCGTCAACGTGCTCGCCGAACCGCAAGCCGATCTCTGCGCCCGCTTCGGATCCCGCCGCGGGCTTCGCTTCGAAGGACTGGATTGGGAGCTTTCCCGCTGGGGCACGCCGGAATTGCCCGGCGTTCTGCTGCGCGTGCACGCCGAGATCGAGACCGTGCACCGCGCGGGAGACCACGACGTCGTCCTCGGCCGGGTGCTCGCACTCGACCCCGGAACCGAAGACCGGCCGATGATTTTCTACCGCGGCGATTTCGGCGTCGAAGGAAGTCCGGACGAGGTTCCGGGTTATCTCTGGGGGTGGAGCGACCGCTGAGCCGCGCCGACGGCGAGCCCTCGTCAGCGCGGCCTCGGTCGCCGCTCAGGCGCGCGGGTTGAACGGGTCGGCGATGCGGTTGCCGGTGTCGATCCACGCGGTTTTGACCTCGGTGTACTCCTCGATCGCGTGGAACCCGTTCTCCCGCCCGATGCCGCTTTCCTTGAACCCGCCGAACGGGGCCACGTAGTTCGTCTTGCGGTAGTTGTTCACCCAGACGCTGCCCGCGCGCAGGCGGCGGATCATCCGGTGCGCGCGGGCGACGTCGCGGGTCCAGACGCCGGCCGCCAGCCCGAACGCGGTGTCGTTGGCGATGCGGACGGCGTCGTCCTCGTCCCGGAACTTGATGACGACGGCGACCGGCCCGAACACCTCCTCGCGGGCGATCCGCATGTCGTTGGCGACCCCGGTGAACACGGTCGGGCGGACGAACAATCCCTTGCTCAGCGCGGGATCCTCGGGCCGGCCGCCGCCTGCCGCCAGATGTGCGCCGTCAGCCTTGGCGACCTCGATGTAGTGCAGCACCTTGTCGTACTGCGCCTGGCAGGCGACCGTGCCCATCTCGGTGTCCGGGTCGAGCGGGTCGCCGAGTTTGATCCGCTCGGTGCGCTCGATCAGCGCGGCGGCGAACTCGTCGTGGACGTCCTCGTGGACGAGGACCCGGGACCCGGCCATGCACGTCTGCCCGGTGGCGGCGAAGATCCCCGCGACGACGCCGTTGACCGCGTTGTCCAGATCGGCGTCCGGGAACACGATGTTCGGGGATTTCCCGCCCAGCTCCAGCGAAACGCGGGCGAGCCGTTCCGCCGCGGTCACCGCGATCTTCTTGCCCACCGCGGTGGATCCGGTGAAAGCGATCTTGTCGACGCCGCGGTGCCCGGCGAGCGCGGCGCCTGCCTCGCCCGCGCCGGTGACGACATTGACGACCCCGTCCGGGAACCCGGCCTCCTGGATCAGCCTGGCCAGCACCAACGTGGACACCGGTGTGACCTCGGAGGGCTTGACCACTACCGTGTTCCCGGCGGCGAGCGCGGGACACAGCTTCCACAGCAGGAGCGCCAGCGGACTGTTCCACGGCGTGATGGCCGCGACCACGCCGATCGGCTCGCGCACCGTGAACACCTGCATGTTGGGCACACTGCTGGCGAGCGTCTCCCCCACCGGAGCTTCGGCCACGCCCGCGAAGAAGTAGCAGTGGTTGGCCAGCGCGGCGGTCTGACCGGCGACCTCGCGGATGAGCTTGCCGTTTTCGAGCACCTGGATGCGGGCGAGTTCGTCGGCGTTTTCCTTGATGAGGTCGCCGAATTTCCGCAGCAGAGCGGCGCGTCGCAACGGGGTCGACTGCGCCCACGGTCCCTCGTCGAACGCGCGCCGGGCCGCGGTGACCGCGTCGTCGACGTCCTGGACCGTGGCGGCGGGCACGTGCGCCCACTCCTGGCCGTCGAACGGGTTGACCGACGGGAAGGTGGCGCCGTCGGACGCGACGCGCCATTTTCCGTCGATCAGCATCTCGTAGTTCTCGGTGGACATGAAAGCAGTTCTCCCAACAGGTGTTCAGGCGGAGGCGGAGACGGCCGGTTCGGTCGCCCGGGCGGCGGACCGCCGACGGCGCGAAGTACCGGCGACGGCGACAAGCGAGATGGCAGCGGCGACGACGGTCAGCAGCGCGAGAGGCCACCACCGGGTGCCGTTGCCGACCACGGCTTCGGCGATGAAAGGCGTGGGAGCGCTGAAGATCAGCGCCCCGAGTGCGTTGCTCAGCGCGGTGCCGCTGTAGCGGACGCGGGTGTCGAACTGGTCGGCGATCACGCTGGAAATCACGGAGTACACGGTGGCGTGCGCGCCCAGCATCATGACGGTGATCACGACACCGGTGACGACCGGGTGATCGCCGTCCAGCAACCAGAAGAACGGGAACACGGCGACGGCGGTGAACGCGATTCCGCCGAGCAGCACCGGGCGCGCGCCGATCCGGTCGCTCACCGAGGCCACGAGCGGCAGTGCGAGCAGGTCGACGGCGGCCGCGATCATCACGATGAGCAGTGCGGTGTTGCGGGGCATGCCCAGCGACGCCGTCGCGTAGGTCAGGAAGTACACCGAGATCAGGTAGAAGACGACGTTGACCGACGCCTGCACGCCGGTGCCGGCGGCAAGCCCGCGCAGCGCACCGGTGAATACTTCGCGCAGCGGCAGCCGCGCCGTCCGCCCGGCCGACTTGAGCTCGCTGAACTGCTCCGGTTCGGCGACTCCGAGCCGGATCACCAGTCCCACGCCGACGAGCACGAAACCGGCGAGGAACGGGATCCGCCAGCCCCAGGCGAGCAACTGGTCGTCCGGCAGCGCCGACACCGCGGACATGACGGCCGTGGCGAGCACCAGGCCGAGCGGGCTGCCCATCTGCGGAGCGGACCCGAACAGCCGCCGGCGCGACGGCGGCGCGTGCTCGACCGACATCAGCACCGCGCCGCCCCATTCGCCGCCGACCGCGAGCCCCTGCAGCAGCCGCAACGCGATCAGCAGGATCGGGGCCGCGATGCCGATCGAGCGGTAGGTCGGCAGCACCCCGATCAGCCCGGTCGACGCGCCCATGACGCCCAGGGTCGCGATCAGCGTGGTCCGGCGGCCGAATTTGTCGCCGAGGTGGCCGAAGATCGCGGCTCCGATCGGCCGGGCGACGAACGCGACGCCGAGCGTGGCGAACGACGCCAGCCGTCCGCTGTGCGGGTCGGCCTCGGGGAAGAACAGCTCGCCGAAGACCAGGGCCGCGGCGAGCCCGTAGATGAAGAAGTCGAACCATTCGATGGTGGTGCCGACGAGGCTCGCGACGGCGGCGCGCCGGGACATGCTGCGGGTGGACGGGTTCATGGCTTTCTCCTGTGGCCTCAAGCCGCGGTGCTCGGGGTGGTGGAACGGGACGCCGCCGCTTCCCCGGCGACCCGGCCGAAGCAGAGGGCCCGCAGGACGGAGGTCGCGCCGGGGTATTTGCCGTGGTAGATCCCGGCGGTCTCGCCGACGGCGTACAGGCCGGGAATCGGTGCGCCGAGGCGGTCCACGACGCGGGCGTGTTCGTCGGTTTTGAGGCCGCCGAAGGTGAAGGTGATGGCGCAGGTGACCGGCCACGCGACGTAAGGCGGCTCGTCGATCGGGCGGGCCCAGTTGGATTTCGGCGGTTCGAGACCGCTGGTCGCGATCCCGTCGAGCGCGGTGACGTCGAGCGGGCCCGGCCGGGCCGCGGCGTTGTAGGCCTCGACGGTCGCCACGAGCGCGGCAGGGTCGAGATCGAGCCGCTGCGCCAGCGCTTCGAGGGTGTCCGCGGTTTCGGGCTCGCGGTCGGTCAGCACGGCGCGGGCGATGTCCCGGCGCACCAGTTTCTGGTCCGCGACGACGTAGGCGAACTGATCGGCGTCGCGCCAGATCCGGTAGGCCACCGACTCGAAGGTGTTGTCCGGGGTGTCGGAACCCTCGTCGAGGAACCGCTGCGCGCGGTGGTCGACCAGAATGCCGTACGGGTAGACCATGACCAGCGCTTCCGGCGAACGGGTGCGCGGATCGACCGGCTCGCCGTGGAAGCGCTCGAACTGGCCGTCCGTCGCCGCGCCCGCCCGCACGCCCATTTCGATGCCCTCGCCCTGGTTGGCGCGCCCGCCGGGAGCGATCGGCGCGAGTTCGTGCCCGCGCTCGCCGAGGTGGCGGTCGAGCAGTGCCGTGCTTCCTTCGAAACCGCCGCAGGCGAGCACCACCGTCGGCGCTTCCCACTGCGTGCCGTCCGCCGTGACGACGCCGGTCACCGCGCCGGTCTCGTCCTGGACGAGGTCGTGGGCGGCGGTGTTGTAGCGGATGGTCCCGCCGAGGGTTTCCACCCGCGCGGCAAGGGTTTCGACGATCGCCGCGCCGCCGCCGACGGGCATCAGCCGCGGGCCCTTCGAGGTCAGGAAGTAGGTCAGGTCCGGTTTGGTGGCGACGCCGTTCTCGTTGAGCCATTCCATCGTGGGCCGGGCCAGTGCGGCCAGCCTGCCGATGATCGCCGGATCGGTGCGTCCGCCGCTCAGGTCGCGCATCCGCGCGGAGAAGTCGGCAGCCGGTTCGCCGTCCGGTTCGAGCCGGAAGAACGCGCCGGTCCACGCGGTGTTGCCGCCGCGCTGCGCCTTCGACGTCCGTTCGAGCACGACGACCCGGCCTTCCGGACGGCATTCGAGAAACCGCACCGCGGTCGCGAGCCCGCCCGCGCCGCACCCCACCACGACCAGATCTGCCTGTTGTCGACTCACGAAACTCCCTTTCTCGTCCCGAGCGCGCCATTGAGCGGTTCAAGAATTCCGCTGTCCAGTCCGAGCATCGCGGAAAGTAGGAGAACACGCGCTCAAGTCTCAGTCAACCCACAACGTGGTTTACGCGAACCATCTGACGGTCTATGGTGGTGGACATGGCTGAGACTGGTACCGCTTCCACGCGGGTCGACGGCGGAGTGCGCAGCATCGCGAGAGCCGTCGAGGTGTTGGAACTGTTCGACGCGGCGCATCCGATCCGGCAGCTCCGCGAGCTGGTCGCGCTCACCGGCCTGCCGAAGACCACCGTCGTGCGGCTGCTCGCGACGCTCGAATCCCTGGGGCTGATCGTGGACCGCGGCGACTCCTCCTACGGCCCCGGCGCGGGTCTCCTCCGCTGGGTCAAGCTCGCGGAAGCGCTGTGGGAGGTGGGGCCGGAGGCGCGCCAGATCATGGCGCGGCTCGCCGAATCCTGCGGCGAGACCGTGAACGTCTACGTCCGCCGCGGCCTCGATCGGACCGCGATCGCCCAGGCCGAGGGCACCGCGACGGTCCGCAGCGTGGTCGCCGTCGGGGTGCCGTATCCGCTGGCGAGCGGAGCCAGCGCCAAGATCCTGCTCGGCGGCGCGCCGGACGAGGTGCTGCACGAGCTGGCCGGCCGCCGGTCCGGCCTCGAACTGGAGCCGCTGCGGCGGGAGGTCGCCAGCATCCGCGAGGCGGGCTACGCGGTGACGCACGGCGAACGCGAACTGGGCGCGTCGGCGGTGGCCGCCCCGATTTTCGCCAAGGACGGCCGGGTGATCGCGGCACTGTCCGCGAGCGGGCCGACCTCGCGCTTCACCGCCGATCGCGTCGGCCGCTACGTCGACGCGGTGACCGCGGCCGCCCGCGAGATCAGCGAAGCCGGGCTCGGCCCGGTGGAGGTGTTCCTGTGACCGCCGACCTGCTCGAGGGCGTGCGCGTCCTCGACCTCACCAACGTGCTGGCCGGTCCGTTCGCCGGGTACCAGCTCGCGCTGATGGGCGCCGAGGTGATCAAGGTCGAACCGCCCGGCACCGGCGACCTCGCCCGCCAGCTCGGCGCCGATCCGGAGCTGTCCGGCGAAGGGCTCGGCGTCTCGTTTCTCGCCCAGAACTCCGGAAAGCGGTCCGTGACGGTCGACCTCAAGAGCGAGGGAGGCAAGGACGTCTTCGCGAAGCTGGTGGCGCGCGCCGACGTGCTGCTGGAGAACTTCCGCCCCGGAGTGCTGGAGCGTCTCGGGTTCGGCTGGGACCGGCTGCGGGAAATCAACCCGAGCCTGGTCTACTGCGCCGTCTCGGGATTCGGCGCGACCGGGCCGATGCGGCGCAGGCCGGCTTACGACCAGGTCGTCCAAGGGCTTTCGGGCATCATGAGCGTGACCGGAACGCCGGAGGTCGCGCCGCTGCGAGTCGGGTTCCCGGTGTGCGACAGCTTCGGCGGGCTCGCCGCGGCGTTCGCGATCTCCTCGGCGCTGCTCCGCCAGCGCCGCACCGGCCAAGGAGCTTTCCTCGACACCTCGATGCTGGACGCCGCGCTCACCGCCATGGGCTGGGTGGTGTCGGATCATCTGATCGGCGGCCGCGAACCCGCTCCGATGGCCAACGAGAACATCACCTCCGCGCCGTCCGGCACGTTCGAGACCGGCGACGGCGCGCTCAACATCGCGGCGAACAAGCAGGAGCAGTACGAGATCCTCTGCCGGGTGCTCGGCCGCGAGGAGCTGATCAGCGACCCGAGGTTCGCCGTCCGCGAGGACCGCAAGCGCAACCGGGAGGCCCTGCGAGCGGAGCTGGAGACCTCCCTCAAGGAAAAGAGCGCGGCGGAGTGGGACGAGATCCTGCTGGAGGCCGGAGTACCGGCCGCGCCGGTGGTTTCCGTGCCCGAAGCACTGGCGTCGGAACAGATCGCGCACCGCGAACTCGTCACGACAGTCGAATCGCCCGCCGCGGCCGGCGGAGCGATGCGGGTGCTCGGCGCTCCCACCCGGGTCGACGGCGCACGGGTCGCCGCCGGCTCGCGACCGCCGCGGCTGGGCGAACACACCGACGCGATCCTGCGGGAACTGGGGTTCGCGGAACCCGAGATCGTCCGGCTGCGGGAGGAGAAGGCGGTATGACCTCCGCTCGCGAAGAAGCGGTCCGGGCGACGTCGACCCGGGACGTGACCGAATGGTGGTCCACCGCGGTCTCCGACATCGAGCCCGGGAGCATCCGGCTGCGCGGCTATCCGGTGCAGGACTTGATCTCCGGCGCGGGCTTCGCGGAGACGGTCTGGCTGATGGTGCGCGGGGAGCTTCCTGGCAAGGCACAGGCCACGCTGCTGGAGAAGGCCCTCGTCGCCGCGGTGGACCACGGCCCGCAGGCCCCGTCGATCGCCGCGGCGCGGATGGCGGCCACGTGCGGCGTCGGCCTGCACGGCGCGATGTCCACCGGCGTCGGCCTGCTCGGCGACGTGCACGGCGGCGCAGGACAGCAGTGCATGGAACTCCTCGGCCAGCTCCGCGCGGAGTCCGAAAAGGACGGTCTCGAGACCGCGGTCGCCAAGACGCTGTCGGACTTCCGCTCCCGCCGGCAGCACATACCCGGCTTCGGGCACCGGTTCCACCCGCGCGACCCGCGCCGCGACCCCCTGCTGGAGGCAGTGGCCGACCAAGCCGCGGCCGGAGTGGTCGAGGGGCGATTCCTCGCCGTCGCCAGGGAACTCGAACGGCAGCTGGCGGCCGGGCGGGCCAAGCCGGTCCCGATGAACATCGACGGGGCGACCGCCGTCGTCTACGCGGAACTCGGGTTCCCGCCGGAACTGGGCCGCGGGCTGTTCATCCTGTCCCGGTCGGTGGGGATCCTGTCCCACGCCTGGGAGGAAAGCCAGTCCGGACGCCGGATCAAGGGGCCGATCCCGCCGCCGCTGCTGCCCGCCTACACCGGGGCCTCCGAACGTCCGGTGCCGCAGCCGTGACCCTCGATTCGTTCCGCGCGCTGCGGCCGCTGCCCGGCGGCACCCGGTTCTTCAGCCTGCCCGCCGCCGAAGCGAACGGCGCGGGCCCGCTCGGCCGCTTGCCCTACTCCACCCGCGTCCTGGCGGAAAACGTGCTGCGGCACGAGAACGGCCGCACGGCGACGGCCGAGCACGTGCGCGCGCTGGCCCGCCGGGACACCGCCGCGGCGATCCCGTTCCACCCGGAACGGGTGCTGTTGCAGGATGCTTCGGGCATTCCTGTCCTCGCCGACCTGGTCGCGCTCGCCGAGCGGGCCGCCGGGCTCGGGCTCGACCCGGCGTCGGTCGCCCCGCGCAAGCGGATGGACCTGGTCGTCGACCACGCGCTGGAACTCGACACCGCGGGCTCTCCCCTGGCCGCCGCGACGAACCTCGACCGCGAGTACGCCCGCCACGCCGGCCGGTACCGGTTCCTCCGCTGGGCCCAGACCCGGTTTCCCGGCCTGCGGGTCGTCCCGCCCGGCATCGGGATCTGCCACCAGCTGAACCTCGAGGTGCTCGCCGACGTCGTCACGCCCGGCCCGCTCGCCGGGTTCGATTCCGTCGTCGGCACCGACAGCCACACCACGATGATCAACGGGCTGTCCGTGGCGGGCTGGGGAGCCGGCGGCATCGAGGCGACTGCCGCCGCTCTCGGCGAGCCTCTTTACCTGCGGGTGCCCGAGGTCGTCGGGGTCCGGTTGACCGGAACGGTCCGGCCGGGCGTGCTGGCGACCGACGTGGCGCTGACGCTCGCCGCGCTGCTGCGGACGCACGGGGTCGTGCAGCGGATCGTGGAGTTCCACGGACCCGGCCTCGCCGGTCTGGCCGTGCCCGACCGCGCGACCATCGCGAACATGGCACCCGAGTACGGCGCGACGATGGCTTATTTTCCCGCCGACACCCGCACGCTCGACTACCTTTCCGCGACTGGCCGCCCCGCCGGACCGGTGCGCGACTACCTTGCCGCGCAAGGGATGCTCTACGGAGCCGAGCCGGACTACGACGACGTGATCGAGCTGGACCTCGCCACGGTGGACCGGACGCTGGCCGGGCCGTCCCGCCCGCACCAGCCGCTCCGGCCCGCCGACCTGTACGACCCCGCGGCGGCCCGGCCCGGCTCTGGCGATCTGCCCGACGGAGCCGTGGTGATCGCCGCGATCACCAGCTGCACCATCACGTCCAACCCGCGGGCGATGGCTGCCGCTGGGTTGCTGGCTCGCAACGCCGTCGCCCGCGGCCTCGCAGTCGCCCCGTGGACGAAGACCTCGCTGACCCCCGGTTCGCAGGCCACCGCGGACCTGCTCGCCACTGCCGGCCTGCAACCGGCACTGGACGAACTGGGCTTCCAAGTCGCCGGATTCGGCTGCGGCACCTGCATGGGCAACTCCGGCCCGCTCCGTCCGGACGTCGCGCGGCAGATCGAGGCCCGCGATCTCGCCGTTTCCGCCGTGCTGTCGGGCAACCGGAACTTCCCCGGCCGGATCCACCCCGACGTGCGCAACGCCTATCTCGCCTCGCCTCCCCTGGTCGTCGCGTTCGCGCTCGCCGGGCGCACCACGATCGACCTGGACCGCGAACCGCTCGGCACCGCCCGCGACGGGAATCCCGTGCTGCTGGCGGACCTCTGGCCCGCCGAAGCGGACATCGACGCGGCCGCCGCGCTGGCGTCTCCCGGCGCGTTCTCGCCCATGACGACGGATCGCTGGCAGCGCCTGCCTCATCCGGACGACGAAAGCTACCAGTGGGAGGACGAAACGGGGACGATCCGGCGGCCGCCGTTCGCCGACGCCGAGGTCGCCAGGCCGGTCCGGGAGGGGGACATCCGAGGCGCGCGGCCGTTGCTCGTGCTCGGCGACGGCATCACGACCGACCACATCTCCCCGGTCTCGCGCATCCTGCCCGATTCGGCGGCGGGCCAGTGGCTCGCCGAACGCGGGGTGGCGCGCGAGGACCTCGGCACCTACAGCTCCCGGCGGCTCAACCACGAGGTGATGCTGCGCGGCGGTTTCGCCAACCCGCGGCTGCGCAACGAACTCGCCGGGGAGCGGCCCGGAGGCTGGACCCGCCTCCTCCCCGACGGCGACCTCGTACCGGTGCACGTCGCGGCCGCCGCCTACGCCGAGCGCGGCACTCCCGCGGTCGTCGTCGCCGGCCATTCCTACGGCGCCGGGTCGGCCCGCGACTGGGCCGCGAAGGTCACCCGGCTGCTCGGCGTGCAGGCGGTCCTCGCCCGGAGTTTCGAGCGCATCCATCGCACGAATCTCGTCGCGTTGGGCGTGCTGCCCGTCGAATGCCCTGAGCTGGGCGCGTTCGACGGCAGCGAGGAGTTCGACGTCCTCGGCCTGGAACACGGACCGCTCGTCAACGCCCCGCTCACCGTCGTCGTCCGCCGCGGCGGGCGGGCGGTGTCCGAACACCCCGCCGTCGCCCGCGTCGACACCGGTGCCGAGGACGAATGGATGCGCGCGGGCGGTCTGCTCGCCCGGCTGCTCAAGACCGCGCAACTCTCCCACCGTTGATTCGAAAGGTTTGTCATGCAGTTCATGGTTCTCAGCCGCCGCCGCACCGAGACGTTCGAGGAGGCCGACTTCGCCGAGGTCATCCCCGCCGAGACGGACCGGGTGCGCCGCCTCTACCTCGACGGGGTCGTCCGCCAGATCTGGCTGCGCGACGACCTCCCCGGCGCCTGCTTCGTCGTCGAAGCGCCGGACGAATCCACGGCCAGGTCCACAGTGGACGCTTTGCCGATGGCCAAGTCCGGGCTGTCGGAGTTCACAGTGATCCCGCTTCAGCCCTACCGAGGGTTCGGACCACGGTAAGACCGGTTCCGAACGCGCGGACCGGCCCGTCAGACTCAGCCCCACGGCAAACGGGTAGCCGCGACGTCGGGTCTCGAGGCACTCGTTCCTGCCACTCCCGACTCCCCGAAGGACACGGAGCCAGGCGCGCAGCCGACAACGCCGCAACCCGGGCCACCGGGGCCCGTGGCAGCCTGCTGTCCGGAACGGCTTCTCTCGGCCCGGCGACTGTTCCGGGTCGAGAGAGCGTCGCCGCCTCCACCCGCGAAACTCTCCGAGCGGGAAGCGACCCGCTCCGAAATACGACAGAAACGCATACGGCACACGCGTTTTCGGCTGAACTCCGCGCTGGGGGATCCGCCAAGACTCTTCTCTTCGCTCCCGGGTTCGCGGCTGTCGCGCCGGGAGAAACCTTGCTTTCGACACCTCACCATCATGTCGAACACCTGTTCGACACCGCATCGCTCGGCCAGGTAAATCCCGGTCACCCACTCGATACGGCACACCTCACCGCACGGAGTCATAGTGCGCACATCGCACCAAAACCAGCCACTCGCGAACCCCTCGCCTAGCACCCCCGGCCGATCGACCCGGCCTCCTCCTCCAGTGCCCGCACCATCGCCGCCGCAGCAGGCTCCGGCCGCTCCCCCGTCACCGCCCACAGCACGCGGCGCAACCCGCCGCACTCGTCGCGTACGGGGATCCATCGGACGTCGGCAGGCAGCGAATCCGCCGCGAACCCGGGCACCAACGAAATTCCCAGCCCCGCCGCGACCAGGCCGAGCCGGGTCGGCCACGCGCGCACCGCGAACGCGATCGACGGCCCGGCGATGCCCGGCCACGTCCCGAATTCCGGCGAGCCGCCCGCGCCGACGATCCACTGCTGTTCAGCCAACTCGTCCGGCTCGACCCAGCTTCGCCCGGCGAACGGATGCGATTCCGCTACCGCCACTCCGCACCCGATTCCGCTGCGCAATTCGCTGCGGCGCAAGCCTTCGAAATCGTATTCCGGCAAACCGTCGCCGGTGACCGCCACCGCGACGTCGAGCCGGCCGCGGCGCACCGATTGGAGTTGCGCGGGCGTCGCGGATTCGGCGAGCTGCACCTCCACACCCGGATGCGCGCGCAGCAGCCGGGAAACCGCGCGCGGCAGCAAAACCGCCGACGCGGCGGGAAATCCGCCGACCGAGATCCGCCCGGCCAGCCGGTCACGGAGTCCGGCGAGCTCTTTTCCGGCCGCGCTCACGCTTTCCAGCACCCGACCGGCGTGCCGGATCAGCACTTCTCCTGCTGTCGTAGGACGGATTCCACGTGCATGCCGTTCGAACAACGCGGTTCCAGTAGCACGTTCGCTCGCCGCGATCTGCCGCGACACCGCGGATTGCGTGTAGCCGAGCCGATGCGCGGCAGCACTGAACGACCCGGTGCGGGCAACCTCGACCACGACCCGGAGGCCGGTGAGCGTCAGATCAGCCATTCCGCCAACCATATCCGAAACGAACGGCCCCGGACGTCCACAGTAGACGCCAGCGCGGCCCCCTCCCTTGGCCCGCGACGCGAAACACCGGCTCGAACCGGGATTTTCGCGCCCCGAAGGACACCGAGCGTGCCCCAACTACCCCGCCGCGGGTGCCGCCGAACGCCCGAATCGCGGTTGCGGCGAACAGCCGAATTCACCGGGGCTTCCGGAGCGGGCGAAACATTCGCGCGGAACAGGACGATGTCATTGCCGGGAGTGGCGAAGGGAATCGCCAGCATGACCGTCGGCCGACGGTCTACTGTGGAATGCCCGCAGTTTACTGTACCCGTGGTGTCGTTTCTGGCGGTGCGGCACTTCTCATCGCCGCAAGGGATAACGCGAATTCAGTTCCCGCTCCACGGAGGAGCCGACCCCCAGCCCCACCGAGGCACCGGCTGGTCGCCCACCGGCCCGGCGTCCGGGGCGGAGAACACCACCGCGAGCCTGCTGCCCCACTCCAAATATCCCGCGAGCGCGGCGCGGAACTCCGGGTCATTAGGCAACCCGACCTCGTCCGCAGTAGCCAGCAGCAGCGAAACCCACCGGCGCCGCTGCGGTTCGGTGATCGCGCGGCCGGTGTGCCTGGAAATCATGTGCGCGTGTCCGCCGTGTCGCTCGGTGTACGCGGGCGGGCCGCCGAATACCTCGCCCAGCCAAACCGCCACGTGGGCGGGGTGCGACGGGCTCATCCCCGCGAACACCTCGGCCAGCAGGTCGTCCTCCGGCACTTTCGCGTAGAACGCCTCGGTCAGCCTGGCTAGCGCGGGCGCTCCGCCTGCCCACTCATAGAGCGTCGGCACCGCCCCGCCCGGGCCGGTCACTTCGGTGCGTTCGTAATGCCGCATCTCTTCGATCTGCTCGACATAGGGCCGGATCTCGGCGAAGAACGCGGCGAAATGAGGGCCGTCGCGGAAGCCCTTGAGGTGGGCCTCGGCGGAGGTCCAGACGATGCGGAGGACATAGCTGCCCGGCTCGTCGACGGCGTGCGAGAGTTCATAGTCGTGACACTGTTCCGCCGCGGCGAGCGACTTGGCCGCGCGTCGGTAGGCGGCTTCGAAGTCCGCGTGCCCGCCGTCCGGGATGCGGTACCGGATGTACTCGATGATCACCGGATCACCCAAGCACGCGCCCGGCCGCGCGCCTAGTACGCACTTTCCGGTGCGTACTAGGCGATGATGGAGGGATGAAAGCGCGCTACTCCTGTGCGGTCGAGCTGGCCGTCGACGTCATGGGCGGGAAGTGGAAGCCGGTGATCCTGGCGCGGCTCAAGGAAGGCCCGCACCGCTACGGCCAGCTGCGCCGGGCCATTCCGTCGATCACCGAGAAGGTGCTCACCGAACAGCTGCGGGAGCTGGCCGCGGCCGGGCTGGTGGACCGGACCGAGGTGGGCGGCCGGGTGCCGACGGTCGAGTACCGGCTGACCCCCGAAGGCGACGAACTACGCCCGGCGCTGACCGCGTTGTACGAATGGGGCAGCCGGTATGCCGAGCGCAACGGTATCCAGGTCGGCGGCTGAACGCTAGCTGAGCAGGTCGGCCAGGACCGCCGCTTCGCTGATGTCGCTGCGTTTGGTCGCGGTCAAGAGAGTCAGCGGGCCCTTTTTCGCCAGTGCGCGCAACTGGTCCAAGGCTTCCGCGCGTTCCGGTTCTTCCAGTTCCGAGCGGTAGCGTTCGGCGAATTCGTCGTAGCGGTCCGGGTCGTGGGAGTACCACTTGCGCAGGTCCGTCGACGGGGAGATCTGCTTGAGCCAGTCGTCCAGATGCGCGCGGTCCTTGCTCAGCCCGCGCGGCCACAGCCGGTCGACCAGGACCCGCGCGCCGTCGCTGGATTCCGGGGCGTCGTAGACCCGGCGTACCTGGACTTGGCGTTTGCTCATCGGGGCAGCGGCTCCTTCCGGTGTCAGCGGTTCCCGTCGCCACCCAGCGTCCGCCGGCAGCCGCCGCGGCGCAAACGAAGGGGGTATAACCCCAGGGTATGGAACTGCGTCAGCTGCGCTATTTCGTGGCCGTGTTCACCGAGGGGTCGATCAGCCGGGCGGCCGGCTTGCTGCTGATGTCGCAGCCCGCGCTGACCAGGCAGATCCGGGTCCTCGAACGCGAACTCGGGACGCCGTTGTTCGACCGCGTGCCGACGGGCGTGCAGGCGACGGTCGCCGGCCGGGCGTTGCACGAGCACGCGCGGCAGCTGCTGCGGCTCGCGGACGCGACACGGGAGGTCACGCGGTCCGCGGCTCCGGTCAAGGAGCAGGTCGAGATCGCGTTGCCGCCCGGGATTCCGCAGGACTGGGTGCTCGCGGCGCTCGCGGAAATCCGCCGTCAAGTGCCGGATGCCGCACTGTCGTTTTTGGACGCCAGCAGCACCGAGCAGCTGCGAATGCTCAGCGAAGGACGGATCGACATCGGGCTGATCCACCAGAACCCGCCGTCGACGCTGCATGGGCGGTTGTTGTTCGAACATCCCTTCGGCGTCGCGATCCGGCCTGGTCACCAGCTTTTCGGACGCGCGCACTGCCGGCTGCGGGATCTCGACGACGTCCGGGTGCTGGCGCATTCGCGGGCGCAGGTCCCGGCCGGGCACGACCAGATGCTCGCCGCGGCGCACGGGCTTGGAGTGTCGCCGAACTGGCGGCTCGCGCGGTTCAACGAGAACGCGCTGGCCTGCGCGGAGGCGGTCGAGGCGGACGCGGTGCTGCTCAGCCGCCCCAGCGCGAACCGGATGCTGCCCGAGTGGGCCTGGAGCGAACTGGTCGAGCCGGGCGTGCCGCTGACGACGTGGGCGGCGTGCCAGCCGCAGACCCGGCGGATCGTCGGCGCGGTCATGGAGGTGCTGGCGAAGTTTTAGTGTTGCACTGTTACGCAACGCCGTTTTACTATCGTTGGCGTGAGCCCAAGACAGCGCGACGCCGCACTTCGCGAAAGCCTTCTGGCGACGGCCGCCCAGGTGCTGGCCGAGGAAGGCGGTCCAGCCTTGTCGACTCGGCGGCTGGCCCGCGAGCTGGGCGTGTCGACGACAGCGGTCTACACCTACTTCGGCAGCGTCGAGCAGTTGCGCCGGGAGGTGCGACTGGAGGGCTTTCGCCGGCTCGAAGAGACGATGGACTCGCCCGCTGAAGACCCGGTGACCGCCC
The DNA here is from genome assembly GCF_037034185.1 of Amycolatopsis sp. VC5-11. Taxonomy (NCBI): domain Bacteria; kingdom Bacillati; phylum Actinomycetota; class Actinomycetes; order Pseudonocardiales; family Pseudonocardiaceae; genus Amycolatopsis; species Amycolatopsis sp. VC5-11. The sequence goes on along the minus strand of NZ_JBAGKF010000019.1, from coordinate 72,256 downwards.
TCGCCGCGGCGGTGGCGGCATTTTTCCGGTTCGGGATGGCCGAACCGCATCTGTACCGGGCGATGTTCGTCGACCGTCCGCTGGACGACGACCGCGCGGGCGAAGCCTGTTTCCTGCTGCTGCGGAAGATTCTCGACCAGGCAGCGGGGTCCGGCCGGTTCCCCGGCGTGCCCGCGGAGCAGACGGAGATGTGCGCGGCTCAGGTGTGGAGCACGCAGCACGGGCTGGCGACGATGGTGCTCAGCGGCGCGTTGCCGGAGGCCGCGGGACGGGCGGCGCTGGCGGATCTGCTGGTACGGCTGGCGATCGGGTACGGCGACACGCCCGACCAAGCGGCACGGTCCGTCGCGGGAGCGCTTAAGTGAAGCGGCGTTTCCTTGGCAGCAAAGGAAACCCCGCGCCGAGACCGCGGATCGACACGCCGTCCGGGATCGTCCTGTCCGCCATCCCCTCGGCGGTGCTCGCGCCGCTCAACGCCGTCGCCGGCACCGGAATCGCAGTCGGCGCCGCGGCTGCCATTGCCGCCGTGCTCGCGGCGGTCCGGATCCGGCGCGGAGATCCGAAGGGACCGGCGTTCGGCGGGCTGGTCGGCGTCGGCATCGCCGGGTTCATCGCGTGGCAGACCGGATCCGGCGGCGGGCTTTTCCTGCCCGACCTCGTCTGGTACCTGCTGGCCGCGCTGGTGCTGGCCGGGTCGATCGTCGTGCGGCGGCCGCTCGTCGGTATCGGCTGGGCGGCGGTCGGCCGCGCCGGGACCGAACGCGCCGCGCGCCGCCGGTTCACGGTCGCGACCACGATCCTCGCCGCGGGTTTCCTCGTCCGGGCGGCGGTGACCGGCCTGCTCAGCCTCGACCCGGCGAACGCCTGGCTGGTCGCGGCCAAAGTCGCGACCGGACTGCCGGGCACGCTGGCCGGGCTGGCCGTCCTCGCCTGGGCACGGCCCCGTTCGGGAGCCCGGCCGGACCGGACTCCCGAACGGGCCCGGTTCAGCCGGTGGCCAGAACCTTCAGCCGGTCGATGCCCGCACTGAAGTAGTCCTGGTCGAGCGGCGTCGAGGTGTACTGCCAGAAGGTGTAGAAGCCCCAGTTGTACGGCAGCGCGCCCGGCGACGACGAGTACGCCGCCACCCACAGCGGATTGGTCGAGCTGAAGTCGCCCTTGTTGCCGGTGCACTGGGTCCACCAGCTGGTGGCCGTGTAGATCACCGGCCAGCGCGACGTCTTCGCGTGGTACTCGTCGCTGAACGCCTTGATCCACGACACCATCGCGGACTGGCTCAGCCCGTAGCAGGCGGAGTTGGGTCCCCATTCGATGTCGAGCGTGCCCGGCAGGGTCTTGCCGTCCTTTGACCAGCCGCCGCCGTGCGCGACGAAGTAGTCGGCCTGCGCCGCGCCGCCGGAGAGATCGGGGCGGCCGTAGTGGTACGCGCCGCGGATCATGCCGACGTTGTACGAACCGTTGTACTGCTGGGTGAAGTCCGGGTTCTGGTAGCCGGTGCCCTCGGTCGCCTTCACGTAGGCGAACCGTTTGCCCTGGTTCCAATAGGACTGCCAGTCGACCGCCCCTTGGTAGCTGCTCACGTCGATGCCCGACGTGGTCGCCTCGACCGACGCCGGCGCGACCCCCGTGCCGCCTCCTTCGTGCGCCCGGATGGAGGCGCCCATCTGGTGGTTGTCCGGAGTCTCGGCCGAAGTGCCCGAAGCCGCGGCAGGTGCGGCCCCAGCGTCCGGCGCGGTCGCCACGAGCAGGGCGGCAGCCGCGGCGAGCACCGCACCGGTCAGGCGGCGGCGCGCCCTCCCGGCGGGTCCCCAGTGGTGAGTGGTCATGACAGGTCCTTTCGGAGGCCCTCGCGACGTGCCACCCGATCAGGTGGCACGAGGACCTGATTCTGTTACTAAATGTGATGCACTGTCACTGCTCCAAGTGAACTAATTTCCACTTGACCGGACAACGAGAAAGACATTCTCAGTAGGCCGTTGCGGTCGAGTTCCGCGAAAACGCCGCCGCCCGGCCGCCGTCGCCTTACTCTCCTCGGCCATGTCGAAACCTCGAAGAACCCGGACGATCCTCCAGCTCCTGGTCGTGCTCCTGACCCTGGCCGCGACCGGCACCGCACACGCGAGCGAGCAGACCTTGCTGCACTTCAACCACGGCTACGGCGTCCTCGACCGCGAGACCGCCGACGCCATCGAGCATTCGGCCTACCTCAAGGACTTCGCGAACTTCCAGGTCCGCACCACCACGGGCGCGGGCGGCGAAAAATGGACCGGCCGCTACCTGATGGGCCGGGAAACCTACGTGGAACTCTTCGGTGTCGGCGACGTCCCCGGCAAGGACGGCGACCTCGGTTCGGCGGGCCTGGGAGTCTCGGTCGAACACACCGGACAACTGTCCACAGTGGTCCAGCGCTTGCACGACGCGGGCATCGCGAACCCGCTGGAATTCCTGCAAACCCGCGACTTCGGCGACGGCAAGCCGGTCCCGTGGTTCAACGGAGTCTTCACCACCGACCAGTACGACACCTTCGGTGCCTGGGGCATGGAATACCGCGAGGAGTACTTCGCGGACCCGCGCAGCAACACCGGCCCCGCGCAATACCCCGGCGACATCAGCCGCAACCGGTACCTGCCGGACGACTACCGCAACCACCAGATGCGCGACGTCACCGGCATCCGCATCGGCATCACCGCACGCGACCTGGGCAACACCCTGCCCCTGCTGCGCGCCGGAGGAATGACCGTACGGCAGCTCCCCACCGGTGCCATCGCCTTCGACGGCATGACCACCATCCGCTTCGACACGGTAACCGCCGACCAAGTCGGTTTGCGCCAACTCGACCTGGCTCTGAACGGCCCCGCTGGCACGCGGCACGTTGAGCAGCTGGGGCACTCGACTCTCACTGTTGGCCCAGGTGCGCACGCCCGCTGGACCTTCGCTATCCGTAGCTGACCCGTACGTGAGGGGACCCCTGAGGGAATCAGATTCCTTCAGGGGTCCCCTCACGACCGCTACCGGTTCGTGAGGGGTCCCTTCACGGACCGCCCCGCCCCGCCGCCGGGGTGCGCCCCAATGCGGCATTGGGTGCATCCCACGCACCGAACGCCACATTGGGTGCATCTGACGCACCCAATGCCACATTGGGGTTTTCTCGGAGCGCGGTGTGCGGCGGGTTCGTGGTAACGGTGTTTGTCAGGGCGCGGCGGAGAACCGGCCGACGAGCCGCGCCGGGCCGCTCCCTCGCAGACGTCAGCGGAAGCGGAGATGTCACGCAGTCCGGCCGATGCACCACAGCGATTGAGAAGATCTCGTTGGGGGGCGCTAACGCACACCGGAACCGATGCACCCAACCATCGAGGGCACCCAGCCCCTCCCCCGCACCCCGATACGAAGCTCCCCTGCACAATCAAGCTTCGGGGTGCCCCACGCAACCAAAAGCCGATGTCGCCGCCAGGCGACGAGCAGTCACCCCTCCTCCTCCCCAGACCGCAGCACAGCCAACTCAGTCCGCCCCCGAATCCCCAGCTTCGCGTAAATCCGCGTCAAGTGATACTGCACAGTCTTCACCGACAAAAACAACTCCGCAGCCACCTCCCGATTCGACTGCCCCCGAGCCACCATCCGCGCCACCGCTTCCTCCTGCGGCGTCAAGGAATCCACCCCACCCCGCGGCAAATGCACCCCACCGGCCCGCAACTCCCGCTCACACCGAGCCACATACGTAACCGCCCCCAAAGAAGCGAACCCGTCCCGAGCAGCAACCAGTTGCGTATCCGCCCGAGCCCGCCGACCTAACCGCCGCAACGTCTGTCCGTATGCGAACGCGATCCGAGCCTGGTCATACCGCAACGGCAACCCCGAAATCATCTCCACCGCAGCATCAAACGCCGCCACCGCCCCGACATGATCATTCCGCGCCCCCAGCAACCGCCCCCGCGCGGCAGCAAGACGAGCCCGAGCCGAAGCATGCTCCCGCTTCCCGGCTGCCCGCTCATGCGGAGCCAAAAAGGCATCCGCCTCGTCAGACCGTCCACTAAGGACCAAGGCATGCGCGTACAGATCATGCCAAGGCCAATGCCCTGGCTCATCCACCGAAGCAGGCAACGACAACCGAGTCAACGGATGCAACGCCCGCAAAACCCCAGCTGAATCCGCGGCCGCCTCCGCAACTTGCGCCCGGGCCAGCAAAGCCGGAACCCGCATGATCTCGTAATCCTGCGGCCCGGAAGCACAAGCCAGCAACGCCTCCTCCGCCCGCGCCTGATCCCCGCGCAACGCATGTACCGCGGCGGAAGTCCAATGCAGCAAAGGCGCGGTAAGCACAATTCCCGTCCGGCCCACCAGCACGAGTGCTTCCCGAACCACCCGTAAAGCGTCGTCCCATTCTCCGCTCAGGAACAACGTCCGCGCCAGCCAAGCCTGCGCCCACAAGGAAATCCGCGCCGAACCACCCAAATAACTAGTGGGCACAGCACTTTCCAGATCCACCCGGGCGTCGTCGATCCGATCGGTGAGCAGATTCAGCCATCCCCGCGCCATCACGATCCGCTGCGCCTGCGCACCATGCCGGATCCGCTCAGCCAATTGTGCGTAATCCCGCCGAGCCTGCTTGGCCCGCCCCGAAGCAGCGAGTCCGAGACCCCGGATCGCCGCCGCCTCCACTGCGGCCGGGGTCTCCGGCACGGCCAGCTCTAGAGCGCGATCCGCCCACCGCACGAGATCCTCTGCCGAGTATCGGCAAAGCGCGTCAAGCACGTACCGCTGACATATCAACGCGGCCGTCTCCGGGTCCCGCGAGGCGTTGACGATATCCCAAGCCCGGCTCAGCCGTCCGCCAGCTTCCGTGGCTCGACCCCGCACCACCGCCAGATAACCCAGCACCGCGTCCCGCAGCGGCGTCTCGCGCACGCTCTCGACTTCCGGAGCCAGCGCAGCCGCCCTGAACACATCGCCAGCACCGATCAGCGCATCGACAGCCCGCGTGATCCGCGCTTGGCGCAGCTCAGCATCCTCGGTAAGCCGCCCAGCATCGTTGAGCAGCACCGCGGCCGTCCCCCACGCCCCGGCAGCGGCTCGCTCGACCGCCAGCGCGTCGAGCCGATCAGCGACACTCGCGTCCGGCACCGGGCTGGCCGCGACCAGCAACCGCAAGCTCCGCGCCGGATCCTCGACCAGTTCCGCAGCCCGCCGCTGCAGCTTCGACCGTCGTTCCGGACCCAGCCCGGCGAGCACCGCCGCGCGAACCATCGGATCCGGCGGCCCCACCTCGGCGAGCCCACGCGGCGCGAGTTCGACCAGTCGCGCCGCGCACGCCTCGTCCAGCACCGGCAACGGATCGCCGTCGAGATCGGCCAGCGACGCCACCGACCGCACCGCCGCACCAGCACCGAGCACTGCGGCGGCCGCGACAAACCGTTCCGCCGCAGGGGAAAGCCGCGAGACCCGTTCGCGGACCGAAGCAGCGACCGCGGCCGGTGCGGGCAGATTCGGATCGAACCCCGCCCACGTCGTACGCGGGACCTCGGTCAGCAGCTGCACGACATTGCGCGGCCGGCCAAGAGTGTGGCGGCACAATCGTTCAGCCATCGTCGGGTGCAAGGCGATGCCGCGCGCCGAGGCCAATTCGGACACTTCGGCGGCATCAAGCGGCGGAACGCGCACCTCGTCGCCGGACATCCGGGCAAGCAGCTCCAGAACATCCGCACGAGCGCGAGAATCGCCGGTCGCGACAGTGAGCAGGACCGTCGCCCGCACTGCCGGATGGTGCCGCAGCAACGACGACAGCGTCCGCACGGAGTCCACATCGGCCAGTTGCGCGTCGTCGATCACCAGCAACGTCCCAGGCACCAGCTCCGCCGCGATCCGGCTGGCAAGCGGCAGCGGCCCGCCATCGGTCGACAGGTCCGGGAACAGCTGCCGCAGTACGGCGAACGCGCTGTCGCTCTCCCATTCGGCCGCGGTCGCCTGGAGCACCGGTCCGGGGAACGCGTCGGCGGCCCGTCGCGCCAGCGTGGTGCGCCCGGACCCGGCCGGACCGCACAGCAGCACCGCGCGTCCTGCCCGGGACAGCAGGCCGGCCAGCTCCTCCGCCGCGGTCGTCACGGTCCTCCCCGCTTCGCCGAATGCCTCCGTCAGCCGGGATCGCCCCCGGCCACGGGCAGGACGGTGCCGGTGACGTACGAGGCCTCGTCCGAGGCCAGGAACGCGATCGCCGCGGCCTGCTCGTCCAGGGTGCCGTACCGCTTGAGCAATGACGACCCGACAGTCTGGTCGATGTGCGCCTGGAACCACTCCCGTTCCTGGTCGGTGGCCGGATCGGGGCCGCCGCGCGGGATCCGCCGCGGCGGGGCCTCGGTGCCGCCCGGCGCGGTCGCGACCACGCGGATGCCAGCGTCGGCGTATTCGAACGCCAGCGACGCGGTCAGCGCGTTGATCCCGCCCTTCGCCGCCGAATACGGGATCCGGTGGATGCCCCGGGTGGCCGCCGACGACACGTTCACGATCACCCCGCCGCCCCGCTCCGCCATCGACGGCAGCGCGGCCCGGCAGGAGAAGAGCGTGGTCAGCAAGGACCGGCGCAGTTCGGCCTCGATCTCGTCCGGGCCGAACTCGGTGAACGGCTTGAACCGCAGCGCGCCGCCGACGTTGTTCACCAGCACGTCGATCCGGCCGAACCGGGCCAGCGCGGCTTCCGCGACCGCCTGCGCGCCCGCCCAGGTCTCCAGGTCCGCGACCACCGCGGCGGCCTCGGGCAGCTCGTCGGCAAGCCCGCTGACCAGGCCGGACCGGTCGGCGAGCACCAGCGCGCCGCCCTCCGCGGCGATCCGCCGGGCGGTCGCCTCGCCGATCCCCTGCGCGGCCCCGGTGACCACGACGACCTTGCCCGCGAAGCGCCCCGGCGACAGGAATTTCGGTCCCGCCGCCGCGCCGCTCATCGCCCGCCGGGTGGTGACCTTCGACCGTTCCGCGTGCTCGGCGACCAGCCGTCGCGCGGTCGCCCGGTCCCCGGATTCGAACGCGGCGACCAGGTCCAGGTGGTCTTGCGTGCATCGCGGATGGCACCAGGTCGCGTTGCGCAGCGTCTCGGCCATGTGGCCCTTCACGCCGAGCGCCTGATATGCCTGCAGCAGATGCTCGTTGCCGGTGAGCGTGAACAGGTAGTCGTGGAACGCCGCGTTGGTTTCGGTGTAGGCGGCGGCGTCCAGGAACCGGTCACCGTCCACATAGGGCACGGTCGACTCGGCGAGCAGCCGGTACCCGGCGAGCTGGCCCGAGGTCAGCCGTCCGATGGTCAGTTCGAGCGCACCCAGTTCGAGCGCTTGCCTGGCCTCGAAAACGGCGTCCGATTCATGCACCGACGGGTGCTCCTCGCCGATTTCGTACTCGCCCGGCGTTTCGTCGGCCGCGGGCAGCATTTCCTGGCCCGCGATCGTGCGCGCGACCCGCGCTTCTTCCGCCGCGGACAACACCGCCCCGGCCCGCAGCGGGGCCAATTCGACCTCCGGGAACAGCTCCTGCCCGGCCAGTGCGCGGCCCGCGACGAACTCCAGCTCCGGTTCAGGTTCCGGCAGTGCCGCGACAACCGGCTCGACTGGGATCTCAGGCGCCCGGACTGGCGCCGCCAGCGCGAACTTCTCGTAGTAGAACCCGGTCGGCTCGAACCCGGCGGACGCGAAATGCCCGCGCACCGCCTCCACCATCGGCGGCGGCCCGCACAGGTACACCGCGACATCGCCGCCGTGCAGGTGCTCGTCCCGGATCAGCGTGGTCACGTAACCCTTGTTCGGCGCGGCACTCCCCGGGTCCGACACGCAGTAATCCCAGGTCAGGCCCGGAACCTCGGCGGCGAGCTTGTCCAGCGTCGCTGTCTCGACCAGGTCGTCGTCGGTGCTGACGCCGTACACGAGATGCGCGGGCCGGGTCACGCCGGAATCGCGCATAGTGCGCACAATGGACAGGATCGGCGCGAGCCCGGTGCCTCCGGCCAGCAGCAGCACCGGCCGGTCCGTCTCGCGCAGGAAGAAACTCCCGTGCGGACCGGTGAAGGTCAATTCGTCGCCGGATTTCGCCCGCCCGGTCAGGTAATCCGACATGACACCGCCCGGCGTGAGCTTCACCAGAAAGGTCAGCCGCTTGTCGTCAGGCGCGTTGCTGAACGAATACGACCGCGTCACCTCGGTCCCCGGGACAGTGATGTTCACGTACTGCCCCGGCAGAAACGCGAGCCGGTCCCGATCGCTGATCTCGACGGTCAGCGACATCGTCGTCGGCGAAAGCCGTTCCAGCGCGACGAGAGTTCCGTGATGCTCGGCGGCCTGCGTCTTCGCGACCGCCGACGTGCTCGCGATCTGCAGCACCAGATCGGACTTCGGCTTCATGCTGCACGGCAGGACGTAACCGCGCTCCGCCTCGTCCGCGCTCAACGCGTCTTCGAGATAAGACCCGCCCTCGTACTCCCCCGATTCGCAGAACGCCTTGCAGGTTCCGCACGCGCCGTCGCGGCAGTCGAGCGGAATGTTGATGCGCTGCCGGTACGACGCGTCCGCGACCGTCTGGTCCGCCGCACAGGTGACGAAGCGAGTGACGCCGTCCTCGAAGGACAGAGCGATCCGGTGGTTCATGACCGCCTCCGCTCAGAAGTGGTACACGTCGACGACGTGGTGGATGTAATCGTTCTTGAGCACCACGGTCTTCCGCCGGATCAACGGAGACGGCCCGGAGAAATCGACGGTGTAGAACGAAGTCCCGTAATAGGGGTCGACCGTGTTGTACCGGAAATACATCGTGTGCCAGTTGAACCGCACGTCCACCAGATCGCCGTGCCGCTCGATCAGTTCGACGTTGGTGATGTTGTGGCTCGTCCGCGGTTCCGGAAGGGACGTCGCGCTCGAGCGTTCGGTGCGGATCCGGAACACCCGGTCCTCGAGCCCGCCCTTGTTCGGGTAGTAGATCAGCGAAATGTCGCGCTGCGGGTCCTCGGTGAGCAGATCGTCGTCGCCCCAGGAAGGCATCCAGTACACGACGTCGTCGGCGTAGCAGTCCAGCCACTTCTCGAACTCGCGGTCGTCCAGGTACCGCGCCTCGCGGTAGAGGAACTGTTCGACGTCGTGCTGGGTGATGGTCTTCTCGGCGGCGGCGGTCATCGGGCTTCTCCTCGAACGGCCTGCTCGCGGGCGATCGCCGCGCGCATGGTTTCCTGCCAATACCCGTGCTGCACCGGATAAAGGCCCTCGTCCTCGTTCTTCTGCCCGGCCGACACGACCCCGTCCAGCCCGAGCGACGACGCGACCTCGTCCGGTCCGGTGAGCCAGTGCTGCGCGCCGCGGCTCATGTCGTTCCAGGGCGCGGCCGTCGCGCGGAAGGTGAGCTGACAGGACCGGAATTCCTCCAGGTCGTCCGGCGTCGCCATGCCCGAGGCGTTGAAGAAGTCCTCGTACTGCCGGATCCGCCACGCCCGCGATTCGGCGCTCTCGCCCTTCGGCGCGATGCAGTAAATGGTGACCTCGGTCTTGTCCGGCGCGATCGGCCGGAAATGCCGGATCTGCGTCGAGAACTGGTCCATCAGGTACACGTTGGGGTACACGCACAGGTTCCGGGACCCGCGCACCATGAACTCGCCCTTGGCGTCGCCGTAGCGCTCCTTCAGCTCCGCCATCCGCGGCCACAGCGGCCGGTCCTGCGGGTTGCCCGCCCAGGTCCACAGGCACAGGTGCCCGTGCGGGAACGACCAGTACCCGCCGCCGGACTTGCCCCACGACCCGGCGTCGAGGGTCTTGGTGTCGTTCGCCGATTCGCCGGTGTTGCGCCGAGCCGTGGTGGCCGCGTAATTCCAGTGCGTCGCGGTGACGTGGTAGCCGTCCGCGCCGTTCTCCGCCTGGACCTTCCAGTTGCCGTCGTAGGTATACGTGGAGGCCCCGCGCAGTACTTCAAGCCCCTCCGGCGACTGGTCCACGAGCATGTCGATCACCTTCGTGGCGTCGCCGAGATGCTCGGTCAGCGGCAGCACGTCCGGGTTGAGGCTGCCGAACAGGAACCCGCGGTAGGACTCGAAGCGGGCGACCTTCGTCAGGTCGTGCGAGCCGCCGGTGTCGAAGGACTCCGGGTAGCCCGCGCCGTCCGGGTCCTTGACCTTGAGCAGCTTGCCGTCGTTGCGGAAGGTCCAGCCGTGGAACGGGCAGGTCAGCGTCGGCCGGTTGTCGCGTTTGCGCCGGCAGATCATCGCGCCGCGGTGCGCGCAGGCGTTGATCAGGCAGTGCAGCTCGCCTGCCTTGTCGCGGGTGACGACGACGGGCTGGCGGCCGATCGTGGTGGTGAAGTAGTCGCCGGGGTTCGGCAGCTGGCTCTCGTGCGCGAGGTAGATCCAGTTGCCCTCGAAGATGTGCTTCATCTCGAGTTCGAAGATCTCCTCGTCGGTGAAGATCCGGCGGTTCGCGCGGTAGACGCCCGCCTCCGGGTCCTCCACCACCGCGTCCGCGACTACGGAAGCGGCGTGGTCCAGCGTCTCGGTCATGACTCCTCCAACGGGCCTCTGATCTGCACTGATCGGCTCCCCAGCAGGGCGTTTCCCGCACTGTGCCAGCCCGTGGCCGCCGCCACACCAGGGCAAGACCCAGTCCTGACCTAGGGTGTGATTATTCGATGTCGTTTATCAATCGCGCGTAAATCGCTCCTTGTCTTCACTCAATGCCGGAACTTACGGTGAGCGGGACCACGCGAGGAGCCGGTGAGGAGGCAGCCCGATGGAACTGCGCCACTTGCGGTACTTCGCCGCCGTCGCCGAGACCTGCCACTTCGGCCGTGCCGCCGAACGCCTGCACCTCGCCCAGCCCGCGCTTTCGCACGCGATCCGGCAGCTGGAGGACGAGCTCGGCGTCGCCCTGCTCAGCCGCACGACGCGGCAGGTGCAGGTCACCCCGGCGGGCCGGTTCTTCCTGGCCGAGGCCCAGCGGATCCTGGACGCCGTCGAGGCGGGCGCGCGCGGAGCCCGGCGCATCGCCGACGGCCGCCGCGGACTCGCCCGGATCGGCTTCACCGGCACCGCGGCGCTCTCGCACCTGCCGCAGGTCGCCCGCGCGCTGCAGCACCGGCTTCCCGAGGTCGAGCTCGAGGTGCACGCCGACCTGCTCACCGGCGAGCAGTGCGAACAGCTGCGCGACGGCACCCTCGACATCGGCGTGCTGCGTCCGCCGGTCACCGGCGGAGACCTCGACCTGCGCATCGTCGAGACCGAGCCGCTCGTGCTCGCCGTCCCGGCCGACCACCGGCTCGCGGTGGAACCGGTCGTGGCGATGAGCGATCTGCGCGCCGAAGCTTTCGTCACCTATCCGGCCAGCTACTCCGTCGTCAACGAAGCGGTCCTGCGCAGCTGCCGCGACGCCGGATTCACCCCGCAACGCGAGCACGAAGCGGCCGGCACCGCGGTGCTGCTCGCGCTCGTCGCCGGCGGTCTCGGCGTCGGCGTCGTCCCCGCGTCCGCGCGGGCGCTGCCGCTGGCCGGGGTCGTGTTCCGCGACCTCGCCGGGGCGGCCACCGTCCAGCTCGCGCTCGCCTGGCACCGCGACCGGGCCTCGGCACTGGTCCCGGCCGTGCTCGACGCGCTCGGCGAGCTGTTCCCCGTCGAAGTGCCCGTGTCAGGGAGGACACGATGAAGATCACCCGGGTGGAGGCGATCCCGTTCGCCATCCCCTACCGCAAACCGCTGCGTTTCGCTTCCGGCGAGGTGCACACGGCCGAGCACGTGCTGGTCCGCGTGCACACCGACGACGGCGTGGTCGGCGTTGCCGAGGCACCGCCCCGGCCGTTCACCTACGGCGAGACGCAAGCCGGGATCGTGGCCGTCATCGAGACCGTGTTCGCCCCGCAAGTGGTGGGCCTGAGCCTGCTCGAACGCGAGACCGTGCACGCGCGGCTCGGGCGCACGGTCGGGAACCCGGCCGCGAAGTCCGCTGTGGACATGGCGATCTGGGACGCGCTCGGGCAAAGCCTCGACGTCTCGGTCACCGAACTGCTCGGCGGCTACACCGACCGCATGAAGGTGTCGCACATGCTCGGCTTCGACGAGCCTGCCGCGATGGTCGCCGAGGCGGAACGGATTCGCGACAGCTACGGCATCACCACGTTCAAGGTGAAGGTCGGCCGCCGTCCGGTTTCCCTCGACACCGCGGTGGTCCGCGCGTTGCGGGAGCGCTTCGGCGCCGAGGTCGACCTGTACGTGGACGGCAACCGGGGCTGGACGGCCGCGGAATCCGCCCGCGCGATGCGGGAAATGGCCGACCTCGACCTGCTGTACGCCGAGGAACTGTGCCCCGCCGACGACGTGCTCGGCCGCCGCTGGCTCGTGTCGCAATTGGACGTTCCGTTCATCGCCGACGAATCCGCGGTGACCCCGGCCGACGTGACCCGCGAGATCCTCGGCGGGTCGGCCACCGCGATCAGCATCAAGACCGCCCGCACCGGCTTCACGCGTTCGCAGCGCACGCACCACCTCGCGGAAGGCCTCGGGCTGGAAGTCGTGATGGGCAACCAGATCGACGGCCAGATCGGTTCACTGTGCACTGTCGCGTTCGGATCGGCGTACGAGCTGACGTCGCGCCGTCCCGGCGAACTGTCCAACTTCCTCGACATGACCGACGACCTGCTCGCCGAACCGCTGTGCATCGCGGACGGCGAACTGGTCATCCGCCCCGGCGCCGGCCTCGGCGCCGCACTCGACCCCGGCAAGCTCCGGCACTACCGGCAAGACCGCTGAGCCGGAAAACCCCGATGGATCAAGGAGGATTCATGACTGCCACGCATTCCCCCACCGCCGCCGCGTCCGGAGCCAACGCCACCGAACGGTTCAAGAGCGACAAGCTCGCCGGCGTCGCGGGCACCCCGAAGGAACGGGTCAGCCTGCTCGCCCGCGAGGTGCTGGAGGCCGTGCACGCGACCATCCGCAAGCACAAGGTGACCTACGAGGAGTACAACGCGCTCAAGTCGTGGCTGATCAGCGTCGGCGAGGACGGCGAATGGCCGCTGTTCCTGGACGTCTGGGTCGAGCACGTCGTCGAGGACGTCGCCACCGAGCACCGCAAGGGCAACAAGGGCACCATCGAAGGCCCCTACTACGTGCCGGACGCCCCCGAGCAGGGCGCGCGCGGTTCGGTTCCCTCGCGGGAAAACGAGCCGGGCACGCCGCTCACCTGGACCGGACAGGTCACCTCGACCACCGGCGCGGCGCTGGGCGGCGCGAAGGTCGAACTGTGGCACGCGGACGCGGACGGGCTGTACTCGCAGTTCGCGCCGGACATCCCGGAGTGGAACCTGCGCGGCACCTTCACCACCGACGACGAGGGCCGCTTCGAAATCCACACCGTGCGGCCCGCGCCGTACCAGATCCCGACCGACGGCGCCTGCGGCAAACTGATCGCGGCGGCGGGCTGGCACGCGTGGCGTCCGGCGCACCTGCACGTCAAGGTGTCCGCGCCGGGCCACGAACTGCTCACCGCGCAGCTGTACTTCCCGGGCGACGAGCACAACGACGACGACATCGCCTCCGCGGTGAAGCCGGAGCTGCTGCTCGACCCGAAGCCCGCGGACAACGGCGAGACGATCGAATACAACTTCGTCCTCGACCCGGCCTGATTCGATCGGAGAACCATGCTCTACCACGTGCGGATGGACGTCCGCATTCCCCCGGACCTGGACCCGGCGGTCCGCGACGCCCTCATCGCGCGCGAGAAGGAGTACAGCCAGCAGCTGCAGCGCAGCGGGAAATGGCCGCACATCTGGCGGATCGCCGGCGAGTACGCGAACTACTCGGTGCTGGACGTCGCCGACCACGACGAGCTGCACCAGATCCTGTCGAACCTGCCGCTGTTCCCGTACATGGACATCCAGGTGACCGCGCTCGCGCGGCATCCGTCCAAAGTGGACTGACTCACTCGCCGACCGTCACCACCCGGTCCGCGTGCCCGGCCAGCAGCGGATCGTGGGACGCCACCACAACCGCCGTCCCGCGATCCGCTGCCCGGCGCAAAGCCGTCAGCACCATCTCGGCGTGCGCACGGTCCTGATGCGACGTCGGCTCGTCCGCCAGCAGCACCAGCGGACCCGCCGCCAAAGCCCGCGCCACGGCGCCCCGTTGCTGTTCCCCGCGCGAAACCTCGCTCGGCAGCCGATCCGCCAGCTTCGCGAGGTCCAGGGTTTCCAGCAGTTTCGACTGATCCGGCGGCTCCACCGCGGTCCGTGCGGCGAACGCGAGGTTGTCGGAGACCGTCAACTCCTCGAACAGCGCGATCGACTGCGGCACGAAAGCCAGCGCGTGCCAGGGCTGTTCCGAAACCGGCACGTCCGGCATCGGCGGATGCGCGGTGACGGTCCCGCTGTCCGGCTTGTCCCAGCCGCCCGCGATCATCAGCAGCGTGCTTTTCCCCGAGCCCGACGGGCCGGTCAGCGCGACCAGTTCGCCCGCCGCCAGCTCCAGGCTCGTGTGCCGCAGCACCGGCATCCCGCCGTGCGAACGGCTTACGTCGGACACGCTGAGCAGCGCATTCACCGGACTCTCCCGTCCACCAGCTCCACCACGTCATCCGCCGCCTCGGCCAGCACCGGATCATGGGTCGCAACCACAACAGTCTGGCCCGACTCCGCCAGCGCACGGAAAGCCTCCGCCACCAACCCGGCCGACGAACGGTCCAACTGAGCGGTCGGCTCGTCCGCCAGCACCGCATCCGGGTCGCCAACCGCAGCGAAGGCCAGCGCGGTCCGTTGCTGCTCACCGCCGGAAAGCTGACGCGGACGGTGGCTGCGGCGGTGGTCCAGACCCAGCCGCTCCAGCAAGGCCAGGGAAAGTCCCGTGCCGCGCATTTTCGCGGCCAGCTCCAGATGTTCTTGCACTGTCAGGTAATCCAGCAGATTGTCGACGGGATTCTGGAAGACGTAACCGATCCGCCGTCGCCGCACCGCCCGGCGCGCTCGCGCGGACAACGCGGTGACGTCGGTGCCGCCGACCTCGACCCGGCCCTCGTTCGGTCGTTCCAGGCACGCCAAGAGACGCAGCAAGGTCGATTTGCCGGAGCCAGAGGGGCCGACCAGCGCGGTGATCCGGCCGTGTGCGGCGGCGATCGACACCTCGTGCAGAGCGGTCAGCGAGCGACCGGCGGTGCGATAGCTGTGCGTCAATCCGGTACCCCGGACAGCATCAGGCAGTGTCACGCAACACCTCCGAAGGCAACGCCCGCGCAGCCGCGCGTTGGGCCGCATAAGTAACGACAAGCGCGACGACCACCGCCGCGAGCAGCAATTGCCCACCCGGTCCCCACGGCACCGGGATCACTGTGCCGGGCGGCGTCGCCGGATCGAGGTCGTAACCCTCGTAAGTCACCGAGACCGCGACGGCCGCGAACCCGACGCCCAAAGCGAATCCGGCCGCCAGCAACCCGCCGACCTCGTACGCGAGCGCTCGCCAATGCGCGCCCGAGGTGATGCCCATCCGTCGCAAGAGGACATACGCTCCGCGCCGCGCGCGAGCCCGGGCGTTGAGATACAACAACAGTCCAATTAGGACTACCACACCGACCAAAGCGGACACTGCGGTCAAGAACGCGAAGGTGTAAGTGACTCCGCCGTACACGCCGTGCGCGGTGACGTCGGTCGCGCGGCTCACTGTCCCGGCCGGAACCCCGGCTTTGCCCAGTTCCGGCAGCACTTGCGCTGGATCGCCGCGCGCCCACAGCTCGCGGTGCACGCTCTCTCCGGCGAACTTGGCGAGAATGTCCTTGCGCAGCAGCAGTTCCGGGAACCCGGCGCTCTTCCCGGGCAGCTGCGCCACCGTGATGACGCGCAACGGCAGGTCTTTGCCGCCGATGCTCAGCGTCGCCTGCGCGGGTGCGTCCGGGACCCCGGCGATGATGCCGACCGCATTGTCGCCGGACAGTTCGTCCAGCAGCTCCGGCAGGGTCGGCCCGCTGAGGTGGTCGTCCCAGAACGCGGCTGAGCCGAACGTCGCCGGGTCGACGCCGAGCACGTTCACCGTCTTGCTGCCCAGGTACGCCGAGTCGTAGCGGTCGACCAGCGCGGCTTGCCCGGCGAGGCCGGGCGGGATCGCGGCGGGGCCGGTCAGATGCACCACGACGTCCGAGCCGACCACGAGCTGACCCTCGTCGGCGAGCGTGCGCTGGACGGAACTGGTGACGGTGGTGGCGAAAATCGACAGCGCCACCGGTACCGCGGTTGCCCCGACCAGCACGGCTGCCGCTGCGGGGGCCGAAGCCAGCCGCCGCCAGGCCAGGAACGCCACCGCGCGTTCCCGCCGCACCGCACGCACGCGCGGCAGGGTCAGCCGCACGACCCGGGTCACCAGCATCGCCAGGCCCAGCACCAGCAGCAACGGCACGACGATCAGCCGCGGCGGGATCCGCGCGACCGAGCCCGCCTGGCCGAGCCCGGTCTGCGTGCCGTCGCCGAGCGCGAAGTAGCAGACCACGGCGGCGACCAGCGGGAGGATTTCCCACGGCAGATGCCGGATCCGCGACGTGCGCGCGTCGAACATCGCCCGCGTGCGCAAGACGACCGACCCGGCGATCCCGGCGAGCGTCGCCAGGAACGCGACCGCCGCGCCGCCGATCGAAAAGCCGAGCGCGGACGACGTCACCAGCGGGCTCGGCCCCAGCGCGCTCACCAGCCCGCGCGCGGCGAACCAGCCGCCGACCGTGCCGAGCAGCGCGATGGAACTCAGCTCCAGCAACGCTTTCCCGGCCAGCGCACCCGGCCCCGCCCCACGCGCGGACAGCACCGCGAGCTCGGCCCGGCGGCGTTCGACCCAGAACGACCCGACCGTCGCCGAAATCACCAGCCCGGTGAGCGACCCGGCGACGCCGATCGGCACGACCGTCGCGGCGAGCGAGGATTCGACCTGGTCCGCGCGGTCCGCGATGCCGCCCAGCGACGACGTGAACTGCATCCGGCCGCGCTGCGCGAACAGTTCGGGAGTATTTTCGGTGCGCTCGCGCACCCGTTCCAGCCCGGCGATCGTGTCCGGTGCGTTCGCGGTGGTCAGCCCGTTCTGGTCGACCGAGGCCTCGAGCATGCTGCCGACGCCCGAATCGGCCGGGGTCAGCCCGAACAGCGCGTCCCGCGACACGAACCCCACCGGGAAGACCGGAGCCTCGCTCAGCGGATTCGGCCGGTACAGCGGCTGCAGATGACACCAGAACGGCTGGTCAGGCAGCTCGCGCAGGTCGCGGTACACCGCGGCGACCGGCATCGTCGCCACCGGCGCTCCCGGGGGCACCCCGGTCCGCGGGCTCCAGCCGCCCTGGATCGCCACCTGGTCGCCCGCGTGCAGCCCGCGCGCCCGCGCGAACTGGCTCGGCACCCAGATCCCCTGGCCCTTGCCGCCCTCCAGCACCTGCAGGTGCGCGGCGAAATCGTCCTGGGCGACCAGCCACATCGCGGACTGCTCGGGGTTCGGCGAGCCCGGCCGGACCGGGTTGACCTTCGCGCTGCTGGTCAGCGTCGACCGCACGCCGGACAGCCGCGGCACCTCGCGAGCCGCGTCCCGGGCGACGGCGAGCCGGGCGTCGTCGAGCGCCTTCCCGGTCGGTCCGGTCGCGCCCGGGTACGGCTGGGACATCGGCAGCCCGCCGGACCACTCCGCGCCGACCGCCCACTGGCACGCCCGGCTCATCTGGTCGTGCAGCGTCGCGTTCCCGGCCGACGACAGGAACAACGCCACTGCCGCAGCGGGCAACGCGACGAGCACCGCCGCCGCGATCGCCGCCACGACGACCGCTGGTTGCCGCCACCCCGTTTTCGGCGCCCGCGTCCACGGCGTCGCCCCCCACCCGCGCATCTGCCGAGTCTGCCACGATCTCGGCCCCGGCGGGTGCCGGTCGATGCGCACAGAGCGCGTTTTCCCGACTACAGAACGCTTACTTCGCCTGCCAGACCGGCGCGCGCTTCTCGACGAACGCCAGGGTTCCCTCGCGGACGTCCTCGCTCGTCATGACCCCGACGGCGTTCTCCCGAGTGTTGTCCCAGTCGCTGTCGTCGGCCGCGATCGCACCGTCCACAATGCCCAGTGCGACGCGTTTGCTGGCCTGCACCGCGAGCGGCGCGTTCGCGGCGATCTTCTCCGCCAGCGCCAGCGCCTCGGTCAGCACGCCGGCGTCCGGGACGACGTGGTTCACCAGCCCCAGCGCCGCCGCGCGGGCGGCGTCCAGGGGTTCGCCGGTGAACATCATCTCCATCGCGATCTTCTGCGGGATCTGCCGCGGCAGCCGGAACACCCCGCCCGCCGCGGCGAACAGGCCGCGTTTCACCTCGGGCAGCCCGAATTTCGCCGATTCGGCCGCCACCACCAGGTCGCTGGCCAGCGCGAGTTCGGTGCCGCCGCCGAGGGCGAATCCGTTCACCGCGGCGATCGTCGGCTTCGAAATCGGGTGCCGCACGTAGCCGGCGAAGCCCCACTCCTCGTGCCCGGGCGCGGCGAGCGATTCGCCCCGCGACACGGCTTTCAGGTCGGCGCCGGCGCAGAACGCGCGCTCCCCGGCGCCGGTCAGCACGACGACGCGCGTTTCCGGGTCCTGTTCGGCCCGGTCCAGCGCGGTGCCGACGAGTTCGCTCAGCTCGGCGTTGACCGCGTTCATCGCGTGCGGCCGGTTGAGCGTGACGACCAGGACGTGTCCGCGCTGTTCGACAAGCGCGGCCGGGGCGTCAGCGGGCATGACCGTCCTCCTCCGCCGGTGCGAAGACCGGCACCTTCTCGTGGTCAGATTCGGGACCGGAGGGCACGAACACTGCCCGCACCGGCAGCTGCCAGAGGTCCGCGTCCGGGTCGGCGTCGAGCCGGCACCACCACCACGGTCCCTCGGCCAGCTCCACGATGCCGACGACCACGCGCTCCGGCTCGCCGCCGTCGCGCGCCCGCTTGTGCACCACCGACCACGACACCACCGTGCCGGTTCCGGCGGCGGCCGTCCACTCCAGATCGTCGTCGGGGTCCGGAACCGTGCGCGGGTCCAGGTACTCGCCGGTGCCGCGCCGCCGCAGCAGCCGGAACTCGCCGACCGCAGTGCCGTCGAAGAACGCCGCGGACTCCTCGTCGCGGGCGACTGGGTTGATCCGCACTGTCATGCCTCCGTTCCGAGCACGAGCGTGCTGTGGTGGTCCAGAATGCCGCCGTTGCCCGAAACCAGCACGGTGTCGTGCTTCGGCACCTGGCGTTCGCCGCCCTGGCCGCGGGCCTGGATGATCGCCTCGGACAGCGGCGTCATGCCCCACAGGTAGTAGGACGACAGCTGGCCGCCGCCAGTGTTGACCGCGAGCTTGCCGTCCGGGCCGAGCATGCCCGGCGTCGCGACGAACTCGCCGCCTTCGCCCTTGCCGCAGAACCCGTAGTCCTCCAGCGTGAGCAGCGCGGTGAAGGTGTAGCAGTCGTAGATCTCGGCGACGTCGATGTCCTCGAT
The DNA here is from genome assembly GCF_037034185.1 of Amycolatopsis sp. VC5-11. NCBI lineage: Bacteria > Bacillati > Actinomycetota > Actinomycetes > Pseudonocardiales > Pseudonocardiaceae > Amycolatopsis > Amycolatopsis sp. VC5-11. The sequence goes on along the minus strand of NZ_JBAGKF010000019.1, from coordinate 52,811 downwards.
GGTCACTCCGGCCATCTCCATCGCCGCCGGGCCGGACTGCGCCGCACCGCTCACGAGACCGAGGTTGTCGTTGCGGCGGAAGGAATTGCCCGGGTGCGCTTGTCCCCAGCCCAGCACCTGCACCGCGGGCTGGGCGAGTTCTTTCGCCCGCTCGGCGGACGTCACGATCACCGCCGCACCGCCGTTCGACACCAGGCAGCAGTCCAGCAGGTGGAACGGTTCCGCGATGAACCGCGACGCTTGATGATCCGCCAGGGTGATCGGATCCCGCAGCTGTGCCAGCGGGTTCTTCGCCGCCCACGCGCGCTGCGCGACCGCGATCGCGCCGAGTTGTTCGCTCGTGGTGCCGTAAGTCTTCATGTGCCGTCGCGCGGCGAGGGCGTAGAACGAGTTCGGCCCGGCGAAACCGCTGGAGCCCAGCAGGCTTCCCCAGCCGGTCGGGGTCGTGCGCCGTCCGCCGTAGGCCGCGCCGGTCGCTTTTCCCTCCTTGAGCGGCGCGTCGGCGAAGACGCAGGCCACGGTGTCGGCCATGCCCGCTTCGACGGCCATCGCGGCGTACTGCACCATCGCGCCCGCCGTCGAGCCGAACGCCTGCATCTGGGTGAACAGGCGCAGGTCGCGCAGTCCCAAGTCGACTTGCAGGCTGAGGTCCACGCCGGGCGTCGTGCCGGCGGACACCAGCAGCCCGTCGATGTCGGACAGCCCGATCCCGGCGTCCGCGGCTGCCCGCCGGACGGCCTGCGCGGCGAACTGCCGCGCGCTCGGACCGTAGACTTTCCCCAGCTCAGTGAGCCCGAGACCGGCGATTGCCGCCCTCCGGCGCGCCGGGGTCTCCCGCCTGCTCGTCATCATCGCACTCCGTTCCCGACCGGTGGTCGCACCTCCACGTTCGCATCCCGCTGACGCGGCGTAAACGACCGGTCGGGACACCGGCAGATGTGCGCCCGCGACACGTGCGCCGATGTCGCTCCCGGAAACCTGCCGGTGTCGGAATCCGTGATGTACATCGCGGATTTCCGCGCCCAGCATGGGAATCGAGACCCGACGACGGGAAAGGCGGTCCGGCGATGGCGATCAGCGCCGCGGAAACCGAACAGCTGCGGGAGGCGGTGCGCGACCTGCTCGCGGACCGCTGCACGGAGTCCGACGTACGCCGCGTGATGGCGAGCGACTCCGGTTACGACCCGCAACTGTGGAAACAACTGGCCGAACTGGGATTGCCCGGCCTGCTGATCGCGACGGAATACGGCGGAGTCGGCCTGGGCGCGGAAGAACTCGAAGCGGTGTCGGAGGAAATCGGGGCGGCGCTGCTGCCGTCGCCGTTCCTGTCCAGCGCGGTGCTGACCTCGACGCTCATCGACGCCGCCGGGTCCGAAGAGGACAAACGCCGTCTGCTACCCGCACTGGCCGACGGATCCTCGATTGGGACCGTCGCCGTCAGCGCCACCTGGACGCCCGAAAGCGTTGCGGTGCAAGCAAACGGAACTCTCACCGGGACCACGCCCTATGTGACCTTCGGCCAGGTTGCCGACGTCATTCTCGTGGTGGCTCGCACCGGCGACGACATCGGCATCTTCGAGGTCGCACCCGACGCGTCGGGTTTCACTCGCACCGCGGAGTCGGTATTCGACCCGACCGTGCGGCTGTCCCAGTTCACCTTCGCTGATACACCAGCGCGACGAATTGGTACTGCAGGCTGGGAAGCCGTGCAAAAAGCCTTGGACGTCAGCGTGATCGCACTCGCCGGAGAACAAGCAGGCGGTGCCCGGCAGATTTTCGAAACGACCGTCGACTACCTCAAAACCCGCGTCCAGTTCGGCCGCGCGATCGGCAGTTTCCAGGCGATGAAGCACCTCGCGGCGGACCGGCTCCTGGACGTCGAATCCGCGACGTCGGCCGCCCGGCACGCCGCGGCCGACGGCAGTCCCGGCGCGATCGCGCTCGCCGGGTTCGCCTGCGCGGAAGCGTACGAAACCGTTGCTCTGTCGGCGATCCAGATGCACGGCGGGGTCGGCTTCACCTGGGAACACCCGGCGCACCTGTACCTGCGCCGCGCCCGCTCCGGCGCACAGCTGTTCGGCGGCTCGCGGCTGCACCGGGAGCGCTACCTCGTCTCGAAGGGGGCCTGACCATGATCACCGTCGATCAACTCCGCGAAGAAGTCCGCGCGTGGCTCGCCGCCGAATGGACCGGGCTCGCCCCGGCCGAGGATCGCTGGAGCACCACCCCGGAACGCGTCGCGTGGCTGGAAAAGGTCGTCGCCGCCGGATACGCCGTGCCGACCTGGCCGGTCGAATGGTCCGGCCGCGCCTACCCGGCCGAGCTAGCCGACGTGATCGCGGCGGAGTTCGACGCCGTCGACGCACCCGGCGCCCGCCAGGACAAATACAGCATCCCGGCCAACACCGTCCTCGCGTTCGGCACCGAAAAACTCAAGAACGACCTGCTGCACGACGTCCTCACCGAACGCTCTCGGACCTGCCTGTTCTACAGCGAACCCGGCGCGGGCTCGGACCTCGCCGGCGTGCGCACCACCGCGGTCCGCGACGGCGACCGCTGGATCGTCAACGGCCAGAAAGTCTGGACGTCCGGCGCGAAAACCGCGGACTACGCGCTGCTGATCGCGCGGACCGACTGGGACGTCCCGAAGCACAAGGGCCTGAGCTACTTCGTCGTGCCGATGCACCAGCCCGGCGTCGACATCCGGCCGCTGGTGCAGATCACCGGCGAAGCGCACTTCAACGAGGTCTTCCTGACCGACGTCGAAATCCCGGCGGACTACCTGGTCGGCGAAGAGGGCAAGGGCTGGCGCGTGCTGCAGACCGCGCTCGCGTACGAACGCTCGATCATGGGCGACGGCGCGCGTGCCTCGCGGCACGGTTCGGTCGCCGACGACCTCGTCGAACTGGCGCGGGAACGCGGCCGCCTCGCCGACCCGGTCATCCGCGACAACCTGGCCACCGTGCTCGCGTTGCGCGAACTCAACGCGCTGAACAACGCCCGGGCGAAAGCCGCGGCCGAACAGGGCACGTCAAGTTCGGTGATGTCGCTGGGAAAGCTCGCGATGTCCGGCATCCTGCACGCCGAAGGGCGGCTGCGCACCGCCATCGCCGGTCCGGAAACCCTGCTGGCCGGGGACGAGAACCCGGTCGCCGACGACGTGAACTTCCTGGCGCTCAACGCGTTCTTCACGTCCATCGGCGGCGGCACCGACCAGATCCAGCGCACGATCATCGCCGAACGCGTCCTCGGGCTTCCCAAGGAACCCGAGATCGACCGCGACCTGCCCTTCCGCGCCGTCCGCCGCAGCTGAGCCCCGAGGAGGCTGGTTCCCTTGCCCGACACCTACGACCCGCCGCTGTCCGGGGTCCGCGTGCTCGATCTGTCGTCCGGCCCGATGACCGCGACGGCACGGCTGCTGGCCGATCTCGGCGCGCGCGTCACCCGGGTCGTCCTGCCCGGCGTCACCGACGAACGCACCACCGGACCGGTCGTCGACGGCGTCGCGATCGGCACCGCGATCGACCGGCACGGCTTCGCCCACGCCACCGCCGAACCCGGCTCGCACGGCTGGGAACAGCTGCTGGCCGACGCCGACCTGCTGATCGAGACCACTCCGCCCGGTTCGCGCGCCGAAGAACTGCTCGACGTCCCCGGCCTGCGCACCCGGCATCCCGCGCTGGTCGTCCTGTCGATCAGCGACTTCGGCCGCGCCACGACCCGGCGGCACTGGCAGGCCACCACGCCGGTGTTCCACGCGCTGACCGGCGAACTCTCCCGGTCCGGCATCCCCGGCCGCGCGCCGCTGCTGCCGCCCGGCGAACTGCCGTACCACGTCGCCGCCGCGCAAGCCGCGTTCCAGGCGGTGAGCCTGTACCTGGACCGGCTGCGCACCGGACGCGGCGACCGCATCGACTTCGCCGTCCTCGAAGGGGCGATGCAGGCGCTGGACCCGGCGTTCGGCATGGTCGGCAGCGCGGCCGCAGGGGTGCCGTTGAGCGACCTCCCGCGCGGACGCACCGAAGAACGCCACCGGTACCCGATTTTCCCGTGCCAGGACGGGTACATCCGGATCTGCCTGCTGTCGCGGCGGCAGTGGCGCGGGATGTTCGCGTGGATGGGCAGCCCGGCCGAATTCGCCGATCCGAAGTACGACCAGGTGCGCGAACGCTACGCGTCGCCGGACCTGCTGCCCGCGATCGGCCGCTTCTTCGCCGATCAGACCCGCGCCTCGCTGGAGTGCGAGGGCCAGCGCCACGGCGTGCCGACCGCTGCCGTGCTCACGCTCGCCGAAGCCCTGCACACCGACCAGCTCGCCGCACGCGGGTTCTTCCGCGACACCGAACTGTCCCCCGGACTCGTCGCGCCGGTCCCGGCCGGAATCACCGAGATCGACGGCCACCGCGCCGTCGCCGGCCCCGACACCGGCGCACGCGTCACCGCCGCGCCGATCCTCGCGGGACGCTCCCGGCGCGGCGAAGGACGTCCGCTGGAGGGAATCCGGGTCCTGGACCTCGGCGTGATCGTGGTCGGCGGCGACACCGGACGGCTCTTCGGCGACCTCGGCGCGGACGTCATCAAGATCGAGAACTCGGCTTTCCCGGACGGTTCCCGCGCCGCGCTGCCCGGCCTGATGTCGCACGGTTTCGCCGCCGGGCACCGCAACAAACGCGCCATCGGCGTCAACCTGCGCGATCCGGAAGGCCAAGCGCTGGTGCGGCGACTGGTCGCGCAGTCGGACGTCGTGCTGACCAACTTCAAACCCGGCGTCATCACCTCGCTCGGGCTCGACCGGGCCGCGCTGTCCGAGGTGAACCCGGGCATCGTCGTCGTGGACAGCTCCGCCTTCGGCCCGACCGGCCCGTGGGCCGCCCGGCTCGGCTACGGCCCGCTCGTGCGCGCCGCGACCGGACTCACGAGCGAGTGGATCTATCCGGGCGAACCGGGCACGTTCAGCGACGCCGTCACGGTCTATCCGGACCACGTATGCGCCCGGATAGGCGCGCTGGCCGCGCTGGCCCTGCTCGTCCGGCGCGAACGCGACGGCGAGGGCGGGTCGGTGAGCGTCGCGCAGTCCGAGGTGATGCTGAGCCACTTCGCGGACCGGATCGCCGCCGAAGACCTGGCCCGCCGGGGCCACCACCTGACCGAACCGGCCCACGACGCGCCGTGGGGCGTGTTCCCGACCGCCGGCGACGACGACTGGCTCGCCGTCACGGTACGGAACGACGCGGATTGGGGTGCGTTGTGCTCGGTGCTGGACCGCCCTGACCTGGCTGCCGACCCCGGTCTGGCCACCCGCTCCGGCCGCGCCGCTTCCCGGACCCGGATCGACGCCGCGGTGACCGAGTGGACGGAGCGGCATTCCCCGTTCGAGGCGATGGATCTGCTGCAGGCCGCGGGCGTTCCGGCCGGGGCGATGCTGCGGGCGGGTGATTTGCCGGAGTGGGAGCAGTACCGGGAGCGGCGGGTGTTTCGGGAGGAGTTGCATCCGTGCGCGGAGGAGCCGTACGTGCTGGAGAACGTGCAGATCCATGCCGCGCATGTCGCCGATCCGCCGACGGGGCAGGCGCCGTTGCTGGGCGAGCAGACGTTCGAGATCGCGGCGGAACTGCTGGGGTTGGGGGTCGCGGAGACGGCTGGGTTGGTCGCTCGCGGGGTGTTGGAGGCGCCTGAGGAGCAGGGCGGGCGGGCTGCTCGCGCCGGGTGATTTCCGGCGGGGCGAGCTTCGAGGCGAACGTTTGCTTCCCGCGAAGCCGCATCCGACGCCTCGCCGATGCTGCCGCCCGAGGATGCGGCGGGGCCGAGTGCCCGCCTGGCAGTCCGCCGCCCCAGGCCCGACGGAGCCAAGCGAAAGCACCCCGCCACGCCACAATCCGCCCGGCCGCTCGGCGAACCCGCCCCAGCCCCTCGCCGAGTGGCCAGGCACCCCAGAATCCAGCGGCCCGAACGAAGCCGCCCCGCCTAGCCGCCCAGCAACCCGCTAACCCGGCCCAGCCACCCCGGAAACCCGCCCGGCGCCCCGCCGAACTTCGCTCCCCGCCGTATGATCGCCGCAACCCGCTCGCCTCGCTGGACATTGGACGATGGAGATCGATTTCACCCGGCTGAAGTACTTCGTCGCGGTCGCCGACGAACTGCACTTCAAGCGCGCGGCGGACCGGCTGCGGATCACCCCTCCGCCGCTCAGCAAGCAGATCAAGCTGCTCGAACGCGAGCTCGGCGGGCCGCTGTTCGAGCGGCACTACCACGAGGTCCGGCTCACCGCGCTCGGCCAGGCGCTGCTCGGCCCGGCGCGGGCGATCCTGCGCCAGGTCGACGACCTGAAGGACATCGCGGCCGGAGTTCTCGAGGACGGCACGCCGATCCGGGTTGGGGCCACCGCGTACGCGCCGTCGGATCTGCTCGAGGACCTGGAAACCGCGGTCGGCGGGCTGGCCGCTCCGGCGACGTTCGAGGTCGCCGGTTCCGCCGCCGAGGTCACCGCGAAACTCGTGTCCGGGCATCTGGAGCTCGGGCTGATCCACCTGTCGGTCGAGGATCAGCGGCTGCGCGCCCGCACCGTCGCCGAGTACCAGGGCGCGATCGCGGTCCGCGCGGACGATCCGCTCGCCTGCCGCGACCTCGTGCACATCGAGGAACTGCGCGACCGCGAGGTGGTCATCGACTTCGCCCGGCCGAACCCGGTCATCCTCGCCGCGCTGACCAGGAGACTCGCCAAACGCGGCGTCCGGAACATCGTGCGCGCGGTCAGCGGGCGCGGCGGCGAACTCGAAATGGCCGCGCAGGTGTTCAACCGGCGGCTGGTCGCGCTCGTGTCCTACGCGCCGGCGTCGTTTATCGGCCGGATGTTCTCGCCGCCGGAGTTCAAGCTGGTCCGGATCGACGAGGACGGCTGGGAACCGAGCAGGCTCGCGCTCGCCTGGGCCGCCGACCGCGCCGCCGGGCCGCCCCGTCCGGCCGACCTCGCCGAGGCCCTTTCCGCGAAACTGGGCCCGATCCGCCGCGGCTGAGCCGGGTCCGTCCACAGTGGACCGGTCAGGACTCGACGAACCTGCTCAGCAACCGCCCGAACTCGGCCACGTCGCGGCTCGGCCAGTCGCGCAGCCGCTCTTCGAGCCGGTTCCGTTGCGCCGCACGGGTAATCGCCAGCGCGCGATGCCCGGCTTCGGTCAGCTCCAGCCGCTGCCTGCGCGAATGCCGCGGGTCCGGGCTGCGCACCAGCAGCCCGGCGGTCTCCAGTTCCGCCAGCTGCCTGCTCACCGTCGAGGGGTCGAGCCCGTACTCCTGGGCGAGATCCGCCGCGTGCGCGCAGTCCGCGAGGTCGATCGAGGACAGCATCGTGTACTGCACGAACCCGAGCCCCTCGTACAGTTCGTTCGAGCGCACCCGCGACCCGCGGGAAAACAGGATCATCGCGCGGTGGATAGCGTCCAGGGCATCGCCGTCGCGGTCTTCTCCCGGCATGTCCCCGCATGCTAGAGATGCACCATACAACTGTCAACGCGGCTCGGCGGCGATCCCCCGGCGCAGCAGGTCCTCCGCGTCGACCCCGGCTTCTTCAAGCAGCGCACGGGTATGCGCCCCGAACGCGGGTACGTCGCCCATCCGCGCCTCGACGTCCGCGAACGTCACCGGCGGCAGCAGCGCGTCGACGGTCGCGTGTTCGGTGCCGATCTTGCGCCAGCGGTCGCGGGCGCGAAGCTGCGGATCGGCCACGACGTCGGCCACCTGTTTCACTTGCGCCGCAGGGATTCCGGCGTTCGCGAGCCGCTCGTCCAATTCCACTGTGGACCATCGGGCGGTCTCGGCCGCGACCGCCGCGTCGCATTCCGCGCGGTGTTCGACGCGCTGCACATTCGTGGTGAATCGCGGGTCGTCGGCCAGCTGCGGGGCTTCGAGGACTGCGGTGACCAACGTCCGCCAGCCGCTGTCGTTCTGGACCCCGATCAGCATCTGACCGTCTTTCGTCGGGTACGCGTCGTAGGGGGCGATCGACGCGTGGCTCAAGCCCATGCGCGCGGGCTGGCGTCCGGAGTACATCTGGCTGTACATCGCGTAGCCCATCCACTCGACAGTCGCCTCCAGCATCGACACCTCGACCGTCGCGCCCTGCCCGGTCCGCCAGCGGCGCAGCAGGGCGGCCAGCACCGCTTGCGCGCAGTACATTCCGGAGGCGATGTCGGAGGTCGGGATGCCGGTCTTGACCGGGGTGTCCGGGGTGCCGGTGATGCCGATCAGGCCCGCTTCGGCCTGGACCAGCATGTCGTAGGCCTTGCGTTGTTCCCGCGGCCCGCCGGCGCCGTAGCCGGAGAGGTCGACGGCCACCAGTTCCGGATGGCCGGCGCGGAGTTCTTCGGCCCCGAACCCGAGCCGCGCGGCCGCGCCCGGAGCCAGGTTCTGGACGAAGACGTCGGCCCGGGCGATCAGGCGGTGGACCGCGTCGCGGCCTTCCGCGGTTTTCAGGTCTACGGCCAGGGATTCTTTGCCTCGGTTGAGCCAGACGAAGTGGGCGCCGGTTCCGTGCACGACATGGTCGTACTCGCGGGCGAAGTCGCCGCCGTCGGCGCGTTCCACCTTGATGACCCGCGCGCCCAGATCGGCCAGGGTGCGGGTGGCCAGCGGGGCGGCGACTGCCTGTTCGATGGAGACGACGGTGATTCCGTCGAGCGGGAGCGCGGAGTCCGAGTGCATGCCGATTACTATTACCCGGTTTTCGCGCGGGTGCCCGGGTGAGTTGTGTCGCGTGGAGCACCCGGAAAGCTAGCCGCGCGGGTCGAACGGGATGCCGGCCGGCTTCGACTTCTCCAGCAGGTCCTGGTACCGGCCGTCGCTGATCTTGATCGTCGCGGCGCCGAAGTCCGCGGCCATGAGGCGGTCGCGCAGCGCGCTCGACGGCCACCCGTCCCAGCCGACCAGCGGCGGATAGCGCCAATCGTGGTAGTGGTTCTCCGGCGGCTCGTCGTGGGCGTCGGCGAGGCGGAAGAAATGCGTGCCGGGGCCGTCCTTGTGGTACACCGCCTTCGGGTGGGCACCGTCGAAACTCACCTTCGACCGCGGGTACGTCACCTGCGAGGAATGCTGTGTGGTCGTCACGTACTCGACCTGGTTCGACGACTGGTCGATCCACGAGATCACGTGCTCCCAGTCGTGCCGGTGCCCGCCGAGGCCGCTGCCGTCGACGGCCTGGTCCTTCTCGAAATAGCTCGCGTACACGACCGCGCACCAGCCGTGGTTGCAGGTGGCGCGCGAGTAGGTCTGGGAGTTGTCCAGGTCGGACTGGTCGTGGCAGTTGCCGTTGACCGCGCCAGTCGTCTTGAGGCCGGGCGCGAGAGTGCCGTCCGGGCCGATCGCGGGGGTGGCGTAGCAACCGTCGCCGTCGTAGTCGTAGGCGGGCGAGAAGGATTGCTCGTATCCGTTGGCGTTCTGCGGCAGGTTGTGCGGCGGATCGGCGTACGCCGCGGACACCGGGAACAGCAACGCGACGCAGGCTGCCACCGTCGCGACGCGGGCGAGCGGGAGTTTCCTCATGTCCGGATGGTGACACCGCGAACGCGGAAGGTGAAGGGACGCAGGGGAAGCATCCGGTGTCCGCACGGACCTTCAGCTCGCGAGGACCTCCGCGCCGCGGTGCACGCGCAGCAGGTCAGCCCGTACGAGGTCGGCCAGCAGCCGTTCCTCCTCGTCCGCCTCCGACGGTCGCGGCGGCAGTTCCCCGCTTCCGGCCAGCGCGCCCGCCGCCGCCTCCGCGAAGGACGCCATCGTCGGCGACTGCCCGTCCCGCTGCAGCAGCGCGCCCGCCGAAGCCGCGAGACCGCGCAACCCCTGTCCGGCCTCTTCCAAGGCTTCTCGCTGCTCCGAAGAAGGCTCCCGGCTACCGGGTTCGGGGCTCAGCAGGTCCTGATGCGTCCGAGCCGCCGCGCGGAACCGCAGCCCGACCTCACGCCGGCCGCCTCCGCCGCGCAACCGCTCCGCCACCGACGCGAGCAGCTCGCCAGTTTCGGAGACAGCGTCGGAAAACCGTTGCGCCACCGAAGGTTTCGGCACCCCGGGCACCGCGGCGAAGCCGAACAACAGGCCGATCACCACCGCCAGCACGACCAGCAGCAGGTACTCCACGAGCACCGACACCGCGTCCAGATGCCGTGTCGTCGCGTTCATCCCGACGCTCATGAGCACCATGCACCCGTTGAACACCATGGGCTGCACCTGCATGAACGGAAAACCGACGAGCAGCGCGACAATCCCCAGCGGCAGCAACGCGCCCGGCGGCATCAACCACAACGCGATCGCCAGCACCACGGCCCCGGCCGCCGCACCGGCCGCGCGTTGCCACGCCTTCGCCAGCGTGTCCCGCCATTCCGGCTGCATGAGCGCGAACGTCGTCATGAGGAACGACACGGTGAGCGGATCGCCGGGCCGGAACGTCGCGATCACCGCGGCGACCAGCGTCCCCAGCGCGCACCGCACCGCGTGCCGCAATTGCGCGGACCGCCACGAGAACACCCCGGTCGCCTCTCGTCGCAAGGCCTCGCGGACGAGATGCCGCGGGAAGTCCACAATGGACTCGTCGCGGTTCAGCACGGCTTCCCGGATCGCGAACAACCCCGCCCACGCTTCATCAAGCAGCGCAGCGGTGTCGCCGGGCAACGCGACGTCCGGGTCGATCCGTTCGATCTCCGGCGGTTCCGAAACGGTCTTGGCCCGCACGGCTTCCGCCAGCGCCGCGACCTGTTCGTCCGCGGCGTCGAGCACACGGGAAACCGCCGCTGCCTGCTCTTCATCGAACGCACGCAGCCGGTCCCGCAGCAATGCGGCGGTGCCGTGGTACCGGGCGCCGCCAGCGAGAACCCGCGCCTGCCACGCGCGCGGCCGGTCGGTCACCCACAACCGCACCGCCCGCTCCGCGCTCGCGCGATCCGGTCCGGCGAGCGCGTCGGCCAGCGCGGTGCGGGTCGGCTTGCCCGGGTCGCTCAGGCCCATCAACAGCCGCAGCACGAACACGACCGCGACGGCCAGCGCCGGCGCGCAGACGATCTGCACCGGGCTGGCCGCCCCGCTCAACTGGAAGCCGTAGCCGAAAACCGAAGCCATGCCGAGTCCGAGCCCGACCGTCACGTACCGCGGCCCGAGCGCGGGCACCACCGCCGCCGCGAACACCACCAGCACGAGCAGCGCGATCGACGCGACCGGCGACACCTCGCCCAGCAACCGCGGCCCGGCCCCGCCGATCACCACCGCGGGCGCGAACGCCGCGAGCAGCCACAGATCCGGCCGCAACGGCCCGCCGGTGGCGGCGATGAAGCAGAACAACGCGGTCAGCCCGGCCAGCACCGCCGTCCCGCCGAGCCCGAGCGCCACCCCGAGCCCGGCCGTGCCGCCGACGACCACCAGAACCGCCGCAAGCATCCCGCCGCCGCGCGCAATCGCGTTCATCCCGCCCCGTTCCGTCACCGCGCAATGCCGCCGGGTAGCCTCGCACGCCGCGCCCGGTCGCCGCGCGTCGGGGAAAGCCCGTGCGGCGATCGCGGTTCAACCCCGGCAGGCACGCACGACCGCCCCACCACTCGCCCTCGTGCGCGGCAATTCCGGTTCTCACCGGCGCAGGCACGCACGATTCAGACGGTCGTGCGCTCCGGCGGCAGCGTCAGCAAGTTGTGCACCTCGCTGTGCTCCTCCCCCGGCAGCCCGTCCAGCGCCCGCAACGCCGCGCTTCGCGCCGCCACCTCCGCCTCGGTCCGCGGCGACATCAGCGCCGACCCGCCCGTCGCCAACGCCTGGTTGGCCTCCACGAACTCCCGCGACCGCCGCTCGTACGCCGCGAAAGCGACGTCGTGCGGGGCGTCCGCCAGCTCGTACGCCAGCAAGTACGCACCGATCATCGCGAGACTCGACCCCTGCCCGGACAGGAACGACGTCGCGTGCGCGGCGTCCCCGGCCAGCGCAACGCGTCCCTTCGACCACACCGGCATGTGGATCTGGCTGACCACGTCGAAGAACAGGTCGTCCGCCGAGCGCATCGCCTCGACCATCCGCGGCACCTCCCAGCCGCAGCCCTCGAAACGGCTCGCGACCAGTTCGCGCTGCGCGGCCGGGTCGGCGAACGCTTCGAAGGGCGCGTCGGCGCGGGTGAACACCAGGAACCCGTGCACGTGGTCGCCGTCGCGGTTGCCCGCGGCGTAGAGCGACGCCGACCGGCCCGCCACCGCCCAGGACCTGCCCTCGTGCGAGAGGCCGAGGTAGTTCGGCATGGTGAATCCGGCGAAGCAGTAGCCGAGGTAGCGGTGGAACTGCTCCTCCGGCCCGAACGCCAGCGAACGGGTCTTCGAGTGCAGCCCGTCCGCGCCGATGACCAGGTCGAACGTCTGGCTCCGGCCGCTGGCGAAGGTCACGTCGACCGCGTCGCCGCGGTCGTCCAGCGCGGCGATCGACTCCGAGAAGCGGAACTCGACGTCGTCGCGGACCGCGTCGTACAACAGGCTGGTGAGGTCGCCGCGGGCCAGTTCGATGTCGTGCCCGGCCTCGTCCCCGGTGATCACGGTCGGCGCGACGCTGTTCAGCACGCTCCCGTCCGCGTCGAGGAACGAGAGCCGCCGGGTGGCGACGTGCCGCTCCCGCGCCTGCTCCGCCAGCCCCATCCGCCGCAGCACCTCGACGGCCGGGCCGCGCATGTCGATCGGGTACCCGCCGCCGCGCACCGCGGCCGCCTTCTCCACCACGGTGACCGCGAAGCCGTACCGGTTCAGCCAGTACGCCAGCGCCGGACCCGCGATGCTCGCCCCCGAGATCAGCACACTCCTGCTCATGGTTCTCCCCTTAGTTCCCCGGCAGGCGATAGATGCCTACCTTAGGTATCATTTTCGAGACCGGCCGGAACCGCCTCGCGCGATCCCGGTGACCCAACTGTATACCTAAGTTAGGTATCTATTCAAGGAGCCCGCGATGTCCGCCGTCCCTTCCCTGTTCCGGGACCTGCTCCCCCGGCTGAACGAACTGAGCGGGACGCTGCGCCGGGGCAAGCTGTTCGAGCGCGCGGTCGAGGCGACCGGGCTGCCCCTGGAGCGGCCGGCGATGAGCGTGCTCGGCATCCTGCACATCGAGGACGCGCCGCTGCGGGTCGGCGAGATCGCGAACCGGATGAACGTCGTCGGGCCGCACGTGACGCGGCAGGTGCAGGGGCTGGAAAGCCGCGGGCTGGTGCGGCGCGTGGCCGACCCGGACGACCAGCGGGCGCGGCTGATCGAGCTGACGCCGGAAGGGAAAACGGCGGCCGAACGCTACGTCGCGGTCATCGAGGGCTGGTTCGCCGACGCGATGAGCGACTGGACCGCCGAAGACCGCCAGCTCCTCGACCGCCTCATGACGAAGCTGGTCGAGGACCTGACGGCCCGGCTGTCCGATCTGGACTGAACGGGATTACCGCGACATCCGCAGGAACTCCTGCTGCTCGCGGTCGTAGCGCTGGGTCAGGCCGTTTCCGTAGCGGTCCCACCAGTTCTGCGTGTGCCCGTTCTGCCGGGTGGTCGTGTCGCCGTAGACCTCGCGGTCGTATTCGATCCGCGCGTCGTGGAACTGCTGCTGGAATTCCTGCGGCGTCAGGCTCCGCAGATGCTGCACGGCGTCCGGGTCGAGGGTGCGCGCGCTCTGCACGATGTCCGCGCCGCCCATGTGGTTGAGGATCGCCCGGACGCCGCCCGCGCCGCGCATGTGCGCGCCGGACATGATCGCGGCCTGGGTGCCCGCGTCGGTGAACTCCATCGCCCCGGCGCGGCGCGCGTTCGCGGTCATCAGCTGCGCGACCACCGCGCGTTCTTCGGCGCTGCCGAGGCCGTATTCCCGGCGGGCGGCCATGATCTGGTCGTAGCCGTTGTGCATGCTCTCGCGGAAGCCGTACGCCTCGCGCACGCCGCCCTGTTCGCCGGTCGCGCCCTCGGACCGCATGATCGAATCGACGACCCGGTCGTCCAGCTGCTGCGGTGCGGCACCCCCAGCAGCCGCACCGCCGCCGCCGGCCCCGGCTCCCCCGCCGCCCGTGCCGCCGCCGTAGCCCTGGGCCACCGCGGTGTCGGCGTCGGCGTAGTTCCGCGCCGCGTGCTGCACCTTGCCGTTGACCTGTTCGATCAGCTTCACGAAATCGCCGAGCGAGGACACGAGTTTCGACTGCAGCAAGGTGTTCGCCGCGGCGACCCCGCTGCCGATGCCCGCGAACGACAAGGCGTCGATCACGAGCGTCTCGAGGTCGCGAACGGCCGAGAACGCCGCGGCGCCGAGGCCCTCCACGTTCTTCACGATCGCCGACACCTCGGCCGGCAGCACCCGGTAGCTTCCCGCTGTCATGCCCGTGACCCTCGCGCACCGGCCCGGGCGCGCCAACGGCCGAATTACCCACTTTCGAAGGGGATCGAATCGCTGCCCGGTGGGTACCTGGGCGGCATGGAGTCCGACGAGGACCGGCACGACCGGACCGACCACGAAATCGAGCTGCTCGCCGAGCGGCTTTGGGCCTGGTCCCGCGAACCGGACGGCGAGCGGGGGCCGGAGCTCGGCCCGCTCGCCGAGGCCGGGTTCGCCGTCGACGGCGGCGTCGCGCGGTACGGCTCCGGCCGTCCGTGCGTCGCCCTGCTGCTCCCGTCCGACCGGCACCGGGAGTTCGGGCACAACCTCGTCGCCGCGGCGGTGCTCGGCGCCGCGCTCGCCACCGCGGCGACGCTGGAATCCGGTTCCGTCGTCGTCATCGACCGCGCGGGCGACGAGATCGACGCGGTGCTGACTTTCCAGCCCGGCGTGCACACCTGGGCCGCCGCGCCGCTCGCCGCGCGGACCGAGCTGCGGGTGACCGTGCACGGGAATTCCGGGCCGGCGCCGGAAGACAGCACCGACGCGGTCGCCGGGCTGGTGCAGGTTTTCACCGCGATCGCCGCGCTGCGGGCCCGGCTGCCCGCCGGCGCGGCGGTGCAGGGAATCGTGACGCACGGCGGGGAATCCACCGATGTGGTGCCCGATTTCGCCGAAGCCCGCTTTGGATTGCGCGCGCCGGACTCCGCAACGCTCGGACACGTCGTCACCGAAGTGACCACCGCCGCCGAAGGTGCCGCGATGGCGACCGGGACCAAGGCGAACGTCGAACGGTTCGGCCCGATTCACGCGCGGTTCCAGGATAATCCGGTGCTGTCCGGGCATTTCGCCCGGCATCTCGCGGCGTGCGGGATCCATGCGTCCCCGTCCGGGTCCGCAGCGATTCCCGGCCGGCCCGAGGTCGGCGACCTGAGCGTGCGGATGCCGACGATCCACCCGTCCGTCGCGCTCCACGATCCGGTGCGCGCGGTCGGCAGCCGCGCGTTCGCCGAGGCGACCGGGTCGCCGCGAGCCCGGACGGTGCTGCTCGCGACCGCGTCGGCGTTGGCGCGCACCGCGTCGGACCTCCTCGCGCATCCCGCGCTGGTGCGCCAGGCTTGGGACAATTTCGCCGATCGAGCGCGGCGGGGTGGCTAGAGTCCTCCGCATGGGGACGACTGACTTGCCGCTGCCCGACGGCCGCAACCTTCGGATCCACGACAGCGAAGGCGACGGATTCCCGTTGGTGTGGCACCACGGAACTCCGCAATCCGGTCGCCTGCTGCCGCCGGTGGTCGAGGCCGCGTCCGCGCGCGGATTCCGGGTCGTTTCCTATGCGCGGCCCGGGTACGGCGGATCCACGCCGCAGGTCGGCCGCACGGTGGGCTCGGCTGCCGAGGACGTGCGCCAGCTGGCCGATGCGATTGACCTGCCGCGTTTCGCGGTGATGGGAGCGTCCGGCGGCGGACCGCACACGCTGGCTTGCGCCGCGCTGCTGCCGGATCGGGTGACCGCGGCCGTGTGCCTGGCCGGATTGGCTCCGTACTCCGAGGAGTACGACTGGTACGGCGGGATGGTCGACGACAGCTCGTTGCGGGCCGCCCGCAAGGGCCGCGAAACCCGGCTGCAGCACGGAGAAACGCAGGAATTCGACCCGACGAGCTTCACCGACGCGGACTGGGCGGCGCTGCGCGGCACGTGGGGTCCCCTCGGCGAGGACGCCGGGGCTGCCGGGGACGTGGCCGCGGAAGCCGACGACGACCTCGCGTACGTCGCGCCGTGGGGCTTCTCCGCCGCCGACGTGCGGGTCCCGGTGCTGCTGGTGCACGGCGGCGAGGACCGGATCGTCCCGGCCAGCCACAGCGAATGGCTCGTGCGGAACCTCCCGGACGCCGAACTGTGGCTCCGTCCGCGCGACGGGCACATCTCGGTGCTCAACGCGCTCCCGACCGCGCTCGACTGGCTGCGCCACCTCCCCGCCCGCTGACCGCCGGTTATCGTGTCGGGCATGAGCAACGTCGAGACCGACCCGGCCGAACTAGCCTGCGGCGGCGACCCTGTTGACCCCGGCAAGGTCGAGATCCTCGACGCCCGCTCCGTGCCGCTCGGCGGCCCGCGCGCGATGCCGGTCCGCCGCACGCTGCCGCAACGCCAGCGGTCGCTGATCGGCGCGTGGTGCTTCGCCGACCACTACGGTCCCGACGACACCTCCGTCAGCGGCGGCATGTCCGTCGGCCCGCATCCGCACACCGGGCTGCAGACGGTGAGCTGGCTGTTCACCGGCGAGATCGAGCACCGCGACAGCCTCGGCTCGCACGCGATGGTCCGGCCCGGCGAGCTGAACCTGATGACCGGCGGGCACGGCATCTGCCACGAAGAGGTGTCGACGCCGGAAACCACGACGCTGCACGGGGTCCAGCTGTGGGTCGCGCTGCCGGACGAGCACCGGCACACCGCTCGCGACTTCCAGCATTACGTCCCGCCGTCCACCGCCCTCGACGGAGCGACCGCACGCGTCTTCCTCGGCACGCTGGCCGGGGAAACCTCGCCGGTCAAGACCTTCACTCCGTTGCTGGGCGCGGAAATCGTCCTCGACCCGGGAGCATCGCTCAGCCTCGCCGCGGATCCGTCCTTCGAGCACGGCGTCCTGCTCGACACCGGAGAGCTCACCTTCGCGGGCACCCCGCTGCAGCGGGCCCAGCTCGGCTACCTCGGCATCGGCGCGACCACGCTCGACCTGCACAACCCCGGGTCGTCCCCAGCGCGGGCGATTGTGCTCGGCGGGCCGCCGTTCGGCGAGGAAATCCTGATGTGGTGGAACTTCGTCGGCCGCAGCCACGACGAGATCGCCGAATACCGCGAAGCCTGGGAGGCGAACTCCGACCAGTTCGGCGCGATCGAGCCGTACCCCGGCGGGCCGGCGCGGCTGCCCGCTCCCCCGCTGCCCGCGGTGCGGATCAAACCGCGCCGGAACCCGTCGTGAGCGGCTGTCGCGGGGTAGGCGGGGGATCCGCGCTCACGACCCTCCGCTGAGCCGGTTCCGCGCCCCGGACGGGTCGAAGTTCACCCGCCGGAGCGGTCCGGCGGCCAGCAACACCACCGCCACCGCGCTCAGCGCCGCGAGCACCAGCGCCGCCACGAACCGGGCCGGAACCGACGTCGCCGAGGACAGCACCGCGTAGCCGCCCAGCACCACCGCGACCGGCCCGAACAGCGCGATCGCCGTCCGCACCGGCGGGATCCGGCTGCCGTCCGGACGCCGCGCCGAGACGACCGCCGCGCCCGCCGACACCACCGCGGCCACCAGCAGGCAGGCGCCCACGGTGTCGGAGAGCCGGTGCCAGCTGAGCGCGACGGTCGCCGCGGCCACCCAGGCGACGCCGGGCGCACCCACGGCGAGCACCCAGGTCCGGAACCGCGCGGGCAGCACCACGGCCAGTGCCAGCAGCACGGCGGTCGCCGCGCTCACGTGCCCGCTCGGGAAGCTGTTGTGGTGCGGAGCCCCGGCCGACCCCACGTCCGGCCGGTCCAGCAGGTAGATCTTGAGCAGCTGCGCGGCGGCCAGCGGCAGCAAGTACAGCACCAGCGCGGTCACGCCGAGCGCGAACCGCTTGCGCAGCACCGCGAGCGCCACGATGACGATCCCGGCCGCGCCGAACACCTCGACCCCGTCGATCCCGGCCAGCGGCCGCGCCCAGTCCACAGTGGACCGCGGAAGGCCCTGCGCGAAGCGGACGACCCCGTCCTCCGCGCGCTGCCCGGCCGCGGTCCGCACGAACAGCAGGTAGGCGACGACGAACGCGCCCGCGAACCCGATGGCCGCGGCGATCAGCACCGCGGTCCGCGAACGCCGCGGCGGGGCGAGCGCGTGGCGCGGCGCGAACAGGGGCACGGTCGGCGGATCAGGAGTCAGTACTGCCATGCCTTCGAGCCTGGCCGCGGGATTTCGAGATCTCGTCAGGGCCGTGTCATGGTTTCGCTACAAGATCCGCCCGGCTCGCGCGAATCCGCGGGCATTCCGAATAATGGCCACCGTGGCTGTGGTGTTGGTGGTCGAGGACGACGCGTCCGTCCGCGAGGGCATGGAACTGGCGCTGCGCAGGCAAGGACACACCGTGCACACCGCGGCGACCGGCGAGGACGGTGTGGCGCAGCTGCGCGAACGCGTGCCGGACCTCGTGGTGCTCGACCTCATGCTGCCCGGCATCGACGGGTTCGAGACCTGCCGCCGGATCCGCGCGCTCGGCCAGGTGCCGATCATCATGCTCACCGCGCGCAGCGACGATTTCGACATCGTCGCCGGCCTCGAAGCGGGCGCGGACGACTACGTCGTGAAGCCGGTCGAACCGCGCGTGCTCGACGCCCGCATCCGCGCGGTGCTGCGCCGCACCGCCGCCGAACCCGGCGCCGCGGGCCCCGAACAGCACGGCGACCTGGTGATCGACCGCGCCGGGATGCTGGTGCGCAAACACGGCGAACCGGTTTCGCTCACCCCGACCGAACTGAAGCTGCTGCTGGAGATCTCGCGCACGCCGGGCCAGGTGTACAGCCGCAGCCAGCTGCTGGCGTCGGTGTGGGGACACGATTATCTCGGCGATTCCCGCCTGGTCGACGCCTGCGTGCAGCGGCTGCGCGCGAAGATCGAGGACGTCCCGGCGCGGCCGGACCACGTGCAGACGGTGCGCGGCTTCGGCTACCGGTTCGGCCGCTCGTGAAACGGCTCCGGTCGTGGGTGTCCGGGCTGCGCCTGCGGCTGGTGCTGGCGTTCGCGGCGATGACGCTGGTCGGCGCGGGTGCGGCGGCGGGCGCGAGCTACGTGTCCGCGCGCAACACGATCCTGGCCGGCGTGCAGGACCCGGCGATGGTGCAGCTGCGCGACGAGGTCAGGACGTACCTGCCGCAGCTGACCCTGCCGCCCGACCAGCGCCAGCTCGACAACATGGCGAGCTCGCTCAAGGGCGTCACGACCGTGGTGTTCGGGTCGCTGCATTCGCACGTCGGGCTGAACCCGGCGGAGATACCCGGCGGGCTGCGCACCGCGGTCGCGGGCGGGACCAGCATCCAGTTCCAGCGCGTCATCGAGGGCGGGCGCCCGGTCCTCTACATCGGGATGCCGCTGCTGCGCTACGGCGCGACGAAGGGCGAACACACCGGCATCGAGGTCTACAAGACGGTCCCGCTCGCCACCCAGCAGGCCGCGATCGAGCAGCTGGCGACGCGCGCGTGGGTCATGACCGCACTGGCCCTGCCGATCGCGGTCGCGCTGGCGCTGCTGGCCGCGCGGCAGGTGCTGCGCCCGGTGCGCGCGCTGAACTCCGCGGCGCGCAAACTCGGCGACGGGCAGCTCGACGTGCGCCTGCCCGCGAAGGGTTCCGACGAGCTGGCCCAGCTGGTCACCACGTTCAACCACACCGCGGCGGAACTGGAACGCACCGTCGGCTCGCTGCGCGAGATGGAGGCCGACGCGCGCCGGTTCGTCGCGGACGTCTCGCACGAGCTGCGCACCCCGCTGGCCGCGATGAACGTGGTCACCGACGTCCTCGACGAAGACGCCGACCAGCTGCCCGCGGACACCGCCGTGGCGGCGCGCCTGGTGTCCGCCGAAACGCGGCGGCTGACCCGGCTCGTGCAGGACCTGGTCGAGATCTCCCGCTTCGACGCCGGACGGGCCGAGCTGCGCGTCGAGGAGGTCGACCTGGCCGAGGCAGTCGCGAACAGCGTCGCCGCCCGCGGCTGGACCGACTCCGTCGCGGCCGACCTGCCGAGCGTCTCCGTGCCCGCAGACCCGCGACGGCTCGACCTGGTCGTCGCCAACCTGGTCGGCAACGCCCTGCGCCACGGCGCGCCGCCGGTCGAGATCCGGCTGAGCACCGACGACACGACCGTTTTCCTCACTGTCACCGACCACGGCCCGGGCATCCCCGAGGAGGTGCTGCCGAAGGTGTTCGACCGCTTCGCGAAGGCCGACACCTCGCGCGCCCGGTCCGACGGCAGCGGCCTCGGCCTGTCGATCGCGCTGGAAAACGCCCGGCTGCACGGCGGCGACATCGAAGCGGCGAACACCGGCGACGGGGCGCGGTTCACGCTCCGGCTGCCCCGCACCGCGAAGGAGGAGCGATGAAACTTCTGCGGCTCTTCGTCGCTTTCGCTGCCGTCTTGGCCCTCGCCGGTTGCGGTATCCAGCCGACCGGAGTGGTCCCCGCCGGCGACGCTCCCGGAGGTTTCCAGCTGGGCACGCCGCGTCCGCAGATCACGCTCTACTTCGTGTACGCGGGACAGCTCAGCCCGGTGCAACGTGCCTGGGCGAGGGACGCGACCCCCACGACGGTGCTGACGGAACTGTTCGGCGGCCCGACTCGCACGGAAGAACAAGAGGGCTTCTACTCGATGCTCTCGCCGGGCCGGCACGTCACGGTCGACACCTCGGCCCAGCCGGTGACCGTGACCGTCTCCGAATCGATGAAACTGCTGTATCCCGTCGGCCTGCAGCAGGTGGTCTGCACTGTCTCCGCGTCGCTGGCGGCGTCCGGGCAGCCGGTCGGCAAGGGGATCACCGTGGTCGCCTCGGACACCAAGCTCGAATCCCTGTACTGCAACTAGCCTTCCGGCACGAATCCGCGCACGACCCGCTCGACTATCCCCAGCATGGCTTCCGTCGCGCTCTCCCCCGGCGGCACCTGCCGCAACGCCGCCTCCAACGCGCCGAACACCGCACCGGTCAGCGCGGCCGCCTCGACCCGGTCCAGCTGCGGCGCGCACGTCTCGTACAGCTTCTCCGCCCACCGATCGCCCACCGCCGCGTTGCGCAGCAGGTATCCCGCGCGCAACGCGGGCACCCCGGCCAGCAGCCGGGTGCGCACCTCGGTGAGCGGATGGTCCAGCGGGAAACTCCACGCGTCCGCCGTCACCAGCGCGTGGACGGTCCTGGTCACCATCTCCGCCACCGGCGTCCCCGGCTCCGCCGCGGCGAAGACCCCGTCCACCACCTCGTCGTAAAGATGCTGGTCAGCGAAGACGACGTCCTCTTTGGCTGCGAAGTAGTTGAAGTACGTCGCCGGGGACACCTTCGCCCGCGCGGAGATCTCGGCGACGGTCGTGCCGTCGTAGCCCTGCTCGTCGAACAGCGTGAGCGCCGCCTCGATCAGCGCCTGGCGGGTCCGCCGCTTCTTCTCTTCCCGCAACCCGGTCATGGCGTGAATCTTAGCGTTACTCTAAACTTAGAGAGTCTCTAAGATTGGAGGTCCCGATGGAACGGACCGGATGCGTGGTCGCCGGGGGCGGTCCGGC
Organism: Amycolatopsis sp. VC5-11; assembly: GCF_037034185.1. Lineage (NCBI taxonomy): Bacteria > Bacillati > Actinomycetota > Actinomycetes > Pseudonocardiales > Pseudonocardiaceae > Amycolatopsis > Amycolatopsis sp. VC5-11. Next base: position 31,190 of record NZ_JBAGKF010000019.1, on the reverse strand, counting down.
AGGCGTGATGCTGGGCCTGCTGCTGGCCCGGGCCGGGGTCGAGGTGGTGGTGCTGGAGAAGCACCGCGACTTCCTGCGGGACTTCCGCGGCGACACCGTGCACCCGTCGACGCTGCGGTTGCTGGACGAACTGGGCCTCGGCACCCGGTTCGCCGCACTGTCCCGTTCGGTCCTGGAACGGATGAAAATGGAGATCGGCGAGGAAACGGTGATCGCCGCCGACTTCAGCAGACTGCGCGGCCCGCACAAGCACATCGCGATGGTCCCGCAAGCCGAATTCCTGGGCCTGCTGGCCGAAGCCGGTGCGGCCGAACCGAAATTCACCCTGCGCATGGGCGCTTCTGTTACCTCTCTGCGCCGCGAAGGCGGACGCGTCACGGGCGTCAACTACCGCGATGACAGCGGTGACATTGCCGCACTGGAAGCCCCGCTCACCGTGGGCTGCGACGGACGCTGGTCGAAAGTGCGCCAAGAACTCGGCCTCGCATTGCGGGAGACAGCCGTCCCGATGGACGTCTGGCAGGTGCGAGTGCCGAAAGCCGGACCGGGCGAACAGGGGGTGTTCGCCCGGTTCGGCCCCGGATACGCCTCGGTGACCATGGACCGCGGCGATTACTACCAGACCTCGTACCTCATCCCCCGAGGTCAAGACGCCCGCCTGCGTTCCGGCCCGATCGAAGACTTCCGCTCACGCCTGGCCGAGTTGTTCGGCTGGACGCCCGCGCAAGTGTCCGCCGTCCGCTCGTGGGACGACGTGAAGTTGCTGGAAGTGACCATGGGCCTGCTGCCGCGCTGGCACGCCCCCGGCGCGTTGTGCATCGGCGACGCGGCCCACCCGATGTCGCCGGTTGGCGGTGTCGGAGTGAACCTGGCCGTGCAAGACGCCGTCGCCACCGCACGACTCCTCGCGGAACCGTTGCGGCGCGGGGAAGTTCCGGTGTCCCGCCTGGCCGCCGTACGCCGCCGCCGGTTGTTGCCGACAGTCGCGGTGCAGTCGAGTCAGCGGGGTGAACACGAGATGCTGCTGCGCCCCGCGCTAGCCGGGACGCTGGACCGTTTGCCCGCACCGATGCGGGTGGTGCAACGGTTCCCGGCGCTTTCCGGGGTGACTGCTTACCTTGGCGGCGTCGGGTTGCGGCCGGAACACGCTCCCGCTTTCGCGCGACGGTCTGGTGTGGACAGTCACGCTGGCTGACCGTTTGGCGGTCCGGTGCGGTGCCGTTGGGGGTTTGCGGCACCGCACCGGATTTGCTGTTCCGGTGGGCGGCACCGGACGCACTGCCTTGTTGAACGGTGCCGCACAGAACTCAGCGCCTTGTTGGCCGGTGCCGCACCGACTCGCTGCCTTGTCGGACGGGGCCGCACCGAACTGGCTGCCTTGTCGGACGGGGCCGCACCGAAGCGTGCTCCAGCCTCAGCCATCGCAGCGGGAAGCTCCGCCGAGCCGCAGCGTCGCCAACCAAGACTGCGCTGGCTTCCCGCAACGCCGGATTCCTCTTCCATCGCAGCGGTTCCGGCCCAGAACATGGTCCGGCCGCCCCTCTTCCGGAAGGGCAACCGCATCGCCCAACGGAGCCGCACCGTCAGCCAGCACACCACCGGCTTCCAGCACCGCCCCGGACTCACCCCTCGGCTAAACGGAACACGTCGCAGTTCACGGCAGCGAGCCGTCCGAACTCCGCCGGAGCAGCATCCGCACGGCTACCCCGGCGCTTCAACCACGCCGACCAGCGCTATCCCGCGCCGCTACGCCGGGTAAGCCCGCACCGATCGGGCGTCCTGCAACGCGCGAGCCCACCATTCGAGCTGGTCGAGCAAGGCCTTCGCCGCGGTCTCGACGGCAGGGTCGAGCGGTTCGCCGTCCTCCCCGAACCGCCCGTGGACCCCGTGGAAGCTCACGGTTTCGCGGATGGTGACCGCGTGCAGTTCGGCGAAGACCGGGCGGAGGTGCTCGACCGCGCGCAGCCCGCCGGAAATCCCGCCGTAGGACACGAACGCGACCGGCTTCGCGTGCCATTCGCCGCGGAACGAGTCGAGGACGTTCTTGAGCGCGGCCGGGTAGCTGTGGTTGTACTCGGGCGTGATCACGACGAACGCGTCCGCCGCTTCGAGCCGGGCAGCGACGGGCGCGGCCCCCTCGCCGTTCATCGCGAGCGGCAGCGAGATCTCGGCGACGTCGAGGACGTCGACCTCGAACCCGCCGTGGCGGTCGGCCTGGCGGGAGAACCAGCGGACGACCGTGGGGGCGAACCGCCCTTCCCTGGCGCTGCCCACGAGCACAGCGAGCCGGACGGGAGCTTCGGACACGTTTTTCTCCTTTTTTCCGGGGCGGAACAGGTTTCCCGCCTCCGGAAAGGAGTCTCGAACTTCAAGCTCCCTTTAAGTCAAGCTATGCTGTGCGCATGGCGAAAACGGAGCTGCCCGAACTGACCGTGGGCGAACTCTCCCACCGCAGCGGCGTACCCGCGTCGGCCCTCCGGTTCTACGAGGACGAGAACCTGATCCAAAGCAGGCGCACCGCGGGCAACCAGCGCCGCTACCGCCGCGACACCCTGCGGCGGGTCACGTTCATCCGCATGTCGCAGCGGGTGGGCATGCCGCTGGCGCAGATCCGCGACGTGCTGGCCCTCCTCCCGGACGACCGCACCCCGACCCGCGCCGACTGGTCCCGCATCTCGTCCTGCTGGCGCTCCGACCTGGACCAGCGCATCCGCCAACTGGAACAACTCCGCGACCAACTGAACGACTGCATCGGCTGCGGCTGCATGTCCCTGGCCAAATGCCGCCTGGCCAACCCAGAAGACCGCCTAGGCCAAGACGGCCCCGGCCCGCGCCGACTGCCGGACCACCGGGGGGCCGGATTCGAGTGAGACCGCTCGGCAGCTGACTCCGGGAGGTTGGCTGGCTGCTCGGCCGAGGCTTCTTCGCGTGGGACTGCGGGAGTTCTCTGCGGAACTGCACCTCCGCGAGGCCGCGTCCGCTTCGGCTACCAGCCCGGTGTTCACGGCGCACTCTCACCGCGCGCTTCAGCCACCAGCTCGCTGCACGCTCTCACTGCGCGTTGGCCAGCAACCCGTCTCTCACCGCACATCCTCACCTCCCTCGCCACTCCCGCTCTCGCCGCGCGCTCGCCTCAGCGACGAGCCAACTTTCACCACATGCCATCACCACGCCTGCTTCAGCCGCCAGCCCCGCTCTCGCTTCACGCGCGCACCTCAGTCAGCAGTCCCGCTCTCGCCGCACGCGCGGACTGCACCCACCTCAGCCACCGGCCGTTCTCTCACCACATCCCCTCGCCACACCCGCCAGTCCTGCACCGCCGTGCGCTCGCACGGCACCCACCTCAGCCACCAGCCCCGCTTTCGCCAAGCGCCCTCGCCAGTCCTGCTCACGCCGCGCGCTCGCACGGCGGCCGCTTCAGCCACCCTCCGCTCGCTCGCCACCTTCCCTCGCCACACCCGACTAAGCCGCCAGCCCGCCTTCGCCACGCGCTCTCGCCGCGCGCTCGCACCGCACCCACCTCAGCCACCGGTTCCGCTCTCGCAACGCACTCGCACCACGCCCGCCAGTCCCACTCTGACCACGCGCACTCACCGCGCGTTGGCCAGCATGCGTCGCCATCACTCCCCCGGCCCGCCGCCGCGCGAGCAATGCGGCGGTTCGTGGCCCAGGTACGGAGCGAGAGAGCCGCGGCGGTGCGCGTGCGCCGCGGCGCGAGCTGCCAGGCCAGCCGGTCACTCGCTCAGCGCGTCAGCCGCTCCAGGTCATCCCAGCAGCAACCCCCTCACGTAGGCGGCCTGTCCGGCGTGTTGCAGGTCGTCGGAGAGCACGCTGACCAGCCGGACTCCAAGCGTGACCGGCGGGTTCCAGCCTTCGTCGACCACGCGGTCCAGTGCCGTTCCGTTGAGGCTGGTCACCCAGGACACCGTGTGCTCGTGCACGGCGTCGTAGTAGCCGGTGAGCAAGTCCGGCGACTTCGGCTGGACCTTGGCCACGTCGTCGCTGCTGTGCCCGTAACCGATGTCGCCGGCGGGAAACGGCAGGGCGAATTTCTCGCGCCAGTCCTGTGCCGTCCAGAACTGGTCGGTGCCCGCGACGTCCGCGACATGGTCGTCTTGCACCCGCGCCAAATGCCAGACCAGCCAGCCGATCGAGTTGGCTTCCGGGCCGGGGCGCGCCGCCAGTTGCTCCGCGGTCAGCCCGTCGACTGCCTGGTGCACCACTTCCCGCACCCGGCCGAATCCGTCCACGAGCAGATCGGCCACATTCATCTCGCGCTCCTCTTCGTCGTCGTGCGCTTGCCTCGATCATGCCTCGAAGATCCGCTTGTGCCCAGCACTGTGACTCGAGCGGCGCGAGGGGTCCATTCGCACCGGATCGCACGGCTTCAGCACGGAAAATCCGTTGACTACCAGCGGTGACCGCAACTGTCCACTTCGGACCTGACGCGCGCGGCCAGCGGCAGGTAGACTCCGGCGCGAGAGCGATCTGCACGCCGACGACGCGAACGGAGGGACCCGTGGCGATCACCGCGCCCCGAGCCCTGCCCGGGTTCGACAACATCGCCGGCATCGCGATTCCCGCCTGGGCGGGCATGGTGATCGCCGCCGCCTGCGCGATTTCGGCGATCACGGTGCTGCTGGTGATCCTGCGCAACCGGCGGAAGTAGTTCACGCAGCGCGTTCGCTGCGAGATCCGGCGGATCTCACGTGCGGCAGTGCGGAATCCTGCGCCAGACCGGGAGGATCATCGGTCCGCGCGCGTGAACCGGCTGGTGATGACGTGGTCCTTGGCCGGTCCGGTCACCACCCATTCCTGCTCCCACTGGCGAGCGTCTAGCACGCGGTACGCCCCGCGATACCAGTCGGCGGCGCACGGATGATCGGCTGTCCACTCGCCGGTCGCCAGGTCCACGTCGTGGAAAAACCCGCCGTGGTCGAAGTGGACCGCGGCGCGCGAGCCGCCGGACGGACGGTAGTGCAGAGTCCGGACAAATGGTCCGCGATGCGCTCCGAGCTGCAGCTCTCCTGACTCCCGATAGACGAGCACCCCGTCCTCGCAGGTGAACGTCGCCCGGCCGCTCGCCTCGCCCAGCGCCGCTCCGTCGACGTCGACGATTTCGCGCGCGAGCTGCCATTCGCCGGAGAAATACCCGGTCAGGTCATCGATCGGAAAAGCCACGGATCCCATTGTGCGCCTCCGGTCCGCGGGCGAAGGGCACCGGGACTGTCGTCTCGACACCGTCTGTCACGGGGGTGGCGTGAAGGGTCCCGTCATCCCCGGTGTCACCAGTCGCCAGGCTGTTCACCCTGTGCGACCGGGCCCGTCGCGAACGCCGAAAACGGCCGGTGCGATGGGGACTCTCGCGCCGAACCCGGCGGGGCAGGCTCGCCCGGACGGCTCGCCGCCCTAGAATCGGCCGCGTGGCGCACCCCGATCTGGCCGAGCAGGCCACCCGTTCCCCCGCTCTCGAGACCTTGCAGCGCGTCTTCGGCTACGACGCGTTCCGCGGCGACCAGGCGGAGATCGTCGAGCACGTGATCTCCGGCGGCGACGCGCTGGTGCTCATGCCCACCGGCGGCGGGAAATCGCTGTGCTACCAGATCCCGTCGCTGGTGCGCCCCGGCGTCGGCGTGGTGATCTCGCCGCTCATCGCGCTGATGCAGGACCAGGTCGACGCGCTGCGCAACGTCGGCGTGCGCGCCGGATTCCTCAACTCCACCCAGGATTTCGCGCAGCGGCAGGAGGTGGAGGAGGCGTTCGTCGCGGGCGAACTGGACCTGCTCTACCTCGCGCCCGAACGGCTGTCGGTCGAATCCACCGTGCGGCTGCTCGACCGCGGTAAAATCGCCCTGTTCGCGATCGACGAAGCGCACTGCGTCTCCCAGTGGGGCCACGATTTCCGGCCCGACTACCTGATGCTGTCCTCGCTGCACGAACGCTGGCCGGACGTGCCCCGGATCGCGCTCACCGCCACCGCGACCGAGGCCACGCACAAGGAAATCTCGCAGCGGCTCGGCCTGGACGGCGCGAAGCATTTCGTCGCGAGCTTCGACCGGCCGAACATCCAGTACCGGATCGTCCCGAAGAACTCGCCGCAGAAGCAACTGCTCGACCTCCTGCGCACCGAGCACCAGGGCGACGCCGGAATCGTCTACTGCCTGTCGCGCGCGTCGGTGGAGAAGACGGCGGATTTCCTGGTGCAGAACGGAATCCGGGCAGTGCCGTACCACGCCGGGCTCGACAAGTCGACCCGCGCGGCGAACCAGGCGAGGTTCCTGCGCGAGGACGGGCTCGTCGTGGTCGCCACGATCGCGTTCGGCATGGGCATCGACAAACCGGACGTCCGGTTCGTCGCCCACCTGGATCTGCCGAAGTCCGTGGAAGGCTATTACCAGGAAACCGGCCGCGCGGGCCGCGACGGGCAGCCGTCGACCGCCTGGCTCGCGTACGGGCTGCAAGACGTGATGCAGCTGCGCAAAATGATCGACAAGTCCGAAGGCGACGAGATGCATCGCCGCCTGCAAGCCCGGCATCTGAACGCGATGCTGGCGCTGTGCGAGACGGTCGAATGCCGGCGCACGCAGATCCTCGCGTATTTCGGGCAGTCCGGCCAGCCGTGCGGGAACTGCGACACCTGCCTGGCCCCGCCGGAACGCTGGGACGGCACCATTCCCGCGCAGAAACTACTGTCCACAGTGGTCCGTCTGCGCAACGAGCGGCGGCAGAGTTTCGGCGCCGGCCAGATCATCGACATCCTGCTGGGCAAGACGACGCCGAAAGTCACCCAGTTCCAGCACGACACGCTGAAGGTCTTCGGCATCGGCACCGAACTGCGCGAACCGGAATGGCGCGCGGTGGTGCGGCAGCTGCTGGCGCGCAACCTGCTCGCGGTCGAGGGCGATTACGGATCGCTGGTGCTCACCGAAGGTTCGACCGCGGTGCTGAACGGTTCCCAGGAAGTGCAACTGCGCCGCGAACCGGAACGCCCGGCGCGCGCCCCGCGAACGTCCCGCCGCACGCCAGCCGCTCCGATCGACATGCCCCCGGAGGCGGAACCGGTGTTCGAGCGCCTGCGTGCCTGGCGCGGGGCGACGGCGAAGGAACAGGGCGTCCCGGCGTACGTGATCTTCCACGACGCCACGCTGCGCCAGATCGCCGCGATGATGCCGACAACGCTCGACAAACTGGGCACGGTGAGCGGGGTCGGCGAGAGCAAGCTGGCCAAGTACGGGGAGGGTGTGCTGGCGGTGCTGGCCGAGGAGTGAGGCTGGGCAAGAACAGGCGGCGTCCCCTCGACAGTCGTCCCCGCGAAGCAGCTTCAGAGCGTTCCGCCTGGCGATGCCGCTGCCCGGAAGGCTTGGTTCGTGCTCGTACCCAGCGTTCCGGGCAGTAGATTGCGGGGATGGCGTGGGGTTTGAGCGAGCTGATCGCGAAGCACGACGTACCGGGCGCGCAGGTCGCGGTGCTGGCCGACGGCGAGATCCGGGACGAGGCCGCGGGCGTGCTGAGCCTCCGCACGCGAGTCGAGGCCACGACCGACTCGGTGTTCAAGATCGGTTCGATCACCAAGATCTGGACCGCCACCCTGGTCCAGCAACTGGTGAACGACGATCTGCTCGACCTCGACCGCCCGCTTCACGCCTACCTGCCCGGGTTCCGGCTGAGCGACCCGGCGGCCACTGAAACCCTGACCGCCCGCCACCTGCTCACCCATACCGGCGGAGTCGACAGCAACCATCTCGTCGACACCGGACGCGACGACGACGCGATCGAGAAGTTCGTCGCCGCCCTCGCCGACGCAGCTCATCTTTTTCCCCCGGGCCGCGTTTTCTCCTACTCCAACAGCGGATACGCCGTGCTCGGCAGGCTGGTCGAAGTCTTGCGCGGCAAGACCTTCCACGACGTGCTCCGGGATCGTTTAGCGACGCCGTTGGGCCTTTCCACCCTCGCCGCCGACACTTACGAAGCGGTCCTGCACCGCACCGCGGTCGGCCACGTCGAGACCGAAGGAAAACTCGCGCCTACGAAGAGCTGGGCAGTCCGCTATTTCTCCACGCCCAGCGGCTCGCACCTCGCGATCAGTGCCCGCGATCTGCTGGAGTTCGTTCGCCTGCACCTCGCCGACCACACGCTCGCGGGACTGCGCGAACCCCAGCTCGAATCCGTCCCCGACTTCGGCGGCGGCGTCCTCGGCTGGGGGCTCGGCTGGATGCTCTACCGCGACGGCGTCGTCGGCCACACCGGCGTCTCCAAAGGCCAGAAGGCTTTCCTGCGCGTCGTCCCCTCGGCCGGGGTGGCGATGGCCGTCCTGACCAACAGCGCGGGCGCCGAACCTCTGGCCCACGAACTCTTCAGCACGGTGCTCCGGGACCTCGCCGGCGTCGAGACGGCACCGCTTCCCGTACCGCCCGCGGAACCCGTTCCCCTCGACGCGGACCTGATGTGCGGCACCTACCGCACCACCTCGGACGACATCACTCTGACCGTCGACAACGATCGAGCGTTCCTCACTTACCGTCCCCGCAAGGAGACCGCCGAATCGCGGCACGGCAAGCCAGCGCGGCGCGTCGAGGTGGTCCGCCTCGACGACCACGCGGTCATCACCGCCGAACCGAAGTTCGACGGCCACCAGGTCTGGTCACTGATCGGCTCCGACGCGCGCGGCCGCGCGCGCTTCCTGCACAACGGAGCCGCCGCCTACCGAGTCGATTGATCTTCACGCGACCCGGCACGGCCCTGCGGAAGGTGCGCGAACCCGGGTCCCAGCCAGCAGCGTCACTCAGCCGTCCGAGGACGCGTGGTGTCCGAGACCTTCCGCACCGCCCCGGCGATCTGCGAGTGATACCGCCCATTGGTCTTCTCATCCACGAAGCGCGCCGCCTTGCCCACGGCCTCGTTGACCTTCTGCGGGTTGTTCCGCACATACGACACCGCGCCCGCGGCACCGGCCAGCATGGTGAGTTTCTTCATCAAAGCCATCGCGCACAGCCTTCCCCTGCGGAAACATCCGTCACCTTCTCAACGCCGCCACGCCACCGCGAGTTCCCCCGGGCAAACTTGAGTGACAGGAGGTGCCGAAGGCAGGCATCATCCGACGCGTGCGCGATCTTTCGGCCCTTCCCAAGGTGCATCTCCACGTCCACCTCGAGAGCACTGTCCGCCCGGGCACGCTCAAGGAGCTCGCGGCTGTCCACGGAGTCGAGGTGCCGGATAAACCGGCCTCGTTCAACGGGTTTCGGGCGTTTGCCGATCGCAACAGTCTCACTCGGTCGTGTTTGCGCGCGGCGGAAGACTTCGAGCGGATCGCGCGCGAGTTCTGCGCGGACGAAGCCGCGCAGGGGACTCGGTACGTCGAGGTTACGTTCACCGCCGCGTCGCACGGGGAACGGCTCGGGGATCTTGAAATGCCGCTCGACGCGGTCCGCAAAGGACTGACGGAGGGCGGAAAAGAGCATGGGCTGCAATGGCGGTTGATCCTTGATCACTCGCGGCGCAGGTCGGTCGAGCGGGCGATGAAGACCTTGGACCTCGCCAAGCAGTATGAAGAGGTCGTCGCGATCGGGATGGCGGGCGAGGAAAGGCATTCGCTCGCTCCGTTCCGGGAGGTGTTCGTCCGGGCGCGGGAGGCGGGAGTGCACCTCGTTCACCACGCGGGCGAGGACGCTGGGCCGGAGAGCATCCGCGAGGCGATTGAAATCGGTGGCGCGGAGCGTATCGGCCACGGGATCCGCATTGTCGAGGATCCGGAACTGACCGCCCAGGTAGCGGAAAGCGGGATCGCGCTCGAGGTGTGCCCGTCGTCGAACGTCACGCTCGGCTTGGTGCCGACGCTTCCGCGGCACCCGCTCCCCCGGTTGATCGAGGCGGGGCTGCGGGTCACGCTCAACACGGATGTCCCGGACGTCACGGGCACCACGATCACCGACGAATTCACTCGGGCGAGGGAAGTTTTCGGGTACGACGACGCGACCTTGGCGCAGCTGGCCCGGAACGGGGTCGAGGCATCGTTCGCACCGGAGGAGACCAAAGCGTTGCTGCGCAAGGAGATTGACGGCTGGCTCAGGTCGGCAGAAGGCGCGTGACGAGCACGCCCAGCTGCTGCGCGTTCCGGCATTCGTGCATCTCCACCAGGTCCGCGTAGTCCGGCGCGGCCGAATCGCCGGTCCCCCACAGGGATCGGCGTTCGGGGTTCAGCCAGTGGACATGCCGCGCACGCGAGCGGATCGCGCGGACGGCCTCGAGATTCGGGTCGCCGCCGTTCGTCCGGGCGTCGCCCAGGATGAGGACCGACGTTCGCGGGCCGACGGCGTCGAGCCAGTGCGAAGTGAATTGTCCTAGTGCGCGGCCGTAATCGCTGTGGCCGTCCCAGCGGACGACTGCGGCTTCGCTGAGCATCCGCGCGCCCAGCTGTTCGGGATCGGCGGCGCCGGTGTCCACGAGATGCGTTACCTCGTCGGTGCTGTCGACGAAGCCGAAAACGCGGATTTTGCTGAACTGGTCCCGCAAAGCCTGCACCAGCAGCATCGTGAAGTTCGCGAAACCCGCCACCGAACCGGAAAGGTCGCACAGGAGGATGATTTCCGGGCGGCCGGGACGCCGGTGCCGGTAGGCTGGACGCAAGGGCACGCCGCCAGTGGAGAGTGAACGACGCAGCGTTCGGCGCAAGTCGATCTGGCCGCGTGTGGTGCGTTTGCGGCGCGCGGCAAGCCTGGTGGCGAGTTTCCGGGACAGCGGCTGGATCGTGCGCCGCAGTTCGGCCAATTGCGTACGGCTGGCCAGGAGAAAGTCGACGCGGTCGGCGGCGGGCGCGATCGCGTGCTTGGCGATCCGTTCGCGGCCCCTGACTTCGGCGGCCCGGCGGCGGGCTTCGGTGCGCACCCGGCCGCGGAAACCTTCGACGCGGCGGCGGATTTCGTCGCGGGTGAGCCGGTCGGTGAACTCGTCCGGGGCGCCCGCGGCACGCATCGCGGCCAGCACCTGGGCGATGAGCGTCTGCGGTTGCAGGCGGTCCAGCGTCTGGTGCGCCGAATACCCGCCGCCGGGGCCGGTTCCCACGCCGTACTGGCCCAGCAGGTCCACGGCGAGTCCGGCGAGCTGGTCCAGCGCCTGGTCGTCGCCTTCGGCCAGGGCGGCGGCGAGCGCTTCCCGCAGCTCTTCCCGGTCCCGCGGCGGGTTTTCGCGCGCAAGCTCCGGGGCGCCGACGCCGGCCGGGAAGTACAGGTCGAACGCGGCGTCGAACACCGTGCGCTGCCCGCCCCGGCGGACCAGCGCGGCGGCGAGCCCTTCGCGGACCAGTTCGCGGTCGTCCAGGCCGAGCACCTCCAGCGCGGCCGCCGCGTCGGCCGTCTCCCCCGGACCGGCCGGGATGCCTTGCGCCCGCAAGGCCCGCACGAACTCGGCGAGCCGTCCGGTCAGGCCCGGCGCGGCGGTCACGACGCGTCCAGCACCTGGTCGAGACGCAGCCCTGCCCCGGCCTTCGCGATGTCGTCCTGGTGCTTCAGCACGACGCCGAGGCTTTCGCGCACCACCCGTTCGTCGAGCGCGCCCGCGCCGAGCTCCAGCAGCGTGCGCGCCCAGTCGACGGTCTCCGCCACCGACGGCAGTTTCCGCAGGTCCATCGCCCGCAGCGCGGCGATCACCCGCACCACCGAATCCGCCAGCGCGGCCTCGATGCCGGGCACCTTGAGCCGGACGATCTCGCGTTCCAGGTCCTCGTCCGGGAAATCGATGTGCAGGAACAGGCACCGCCGCCGCAGCGCCTCGGACAGCTCGCGCGTCGCGTTCGACGTCAGCACCACGAACGGCTGCTGCGTCGCGGTGATCGTGCCGAGTTCGGGCACGGTCACCTGGAAATCGCCGAGCACCTCCAGCAGCAGGCCCTCGATCTCGACGTCGGCCTTGTCCGTTTCGTCGATCAGCAGCACGGTCGGCTCGGTGCCGGAGATCGCGGTGAGCAGCGGGCGGCGCAGCAGGAATTCCTCGCCGAAGATGTCGGTGCGCGCCTCGTCCCACGTCTCGTCGCGGCCCGCGGTGATCCGCAGCAGCTGCTTCGCGTGGTTCCACTCGTACAGCGCGCGGGCCTCGTCGATGCCCTCGTAGCACTGCAACCGCACCAGCCGCGAGCCGGTGACCTCGGCGACCGCCGTCGCCAGCGCGGTCTTGCCGACCCCGGCCGGGCCCTCGACCAGCAGCGGCTTCCCCAGCCGGTCGGCGAGGAACACCGTGGTCGCGACCGCGGTCGACGCGAGGTACCCGGCCTCGGCCAGCTGCGCCGACACGTCGTCGACGGACGAGAAAAACCCGGTGCCCACGTGGCCTCCTAAGCGATCGCTCACCCGCACTGTACTGGGCGGCGGACGCCAACGGCTTCCTGCCGACCAGACATCGGATCTAAGCGCGCTCACCACCTAGAAGACACACGGAAATCCCGAGATTCCTCCGACGTATGCCGGAGCCGGTTCACGGCAGGCTCGGAATGACCTGGTCCACCAGCCGTTTCGCGACCGGGCAGGACCCTTCGTTGCTCACGGACCGGTCGAGGTACCAGATGCGCACCGCCGAGTCCGTGCCCGGGATCTGGACCTGGTAACGGCAGCCGCCGCCGGCTTTCGTGGTGTCCTTCCGGACTTCGTGCCCGCTCTGGGTGCTCGATTCGCTGTGCCCGCTCCAGTCCTCCGCCTCGCCGAGCTCCAGCGTCGCGGCCAGGTCGCCGCCGGTCAGCTTGCCCGACGGCGGGTTCCACTCGGTGCGGCAGCCGCCGACGCCTCCCGACGCCCCGGAGTCCGCCAGCTTGTACTCGCTGTGCTGCGGGTCGATCGGCGTGCCCCGCGCGGCGGTCGCCAGCAACTCGCAGGCGTTCGTTTTCGCGAACGTCTCCTCCGGGCCGGCGCCGCCGCATCCCGCCACCGAGACGGCGACCGCCAGCACGGGCACGAGCCGCTTAATCATTGCCATGGAACCCCTGCCACGCGTCCTCTTCGTCGTCGAACTCGCGGCCGGCCGACCGGTCCGGGCGGACACTGCCCGATTCCGAGACGGCGTGCGGCGATTTCAGCCCCGCGTTGCCGAACGCGGCTTCGATGTCCTCCTGGATGTTGGCCGTGCCGGCGTTGTCCAGCGCACTGACGTTCGGGGTCGCCGAGATCATCGCGCCGCCCTGGACGCGCAGGGTCAGGTAGCCGAAGCTTCCGCGCACCTCACGCGGCGCTTCGGGCTCCGCCGCCGAAGCGCGTTCTCGCTGCTGCCGGAGCCGTTCGTTCTCGTTGCGCTCCCGGCTGGCCCTGGCTGCCGCGACCACTTCGTCGAGCGTCGGGACCACCACGGGACCGTCCGCGTCGCCCGGAGCCGCGGCAGGCGGCGGTTCCGAAGCCAGGCGTTCGGATCTGGCCTGCACCGCCGCGTCCAGCGCGGACAGGTACGCCTCCGTCAGCGCTTCGCCGAGGAAAGCCGGCTCGACCCGGTCTTTCCAGTGGTCCAGGACCGTCGCCTCGACCAGCTTGAGGTCCTCGTCCAGCGTGATCGTGACGACGCCGGTCCGGTCGGACGCGCGGAAACCGCGGGCGTGCCCGGTGCCGACCAGCACGGGTTCGGCGACGGTCGGCAGTGCCTGCGGCTCCGGGGCCCGATCGAGCCGTGCGCTGATGTCCCGAAGTGCTTCCAGCCCCGCGTCGAGCGTGTTCGCCGAGGCGACCGGATCGGTCATTGTCGCTCCTCCGTGCGGCTAGCCGGCCAGGCTCGGCCATTTGTCGTGCGGGAATTCCGCGGCGTCGTACTGGATGCTGGTGGCGTCGCGCGTGCGCCCGACCGCCTCGCTGTACATCTCGACCACCTTGGTGAGCCGCTGCCCCGCGGTGGTGACGAGCTTCTCGACGAGTTTGCCCGCTTCCCCGATGGCTTCCAGCGCGCCGACGATCGTCCCGGCCTCGACCAGAACGGCGACGAACTCCCCCGCGATGGCGGCGAAGGCGTCGCCGAGTTCCTTCACGAACATGATGTTCGCCTTGGCGATGTCGAGCAGCCAGCTGCTGATGTTGTCCGCTTTGGTCTTGATCGCGCCCAGCGCGGCGTGCTGCAGGTCGACGGCGTCGTTGTACGCGTTCCGGGCCGCGCCTTCCCAGTACCCGAAGTTCGCATCCGGGTGTTCCTTGACGACGCCCTGGAGCTGGGACGCGGGACGCTGGGCGTCCTCCAGCCAGGAGAACCCCTGGACGATGATCGAGACGATCGGGGTCGAATGCTCCAGGATCTTCTTGATGTCCTCGACGATCTTCGTCAGCTTCTCGCTGAGCGCCTTCATTCCCCGGTCGAAGGCGATGACCGCCGGGCCCAGGACGTACCGCCACGCGGAGTCCGCCCATTTGCCGACGAACTCCCGGAACCCGTTGACCATGTCGTTGACCCACTGGACCAGCTGGTCGATCAGTTTCTTGAACTCGGCGGTGGTGCTTTCCGCGTCCTCGCTCACGAGCCGCCCTCCGGGATCTTCTTCGACCAGTCCTTGAGGTCGAGTTCGACGATTTCTTCGTTCTGGTCGTAGGTGTTGGCCGCCTTGACCAGCACGTCGCCGATGTGGCCCATGTCCGCGCCCGCCGTGGAGAGTTTCTGCTCCATGAACTGCTGGAGCTTGTCGTAGGCGGATTTGTCGATCGCGGCGACCCCGGCGGTGAGGAGGAAGTTCACGCCGTCGCCGATCCAGAACGCCGAGATGTCGAGCGTCATGCCGGAAACCGCCGTGTGCACGCCGGCGATCTTCTCCGCGTGCGGATCCCACTTCTTCGCTTCGGTGCGCAAGGCGCCGGTGATGACCTTGTAACCGGCCATGCGTTCCTCCCTCGTTCGCCGTCGGGCTGCCCGGCCGTGACGGGTGCCACAGCCCGCATAGTACGGAGCCAAATGGGATGTCGCGCGCAAAACCGCCTTTTGCCACCGATCAGGAGGTCACCGGCAGTGTGCGGGCTCCGGCGGCGGGTCGCGGGCTAGCATCGCGGCGTGACTTACGCTGCCGCTGACGCCCGTTACGACTCGATGCCCTACCGCCGCTGCGGGCGCAGCGGCCTGAAGCTGCCCGCGATCTCGCTGGGACTGTGGCACAACTTCGGGAACGACCGCCCGCTCACCGTCCAGCGCGACATCGTCCGGCGCGCCTTCGACCTCGGCATCACGCATTTCGACCTGGCCAACAACTACGGCCCGCCCTACGGCAGCGCCGAGGAGAACTTCGGCCGGCTGCTGGCCAGCGACCTGAAGCCGTACCGCGACGAGCTGGTCGTCTCCACCAAGGCCGGCTACGACATGTGGCCCGGCCCGTACGGCGAATGGGGTTCGCGGAAGTACCTGCTGGCCAGCCTCGACCAGTCGCTCGGGCGGATGGGCCTGGACTACGTCGACATCTTCTACTCGCACCGCTTCGACCCGGAGACGCCGCTGGAGGAGACCGTCGGCGCGCTCGACCGGGCGGTCCGGTCCGGCAAGGCGCTGTACGTCGGGATCTCGTCCTACAACTCCGCGCGGACCGCGGAAGCCGCGCGGTTGCTGCGCGAACTGGGCACGCCGCTGCTGATCCACCAGCCGTCGTATTCGATGTTCAACCGGTGGACCGAGACGGACGATCTGCTCGGGACGCTGGAGCAGGCCGGGGCCGGGTGCATCGCGTTCTCGCCGCTGGCGCAGGGCTTGCTGACCGACAAGTACCTCTCCGGGGTGCCCTCGGATTCTCGTGCGGCGCAAGGGAAATCGCTGAACCCGGACACGATCACCGAGGAGAAGCTCGCCAAGATCCGGGCGCTGGGCGAGATCGCGGCGCGGCGCGGGCAGACGCTGGCGCAGCTCGCGCTGGCCTGGGCGCTGCGGGATCCGCGGATGACGTCGCTGGTGATCGGGGCCAGCAGCGTGAAGCAGCTGGAGGACAACGTCGCCGCGCTGGACAACCTGTCGTTCACCGCGGAGGAGCTGGCCGAGATCGACCAGCACGCCACCGAAGAAGGCATCAACATCTGGAAGCGGTCTTCGGACGGATGACCCGGCACGGCCGGAGGCGAGGGCTACCCGAGCCTCCGGCCGAACTCGCCGTAAACCGTCTCCCCGGCCAGAAACGCTTGGTGCGCCAGGGCAATCCGCCGCGCCTTCGAGGGCCGCAACTGCGTTTGCGCGGCCTCGAGATCAAGGAACTCGAACCGGCTCACTTCGTCCGCTGCCAGGCGGATGGCGCCGATCTGCTCGCGGCTCAGCACGCCGCCGTCGAAGACGAATTGCAGGCTGTCCCGCCAGACTCCGTGCGCAGGCAGCCAATCGACCACGAGGAGACGCCCCAGCGGCACGTCGATGCCGAGTTCCTCGCGGACCTCCCGGCGGCACGCCGCCAACGGTGATTCGCCGTCTTCGACCAAGCCGCCCGGGATTTCCAGGAACGGCTTGTAGGTCGGGCAGACGAACAGGATCCGACCGCGTTCGTCGCGGACGAGCGCTCCCGCGGCCGCGTTCTTGCGCGGAAACCGTTCGGCGATGCCCGGGTTGAACTCGGCCTCCGGTTCGCCCTCGTCCCGAAGATCGCGCGCGAAAACCGCGTCGTCGCCGCAGTGGCGGGCCTCGCTGCCGGTCATGATCAGCCGCGGGCCGCGCGGATCGTCTCCGCCGCCCACTCCGCCCAATCGCGTTCCATCGCCGCGTAGCGCTTGCCCCACTCCAGCACGAGGCGGCCGTACAGCGACGGATCGCTGTCGTCCCAGTCCACCGACGCGTCGATCGCCGCCAGTTCGTCGACCAGTCCCTCGGCGAAAGCCCCGTGCCTGCGCAGGAATCCGCGGGCCTCCTCCGGCGTGACCTCGCCCAGGAAGTACACCCGCAGCAGCATCTCGTTCCGCCGTGCGGCCGGCGGCCGCTCCTCCAGCAGCCACTTGCGCAGTTCCGACCGGCCGGCGTCGGTGATCGCGTACTCCTTGCGGCCGCGCGGGCCTTCTGCGGAGACCTCGATCAGGTCCGCGCTCTCGAGCTTGCCCAGTTCCCCGTACAGCTGGCTCTGCGTGGCCGTCCAGACGCTCGACATTGCCGTTTCGAAGCGTTTCAGCAGGTCGTAGCCGCTGCCGGGGGCAGTGGCGAGCAGCCCCAGCACCGCGTGTCGCAAGGTCATGCGCTCACCCTACCCTCCACTATTGACATGTGCACGCCGGACGTTCTAGCTTTGACATGTCACCACAGGAACGTGAGCGAGGGGCACCGATGAACTACCTGAAGAGTTTCCTTCCGTGGATCGCCTTCGCGGTCGTGTCGACGCAGGCCGACTGGCGCTGGTCCGGGCTGACCGGGCTGGTGCTCGCGGGCGGACTGCTCCTGCTCGAACGCCGGCGCGGCAAGGGCTGGGACACGCTGGTCATCGAGGTCTCCGCGGTCGTTTTCTTCGCGGCGCTGTCGATCTGGTCCTTCAGCGACCCGGCCTCGCCGCTCCGGGATTACGTCGGCGCGCTCACCGATCTGTGGCTCGCGGCGACCGCCTGGGGGTCGATCGCCGCGAAACGGCCGTTCACCCTGGGGATCGCGAAAACCATGGTCCCGCCGGAAATCGCCGCGACCGCGGTGTTCCGCCGGGTGAACGTCGTCATCACCGCGGTATGGGCGGCCAGCTTCACGGTCACCGGAATCGCCGAAGCCGTCCTGCTGCATTACGCCCCGCACGACACTGTCGGCTTGGTCGTCATCAAGGTGCTCGGTTTCGCGATTCCGATCTCGTTCACCATCCGCTATCCGCGCATCGTCCGGGCCCGTGCCCAGAAAGCCGCGTGAATCCATGACCACCACCGATTTTCACCTCAAGGGCCACTACGCCCCGGTCCACGACGAACTCACCGCCTACGACCTGCCGGTCACCGGTGCGCTGCCGCCGGAACTCACCGGCTGGTATCTGCGCAACGGGCCGAATCCGCGCCAGGACAGCGCGCATTGGTTCACCGGCGACGGAATGGTGCACGGCGTGCGGCTGGAAAACGGCCGCGCCGCTTGGTATCGCAATCGCTGGGTGCGCACCGAAAGCTTCGATCTTCCGGATCCGGCGCTCTACAACGCCGACGGAACCCGGAATCTCCGGTGGAGCGTCGCCAACACCCACGTCGTCAACCACGCGGGACGCACGCTCGCGCTCGTGGAATCCTCGCTGCCGTACGAAATCACCACGGATCTCGACACCGTCGGCGTCTACGATTTCGGCGGCAAGCTCGCCGACGCGATGACCGCGCATCCCAAGATCTGCCCGGAAACCGGCGAACTGCATTTCTTCGGCTACGGCAGCATCACCGCCCCGCACGTGAGCTACTACCGCGCCGACGCCGCCGGGGAACTCGTGGTGCAGCAGCCGATCGACGTTCCCGGGCTGACGATGATGCACGACTTCGCGCTCACCCGGCGGCACGTGGTGTTCTTCGACCTCCCGGTGGTGTTCGACCACGCGACCGACGGCGGGATCCCGTACCGCTGGAGCGACACGTACGGCGCGCGGCTCGGCCTGCTCAGCCGCGACCGGCCGGAGGACGGCGTGCGCTGGTTCGAAATCGACCCGTGCTACGTCTTCCACACCCTCAACGCGCACGACACCGCCGACGGCCGGATCGTGGTGCACGTCGTGCGGTACGGGCATCTGTCCAAGCCGGACGTCCCGAATCCGAAGGGCGTGCTGTGGCGGTGGACGATCGACCCGCGCGCGGGCACCGTCACCGAGGACCTGCTCGACGACCGCGACGGCGAGTTCCCCCGCATCGACGACCGGCTCGCCGGGCTCGACGCCCGCTTCGGCCACGTCACCGGATGGCACAGCCCGGAAGGCCCGCTCGTGCTGCGCCGGTACGACCTGCACACGAACGCGTCGCGCGAGCACCTGTTCCCGGAAGGGCACATCCCGGGCGAAGCGGTTTTCGTACCGGCGGACGACCGTCCGGACGGCGCGGGCTGGCTGCTCGCCTACGTCTACGACGGCCCCAACGACCGCAGCGATCTGGTCGTGCTCGACGCGCAGGACCTCGAAGCCGATCCGGTCGCGACGGTCCACCTGCCCGGCCGCGTGCCCGCCGGGTTCCACGGCAACTGGCTGCCCGACGCCTGATCCGCCTCGATCAGCGGACGGCACACTCCGCGTGCCGTCCCCGGGTCTTGCCCGCCGAGCCCGTATCGTCGGGCAAGACCTCCCGCCTGCCCTCCCGAGCCGGAAGAAAAGAAACTTTCCTGCCAAAGCGGGGCGAATCCGGTTACCGTGGCAGGACGGAAGTCCGAACGGGAAGGAAACTCAGCAGGTGGCAGGGTCGGGTACACCACCGGTCGGCACCCCGGCCGGGATGCGCATGATCAACCAGCGGGCGGTGCTCGACCTGCTGCGCCGCGGCGGGCCCGCGACGCGGCCGCAGGTGGCGAAGGACACCGGGCTGTCGAAGCCCACGGTGAGCCAGGCGCTGCTGGCGCTGGAGGCCGCCGGGCTCGCCCGCGCGACCGGGCACACGTCCACCGGCACCGGCCGTTCGGCGGTGCTCTACGAGGCGGACCCGACCGCGGGGTACGTGCTGGGCCTGGACATCGGCCGCGAGCACATCCGGGTCGCGGTCGCCGACCTGGGCCGCACCACGGTCGCCCGGCGCGACGTGCGCAACACGGCCCGCTCCGGCAGCGCACTGATCTCCGCACTGGGCAAACTGGCCGCCGACATCGTGGCCGAGGCGGGCCTGACCAACGACGACATCGTGGTCCGCGTACTGGGCTCCCCCGGCGTCGCGGACCCGGTGAAACGCTGTTTCCGGCACGCCCCGAACTTGCCCGGCTGGGGCCGCCCGGGCTTGCTCGACGACCTGGAGCAGGTCCTGGGCCCGGAACTGGTGGTGGAAAACGACGCGAACCTCACCGCCGTCGGCGAATGGGAAAGCGGCGCCGCCCGCGGAGCATCGGTAGTCGGCTGCATCACCATCGGCACCGGCGTAGGCATGGGCCTGATGGTCGACGGCCGAGTCTTCCGGGGCGCCACCGGCGCCGCAGGCGAAATCGGCTACCTCCCCTACGGCCGCACCCGCGTCGCCGACGAACCAGCCGAACCACCCGCGCGCGGCCACCTGGAAGAAGCCACCGCCGCACAGTCAGTAGTCCGCGGCGCACGCGAACTGGGCTTGGGCACAGCACGATCCGCCCGCGAAGTCTTCCGCCTGGCCCGCGAAGGCGACGAACTGGCTCAACGCGCAGTCTCCGCGGAAGCAGACCGCCTCGCCTACACAGTCGCTTCGGTAGCCGCAGTAATCGACCCAGAACTCATCGTCCTGGGCGGCGGCGTAGGAACAGCAGCAGACCTCCTGCTGGAACCCATCGACCGAGCACTCCGCGCCTTCACCCCCCTGACCACCACAGTGGTACAAGGCGAACTAGGCGACGACGGCGTACTAACCGGCGCAATCAGCGTCGGCTTACGCGCAGCGGAACGCCTGGTCTTCGACCGCCGAGTAGGCGCCGCCTAGCGTTCCGCCGCAGCCACTGGGATCCCGCCCCCAATGTGGCATTGGGTGCGTCAGACGCACCGAACGCCACATTGGGTGCATCCCACGCACCCAATGCCACATTGGGGCGCTAACCCCCACCCAAACCGCAGCCGATGCACCCACGAGCGAGGCACCCAGCCCTCCCCCCGCACCCCGATACGAAGCCTCCCTGCGGTTCGGGGGTGCTTGTCAAGGCATCTTTCCCGCCTTGACAAGCACCCCCGAACCGTCAGCACAATCAAGCTTCGGGGTGCCCCACGCAACCAAGGGGCCAATGTCGCCGCCAGGCGACGAGCCCACCCGCCGAACGCCCGGTACCTTGCAGGCATGATCGGACTGCCCGACACCATCACCGCCTGCCTCTTCGACCTGGACGGCGTACTGACCGGGACGGCCGTGCTCCACCGCGAGGCGTGGAAACGGACGTTCGACGAATACCTCCGCACCCGCGACACCGCGAACTTCCAGGAATTCACCGACGCCGACTACGCCACCTACGTAGACGGCCGCCCGAGGGCCGACGGCGTCCGGGAATTCCTCCGCTCCCGCGGAATCGACCTCCCCGAAGGCACCCCGGACGACCCCGTCGACGCCCCGACCGTGAACGGCATCGGCAACCGCAAAAACGAGTTAGTCCTGAAGATCATCGACGAACGCGGCGTAAACCCCTACCCGGGCTCCGTCCGCTACCTCGAAGCCGCCAAGCAAGCCGGACTCAGGATCGCCGTAGTGACCTCCTCCGCGAACGGCGCGAAAGTCCTCGACGCAGCAGACCTGTCCCGCTTCGTGGAAGCCCGCGTAGACGGCCTGGTCATCCGCCGTGACCACCTCAAAGGCAAGCCCGCACCCGACTCGTTCCTCGCCGGCGCCAAGGAACTCGGCGTGGACCCGAAGCAGGCCGCGGTGTTCGAGGACGCACAATCCGGCGTCCAAGCAGGCAAAGCCGGCGGTTTCGGTTACGTCGTGGGCGTGAACCGGGAAAACCAGGCTGACGCCTTGCGCGCGCACGGCGCCGACGTCGTGGTGGACGACCTCGCCGACCTGCTGGAGGACAAGTGACGGAATCCGGTTACGAATGCGCTCCGTGGGAGCTGCGCTGGCGCGGGCTCGACGTGGATGCGTTGCAGCGCACCGAATCCGCCTTCGCGGTGTCGAACGGACACATCGGACTGCGCGGCACGCTTGAGGAAGGCGAACCGCGCGGGCTGCCCGGCACGTACCTCAACGGCTTCTACGAACAGCACGAACTCCCTTACGCCGAGGGCGGTTACGGCTATCCGGAGGAAGGCCAGACCGTCGTCAACGTGACCGACGGCAAGATCATCCGGCTGCTGGTCGAGGACGAGCCGCTGGACATGCGCTACGGCATCGCGACCGCGCACGACCGTGTGCTCGACTTCCGCCGCGGCACGCTGCGGCGCGTCACCGAATGGTCCTCGCCCACCGGCCGGCGGGTGCGGGTGACCACCGAACGGCTGGTTTCCTTCACCCAGCGCGCGGTCGCCGCGATCCGCTACGAGGTCGAACCGCTGGACGAGGACCTGCAGCTCGTCGTGCAGTCCGACCTGCTGGCCAACGAGCCGGTCGAGTCCGACACGCACGACCCGCGCGTCGCCGCCGCGCTCGACGCGCCGCTGGTCGGCGAGTTCAGCCACGCCGCGGGCTACCAGGCCGTACTGGTGCACCAGACCCGGATGTCCGGGCTGCGGGTCGCCGCCGCGATGGACCACAAAATCGAGGTCGACGACGGCCTGCGCACCCGCATCCACGCCGAGGAGGACCTCGCCCGGCTCACCGCCGCGGTCGACGTGCCCAAGGGCGGACGGCTGCGGGTCACCAAATTCCTCGCCTACGGCTGGTCCGCGCAACGCTCCGCACCGGCGCTGCGGGCGCAGGTCGAAGCCGCGCTCGCGGGCGCGAGGCAGACCGGCTGGAAGGGGCTCGCCGCCGAGCAACGCCAGTTCCTGGACGATTTCTGGGCCACTTCGGACATCGAAATCGACGGCGACCCGGAACTCCAGCAGGCCGTCCGGTTCGCGCTCTTCCACCTGCTGCAGGCCGGCGCCCGCGGCGAAACCCGGGCTATCGCCGGAAAAGGCCTCACCGGACCGGGATACGACGGGCACGCGTTCTGGGACAGCGAGACTTTTGTGCTGCCGGTGCTGACGTACACGATGCCGGACGCCGCCCGCGACGCACTCGGCTGGCGACACTCCACAATAGACAAAGCCAAGGAACGCGCGACCCAGCTCGGGTTGCGCGGCGCGGCTTTCCCGTGGCGGTCCATCAACGGGGCCGAATGTTCCGCGTACTGGCCCGCCGGCACCGCCGCGTTCCACGTCAGCGCGGACATCGCCGACGCCGTCGTGCGCTATGTCAACGCCACCCAGGACGAGCATTTCGAGCGCACCTGCGGCGCGGAGCTGCTGCTGGAAACCGCGCGGCTGTGGGCGTCCCTCGGGCATTTCGACCACCACGGGCACTTCCGCATCGACGGCGTCACCGGGCCGGACGAGTACTCCGCGGTGGCGGACAACAACGTCTACACGAACCTGATGGCGCGCCGGAACCTGCTCGCCGCGGCCGAGGTGTGCCAGCGGCATCCGGACGTCGCCGAACAGTTCGAAGTGGACGCTCCGGAGATCGATTCCTGGCGCGCCGCGGCGGACGCGATGGCGCTGCCGTACGACCAGGAACTCGGCGTGCACCCGCAGTCGGAAGGCTTCCTGCAGCACGACGAGTGGGATTTCGCCGCCACCGACGAGGATTTCTACCCGCTGCTGCTGAACTACCCGTATTTCGACCTCTACCGCAAGCAGGTCGTCAAGCAGGCCGACCTCGTGCTCGCCCTGCACCTCTGCGGCGATTCGTTCAGCCCGGAGGAAAAAGCCCGCGACTTCGCCTACTACGAGGCACGGACGGTCCGCGACTCCTCGCTGTCCGCGGGCACGCAGGCCGTCATCGCCGCCGAGGTCGGGCACCTGCAGCTGGCGTACGACTACCTCGCCGAAGCCGCGCTGACCGACCTGCACGACGTGCACAACAACGTCCGCAACGGCCTGCACATGGCGTCGCTGGCCGGCGCCTGGCAAGCCGCCGTCGCCGGATTCGGCGGCTTCCGTGACTACGGCGGCCAGCTGTCGTTCGCGCCGCGGCTGCCGGACGAGCTCGGCGGCCTCACCTTCCGCCTCGCGTTACGGGAAACGCGGTTCCAGGTGTCGATCCGGCCCGGCGCGGCGACGTACCGGGTGCTCAACGGCCCGCCGCTGGACCTGCTCCACCACGGCGAGCGGTTCACCGTGACCGAGGAGCCGGTGGAACTGCCGATCCCGAAGCTCGACCCGGGCCCCGCGCCGGTCCAGCCGATCGGCCGGGCCCCGGCGCGAAGGGACCCGTCGAAGGTGCGGCAGTTCGACCGGAGCTGACTCGTGAGCGGCAATCGCGGAGAGAACCGCGATTGCCGCTCACGACGGCGTTTCGTCCGTGCCCGGCACCCGAGGCACCTCGTCGGTCCGGGAAGGGCTCAGATCCGGCCCCGGCGCGTTCGCCACCTCGCCGGGCAGCTCGTCCGAGTCCGGCAGCTCGCGTTTGCGGCGCGCGGGGAACGGCGTTTCCTCGTCGTCGTCCTCGGACCGGTCGCGGGGAAGGAATTCGCTGCGCGGGGTCATCTCTCCGGGATACCCGGTTTACCGCGCCCGCACCAGGGAGTTCACGCGGCCGGACGCGAGCGCTGCTTTCCGGTCGCGTCCGTGAGCTGGTCCAGCAGCGTCAGCAGGAGCCCGTCCCGGGTCGACCACGGGCAGATCGACAGGCTCCCGCCCGCGACCGTCAGCAGCGCCTCCGCGACGACCGCGCCGCCGAGCGCCTGCTGGGCCCGCTGCCGCGAAATCCCCGGCAGCTGCGCGCGCCGCGCGAACGGCATCGCCGACAGCCGCGGAATCCACGCGCGCACGTCGTCCAGGTGCAGCTCGCGGGCCTTGCCCGGACGGTCGCCCGCCAGCCGCGCCAGCTGCCGCAGCACTTTCGAGCAGCCGACCACGCGGTGTTCGGCCAGCTCGTCCTTCACGTCGCCCAGTGCGGCGGAGACTTCTTCCAGCACGTGGTCACGCAGCGCACGCACTTGCTTGCTGCGCACCGGCGGTTCGGCGGGCAACCAGTCGCGCGTAACCGACCGGGCGCCCAGCGGAAGCGACCGCGCGAACGTGGCCTGCTCGCCCGCTCCGGCGGACAGTTCGACCGTGCCGCCGCCGATGTCGAGCGCCAGCAGCGGGCCGCCGGACGCGCCGAACCAGCGCCGCGCGCCGACGTAGGTCAGTTCCGCCTCCCGGCGGCCGGACAGGAACCGCAGTTCGACGCCGGTCTCACGAGCGACCTCGCGGACCGCGTCGCGGGAGTTGACCGCGTCCCGGATCGACGACGTGGCCAGCGGAAACACGTCTTCGACGCCGTGCTCGCGGGCGAATTCCATCCCGTTCGAGACGGCCTTGGCGATGGCGGCGATGCCGCACTTGCTGAGCCGTCCGTCGTCGTCCAGTTCGCGGTCCAGCCGCAGCCGGGTCTGGTGCGTCAAGGCCGGGTCGATCGGGGATCCGCCGGGTTCGAGCACGACAAGCCGGGCACTGAACGACCCGACGTCCAGCACCGCAGCAGCGGGTCCTTCGATTCTGCGCACAGCCCGGCCTACCTCGCTTTCGCCCCGCCCGGATTCCCCGTTGAACCCGTTCTTACTCCCGAATTCGCGTCCCGCGCGGGGAGTTGACGGCATTTCGACGGCGGCATCGACCTGAAGTGCGGTTTTTTCACACTCTCAGTAGCCCGCATCATAGCGGACCTAGCCGAGCAGCTCCTTCAGCTTGGCGACGGCGGCCACTCGCGCCTCGCGTCCGGGCTGCAGCGGGTTGACCGCGAGGGTCGTCGCCCCGGCCTCCTTGAACGCCGCCAGCCGCTCCTTCACGTACCCGGCCGGGCCGACCAGCGACGTGGCGCGCAGCAGCTCCGTCGGGACCGCCGCGGCGGCTTCTTCCTTCTTGCCGTCGAGGTAGAGGTCCTGAATCTGCTTGGCCTCGGCCTCGTAGCCGTAGTTGCAGGCCAGCGTGTTGTAGAAGTTCTTGCCGCGCGCGCCCATCCCGCCGATGTACAGCGCGAACACCGGGCGCACCCAGTCGAGCAGGTGGTCGACGTCGTCGCCGATGGCCAGCGGCGGCGCGGCGAACACGTCCAGCTCGCCCAGCTGCGGGTCGCGCTTGGCCTTGCCCTCGGCGAGCGAAGCGCCCCAGACGTCGGCGGCCTTCTCCGGGTGGAAGAAGATCGGCTGCCAGCCCTCGGCCACCTCGGCGGCGAGCGCGACGTTCTTCGGCCCGAGCGCGGCGAGCACGACCGGGATCCGCTCGCGCACCGGGTGGTTGATCAGCTTGAGCGGCTTGCCGAGGCCGGTGCCCTGGTCAGCGGGCAGCGGGATCGTGTAGTGCTTGCCGTCGTGTACGACGCGCTCGCGCTTCCACACCTGGCGGCAGATCTCGATGATCTCGCGGGTGCGGCCGATCGGCGCGTCGTACTTCACGCCGTGGAAACCCTCGATGACCTGCGGCCCGGACGCGCCGAGGCCGAGGGTGAACCGGCCGTCGGACACGAAGTCCAGCCCGGCCGCGGTCATCGCGGTGAGGCTCGGCGTGCGGGTGTAGATCTGGAAGATGCCCGACATCAAGCCGACGCGCTCGGTCTTCGCGGCGAGGAAGCCGAGCTGGCTCACCGCGTCGAAGCTGTAGGCCTCGGGGACGAACACGATGTCGAGCCCGACCCGTTCCAGCTCCACGATGTCCGCGACGCTTTCGGCGAACCCGCCCGAGTAGCTGACGCCGGTGCCGATCCTCATCGATCCCTCATTCCCGTGCCGGTCGACTGTGACTAAGCGTTTGCTCATTATGCGGCCGCCCGGGTGACGACGCTACGGCGTGGGTCACACCACAGCGGGCGCCACCGTCCCGCGCACCTCGCCGAACCCGATCCGCGCACCGCCTGGACCTGGGGCGGAAGCGGTGATGACGACCTCGTCGCCGTCCTCCAGGAACGCCCTGGTCTCCTCGCCGACCGCGAGCGGTTCGCGCCCGCCCCAGCTCAGCTCCAGCAGCGAGCCGCGCTGGTCCTTCGCCGGGCCGGTGACCGTGCCGGACGCGTACAGGTCGCCGGTGCGCAGGCTCGCGCCGTTCACGGTGAGGTGCGCGAGCTGCTGCGCGCCCGTCCAGTACTGCGTGGCGAACGGCGGACTGGACACGAGCCGTCCGTTGATCCGGATTTCCAGCGTCAGGTCCAGGCTCCACGGCTCGGCCGCGCGCAGGTACTCGAACGGCTCCGGGTCCTGCGCTGGCTGCGGCACGCGGGCGTGCTCCAGCGCGGCCAGCGGAACCAGCCACGGCGACATCGACGTGGCGAACGACTTGCCGAGGAACGGCCCGAGCGGCTGCGATTCCCAGCCCTGCAGATCGCGCGCCGACCAGTCGTTGACCAGGCAGACGCCGAAGACGTGGCGGGGGAACTCGTCGATCGGCACCGGCGCGCCCAGCTCCGATCCCACGCCGACGACGAAGCCGACCTCCGCCTCGAAGTCGAGCCGCTTGGCCGCGCCGAACGACGGTTCCGCCGCCTTGCGCGGTTTCCGTTGCCCCGCCGGGCGGATCACCGGCGTGCCGGACGCGACGACGGTGCCCGCGCGGCCGTGGTAGCCGATCGGCAGGTGTTTCCAGTTCGCCGGCACCAGATCGTCCCCGCCGGTGAAGATCCGGCTGGCGTTGATCGCGTGCTGTTCGCTGGAGTAGAAGTCGACGTAATCCGCGACCTCCACCGGCAGATGACTCGTGATGTCCTTGCGGGGCACCAGATGCGGCCGGATCCGGTCGGCGTGCCGCGGTTCGGAGAGCCATTCGCGGACCCGCGCCCGCACGTCGGCCCAGACTTCCGGGCCGGCGGCGAGCAACGGGTTCAGCACGCCCGCGCCGAGCAGGCGGCCGAAGGACTCCCCCTCGGCCGCCGCGGTCAAGTCGAGCACCTGGTCGCCGACCGCGACGCCGGCCCGGCGGGTCCGCTCGCCGTGCGAGAAGACGCCGTAGGGCAGGTTGTCGAGGCCGAAGAGGGTGTCGGCCGGAAGGTCGAGCCAGGTCACGCGGACGCCTCCGCGATCCACGCGCCGACCACGGTGTCCAAAGCGGACAGCGGGAGAATCCCGTTGCCCAGGATCACGTCGTGGAACGCGCGGATGTCGAACCGGTCGCCCAGCGCCCGCTCGGCCTCGGCGCGCACGCGCTGGATTTCCAGCCGCCCCACCATGTAGCTCAGCGCCTGGCCCGGATTCGCGACGTACCGGTCGATCTCCGCCTCGATCTCCATCTTCGCCATCGGCGTGTGCTCGACGAGGTAGTCGACCGCCTGCTGCCGGGTCCAGCCCAGCGCGTGCAGGCCGGTGTCGACGACCAGCCGGCCGGCCCGCATCGAGTCCTGGGCGAGCATGCCGAAGCGGGCGACGTCGTCGGAGTACAGGCCCATCTCGTCGGCGAGGCGCTCCGCGTACAGGCCCCAGCCCTCGATGTAGGCGTTGAACGGCGCGATCCGGCGCAGCAGCGGCAGATCGGTGAGTTCCTGCGCGAACGTGAGCTGGAAGTGGTGCCCGGGAACGGCCTCGTGGAACGCGATCCCCTCGCTGGTGAACCGCGGCCGCGAACTCGCCTCGTAGGTGTTCGCGTAGTACGTGCCGGGCCGGGAACCGTCGAACGCGGCCTGGAGGTAGTAGGCGATGGTGCCGCTCGCCGCGTCCGCCTCCGGGACCGGCTCGACCGCGCACTTCGCGTCCGGCACCCGGGAGAACCATTGCGGGGCAACGGTTTCTGCCCGGGCGATCGCGGTGCGAGCGCCTTCCAGCAGCTCCTCGCCGTCGCGCCAGCGCAGCTCCGGGTCGGTGCGGAGGCGGTCGAAGATTTCCCGCAGTTCTCCGGTGCCGAACACGCGGGAGCCCAGTTCGCGGTACTCCTCGGCCAGCTTCTCGCCCAGCCGCAGCCCGGTGTCGTGCAGTTCCTGCGCGGTGCGGTCCGTGGTGGTGTGCGCGCGGATCAGGCCCTGGTACTTCTCCAGCCCGCCCGGCAGGTGGCTGATGCCTGGCTGGCTGTCCGTCTTCGAAACCGGCAGGACGTCCTCGGCGAGGAAGTCGCGGTAGCGGCGGTACGCGGGCCGCACGACCTCGGCGAGCAGCCGGTCGCATTCCGCCGCGAAGCCCTCGACCTCGACCGACGGCGTGACGCGGAACGGGTCGCCGTCCTCGTTCGCGAGGTACCGCTCGACGTACTCGATCCCGATGCGCACCAGGAAGTCCGGCGGCGCGAACCCGTCCGCGACGGTCGTCCGCTGCGCCTCGATCACCGCGTCCAGATAGCCGCCGATCGCCGCCAGCCGGGTGAGGTAGTCGCGTGCCTTGTCCGCGTCGTCCGGGGCCAGCGCGGGAAGGATGGTCATCAAGTTCAGCGCGGGCGAGCTGAACCCGTCGCTCACCGCGAAACCGGACAGCCGCGAATCGATCGTGTCGATCGCGCCGCGGGCGTGCGTGCGCACCACCTCGCGGGTGATGACCTCGGACGGAGTCAGCCCGGCCGGGTCGATCGCGTCGGCGCGTTCGGCGATCGCGGCGTACTTGGCCCGGTCGCGGTCGGCCGCGGCGAGGCTCGGGTCGGCGAGCTTCGTGTGGTCGCCGGGGAGGCCGAGGACGGTGCGCTCCAGCGGCTCCCGCTCGAAGTCCAGCTCGACCAGCTCGTCCGCCAGACCGACGACGGTGTCGCCGTAGCCCGCGGCCCATTCGGTGACCACGGCGTCCAGCACCGACAGCGGCAGGGAGCCGCCGGAGAGGACCGTGTCGTGGAAGGCCTTGACGTCGAAGCGGCTGCCGAGCCGCTGTTCGGCCTGCTTGCGCAGCCGCTCGATCTCCAGCCGCCCCACCAGGTACGCGAGCGCCTGGCCCGGGTAGCCGAGGTACCGGTCGACCTCGGACTCGATCTCGACCTGCGCCATCGGCGTGTGCTCGAGCAGGTAGTCGACCGCCTGCTGCCGGCTCCAGCCCAGCGCGTGCAGGCCGGTGTCGACGACCAGCCGCCCGGCCCGCATGGACTCCATCGTCAGCATGCCGAGCAGCGACACGTCGTCGGAGTACAGACCCATCTCGTCGGCGAGGCGCTCGGTGTAGAGGCCCCAGCCCTCGGCGTACGCGGTGAAGTTGCCGATGCGGCGCAGCAGCGGCAGGTCGGCGAGGTCGAGCGCGGTGCTGAGCTGGAAGTGGTGGCCCGGGATCGCCTCGTGGAACGCGATGACCTCGGCGGTGTGCCGGAACCGCTCGGTGGCCTGGTGGGTGTTCGCGAAGTAGACGCCCGGCCGGGACCCGTCCGCGGCGGGCGGCATGTAGTACGCCGGGGGCGCGCCGGGCGCGGAGTCCTCCGGCACCGCCTCGACGGTCCACGGGTGCTCCGGGATCTTGCCGAACCAGTTCGGCGCCTCGGCCGCGGCGCGGGAGATGGCCGTGCGGGCGGTTTCGAGGAGGTCCTCGGCGCTCGTCCAGCGGAGCTTCGGGTCGGTGCGCAGCCGCTCGAAGATCTCCGGCAGCTCGCGCGTGCCGAACACGCGCTCGCCGAGCGCCTGGTACTGCTCGACCTGGCCGGCGATCACCGCGAGGCCGGTGTCGTGCAGCTCCTGCGGGGTGCGGTTGCTGGTGGTGTGGGTGCGGGCGAGACGGGCGTAGATCTCGTCGCCGCCGGGCAGCCAGGAGACGCCTGCCTTGTCGTCCGGGCGGCCGTGCGGGAGGACCTCGGCCTCGAGGAAGTCGCGGTACTCGCGGAAGCCGGGCCGGGCGACGTCTTCGAGGATCTGCCTGCGGCGCGCGGCGAACTCGTCGTCCGGGGCGGGCTGGCGCAGCAGCGGGTCGTTCTCGGGCTCGGCGAGGTAGCGGTCGAGGTGCGCGATCGCGGCCTTGACCAGGCGTTCGATCGGCAGCAGCCCGGCGGCGATGCCGTCGCGGTGCCGTTGCGCGACGGCGCGGAGGTACTCCGGGATCTCGCGGAGCCTGCCGAGATGCACCTCGGCGGTTTCCGCGGTGACGGTGACCATCGGCAGCGCGGACAGCAGCCCGGAAGCGGGCCCGACGAACAGGTCGGTGACGGTGAAGTCGACGACCCGGCTGTCCATCCGGTCGAGGGTGCCGTCGACGGAGCTGAGCAGGACGTCGCGGGTGACGCGGTCGACGTCGTCGAGCCCGGCCGGGTCGACCGCCTCGGCCCGCTCCCGGATCCCGGCGAGCTTCCCGCGCAGCGCCGCCTCCGCCGCGGCCGACGGATCGCCGAGCCCCGGCGCGTCCGGCCGGATGCCGAGAATGGCGGCGTCGAGCGGCTCGTGGTCGAACGACACCTCGACGAGTTCGTCGGCGAGATCGGAAACGACGGTCATCGGCGTGGACCCCCAGGGTAGGCGGAGCGAGTGCTGCTCCCGACCCTAATCGAGACAGGGGCGCCGACGCCCGTGTCCTCGGCGGCCGGTCCCTCGGCAGGCCGTATCGGCGTGCCGGGGCGTGGAACTCGCGCGGTCCCGTCTGCCGCCGCGGGACACGCCGATCGCCGACGGCGCGGTGGCGCGGTGGCGCGGTGGCGCGGTGGCGCGGTGGCGCGGTGGCGCGGT